>NZ_JBJMAU010000002.1:0-634039 GCF_052119505.1 Anaerobacillus sp. MEB173
ATGTGTCATTTCAGCAACAGAATTTATTGTATCACTTTATCTAATTCTGCGCAAGTCTTTTTTTGAAAAGTTTTTTTCATGACTTCTAAAACAGAATGCTAAACCAACACTATCGCTTATTAGCGACAAGAAATAATATAACACATCCATTTTTCTTACGCAAGACTTTTTTTACTTATTTCATAAAAAAAACCGCACATGATTTACTTTACGAAAATCACATGCGATTGGAAAAGCATACTTAAATTTAAGAATGGACCAAATTTTCCGTTTCCTGATTAATCCTCTGTTTCTTTTCAATAAAATTCGGATGAACAGGAAGTATAATTGTAAATTCTGTACCTTTATTTTCTTCACTTTCTACAACAATTCTTCCATTATGACTTTCAATAATTTTATAGCTGATCATTAATCCAAGGCCAGTCCCTTTTTCTTTCGTTGAATAAAAAGGTTCACCAAGCTTTTTAATTCTTTCTTTCGATATCCCTTTTCCTTGATCAGCGATTTTAATATAGATATGTTCTTCATCTTTTTTTCGAACTTCGATAACAATAAGACCACCATTTGGCATCGATTCAATCGCATTTTTAATAATATTAATAAACACTTGCTTTAGCTGACTCTCTTCACAATCGATGTTTGGTAAAGTCTCATCATCAGCTTCTAAGACAATTTGAACATCATGCAGTATAGCCTGTGAATCTAATAAGGTTTTGATTTGTTCTATGATTGATAATAGGCTTTTTTCTTTAAAAGCAATATCTTGATTTGGTCTAGCTAAAAATAGAAACTCATGAATAATCGATTCAACACGATCCAATTCAGAAAGAATAATCTCAACATATTTTCCTTTTTCTTTGATATCAGATGTCACGATATCTTTTTGTAATAGCTGTAGGAAACCTTTGACTGACGTTAATGGATTTCTAATTTCATGGGCAATCCCCGCTGATAATTGGCCAACAACTGAAAGCTTTTCTGATTTTCGAAGCAACTCCTCATTAAGCTTTTTCTCTGTTATATCCCGCATTAAAGCTAATGTTGCATCTTTCCCCATATAATCTATTGGAATTCCACTAACTTCTACATCAAAAAGAGTTCCATCCAACCTGATACACTTTTGATTATAGCGGTAAGCAAACTCTCTACTAGAGTAAGATTTTTGCACCTGTTTTTTTACAACCTGTTTGTAGCGTTGTGGAATGATATCTAATATTGAACGATTAATAATCTCACTGCTAGAGCTTGCTCCAAAAAGATCTAATCCTGCCTGATTAATATAAACTATTTTTTCTTCACAGTGAATCATAATCCCATCAGGAGAAAACTCCACTAAACGTCGATAACTTTCCCTATCTTTTAAAGCATCCTCCACCTCTTGTTGTGATACAAGACTTTGACTTGTTTTTTGTCCGCTGACCGTATCCGTTCGTCTCTGACTTTCAGATAGCCCACTATTATATACTCTAAAAGCTAAAAACAATCCAACTAGTGCCGCAATAGTAAAAAGGAGTATTGAACCAATTGCTTCAAGATCACTGTAGTTTTCTTCTTTAAAATTTTGCAAATAAATATAAGAAGTTATTGATAGTGCAGATATCATTGTAACCGAAAAAAGGATAGTAATTGTTAAATATATTTTGTTTTTTGTTGACATCTTTTTATCACTCTTTCCTGAAATACATTACTCATTGTTCTAAAGACGGTTACTAGATGAAGGAACTTAGATGTCATTAACTAGATTGTTTATACTGCAGTATTGATAGATATAACTATACTATTTATTTTTTAAATATTCAATAAACTGTAAAAGAAAAAGCCATTGTAAAGTATCACTCTACAATGACTTGTTTTTTGTTAAAGAGCACATTCTTCAATTTCAAAGCCAAGGTCTTCAATCATTTGATGATCTAAGGTTACAGCCTGTCCTTCTGTTGTTAAGTAATCACCTACAAAGACTGAATTTGCTGCATAAAACGCCATCGGCTGTAATGTGCGTAAATTGATCTCTCTGCCTCCTGAAACTCGTATTTCTGTTTTCGGATTAATAAACCTCATTAAAGCAAGTACTTTTAATGCTTTCATAGGTTTTGTTGTACTCTGACTTTCTAGCGGGGTTCCTTTAATCGGATTTAAAAAGTTAACCGGAATTGAATCTGCTTCAACATCCCGTAATGCATAAGCCGTTTCTACAATTTGTTCGTCAGTCTCACCCATCCCGATAATACAGCCCGAACATGGTGACATTCCTGCGCTTTTAATTGTTTCAACTGTCATAACTCGATCGTCATAGTTGTGTGTTGACGTAATATTCGAAAAATTATCCTGATGCGTGTTTAAATTATGATTATAACGGTCAACCCCTGCTTCTTTTAGTTTTTTCGCCTTTTCTTCACCAACGATTCCTAAACAAGCACAAATTTTTAAGGGCATCGTATCTTTGATCTCCTTTACAGCTTCTATTACATTGTCAATCTCTTTCTCAGATGGTCCGCGTCCACTTGCAACGATACAATATGTCCCTGCTTTTCTGTTAAGGGCTTCTTTTGCTCCGTCAATAAGGGTTTGTTTATCCATAAATGTATATTTTTCAATTGGTGCATCTGAAATAATAGATTGTGAACAATAACCACAGTCCTCTGGACACATTCCGCTTTTTGCATTAATAATCATATTTAGCTTTACTTTTTTCCCATAGTATTGTTTTCTCACTTTAAAAGCAGCATGTAAAATTGGTAATACTTCATCATCATCTGCCTGAAGAACCCGTAATCCCTCATCTAACGTTAATAACTCCCCAGCAAGAGCCTTATCTGCTAATCGATCCCATTCATTTTTCAACACAGCATTTATTGTCACCTTTGCCACATCCTTTACCGCTTATTGTTAACCTATATATATTTTAAGTTAACATTATTGGTTTTATTTGGCAAGGAATTTTTTAATTATCATATTCAAAGTAAAACTACCTCATCAATACTCTCGTACTAAAAGGTAGTTTCATCTATTTTTATTTTGTTTTTGCTTGTTGAAGGCGACCTAAAAATACCTCTTTTCGATTTCTCATTGTCAATATTGAAGGCTCAGTTAAGGAAGCTAACAATTCTTTTTTCATTGCAGCATCTTCTATTTCCGCTAAAACAAGCTGTCTAGCCCAGTCAAGGAACTCTACAAAACTTTCATACTTCTCATCATATGTCTTTTCAAGATCCTTTCGAATTCTTTTCGCCAAACTGGGGCTTGCGCCACTCGTTGAGACCGTTATGACAAGCTTTCCTCTTCTAATGACAGAAGGAACATGGAAACTACACAAATCAGGACGATCGACAATGTTGATAAGTTGATGAGGAAGTATTGAATCGTAAACACACTTATTAATGTTGCTATTATTTGTTGCAGCAATAACGATAAAGGCATCCTCTAGATCCTTTTTCTTAAATTCTTTTTGCTTCCAAGTAATTTTCTTTTCAGAAACTAACCTCTTTAGTTCTTCAGTAATGTCTGGAGATACAACGTCTACCATTGCACCGGTCTCTAGTATTCCTTGAACCTTTCGCTCAGCAATTGTCCCTCCACCGATGACGATGATTTTTCTTCCATCTAAATTTAACAGTACAGGATAGTTTTGCTTCATTCGTACCCCCTAATCATAAGGATGTAGTAGCTACTTTAATCCTAAACGATTTCAATGGCGTTCGACAAGAGAACATGAACTAACTCACCTTCTGTTAGTTCGTGCGAAATCTCTCTACAAACACCACCCGCATCCTTTACTAATTGAGCTGACTGTTCTCCCATACAAATCACTTCTTCTGTTTCCGCGAGAAGTTGTTGAGGATCTTGACCGAAACGCTCTAATGCAGACATAAATTGTTTAACAGATGTCGCGCTCGGAAAGATAATCTTATTTAACTTCCCTTCATCTAAAACACGTTGAAGTGTTGCATGCGACTGATCAACCACTTGTTTTTCATAGGGGATTAAAACATCAAATGGTCCCCAGTCGGTCATAAAGCGTTCTTTTTTATCAGATTGTAAGTGGGGGCTAACAACGAGTAATCTTCCCATTTCAGGCATGACATTTACAGTTTTCGCTAAAAAGCCTCTGCTCTCCAACGCTTTTTTTACCTTTATGGTCCCTCCGTACAGCTCGGCTTTAATTGAGCGAATATCAATGTTGTAATGTTGAATGCCTTCCATAAAAAAGGTGACACTTTCAGAAGATAAAAACGCAATTCGATCGTAGCTAGCTACTTTTTCCATGACGTTAAGAAAGGCTGTTTCTTTAACGAGAGAACAGCATTGAATTCGTGGATATTCCAGCACTTCAGCCCCTTGTCCTCTTAATACTGAAGCCAATCTGTCAATGTTATTACCTGTCCTAGCCACTACAATTTGTTGTCCAAACAAAGGCTTGCTTTCAAACCACTGTACCTTTTTCCGGAGTTGTACAATATCGCCGACTAACGTTATTGATGGATTGCTGAAGTTCTCCTCTTTTGCTAATCGAGCTATATTCTCTAAATTCCCTTCAAGTGTTCTTTGCCGACTCGTAGTTCCCCACTGAATTAAAATGACTGGAGTTAAAGGAGAACGGCCATTTTCGATGAGCTTATTTGATATGTAGGTTAAGTTTCCTACTCCCATATAAAAAGCAATTGTATCAATTCCTTTGGCTAGTGCTTCCCATTGAATTGTCGGCTTTCCGTCTTTTGATTTATCATGGCCTGTGACCATTGCAAATGTACTCCCATATTCCCTATGCGTAACCGGTATCCCCGCATACGTACTAGCGGCAATTCCCGACGTAATACCAGGTACAATTTCAAATGCAATCCCATGATCTACTAAGGACTCTGCTTCTTCTCCTACACGCCCAAATACGCTTGGATCTCCCCCTTTTAAACGGACAACAGTTTTACCCGCTTTCGCTTGTTCCACAAGGATTTCATTAATTTTTTCTTGTCTGAGAATATGACGATCCGGCAGTTTTCCGCAATAAATTAATTCTACATTTGGTTTTGCATACTCTAACAAAAGAGGATTCACTAATCGATCATATAAGATCACATCCGCTTGGCGAATGCTTTCCATTCCTTTTACAGTAATTAACCCTACATCTCCAGGACCAGCTCCTACTAAATACACTTTTCCAATATCAGCCATATTATTCCTCCTACAACAGCCTAAACAACAACCAGCCGTCCCACAACAACGACTGGTTGATTCAATCAATCTATTATTTCGAGTAAAATCCGTTCACTAAAATTTCTAATGCCAATGGTGCTCGAATTCCTTCCGCAGCAGCCGATAACGGCATAACAACAAACCGTTCCTCTTGGATTGCTGGTACATTCTCCAGGGCCGAGTGAGTTAAGAGAAATTCTTTCTTTTGCTCAACCGTTGTTTCGCCGTAATCAATGATAATAATAAGCTCTGGATTTCGATCGACGACTTCTTCCCAGCTTACTTCAGCCCAGTTTTTATTAATATCAGCAAAAATATTTTCTCCTCCAGCCATTTCAATTAGTTCTTTTAAAAAATTTTGACTGGACGTAAGTGGTGCCATTTCGCCACTATCATATACAAAGACCTGAATCGGCTTTTCATTAGGATGAATTGTGCTTTGAATATTTTCCATTTGATTCTTCATTGTCTTAATTAGTTCTACTGCACGTTGTTCAACATTAAAAATTTTTCCGATAAGTAAAATATCATCGTATACATCTTCAATCGTTGGACCAATAATCGTCGAAGAATTGTGTAAGTATGATTTAACCCCATACTGCTCGAGCTGTTCAATTGATCCAATATGATCTTCATGAAAAGCACTGCTCCAGCCGGCATAAGCAAAATCAGGCTCTTCAGCTAAAAAGACTTCCTGAGATGGATATTGATCAGATAAAACTGGAATTTGTTGATATGCTTCTTGAAATTCTGGTAAAATCTCATCATCTAAAAATGCTGTACCTACCATAAATTCTTCTAGGCCAAGAGCTAGCATGACTTCTGTTGTATGTTGATTTAACGTCACTGCACGCTGCGGTTGTTCAGTAAATGTAACTGTGCGATCTGCATTTTCGATCGTGACCTCAGTGTATTCTTGTGCCTCTGTTTCGATTGCTTGATCATCTGACTCCACTGGTTCCTCTGTAGTCGATGATGTTTGATTGCAGGCGGTTACGATAAGCAGGAATAAGAACGCACTGCAGAAAACAAAACGTTTTAAAACTGTCATTATAAAAATTCTCCTCTACCTACTTCTAGTTTGTAAAAAGCTTCTCGACCTTTGATGCGTATTGATCATATAGTCTGATAAAAAGGTAATATGTACTTTCCCTGTAATTGGATGGATCACGATATCTGTTTCAACTCGAAAGATACGTCGAAGCAAATCCGATCTAAGCACTTCTTCCGGAGGACCTGAGGCTACGATATGTCCATTATCAATAACATAGAGATAATCACAATAAGCTGCAGCAAGATTTAAATCATGAAGGGCAGCAACTACTGTAAAATTTAACGATTTCACCAAGTCTAAAATTTGAAGTTGATGTTGGATATCTAAATGATTTGTTGGCTCGTCCAGGACCAGAAGATCCACTTGTTGCGCTAACGCTCTGGCAATAAGCACACGTTGCTTTTCACCACCTGAAAGCGTCATATAGCTGCGATCTTTATGCTCAAACATTCCTACCTTTTCTAATGCATCATAGACGAGTTCTTGATCACGTTTCGTGTCTTGTTCAAATAAACGTTTATGTGGCGATCTTCCCATCAGGACAATTTCATAAACGGAAAAATCAAAAAGGATAGGTGACTCCTGACTAACAACGGCCATTTGCTTGGCGATCTTCTTTGCTGATTGCTTAAATATCTCCTGTTCTTTTAAGGTAATAAAACCGGCATCGGGTTTTTGAACACGATACATATGCTTTAATAAGGTGGATTTACCGCTCCCATTCGGACCAATTAATCCAACAAATTCGCCGCAACTCACCTGTAAATGAATATTTTCGATAATCGTTTTCTCATTAACGATTCCGGTTACACCTTGTACCTTTAACATTATCGGTCTCCACCTCCAAACGAATATGAGCTCCTCCTTAGTAACCAAATAAAAAACGGACCACCACAAATCGCTGTAACAATACCAATTGGTAATTCCTCAGGTGAAGATATGAGTCTAGCAAACACATCTGCCCAAATGATAAAAATAGCTCCAACAAAAGCACTAACCGGCAAGACACGCCGATGATCAGAGCCAATTATGAGACGTACGATATGCGGGATCATTAAACCGACAAAACCAATCGCCCCACTGACAGCGACGATTACTCCAGTTAGTAAAGCAGTAACTATAATAAGTAACTTTCGAAAAACATCAATATTTACACCTAATGTTTTCGCTGTTTCCTCTCCCATTAGTAAAGTGTTTAACGATCTCGACTGTGTTAGTAAAAATATGATTCCAAGAGAAACTGCGATAGCAGGAATCGTTATATATTCCCACTTCGCCCCTGCTAAACTTCCCATCATCCAAAAAAGAGCATTGCGTATCCCTTCTTCTCTAGGTGAAGAAATGACGATAAAGCTAGTTACTGCTGATAGAATCATTGACACTGCTATTCCAGCTAATAGAAGCCTGACTGTGGAAATTCTTCCTCCCACTTGAGAAAGAAAGAAGACAATAACAACCGACAGTAATGATCCTAAAAACGCCGCAATAGATAGTGCATAGTGTCCAAACAGACTAAATGTACCGAAGATGATCACTAATGTTGCCCCAACAGAAGCCCCTGACGAGACCCCTAAAATAAAGGGATCCGCCAACGAGTTTCTGACTAATGCTTGAATCGCAACCCCAACAATTGCTAAGCCTGCTCCAACAATAGCACCTAGAAAAGCACGCGGAAAACGTATGTCCCAAATAATATGTTCATAAGACTTAGACCAATCAACGGTAATTAAATGTTCCATGATTGGCAGCTTCACTAACGCAATCTTCCATACAGTATCAGGTCGAATTGATACTGGTCCTAACATGACTGACATTGTGATTGAAAATAATAAGATAACAGCTAAACTACCAAGAAATATTGAATAATAGACATGAGGGAAGCGCTGAGTTTCCTTCTTATTCTGTTGCTCGGTACGCTGATGTTTCACTAACGTTGTAGTACCCAACCCTCACACCTCCAATTATTTTTCAATCCCAATATCTGCAAATGTCGCCATCTCTCTAACCATTCTCGTCGATGCATCAAGGATTGGATAAGCTAACGCTGCACCTGTTCCTTCACCAAGACGCAGATGCAAGTTCAAAAGAGGTTCTTTTTCCAACATTTTCACCGCCGCCCTTTGCCCTGCTTCTACTGATTGGTGACTAATAAACAAGTATTCTTTAACTAGCGGACATAGCTTATAAGCAAGTAATGCTGCTGTTGCTGAGATAAAACCATCTACTAAAACAGGAATTTTTAATGAAGCAGCTTTTAACATTGCGCCGGCCATGGCTCCAATTTCCAAACCGCCCACCTTTGTAAAAGCATCAATTGGGTCTTTTTCATTTGGCTGATGAAATGCTAATGCTTCATTAATCACTTCAGCCTTTTGGAGACGTCCTTTTTCATCAAGTCCTGTTCCGTGACCTACTAAATCATTAACAGAAACATCAGTAAAAGCTGCGACCAATGCACTACTAGCCGTCGTGTTTCCAATCCCCATTTCCCCAATGATCAAAATGTTACTCCCTGTTTTAATTACCTTCTCAGCTTCTTCCATACCAACGAGAATACTCTCTATTGCTTCATCAGTTGTCATCGCAGCTTCTCGTAAAAAGTTCGCTGTGCCGTTCCGAACCTTACGACTGATTAATTGTGGGTGTTCAATCTCACCATTAACACCGACATCAATTACATGAACAGTAGCATTGATTTGTCTTGTGAATACATTAATCGCTGCTCCGCCATTCAAGAAATTATGTATCATTAATTTCGTCACTTCCTGTGGATAAGCAGAAACACCTTCAGCAACAATTCCATGATCACCTGCAAAAACAAGTGCTGCTGGAGCAGAAATATCCGGGTAATCATTTCCTGTAATTCCTGCTAGTTGAATCGCAATTTCTTCAAGCTTTCCTAAACTGCCGACCGGCTTTGTTAATTGGTCAATATAAGCACCTGTTCTTTCCATTACTTCATGGTTTAAAGGTGTAATTCGATTAAGTATATTTTCAATTCTTTCCATTATATATCCCCTCTTTAGAACTCAATCCCGTAAACTGCGGGTACATTATTTTCATAATAATGCTTCACCGGTTTCATCTCCGTAACAAGATCAGCAATTTCAATGATTTCTGGCTTCGCATTACGGCCGGTGAGAATCATATGTGTATGCTTGGGTCTGTTTTTTACAACGTCAATCACTTCAGCTAATGGTAAGCAGTCATCAATAGGAAACTTTTCAATCGCCAGAGCATTGTTTATTTCATCCAGAACAATAAGGTCATAATCACCTGACTCAATAACTTCCCTCGCTTTACTCCATCCAGCCTTTAATGCCTCTCGGTGAATTTCCGGCGTTTTTGTCCATGTAAACCCCTCACCTAATTGGAGCATTTCAACACCTACCTTTTCAAAGGCCAGCTTTTCTCCATACGTGCGTTCAGAAGATTTGATGAATTGCAAAATAATCACGTTTAATCCTCGGCCGGCAGCTCTTAAGGCGGTACCGATCGCTGCCGTTGTCTTCCCTTTACCATCGCCAGTATAGACGAGGCAATAACCTTCTTGATTTTCTCTTGATCTCCCCATTTTAATTCCCCTCTCGATAGCTTTTACATGCTGCTACAAAACGGGCTGGAATTGATGAATTTGAGGCAAAGTGAATGTGCGTATAACCGGCAACAAGGTTCTCTCGAACATACCCTTCCTTTCCTTCTCCCCGTAATCCCTTTGAATGGTAAACATACGGTAACTCATCATCACTTGTAAATGTTGAATAGTGAAATTCATGGCCTCTCGCTTGTTCACCTTTTTCAAGTAAAATGTTTGTTTCAAGTGCTGTAACTTCACGATAACCAAGAGCGGCAAACCTTTTTTGCATCGAAACTTGTCCTGGAATAATACCAACCATTGGATACGTCTGATCTTCTGTTGTTGTAATCGATTCGGTTAGATACATATAACCGCCACACTCCGCAAACGTTGGTAACCCTTGCTCCACTTTCTCTCTAATCTGCTCTTTAAGAGCAACATTTTCAGCAAGTTGTACTGCAAATTCCTCAGGAAAACCTCCGCCAATATACAAGCCATCTATATGTTCAGGTAATAATTCGCCTGCAGCAGGACTAAAGTACACTAACTCTGCTCCCGCCTGTTCTAGTAATTCTAGATTTTCTTGATAATAAAAGTTAAATGCCGAATCTTTGGCCACAGCAATTTTGACTGAATCCTCTTTCCTTGTTTCGTTATTTTTAAAAAGGTTCTCTTCAACTTCTATAATTGGCGCTTGCTTGGCAATATTTACAATTTGTTCAAGATCAACCTTTTCAGAAATCGTCACTCCTAATTCATGAAAAAATGTATCTAATTCTCCACGCTCAATCGCTGGTATGAGACCTAAATGACGTTCTGGAATTGATGGACCATCACCACGAAGTAAGTAGCCCAAGACCGGAACATGACACTCTTGCTCAATTGCCTCTTTACAAAGCTCATAATGCCCTTTACTTCCAGCTTGGTTAAGAATCACACCGGCAATATTTACGTTCGGATCAAGAAGCTGATAGCCTTTGACAATCGCCGCCGCACTCCTAGCCATACTTGCAATATTGATCACAAGCAGCACAGGGGCATATAGTAAACAGCTAATTTCAGCCGTACTGCCTTTATTACTTGTCGGGCTTTTTCCATCATAAAAACCCATGACTCCTTCAATAATCGATATATCTGCACCCGTACTGCCGCGAACAAAAATTTCCTTCATTGTCTCTTCAGTCAGCATCCAACTATCCAAATTACGCGATTGCCTTCCTGTAACTGCAGTATGATAGCTAGGATCAATATAATCAGGACCACACTTAAACCCTTGTACGTTTAACCCCTTCTGCTTTAGAGCCGCCATTAACCCAATCGTCAACGTCGTCTTCCCAACCCCACTGCCAGTCCCCGCAATAACCAATCTCGATTGCAATGTAAAACACCCCTTTTTTTCAATGTGAAATGTAAAATGTATAATTAATAATTAATAAAAGTAAATCATTAGATGTCAGGCTTTAAACAACCTCTTGAATTCACCCACACCAATTCTAAATTCTACATTATAAATTATACATTTATTTTTACTTCCCCGAAGTAACTCCCTTTCGATACCCATGTGTAAACGTCTTATCATATAGTTTTGATTCGTATTTTCCTTCTTTTAATAGTTTTTGGTCTACGGCTTTGCTGATGATGACCATCGCTTGTTTCGTTACTCCGTTTGCTCTCATGTCCTCGTGTAATTTTGCTAAAGTTGTATGGATAATTTTTTGATCAGGCCATGATGCTCGGTAGACAACGACAACCGGAGCATTCTCTTCCCAGCCGGCCTCATAAAACTCTTTGACAACTTTTTTAATTAACGTCGCACTTAAAAATAGGCACACTGTACAATGATGGCTTGCTAAATCCTTCAGCTTTTCACGTTCAGGCATTGCAGTTCTGCCTTCTGCTCGCGTTAAGATGACTGTTTGCGTAAGATCAGGTACGGTTAATTCAACACCTGCTGCCGCAGCAGAAGCAAAGACAGAACTCACTCCCGGTATAATCTCATACTGGATCCCGCGACGATAAAGATGACTCATTTGTTCCAAAATGGCACCATAAATGGCCGGGTCACCTGTGTGAAGCCGGACGACACTCTTTCCTTCCTTCACTTCCTGTTCCATAAGGTCAACAATCTCTTCCAAAGCCATTCCGGCACTTTTTACGATTGTTGCGGTTTGTTTTACATCAGTCATTAAGTCAGGATTGACTAGTGAATCCGCATAAATGATTGTATCCGCTGAGTTTAAAACCTTTAACCCTTTTACAGTAATGAGATCGGGATCTCCAGGGCCAGCTCCAACGATGTAAACTTTCGCTTCCAGTTTCATAGAATACCCCTTTCTTTTTACTTTCTCACAAGCATTAATGTTAAATATTCTAAATCCGCATTGCGTAAATCTCTTACATTTCTCCATATTACTTCTTCATTAGAAGTTACCTTTGTCGCAACGGCAGCTTTATCGACTAAGTCCAACTCTTCAAGTAAATCAATCATCATGTCGATGACTTTTGCTACTTTTATAAAAATAATTCCATCATGATCAAGTAGTGCCTTCTTCATTCGTTCACGATCATTTGTTGCCGGAATAATTCCCGTCCAATCGTCACCATCGGCAAGCGGAACACCAATTTGTGAAGCCACCCCATTAATTGAAGAAATACCAGGTATCGATTTCACTTCTACTTCCGGATGAAGCTCCTTCATCAAACGGAACATATGAATAAACGTGCTATACAGCATCGGGTCGCCTTCCGTTACAAAGGCGACATCCTTGCCTTCTTTTACACACTCCCAAACTTCTACAACAATTTGATTCCATTCGCGATCTAGGATTTCTTGGTCCTTTGTCATTGGAAATACAAGACCAAGCATTTCTTTTTCGTTTGTGTTGACGTACTGCTCAATAATTTGAAACGCATAGCTTTTGCTGCCTCTTCTTTTTTTCGGATAAGCGATAACTGGTGATTCTTTCATTAACCGGTAGGCTTTTACCGTAATTAACTCTGGATCTCCAGGACCTACCCCAATTCCGTATACTGTTCCTATCGCTGTCATTCTGTGTTTTCCCCCTTATGTGCACAAATCATATAAATTGGATTTAACGATTCAAATCGGTTCATATGTAAAATAGGTTTACTGCGAGCAATATTTGCTTGTGTAACCGTTGTTTGAAAACCTAGCTCTTTAAACGTTTGCAATGCTTCTGAAAGTGTCTCAATTGTTACGGCATTTAGAACAATCCGCCCATCTTGTTTTAGACGGGAGCAGCAAACTTGAAGTAACTCTTTCATATTTCCGCCCGTTCCACCGATAAATATCGCATCAGGGTCAGGAAATTCTTCAAGCCTTTCTGGTGCTTTCCCCTGGATTGCGGTAATATCAGTACGGAATTTCTTACTGTTTTTCAGACAATTTTCAAGGTCAGCTTCATTTTTTTCAATCGCAAACACTGCCCCATCACGTGAAATTCTTGCTGCTTCAATCGCCATTGAACCAGTACATGTCCCAATGTCCCATACTGTACTTGTACGTGTAAGCTGTAAAAGTGAAAGACTTAACACCCGAATCTCTTTTTTTGTGAGTAGCCCTTTATCAGGCTTACGCTGGTAAAATTCATGATCATGTATCCCAAGCGTCCATGTTGGGCCGGCTTCTTTTCGTTTTAATATCACTACATTTAACGGATCGGCCTCATAATCGGCCATTTCTTCAAGCTTCATCCATGCCGTTTTCTCGGTAGAGCCCCCTAGAGCTTCCCCAACAAATGCTTTGTATTCATTCATCCCAAACGAAAGGAGATAACGTGCAATCTCCTTAGGACTGTTAATCGCATCAGTGAGTAAGCAAACTTTATCATTGCCATCCATCTTTTGAGCGAGTCCTTTCATGCTGCGTCCATGCACACTGATGAACGTACAATCTTGCCAGCTTTCTTGGATGCGTGCAAAAGCTTCCTGAATGGAGCTTAGTACTGGGTATATTTCTACAGGCATTTTCTTCGCTAAATAGGATCCAATACCAAAAAATAACGGATCACCACTCGCCAAAACAACCGTTTCTTTTCCTAATTCCTGAATTCTCTCAATTACTTTTGAAAGCCCACCTTTAATTGGAAGCTTCTCACCTTGAAAATCAGGAAAAAACGCTAAATGGCGCTCGCCGCCAACAAGAAGCTCACACTCCTCAATCCAGTTTAAATATACTGGGAGAAGACTGGCTTTCCCTTGCTCACCGATTCCAATGACTTTGATCGCCTTCGTCATGATATCGTCTCCCTTCCTAACAATTCATTTTTCATCGTCATTAAGATGACTTCAACCTCCAAGCCATCTCCGACTTCCTTCCTCGCTTCTTTACAGGCATAATGACACAATCGATTAAAAAATTCAGAATATCCATTCTCCATCATCATATCTGCAACTTGGGAGGCCGTATTTGCTCCCCTTACTTCATCTAACAAACATGTCGGCACCCCTACCTCTTTGGCAACATTAGCCAAAAATTCAAAATTAATAGGTGCACTTTTTGAATGAACCATCATTACTCCTTGGGCAACTTTTGAAAATTTTCCAATCATCCCAATTAATGTTGCCTTTTTTATCCCAGCTTTTTTGCATTGCTTAAGAGAAAAGCCGACAAATTCTCCCATCTCAATAAACGCTTCTTCTGCGTGCTCTGGATAAAGAGTCATACCGAACTTTTCACTTCTTCCCCCAGTCGACAAGATCACATGGCTACATCCCGCTGCCTCTACAGCAACCGAGATCGCTCTTACAATACTAGCTTTATATGCGGATGTTGAAAACGGGACTACGATTCCTCTTGTGCCTAATATCGAAATCCCACCAATAATTCCTAGACGGCCATTTAATGTTTTTTTGGCAATTTCTTCACCATCAGGTACCGAAATCGTTACATTTACACCAGTTGGACACTCATATTCATGTAACACTTCAATGACAGTTTGCTTAATCATATGACGTGGAACGGGATTAATCGCCGGCTCACCAACAGGTACAGGTAATCCGGGCTTTGTGACCCGACCAACCCCGATCCCACCTTCAAGAAAAACTCCTGGTTTATGCCGAAACGATACGGTTGAAACAATTTTTGCCAAATGGGTCGCATCGGGATCATCTCCACCGTCTTTGATCACTGTCGCTTCTGCTTCTTGATCAGTAAATCGTACCTGTTCCATTGTAAAGAGAACCTTTTCACCACGAGGTAACGTAATCTGAACTTGTTTAACTTCCTTTTGCAGCAGTAATGATAATAATGCGGCCTTTGACGCTGCTGTAGCATTCGCGCCAGTCGTGTACCCATGTCTTAATTTTTTCGTTTCTTTTGTCATCTTTCTCCCAGCTTTTCTGCAAGAATTGCGAGGGCATTAACAATCGACACTGCTACTGGGCTTCCACCTTTACGACCAACATTCGTAATATAAGGTACATCAAGCTTTGCTAATTCTTCCTTTGATTCTACTGTTGAAACAAATCCAACGGGTACACCTACAATTAGTGAAGGGCGCGCTTCCCCTAACTTAATTAAGCGAATCAGTTCTAGTAAAGCAGTTGGTGCATTTCCAATCACATAAATTCCACCCGCTGTTTCTCGCACTGCCTTTCTTGTTGCCATAATCGCTCTTGTTATTTGCAGCTCTTTCGCCTTTTTTGCGACATCCTCATCCGTGATATGGACGTGAACACTTCCACCAAATTTCTCGATTCTCGGTTTACTGATTCCGACTTGAACCATATGGACATCACAAATAATTTTCTCCCCTGCTCGGATCGCACGAATGCCGGCTTCAATTGCTTCCTCATGAAAGAGCATGCTTTTCCCAAGCTCAAAATCAGCAGAGGCGTAAATGACCCGCTGAACAACCGGATATTGATCAGCAGTAAACGAATGTACACCCAGCTCGTTTGTTACGGTTTGATGACTCAGTTGTTCAATTTCTTCAGGATGAATCGTCGTTGGTTTAAATTCTGTTAAAAAGTCCAAAGAAACCGCACTCCTTCTTATTATTTTTGTACTTTTACTTCGTGGTGATGGTGACCATGCTCATGATCATCATCGTGATGGTGATGATGGTGAATATCCATATGCTCAAGCGCATGAAGACGATATTGACACATATCACAGTTTAATTTAGCTTCATCTCCTAATGCTTCGGTCACTCGATCCAGAAAAATATCTGTTAATCCTGGATGGAACCCGAAATATTGGGTCATTTGAAACTCGATATTTTCATATCGCTGTTGATAGGTTACTAGATTTCGTTCCAATCGTTTAATAAGAACTCCGGTAAAAAGAAAATATGGAACAATAATCACCTTTTCTGAACCTAAACGAAGACAACGTTCAATACCTTGTTCAACTGTTGGTGTCGTCACTCCCATAAAGGCTGTCTCAACCAGAACTTCCTTTTCAAACTGCTCTGATAATAATCTTGAAATCTTAAAAAGATCACTGTTCGCATCAGGGTCACTGCTGCCACGACCTACTACTAGAAGAGCCGTTCTCTCATCAGCTTCAAAACGATCAACATTTACCGCAGAAAGACGTTCTATGAAAATCGTCATTAACTGCTGATGAACACCAATCGGACGACCATATGTAAATTTGACATGAGGATAATGCTCTTTTGCATGATCTATTTCATGCGGAATATGAATCTTCGCATGTCCTGCAGAAAAGAACATCATCGGAATTAATGCAACATGAGAAGCACCACGCTCAACGCAGCGCTTGATCCCCTCTTCAATCGTTGGTCTTGCAAACTCAAGAAAACATGTTTCAATGACCGGTGCATCAATCTTTTCCCTCATCATATCTACAAACCTTATAATCTCCTCATTACCCTCCGGATCCTTACTCCCATGCCCAACAAATAAAACAGCATTCACGTTCGTCACACCCCTTTTTTAGTGTAGAGTGTAGAGTGTAGAGTGTAGAGTTATTGAAAGTAACTCTAAAGAAGATTTTTAAAACCTTCACTGCATTTGCCCTCACCAACTCTAAATTCTAAACTCTAAACTCAACTTCTTAGACTCACCCAAATCAATTCTAAATTCTAAATTATTAATTATTATTTGCTCTTCAACGCCCATGGTTCTGCTTCTGCGCTTAATCGTTGATGCGGCTTTAACTTTTGTTCATCTGCACTTAATGTATATTTTCGTTGATATCCACGTGGTGTGATCATTTTTCCGTCATACATAAATGTGGATTCATTGCCAATGATGACGGTTGATAGCATTCCGATTTCATGTTCTAACATGTGTGCTAAATCTGTGAAAATCACTTGCTGACGATTTCGGTACGCACTTTTTACAAGACCAACTGGTGTTTCTGACGAGCGATAGTTTAATAGGATTTTTTGGGCCTCCTCAATTTGCCGCGTTCGCTTTCCGCTCTTCGGATTGTACAGTGCTATAACAAAATCCGCTTGAGCTGCAGCCCTCACACGCTTCTCGATCATCTCCCATGGTGTTAAATGATCACTCAAGCTAATCGTACAAGCATCATGCATGACTGGTGCCCCTAAAAGTGAAGCGCAAGAATTAATTGCTGAAATACCTGGAACAATCTCAACTATAATCCCATCTGCTTCCTTCCAACTTTGTTCAGCTAATACCTCGTAAATCAAACCTGCCATACCATATAAACCAGCATCACCACTTGATATGACTGAAACAATCTTCCCAAGCTCAGCTTGTCTTACTGCCTCCCTTGCTCGTCCTACTTCCTCAGTCATACCGTTACTTATCACTTCTTGCTTCGTAATAAGGGGTTCAATTAAATCCATATATGTCTTATAACCAACGACAATATCACTTTCAATGATTGCCTCCCTCGCACGTACAGTCATATGCTCCTCGTGTCCAGGACCAATACCTACAACGATTACTTTCCCCTCTTGCTTGTTCATACGAAACTCCCCCTCTTGTTATATGAAAATAGAAATACCAAAGCCTATACTTATTAATCCTACAATTGAAATGACAAGTCGTTGTAACCGAAGATTAGTCGTAGCTGCCTTAAACGGAACTCCAATCACCATGGCAACGAGAAACATCCCAACAATTGAACCAAAACCAAATAGTAGTAAGTACGTAAACCCAACTCCTATATTACTTACTTGAGTTAACATTAGTAACATGAGAGCACCACTGCCTGCTAAGCCATGAATCATTCCAACAAAGAATGAACGGCGATGAAAATGCTCTACCCCAACACTCTCATTCACGCTCTTTTTCTTATTGACATATTCAGTGATGATCGCCTGTAAACCTAGATAGATTAACAACAGCCCTACTAACCATTCGAAATAAAGCTCCAGATGCTGCGGAACTGAAATACCAAAAAACAGTACAAGAAGACCAACAGCTAGAATCATAACTGAATGCCCTAATCCCCATACGGCACCCGTCATTCCCGCTTTAAAAACACTCTTTGTACGAGTCATAATTGTCGACACTGCAATGACATGATCTGCATCCAAAGAGTGGCGTAACCCAAGTAATAAACTAAATCCAAGTACTGACCAAACGCTCAAATCCATTTCCCAACTCTCCTTCATTAGTCGATATTTCATAAAAAAAAAGCATTCCTAACCTACATAAGAGGTTAGAAATGCTTCCATATCTCATTGATCAGCTTAAACTACACTAAAAATGAATAAGACCTGCACTCTAACACTTCCCCATCTCCCGTAGGTTAAACAGTGTTGCTAGAAAAGGCAGGTCTCCTGGCTTTTGGTTTACGTTTTCTGTGCCTTCCCATAAAAAAACAGTGGCATACTTACAAAAAACAACCCAATTACAGTGGCGGGACCGCGCCGGATTCTCACCGGCTTCCCTCTTGAAGATTACTAGAATCTTCACCTTTTCCCAAACATTATGAAATTATAATTTAACAGTATAGAAATCTGCTATTTTTGTCAATCTTTTTTGTTGCTTTATGACGATTATTGTTACCTTACTACTACCGCTACAGATATCGTTACATTTCCAGACTTCTTCTTTTCTAGCAAAAGTTTGCTTTCTCCTGATGAAAGCTTTGCAGCAGGTTCGCTTACTCCATAAGCTCCTGTATATTTAAAAACAGTCTCTGAAGGATTTTCAATTTCTACCTTGTTTAATTGTTCAGGAGTGTAATAGACAAAGTCCCAACCAAATTTTTTACAAACATCCAGCATGCCTTGTTCATCTTTCTTTAGATCGATGGTTGAAATCCCTTTTACAGAAAAAAATGAGATCTCTAATTCGGCTAACGTATCAATAATAACTTGCTCAATTTCTTCAGCACTTGTGCCACGGTTGCATCCCATCCCTAAATAAACAGATTTTGGGCGATAAATAACATAATTTGATAGCCATTTATTTTCAAAATCAAAATTGAAAAGCCGGTGAGTAATGATTAACGATGCATTAACATCAAGATCCTTCGCCTCTTCCAATGAATCAGCACATTTAATGTTTGCAGGAAGCGGATGGCTGTACTTCCACCAGTTTCTCTCCCCAGACTCTTGAATCACGACAACTGGCTCCTCATTGACAACCGCTGCACTCACTGGTGTGACGTATTCATCACCATCGATTACCCAGCCGAAATCTCTTCCTAATAAATCAACTGCGATTGTTTTCTGAACATCAGAAGCCGTCGTAATAACAGGTGTCGCTTGCAGCAACTTGGCAATTGTCCGTGTTAATTCATTTGCTCCACCTAAATGACCAGAAAGTACACTTATGACAAATTCCCCTTTATCGTCAATGACAACAACGGCTGGGTCTGTTTTTTTATCCTTCAAGACAGGAGCAATCATTCTGACAACCGCACCTAATGAAACGACAAAAGTTATCCCATCATACTGTTCAAATAACTGGGGGATTATCTTTCGAACCGAACCTTCAAACATGGTAATTCCCCGTTCTTCCTCATCACCTTGTGAAAATTTAGTCATATAAAATAGATCTGCAGTTGGCATTAATGACTGCAGCTCTCGGATCATCTGTACACCGTGTTTCGTAATTGAAACTAACGCAATTTTTTCCATGAGCTATCCCCTTATGACCCAACCTTTTCGGCCATAATCGAAATTGCATTCACTGCAGCAACAGTGACTGGACTCCCACCCTTACGACCAACATTTGTTATAAACGGCACATCTAATAATGCAAGTTCTTCTTTCGATTCTGCAGCAGAGACAAAGCCAACTGGCATCCCAACAATAAGACCAGGTTTCGCTTCTCCACTTTTCACTAGACGAATGAGCTCTAATAATGCAGTAGGAGCATTCCCAATCGCAAAAATGCCTCCTTCTGCCTCTTTGACCGCCTTACGCATCGCAATAATTGCTCGTGTCGTGTTTAGACGTTTCGCTTCCTCAATGACATCGGGATCGGAAATATAGACATGAACACTTCCCCCAAATTTCTCAATTCTCGGTTTACTCACCCCAGATTGAATCATTTGTACATCAGCGACTAGCTTCTTACCTGAGCGAATCGCTTCAATTCCTGCTTGAATGGCATTCGGGTGAAACAGAACACTTCTACCTAACTCAAAATCAGCTGATGCATGGATAATACGTTGTACAACAGGATATTGCTCCTCTGTAAATGGGTGCTCACCGATCTCTTCCGTTATCATTTCAAAGCTTAATCCTTCAATTTCCTGTGGTTGTGTTGTCATTGGCTTAAATTTTGTCGAGAAATCCATTTTTTCCCTCTCCTTTATCTGTTTAAAATTTTTAATTCTGAAATCACTTCTTCTTGTTTTGAATATTCTTTTCCATAGTTAATTTTTGGACGTTCTATCATAATAATTGGAATATCTAACTCAAGAGCCGCTTCAACTTTTTCGTCAACTGAACCGACTTTGCCACTTTCCTTCGTGACCATTAATGTCGTACCAAATTGCTTGTATAGCGCAATATTCAGCTCTTTTGAGAATGGACCTTGGATCGCAATAATGTTCTTTTGCTCAACTCCTAGCTGTTCACACTTTTCCATATTATCTTTTCTTGGCAGCATCCGAGCGACCATTGTTAGATTAGGCTTTCCTATTAGTTTCTTCGCAAAAGTCGCCAATGTCTTACTGCCTGTTGTAAGCATGACAACACCTTGCTTTGTTGCTGCCAATTCAGCTGCTTGCTCGTAATTTTTCACAACCGTAATCAATGGGTGATCGTTTACATTCGTTATTTCACGCTCAAAACGTATGTATGGAATTTTAGCCATTTCTGCTGCTTTTATCGCATTTCTTGATGCTTCTTCCGCATAAGGGTGACTCGCATCTACGATTGTATTTACTTCTTTCTCATTTATGAGTTCTACCATCTCCTCAGTAGTTAAACGCCCCACTCGGACTGGTATGTTTTTTTCTTTTAAGGAAATTGCCGCATTGTCCGTGACAACGGTTGCAAGTAGAGGAAAGCCCTCACTTTTTATTTTTATTGCGAGTTCCCTGCCGTCACTTGTTCCTGATAAAACAAGAATCACCTTTCCTCCTCCTCTCTAATCACCACAAACTGCATCAACAACGACTTGTGCCGGTACTTCACGGTATGGATATCCTTGTACTTGTCCTACCCGCTTAAAAAATTTATAAAAACGCTCATTTGGTATAGCTTCTTGCTCATATTGCTTAATAATTGCTAACAATGTTGGAACAATTTTCTCCCTCTCAATCCCTTCAGCAACAGGTTGCCCGACGTGTGCATTTCTGCCGATGGTTTTTGCTCCTAAAAATAAGTCGAACTTTCCTTTACGGAAAACGATCCCAATATCATCGGTAACTGCTCCATAACAAGCCATACCGCAGCCATTTATTCCAATATTTAATTGCTTAGCAACTGACTTCCCACCTAATTGTTGCTGAATTTCTTCCGCATATGGAATCGCATCGACTTTTTCTCCATTACAAAAATCACATGCCTTAACTTGAATAACATCGCCAATTGGATGAAGCATTAAATTTTGGGCGTTTAGTTCGTCAATGATTTGCGTAGGATCATTTGTTGGGACGGAAATCTTCAAGCGGTGGTCAGTTGTATATTCCATTGTTCCCTCTTTACCAACAACATTGGCTATAGCAAGCAATTGCTCTGCTGTAAACGTTTTTGCAATGACTCCAGGAGAAACCGCAAATTCAAAAATCTCCTCCTGTTTAAATACCGATAACCCATTTATACCGACCGTTTCAGTCGGAGTTTCTTGATGTAATAATGCTAAAGCTTCTTCTGCTAACTCCGTTGACGTTCGTTTACTAGATTCTGTTTCCTCCACTATCCCTTGATGCAGCGCCCACGGTTCTGCTTCTTCCTTTAAACGCTCATGCGGTTTTAAAGATTGCTCCATTGCTGTTAAAGTGTATTTTCTCTGGTATCCTCGTGGTGTTATCATTTTTCCGTCATAGAAAAATGTCGACTGATTTCCAATAATGACTGTTGTCAGCATTCCGATTTCATGATCAAGCATATGAGCGAGGTCAGTGAGTACGACATGTTGGCGCTCCCGGTAGGCACTTTTTACAAGTCCTACTGGTGTATCAGGTGAACGATACCGAAGCAGAATTTGCTGTGTTTCTACAATTTGGCGTGTTCTCCGTCCACTTCTCGGATTATACAGAGCAATCACAAAATCGGCCTGTGCCGCTGCTTCTACTCTCTTTTTAATTAACTCCCATGGTGTTAGATGGTCACTTAAACTGATTGTACAAGCGTCATGCATTATCGGAGCTCCGAGTAGGGAGGCACAAGAATTCACAGCAGAAACTCCGGGAATTATTTCGACCGCTACTCCCTCATCCTCCTTCCAGCCTTTCTCCATTAGTACCTCGTAAACTAACCCTGCCATTCCATAAACACCAGCATCACCACTTGAAATAACAGCGACGACCTCTCCTTTTTCAGCACGACGGACAGCCTCCTGAGCCCGACTTACTTCCTCTGTCATTCCCGTTCGAACAATCTGCTGTTTATCTGTTAGGATTGGCTTAATCAAATCAACATAGGTGTTATAGCCAATTACACTATCACATTCCAAAAATGCCTCTCTCGCTCGAAACGTCATATGTTTTTCATTTCCAGGACCAAAACCAATGATAAGTAATTTTCCACGTTTACTAGACAACGTCATTCCCCCATTTTTTAGTTTAGAGTTTAGAATGTAGGGTTTAGAGTTGAAGAGGGGGAATTCAAAGAGGTATAAAAAAACCTTCTTGAAATACATAAATAACTCTACACTCTACACTCTAAACTCTAAACTTTCTTTTTTTCATAAAAAAAAGCATTTCCAACCTCGGTTATCGGTTAGAAATGCTTTGTTAATATGTACATAAGTGTAACTCGCACCCTAACACCTCCCTATATCCCCGTAGGTTGAACAGTGTTATGAGAATAGGCAGGTCTCCTGGCTTATGGTTCTAGTTTTCCTGTGTCTTCCCATTCTTAATAAGAACAGTGACCTATACAGGTTAACAACCAAATTACAGTGGCGGGACCGCGTCGGATTTACACCGAACTTCCCTATTAAGCTGATAAAGCATATCTTTATCAACACCTATTCCAAAACTATGAAATTTTCTACTATGAAGTATAGTAACAATGATTCTTAAAATTGTCTACTTTTTTCTTAATAATTGTTATTATCAATATTTTTTAAATTGGCTCAATTATCGTTTGATGTTGATTTTTGGCTCGTTCGTGTGAATTACTAAATTCACACGCCTTTCAGGTACTGAAAGGTTTGGAGGTTAGAATGAACATCAAACGATAACACAGCTTCTAAATTAAAAATGTAAGTATTCTTACAAGACTTCATTTACTCTTTGAACAACAACATCTGCCAATTTCGGATGATAGCCTAAATAATTACAAAGCACTAATTCTTTTTCACATTTATTTTGATACTGAGTTAACGTGTTTTGCATTTTTTTCATGAGTATACCCGTAAATAAAAGGTATGGCAAAACATATACCTTTTTACCTTCTAAACGCAACGCCTTATGCAGACCTTCCTCATACGATGGTTCTGTTGCTGCTAAATAGCAAGTTTCCACATCTTTAATTGGATAATACTCCCATAGTAATCGACCTAATTTTGCAAGATCACTATTAGCTTCTGGATCACTGCTGCCCCGGCCAACTAACAGAACTGTGACATCGTGCCGATTAGTGGTATTGGTTAATTCTAATCCTTGCTCCTCTAATCGTTCTCCTAATACTGATATGATTGATTCACTAATCCCTAACGGACGACCATACGAAAACGTAATGTACGGAAAGCGAAGTTGTGCTTTATTCAATTCCCTTGGGATATCAACCTTCGCGTGACCAGCAGCTAATAGTAGGACTGGAATAACAGCAATTTCTTCAGCTCCTCGTTGAACACATTTTTCTATTCCCTCTACTATGCTTGGTGCTGCTAATTCAAGAAAACATATTTCTTGTATCTCAGTCTCAATGTTTGGCATGACTTTTTGTATAAATGTGATCAGTTGGTCATTTGCTTTTGTTACGCGACTGCCGTGTCCTACGTATAATACTGCTTTCACTTTCTCACCTTCTTTATTATCTATTTAAAATTTGAAAAAAAAGCTATCACAAGAAAGGATAGCCTTTTCAAACAAGTCAATTAAGCTTTTGCGACTGCTGATTTTTTAGAAGTAAGTGTTGTTATAAGTTCTTCTACCGTTGGTTCATGCGGAATATCAACGACTTGAATTCCGGCTTCCTTGGCTGCTTTTGCTGACTGTTCTCCCATACAAACGACATCAGTTTCAGTCAGCAATTGTAGAGGATCAATACCGGCATTCACGATTGATGTTATAAATTGCTTGACTGAAGCAGCACTTGGAAAAATAACTTTATCCAATTTCCCCTCAGCTAAAACGCGTCGCATTGTTACATGAGATTGTTCGACTTCTACTTTTTCATAAGCTTCCAACAGATCGAAAGAAGTCCATTTTGCAGCTAATTTTTCTTTTCTGTCGGTCAG
Source organism: Anaerobacillus sp. MEB173 (assembly GCF_052119505.1). Classification (NCBI taxonomy): domain Bacteria; kingdom Bacillati; phylum Bacillota; class Bacilli; order Caryophanales; family Bacillaceae; genus Anaerobacillus; species Anaerobacillus sp. MEB173. The sequence goes on from NZ_JBJMAU010000002.1 coordinate 24,819, forward strand.
TAAATGCTCGCTTACAATAAGCAGCTTACCTGTTTCAGGCATTACATTAATTGTCTTTGCTAAAAAGCCCCGGCTTTCAATTGCTTTCTTGGACTTGATAGAACCCCCAAATAATTCTGCACTTATCGAACGAATATCAACCCCGTAATGTTGTACTCCTTCGAAGAAAAAGCGAACACTTTCAGGTGATAAAAAGGCAATCCGATCATAACTTTCAATCTGCTTAATAATGTTTAAAAATGCAATATCTTTCACTAGTGATTGACATTGTATCCGTGGATATTCAAACACATCTGCTCCCTGCTCAGATAAAGTTTCTGCTAATCGTCCTTTATCTTCCCCAGTCCTTGCGACTACAATTTGTTGACCAAATAATGGCTGATGCTCAAACCACTTGACTTTTTCACGCAGCTTTACAATATCACCGACTAACGTAATCGCTGGATTGCTGAATTTCGTCTCTTCCACCAAGGCAGCGATATTCCCTAAATTCCCCTCAAGCGTTTTTTGTCGGCTCGTCGTTCCCCATTGAATAAGAATAACTGGCGTTAGCGGAGAACGACCATTTTGGATGAGCTTTTCAGAGATATGTGCGATATTTCCAACACCCATATAAAAGGCTATCGTATCAATACCTCTAGCCAACGCTTCCCAATCAATCGCGGGCTTTCCATCTTTTGATTTGTCATGGCCCGTTACCATCGCAAAGGAACTTCCATAATCCCGATGAGTAACTGGAATTCCGGCGTATGTACTTGCCGCAATCCCAGAAGTGATCCCTGGTACAATCTCAAATGGAATCTTGTTTTTTGTCAATGTTTCAGCTTCTTCCCCTACTCTGCCAAAAACACTAGGATCGCCACCTTTAAGTCGAACAACCATCTTCCCTTCCATTGCCTTCTCCACTAATAGATCATTAATGTTTTCCTGTCTTAAAATATGGCGGTCAGGTAATTTTCCGCAATAGATTAACTCCACATCAGGTCGGGCATGTTCTAACAAAAGCGGATTTACGAGACGGTCATAAAGGATAACCTCAGCTTGACGAATGCTCTCCATTCCTTTCACAGTTATTAGCCCAACATCACCAGGTCCCGCTCCTACTAAAAACACTTTTCCTACACTACCCATGTTTTTCTCCCCCCACTTACGAACACTATACTTGCTGCAAAATCCTCCTCCAAGTCTGTAAATGAAGGAAAGCTTTTTTCCCGCTTAGTTGCTGTTTGGCATAAGCAATCCCTTCTTCAATCGAAGCTGATTTGCCAAATAAATAATAACGGATTCCAGCATTGAAAATAACTTGATCTCTATAATATGCTAACTCCTCTGAAGAGTCGCCTTCTACTATTTTCGTTATAATTGAAACTTGTTGATCTAATGTTAGACTCTCTTTTTCTTCTGATTTTTCATGTTTCAAACCAAAGTCTTCAGGATTAATTGTCATTTGATCAACAGTTGATTGACTCACTTTATAAATAAAGCTCTTACGATGGATAGGTAAATCCTCAGATCCATCTGCTCCTTGAACGATATAAGAATATTTGTATGATAACTTTTGAAAAATAGGAATCAGTTTATCAACAGCTGATTTATGAAAAACACCGATCATCACTGAATTCGCATTTGTTAAATTTAATAGTTTTTCTGTTGTATTAATAATTGTTCTAAGTCCAATTTGTTCACGAACAGGACGAATTGCCGCTAACGGCGGGCAAAATTTTTCAGTCCATGCAAAACCAATGTTTACTTCCTCAATTGATTGGGCAATTTGCTTAGCAGATGCCTCAACAGGCACCTTCAATTTTTCAAAAATTGCCTTTAATGTACTGCCATACTTAGGCGGCAATGTATCAATGCCATGTAAAAAGACCGGCAAACCTCTTTCTGCGAGTAAAATTGAAACAGGAACAGTAGCCGCAAAAGTTTTGCGACCATCATAAGGTCCGGCAAAGTCAATCGTTTCACTACTCTTTGCAGAAGATAGATGAATTTTCCGAGATGCATGTCCAAACTCAGTTGCAAATGCTAATAATTCATCTGGTGTTTCCTTTTTAATCCGCTCAGCAATAAGAAAAGCGGCGGTTTGTGCCTCTGTTGAATTTCCAGCAACAATTAATTTTGCTGCTTCCGTTGCCTCAGCAAGTGTTAAGTCTCTTGCTCCATTTCTCCCACGCCCAACCGCTCTTATCCATTGTTTCATTCCTAACTTCCCCCGTTACATTATATTTCATTTCTGACTTAACTGGTAGGTTTAATAAAGTATAATGTATTTTTTACAATTATACAACTATTTTCTCAATTAATACCTTTCCTATTCCATTTAAAGAAGCACGTTTAAAAGGTAAACTATTATAGTACATTATTTCATACATCATTCTACTTAACCGTTTCTTTGGCAGAAATTATCACAAATAAAAAACTCCGCTTAAGTAGCAGAGTTTCTAAAATCTTTTTCAAGTTAAAATATTAAACATGAGAATGATAAAAAAGTTCAAATTCTTTAACGGGCAACGGCTTACTAAAAAAATATCCTTGCACTTCATCACATTGTTGCTTCTTTAAAAAGGATGTTTGGACTTCAACCTCAACACCTTCAGCGATAACCTTAAGACCTAAGCTATGGGCCATTGCAATTATTGCCCGTACTATCGACGTATCACCTGACGTTGTAATGTCATCGATAAAAGACTTATCAATTTTTAACGTTTGAATCGGATAATCGCGTAGATAACTTAACGATGAATACCCCGTACCAAAATCATCAATCGAAATATGAGCACCAATTTCTTTAATTTGCTGCAGCTTTTGACTGACATAATCCTTCTTATGCATCGCAATCGTTTCAGTAATTTCTAATTCCAAATACATCGGATCAAGCCTTGTTTCCTTTAAGATTTCACTAATCGAATTAACCAATAATGGATCTTGAAATTGTCGGACTGATAAATTTACCGAAACTCGTAAAGGATCAAACCCGCTATCCTGCCAAGCTTTATTTTGTTTACAAGCAGTACGTAACACCCATTCGCCAATCGGAATAATTAAACCTGTTTCTTCGGCAATCGGGATAAATTCTGAAGGTGGAATATTCCCAAATTGAGAGTGATTCCATCTTAGCAATGCCTCCATTCCAATGACTTTTCCTGTTATTAAACTAACTTTCGGCTGATAAAAAACTTCAAATTCCTGGTTTACTAACGCCTCACGGAGATTTTTTTCAATTTCAATTTCACGACTTACCCCTGTATGAAAGTCACTAATAAAAAATTGATAACTATTTTCTCCTCTCCTTTTTGCATAGTACATAGCCATGTCAGCCTTCTTCGCCAACTCTTCCACCGTTTCACCATCACGAGGAAACATACTTACTCCGATTCCAAATGTCGTAAAATAATCATTTTTCTGTTCATGAAAAAATTGATCCAACTCTATCATCAAATTTTGCAAAAAAGCAGTTGTAAGTTCATTTGTTGTGTGATTTAGATAAATAAAAAATTCTCCCCCATCATGACGGGCAATCATATCCGTATCTTTCATACATAACTTGAGTCGCTCGGTAATCCCAATAATTAATTGATCACCTAATGCACTACCTAATGAATCTTTCATTGTTTTAAACCGGTCCAACTGCAAGCATAATACCGCCACATTCTCACCGTTTTCCTTCGCCGTCCTCAAAACATTATTTAACTGTTCTTTAAACACACGGCGATTTGGCAAGTCCGTTAACTCATCATGGGTAGCTAAATACTTAATTTCTTCTTCCACACGTTTTCGTTCTGTCACATCATTACGAATTGAAACATATTGGTAAGGAATACCTTCATTATTCATATAAGGAACAATTGTCGTATCAACCCAATAAAAATTCCCATCCTTCTTCTTATTTCTCACTTCGCCTCTCCATATTTCACCTGCTGAAATAGTCGACCACATTTCCTTAAAAAATGCTTCAGAGTGGAAATTAGAATTAAGGATTCGATGCGTTTTGCCTAATAGTTCATCACGATTATATTGTGATATGCGGCAAAACTTCTCATTAACATATGTAATAACCCCTTTAGCATCTGTAATAGCAACAATTGAAGCCTGATCGATAGCAAACTTTATGTCATTTAGTTGTTTATACATTTGAGCATTCATAATAGTTCCTTCTTTCATAGCAAATCAACTCAACTGCTTTTCTAAATAGTCATTTTTTACTGGGAATCTCTCTTGTCTACTATTTTACCTTACCTTCACAGTATATAAATCAATTATTTCATTAATTTGGTATATTTTCTAATTATTTTAATGCTTTTACTTTAATAAATAATATCATTAAAGAGATAGACTTTATATCACAATTTCATGAACAATAATGAACTCCTTTATTTTTAATCGTAAAGTTAAATCACAAACTTTGGTATAATACCTAACACTACTTGTTTATTGTTAGATTATCTAACAAAACGATTCACTGAATTTTACTAAATATGTTATAGTAGAAAAAAGAAAATTAATGCTTATATGGAAAGTCCGAATTAAAGGAGTTGATATATAGCTGTGGCCTATAACTATAAAGAAAAGAAAGTAATTACTATTGGTGTTGTAAGTGAGTTGACTGGTTTATCTGAAAGACAAATTCGTTATTATGAAGAACGAAAACTAATATTCCCTGAAAGAACAAAAGGTGGTACAAGAAAGTTTTCATTTCAGGATGTAGAGCGGTTAGTTGATATTGCCAATAAGATGGAAGACGGAATGCAAACTTTTGAAATTAGAAAAATGGAAAAAAAGAAGCAGCATAAAAATGAACTGCGCGATCGCATGTTAAAGGGACAAATCAATGCTGCATTCAATATCCGCAAATAAAAAAGCTTTTGGTGAAGTCATAGTGGTGTCCCCGCTATGATTTTTTGTATTTAGAAAAAAGGATGCAAATAACTAGTAAATAAGGGAAAGCTAACGACAGTTTACTATGATTTGTGGAGGGATTTTTATTGAGAAGAATAGCTCTTTTACTTATTTTTGTCTTGTTATTATCAGGTCCGTTTATTGATAGTCAAGTATATGCTGAAGATGCCCCCTTAAAAGCTGCGATAATTATTGATGATTTTGGAGGTGATGTTCATGGGGTCGAGCAGTTTTTTCAGTCTGAAATTCCGATTACTGTCGCAGTAATGCCCTTTCTCGAAGAAACAAAAGAACAAGCAAATACAGCACATAACTTAGGATTAGAGGTTATGCTCCATCTTCCATTACAACCGAAGAAAGGGAAAGCCTCCTGGCTAGGACCTAATCCAATTACAAAAGACCTCTCCCTTGAAGAAGTTAAGAATAGAGTAACAATGGCTCTTGATGACGTTCCTCATGTAAAAGGTATTAACAATCATATGGGCTCTTTAATTGTAGAAGATGAAGCAATGATGAGAGCTATATTAGAAGTAGTTAAAGAGCGAGGACTTTATGTTGTTGATAGTGGAACAAGTGGCAAATCTGTTCTTCCTCGATTAGCCGAAGAAATGGGAATTCCGTGGACTGTAAGAGATACATTTCTCGACGATACACACTCATCTAGCAGTCATGTGTATAAACAAATGAACAAACTTGCAAAAGTAGCAAAAAAGAAAGGAACAGCCATTGGAATTGGTCATGTTGGTGTTAAAGGGGATGAAACCGTCAAAGGTGTAAAGAAAGGCATTAAGCAATTCTTTGAACCAAATAAAATTGAAGTCGTTCCTGTATCCGAGCTTTTAAAGCCAAGTATCGAAAAGCAGCCTGATAAATTTTGGCAATACTGATTTTTTAAAATGTAGAATTTAGAATTGCTGTGGGTGAATCTTAGAAGATGAAGTTAAAAGTTAAAGCGCTGCAGCAAAGCTGCAACGCTTTTTCTAACTCTACACTCTAAACTCCAACCTACTTTAAAATTGATTTTTCTTTTAAGTAATTGATTACAGCATCAACTGATTGTTCAATCGTTAGTTTGTCTGATTCGATAATTAATTCAGGATTTTCTGGTTCCTCATATGGTGAACTAATACCTGTAAATTCAGGAATTTCTCCATTTCTTGCTTTTTTGTACAATCCTTTTGGATCTCTGTTCTCACATTCTTCTAATGAACATTTAACATAGACTTCAATAAACTCTCCGCTTTCAACAATATTACGAACACCGTCTCGATCTTCCTTAAAAGGTGAAATAAAAGCAGTTAAAGTTAAAACACCTGCATCAACAAAGAGCTTAGCAACTTCACCGATACGACGAATGTTTTCTTTACGGTCTTCATCACTAAAACCTAAGCCTTTATTTAGACCATGACGAACATTGTCACCATCTAATACATAACTACTTAATCCATCCTCATACAAACGTTTTTCGACCGCATTAGCTAACGTCGATTTCCCAGACCCTGATAAACCTGTAAACCACAAGATTGCACTCTTATGTCCCTTTAATTCTTGTCTATTTTCCTTCGTAATTGTTGTTTCATGCCATACAATATTTGAATTCTGCTGTGCCATTTGATACCCTCCATCAATGTAATATACAAGGGATTGACTAACTCTATTTACGATCATTCACTTATGATTAATAGATTAAATCCCTCCACCTTGATCATGTATTGTACTTTTTTCTTTCCTAGCGGCCTGTATTAAGCTAATTGAACCTACTGTTGCAATAAATACACTGATAATTACAACAATCGTATAGATATCTGCTTTTAGAAATAGTTGAATAAGTCCATAGGACATTACTAATGAAAATACAGGAGAAACAATCCATACTTTCATAATTTTTTTGATAACACCCTTTTGCCAAAGTCGAAAACCATTTTCGGATGTACCGATTCCAAGAATCCCTGACGTCGTAACCTGAGTTAACGGGACAGGCATTCCGAAAATAGAAGCGATAATAACGAGGCTGCCGCCAGTCATTGATACAGTACTTCCTTGGAGCAAAGATAATTTTGTAATCTTCTTCCCATTCGTTTCGAGTACTTTACCACCTAATAGAATTGCTCCTAATGCGACAAAAGCCCCTCCTAGCCAAACAGCAGTTGTTACATCCATTAAACCCGCACCTACTAATGGTCCTACAGCATTGGCAACATTGTTCATTCCTGCTGCATATGCTTCTAAAAATCCTGTAATGATAATGAGTGCGACCAACCAGCGATGATACTTCCCTTTTCCTTTTAATTCTGGCCAGCGCTTTTCTAAATAAAGTATAAATTTTCCAAAGACATACGCTAAACAGAAGGCAACAATAGGAACAATAACCCAAAATGAGACAATAATAATTAATTTATTGACGTAAAGAGCTTGAAAAGCAATTCCTGCTCCGACGATTGCTCCAACAACAACTTCACTTGTTGATAATGGAATTCCAAGTAAATTTGAGATAAATAACGTTAAGCAAGCAGCTGAAAGGATAATGATAACAACTTTTACATCAACAATATCTGTAGGAATAATTCCCGAACCAATTGTCCGCACAACCTCTCCTCCAGATAAGGCACCTAGAAAAGCACCAAATGCGACCAAACACATAGCAATTCTTCTACTTTTAATTGCACCGCTCCCATATGCCGGCCCCATCGAAGCTGCCGTTCCACTAGCACCAATATTCATTGCAAAAAACAAAGCAACTGCAAAAGCTATATACAACAACATAAATCATCATCTTCCTTTCAACTACCAACTTTTAAAGTTTAGAGTTGATAGTTTAGAGTTTAGAGTTATACTAAGGCATATCCAAAGAAGTAACTTCTTGAACTGTCCAAAACAACTCTAAACTCTACACTCTACACTCTTAACTAATTTGTTACCGTTTCTTTCATTCCTTTAATAAGTACTTCTACGACTTCTTTGCGGCTGAATTCTGGTGGTGGTGTTTGACCGCTTCTTAGCATCTCTCTTACTTTTGTTCCAGATAGGATAAGATGATCTTCTTTGCCATGTGGGCATGTTTTTGTTGAAGCCATATTGCCGCACTTTGTGCAATAAAAGCTATGTTCAAAAAACAAAGGCGTAATCCCTAGTTCTTCAGCTGTAAAGTTACCAAAAATAAGCTGTGCATCGTATGTTCCGTAGTAATCACCAACACCAGCATGATCACGACCAACGATAAAGTGGGTGCAACCAAAGTTTTTTCGAACCATCGCATGGAAAATCGCTTCTCTAGGTCCTGCATATCGCATCGCTGCTGGGAAAACAGCTAAGAAGACACGGTTTTCAGGGTAATAATTTTTCAATAATACTTGGTAGCTTTCCATTCGTACATCAGCTGGAATATCATCAGACTTCGTTTCACCAACTAACGGGTTTAAAAACAGTCCATCAACGATTTCTAATGCTGTTTTTTGAATGTACTCATGTGCTCTGTGAACAGGATTTCTCGTTTGGAAACCAACAACCGTTTTCCAACCGCGTTTTTCAAACTCAGCCCGAGTTTCTTTCGGATCAAGGTGAAACTCTGCAAAATTACGATTTTCAACACGTTTTACTAGCGTAATTGGTCCAGCCAAGTAAACATTCGGACGATCAAATAATTTTTTTACACCAGGGTGTGCAAGGTCATCTGTTCGATAGACGTTATTGGCTTCAACCGTTTTATCTGGGCTATATTTTTCTGTAAGCTCTAGAATCCCATAGACAACACCATTGTTCACTAACTTTACAGTTTCACCAACTTCAATACTTCCAGCAACCTCTTCTGTTACAGGTAATGTAATTGGAATGCTCCATACATGACCACTTGCTAGTTTCATAGATTCAACAACAGATTGATAGTCCTCTTGTCCAAGAAATCCTGTAATCGGGCTATATGCTCCAATTGCAATTAACTCTAAATCAGACAGTGCAAAGTTATCAATTTCCACCTCTTTGCTTACCGTTGATAACTCAAAATCTACGTTAATTCGATTTACTAATTCTCCACCATGCGGTTGACTTAAACTCATTTATAAAACCCCCATTATTAATTTAAAATTTAAAATGTCTTAAGTAACTCAGTGATGCTTTAAAATCTCCTATGATTTCACTACAAAATTTTACATTTTACATTTTACATTTAACCGTGAAGTCCACATTCCGTCTTACCGCTTCCTGCCCAGCGTCCTTCTCGTGAGTCACTTCCGTCGGCTACTGGCAGTGTACAGTTCTCACAGCCGATACTCGGATAATTTTTATCATGAAGTTCGTTGTATGTTAAATTGTGAAGTTTTATATAAAGCCAAACTTCCTCCCACGTCCAATGAATTAACGGGCAAATTTTAATCGAAGAAAAACGATTATCTTTATTTACAAACTGTGTATTTTTCCGTGTTGGTGATTGTTCACGTCTTAAACCTGATATCCAAGCATCATATTTCGCTAATGTAGTTTCGAGCGGTTTAATTTTTCGCAGCTGACAACAAAGATCCGGCTTTGATTTCCATAAATCTTCACCGTATTGTTCATTTTGCTCTGCAACAGTCAGTTCTGGCTTAACCATTTCAAGCTGTAACTGTGGGTATCTTTCCTTTATTCTGTCAAAAAGTTCATACGTCTCTTTAAAGTGAAAATCAGTATCTAAAAAGACAATCTTCGCATTAGGACGTACTTTTGAGATTAAATCAATGAGTACAATTCCTTCTGCACCAAGACTACAAGCATATACGAGATTATCATCAAAATGATTATAGGCCCACTTTAATACATCAATGGCATCCTTTCTAGCCAACGTTGTTTCATTAATTTCATTTAGAACATCAACCGTCAATTGTTCATGTGTTAATTGCTGTCCCACCTTCTTGCCCCCTTATATAATTCCTATCCGTTTTCTTGGTATTAGGACTAAATAAAAGACGACGTTAATTGGCTACTTCCCAATTAAAGCGTCGCCTCTAGTTTTTCTAGTCAGCTAACTACTTCAATCTTACCTTTTCATTTTTTTCCATTTGGATCACTTTTCCATCCTGGATAACGAGTGTTATGGAGCCATATTTTAGATCTTTAAGCATATGCTGAAGCTTCGCACATACTTGATCAAAATCTTTGTTGTCTTTCATTCTTTTTTCCCTCCATCTAGGTTCCCTCTCCAAAATAGACAATTCTTACTTGTTTACTATGTTATAAGTATTGTAATTTATGGAACTTCAAAAGTCAACCCTAGTTTTCAGGTAGGTTTTATAATTTTATTGGTAAATTATGTTCTTAGCGGTATAACCGGTGCAGGATTTTTCTTTATAAACTGATGCTCAGTCTTAAATCCTTCTTTTTTCCTTTTATCATACGTTGCTTTTGAAATAGGTCGCGGTGTTGACCAAGTCAATGAATCAAGATTTCCCCATGAATCATGCGTTATGATTTCTTGCTTGTAATAGTAGCGATTTCCAGAGTTGTATTCCTTACATATGTATCTCACTGTATTTTTTGAATGCATCGTATTCACTCACTCGTTTCTTATTTGGTTCTCAAGCTTTCGTTTTGTTTCAGGAGTTCCTAGTTGATATATCATTTCGTGCAATTTTTGAAAATCTTCTTCAAAGTCGTTACGGTCGTGTTCTGCAAAACCTTCATTTAATGGGTGTAGGAAAAAATCACTAATGACCATATCTTCGTCCTTCGTTTCAATCAGCATTTTTTTCAATTCTTCAAGTTCATCTTCTGTTGCCTCTATCTCGTGCTGGATTAAATGCATATCAGGAATTTTCTCTTCACGAATTCCCAAAAGCTCCGTATTCATTGTTATATAGTAGCGTTTTTTCTCCATTGTCATCATCCTTTTTACTTTCATTTTTCAACCAATTGTTACTTAAAAAAAATTTTCCATATATTCATGTTAACTCATTTTTAAAACGTCTATACTAAAACTGTACTTTTTTCATTACTTATTGAATAAGATAGGATGTGGCCCTATGTTCGTTCTTAGTTTGATTACTGTTCTCTTTTGGGGAGTAGTTCTTATTGATGCTTTAATAGGCTTTCGTACACTCTATAAACTAGAAGATTATGCGGAAACGACGACAAACAGCAAAAAATTATCAGTGATTATTGCAGCAAGAAATGAAGAGGCTGATTTATTAAAAAGCGTCGAATCCCAATTACAGCAAACGTATCGCTACGTTGAATGGATTATCGTTAATGATCGCTCAACTGACAATACAGGAGAAACAATTGATAATTTGGCAAAAAAATACAAGCAAATTACACCTATTCATATCGAACAATTACCAAAGGGTTGGTTGGGAAAAAACTATGCATTATATGAGGGCTATCTCCATTCATCTGGTGAATACCTGCTGTTTACGGATGCTGATGTAATATTTGAGAAAGAAGCCTTCGCTAAAGCTCTTTCTTTTTTAGAGCAGGAAAAGATTGAACACTTAACACTTGCCCCTCATATGAATGTAAAAGGGTTTTGGTTACAGGCGTTTGTTAGTTTCTTTTTCTTTGGGCTAAGTTATTTCAAACGACCATGGGCTGCCAACAATGATAAATCGAAACAAGGCATGGGGATAGGTGCCTTTAATTTAATCACAAGGAGGGCATATGAGCAGATTGGGACACATGAGGGCATTGCCCACCGTCCTGATGATGATTTACAGCTTGGTCTAAAAATAAAGGAACACGGCTTAAAACAGCGGATTGCCTCAGCTGTAACTTTAGTTAGTGTGAAATGGTATCACAGTTTATCAGAAGCTATTGCTGGATTAGAGAAAAATACATTCGCTGGACTTCATTTTCGTTTCTCAATGGTGATACTGGCAGTTGTTGGTGTGTTTTTGTCTCAAGTTTGGCCTTTTTTTGCTGTCTTCATCTATTCCGGAATTGTACAATTACTGTACCTTATTTCGATCCTGCTCCTTTTTCTACTTTACCGCTTAACAACAAGAAAAATATCAGCTTTGCCGACCCTCAATTTTATTGTTTTTCCACTGACTGCCTTACTCTTTATTTATACGATAATACGTGCCGTAGCACTAACCTTTATGCGAGGTGGAATTATATGGAGAGGTACGTTTTATGACCTGAAGGAGTTGAAGAAGTTAAATAAAGGAAAAGGTTGAAAGGAAGTTATGTTATATTGAAATATTATATAATAGTGTGCAATAACTACGTGGAGGTAGTATTCTGCACATTATTTGGAGTAAGCGCTTTCATTTTAACCTTGACAAATAATTAGGCTAAATCTAGTATAAAACTAGTAACCTAAAATGAACGGTATGGTTTACCTTGGTCAAAATCTCAAAAGGAAAGTGGATGCGAATATGATGCAGAACCTTAAAAATAGTAATATCATGAATGAAGAAATTAAAGAATTGATGATCCCTATTGATAAAGTAGCCCATGTTCAATTAGATAATCCATTAGAGCATGCACTATTAGTGTTAATTAAATCTGGCTATTCGGCAATTCCTGTATTGGATACATCATTTCGATTACATGGGCAAATTAGTAAAGCGTTAATCTTAGATTCTATACTGGGCCTCGAGCGAATTGAATTAGAACGGTTGAATGTTTATAAAGTAAAAGACGTTGTCGATACAAAAATTGCACGAATGAAGCACCACGAGAACTTCGCCAGAGCATTAACTTTATCAATTAATCATCCATTTGTATGTATCGAAGACGAAGATGGTTCATTTATTGGAATTCTAACCCGTCGTTCAATCCTTGCGCTTGTTAATCGGTATTTAAGAAAGACATAGTCTTAATGCCTGTTTCTTTTTGAAACAGGCATTTTTTTATTAGCAGACTTAATCTATTCATATGTCGGTTCTTTTTGATTACGCCGGTTACTTATTACATATTTGTGAAGAAATGACTCACAAACTGCTACAATAATGGCGCAAAATAACGCCCCACCAATAAGTGAAAAATTCAAACCAAATTGCGGCGCAAACAACAAACTTATCCCTGCTAATATTGTTATCCCATCGACCAAAACTGCCGTAGTATTACCTGTTAGCGGCAGGATAATAAGATCTCCGAGAACATATGTAACAACCGCTAATGCTGCACTATAAAATAAAATAGCCCGAAAAGAGAAACCATAGAAAACAAATACAATGGATATAATGACACTTATGAAAAAAAACTTTAATAACAATGGCTTAATATGTTTCAATACATACCCATTCCCTTCTAACTATTCCTACTAATAAGTATGAACGGATTTTTTCTAAAAAACTCGATACAGCGACTAATAAATATTGGTAATTATATGTTTAATTTTTTACAAGTAAATCATTTATTTAGATCAGTGAAAAATGTAGAATTTTCTTCAAATAATTTAGTTGCAAATCACAGTTGGTAAGGCGAAGATAGAAATATATTGTATTGAGGTATTAGTAAACAACATATCGTGTAGGGGGAATTAGTTTAGGATATACATTACTGAAATCACTTAAAAACAACTCTAAACTCTAAACTCTAAACTCTAAACTCTAAATTCTAAACTCTTATAAAAAGGATGTGTCAAATGAACAGGAGTACTCTTCACGCCCTCATACTAGCTCATTTCCTCTTATGGATTAGTTTTTCTTGGCAACCGATTACCTTTTGGCTCATCTTCTCATTGTCATTATTTTTGTTAATACTTTATTCAATAAAGCAGGAATCAATGGATACAGAAGGCAGTTGGGTAAGTTCAATCTCTTTTGGAATAGGAACCGGGGTCGGGATCTATTTATTATTCGCATTCGGAAAATGGTTGATTGTCACATTACAAATCCCATTATTAGATCAATTAACGGAGCTGTATGCCTTAGTCAAGCCAATTGAAACATGGCACTATATTGTATTATTTTTAATCATTGTACCCGGTGAAGAATTATTTTGGCGCGGCTTTATTTTAAAACGGCTAGCAATGGCTTGGGAGCCGATACCAGCGATCCTGTTTGCTTCAGTACTCTACGCCTCAGCACATATATACGCAGGCAGTACCTTATTACTAATCGCAGCCCTTGTTGCAGGAACAATATGGGGTGCACTATACCTATGGAAAAAAAATATCACCCTCTGCATCATCTCCCACTTTGTTTTTAACTTATTATTACTAGTTATCTTTCCTTTGTTATAAGATTAAAAAAACGAGTGCCCTCAACTAAGGAGCGACACTCGTTTTTTTAAAAAATTTTACATTTTACATTTTAAATTATTAATTGCTTTTACGCGTAAATATTCACCATCAGCCCCTTAATCTCCCCAACCATATCGAGAATTTCAAGACCCTTTTTCTCTTTTTCAAGGACAGCGTTCGTTAAATCTAATAACTTCCGATCAACTTCGGTCACGATCTTATAGATTTTAGTTCGCCCACGGCGATTAAAGCCCCGTCGTTCCTCTAAGCTCAACCCGAACTTAACCGCGTCATCCATAAATTCTTTAACTAGCTGTTTATATTTTCGAAGCTCATCAACCGTTCTGGTTTCCGATAAAATTTTCCCCTGATCTTCAATTTGCTCCATCAGCTTACTTAATTTATCATACGTTTGCTGTTCGCGCCCTTTTGCCATCACTTCTGAAAACGACACCTTCTCCGTTGCTACTTCCTTCTTAACATTTGTTCGATTTAAACCCGCTCTGCCAATGCGTTGAACATCCATATACTTCCCCGCCTTTGTTGAATTCAATAGTACTATTTTATCATATGTAAAAAGGAGAGATAAGCCCAGTTAGCCCTTCTCTCCCGCTAATATTATTGTAATAATTGTAAAACACCTTGTGGTAATTGGTTTGCTTGAGCAAGCATTGCTGTTGCTGATTGGTTAAGAATATTGTTTTTCGTGAATTGAGTCATTTCTAAAGCCATATCTGCGTCACGAATACGGGATTCTGATGCCGTTAAGTTTTCATGTGTTGTTTGCAGGTTACTAATTGTATGCTCTAGACGGTTCTGAGTAGCTCCAAGTTTAGCACGGATTGATGACACTTGTTGAATTGCCTTATCGAGCTTAAAAATCGCTTCATTGGCTTCTTTTTGTGTCGTTACGCGGACGTCCTCAATACCAAGACGAACAGTGTTAAGCTCAGGAACATCAATCATCACATTTTGGTTCGTGTTTGGACCAATTTGGAATGCAAGTGCGTTGTTAATAATATTAAACTCTGAATTATCTTCTTTAATATTACTAGCGAACGTAAAGTTCATTCCCGCATATTCAATTACACCATTACGAGATGTTAATGTTTTCGTAGCTGATACTGCTTGGTCGGATGTTGTTTGGATATTGAATTTAACTGGAGACTCGGGATCTGAATGGTTGATAACTATCATATTGCTTGTAACATCTGCATTGTTATCATCTATCTTTGACCAAGCCATTACTTCAGCATACTCAGCGTTCATTAATGCATTTTTAACATGTTCTAAGGTTGTATTAGCATCAATGTAAACTTTATTTCCATCAATATCACCAGCTGCCTTATCTGCTGGGATATCATCTATTAAAATAAATGGGCCATTGATTCCATTTGCAGTAAAATAAAATTGGTTGTCAACTAATGCCGCCTTTTTCAGGTCCGTTTCTTTTGCATAAACACTAGCAGTGCCATCACTAAAAGCACCTTTAACAGCTCCAACTGTATCAGCCGTATTACCTCCTGTAACCTTTACTACTTTTTCATCATCACTATCAATAACGGTAACACTCGCTACAGTATCCGTATTCGTATTCTGTTTTAACGTTAACGTTGCTTCAACTTCAATATTAACCTTTACTGATCCCGCATTTTGAATCTTTGCTTTATTGATTTCTAAACCACCAACAACTTCTGGTTTTGGCCCTGCTCCAGCTCCAACTTGAACCGCTTTACTTTCAATTAATAATCCATCTGGACCGAGAACCTCAATGTTTGCATAATTTTTTCCACCTGATTCGCTTAACCCTCTAACATTAATTGTATATTCTCCAAGTGCATAGCTGTTGTTTTGCGGATCAGAAAATCTAATATCTCCATCAGATTGTAAGCCTGCTGCTGGTTGTGTAATGTTATATTTTAGATATGAGTTAGGATTAGAAAAATCCGCCATTTTAATGTTTAACTCATAATTGCCACTTTTTAAGCTAGGGTCAATTACTTCTGGTAAACCAACGATATTACTGTAATTTTCATTTAAGACAGTTAATACAGCACTTTCACCATTAAGTAATTTTCTTGTGTTAAACTCAGTTTTTTCTGCAATACTATCAATCTCAGTTTGTAATTCACGAATTTCCTTTTGAATTTCCGCACGATCTTGATCTGTATTCGTATCATTTGCACCTTGAACAGCTAACTCACGCATACGCTGAAGGATTGAATGTACTTCCGTCATTGCACCTTCTGTTGTTTGCAGTAATGATACGCCGTCCATCGCATTACGTTCAGCCATTTTCAGACCTCTAATTTGTGAGCGCATTTTTTCGGAAATCGCTAGTCCAGCTGCATCATCCGAAGCACGGTTAATACGTAAACCTGATGATAATTTTTCAAGGTTTTTCGATGTATTAAACTGGTTTTGGTTTAAGTTTCTATATGCATTTAATGCTTGAATATTGTTATTAATTTTCATTTTAATTGCTCCTTAAATATTGGTATCTATCTTTCAAACATTACGCTTCTTTCGTATGCTGATGCTTTTTGTCTGATTGCTCTTGGCTGTGTGTCTGATTTTTTTGCCATTGCTTGATTCCAGGCAATTGTAATTGTTTGCAGCATGTTTAATACTTCTTCAATTGGTGTAATTTCCTTATTATAATTTGCTTGTATTAATTTATCGACCATATAGTTATAGACAGCATCTAATTGATCGGCGATAATACCAGCTTCATAGTTTAATCCTGCTCCAAGACGGTGAAGGATATCAATTGCTTTTTTTAGCTTCTCGTTTGCTTCAAGCAAATCCTGTTCATTTATCGCAGTTATCGCAAGCTCTAAATTATTCATACATGCTTCATATAATAAAGCTGTAATTTCTTGCGGTGATTTTTTATGTAGTGCTTCTTCCGTAATAAATAGTGTCACGAAGTACACCTCCATCAAGCTTTCTATTTCTTTTATCGGTTGAAAATTGTCGATATTTAATACTTCTTTTCCATTTCTTCAATTAATAATAATATTTCTGCCATCACTTGATACAGCTGCGGGGGGATATTCTCCCCCAAGTCCATATCTAACAGATTTTCAACGAGTAATGGATCCTCTTGCATATGAATATTGTTCTTTTTTGCCAGTTCAATAATTTGATTGGCAACATGACCTGATCCATGAGCGACTACTGCTGGTCCCTTACCTGTTTCTTCATCATAACGGATGACGGCTGCTGTTGGACCATTCGTTCTTTTACGTTGTTTATGGTTAAAATGCTTGGAAATCATCATACTTTATAATCAAACCCCTTCTTCGTATATGTTGCTGTTTGCTTGGCTGAATGTTCACTAGGAGAGAGTTGCTGGCTTGATTCTGCCTTTATATTTGGCTTTGTTGCAGTCATCTTAGTGAAATTGATTCCAGCGATAATATAGCCAACCTCTTTTAACTGGTCTTTACAATGGTCAGCTAACGGTTCCATTTTTTCTTTAAAAAGAGGCATGTCATTTTTCAAGGTTAATGAGAGCTTACGATCAATAACGTTAACCATTATTCCTACTTCACCTAATTTTTTTGTTTCAATCAGAAAATAAAGACTGCAATTCTCCCAATCTACTTCTTCTCCTTTATTACGAGAGTTTACATAAATTTGGAGATTTTCTGGCTGTTCTTTAAGTAGGATTGGTAAATTAAACATCATTGTCTGTAAATGATTTGCATGGTCCGACTTACTTAATAATTGCTGACCTGTTATATTACTCAGTGCTTGCTTGGCTTGCTCTGATGCTCTGCCTTGGAGCTCTTCATTTTGAAGTAGCTGCATCAGGACAGACTTCATGTTTCGTTGATTTGCTTCCTGCTGTCCCTGCTCACGTGATGCTAACAATTGACCGACTTCACTATCGCGATTCAATCCTAAACTCCGAATCATTTCAAATGTTTGTCTTGCAGAAGGCTCTTGACTCGTAGTCATTCGTGATGTCTCTTCAAATTGCTGCAGAAGCTGCTGCGGTGCTGGTCGCTGTTCTGTATTTTGGCTTTCTCTTATAAAATGCATGACTTTTGTTTCTGAAGGTTTGAAATTCAGTCTTTCTAGCATTCCTTTTACTTCATTGACAATCTTTTCGGCACTGCGATAATCGCCTTTACTTAATAGTTTCTTTGCATCAGCAAGCTGGCTGCTTGCTTGCATAAGCTGTTTCTCAGTTTTCATATCAGTTAAAAGCATCATTTCGCTTTTTAATATCGCATTATCTAGCTTATTAATCGTTGATTCTAACATTGGTTTAACTTGTGGATAGGAGTTTGTTCTAAATTGTTGAATGAACCGTTCAACATTATCCAGGTTTCTAGTTATTTCACGTTTTAAGTCTTTAAAATCAATCGCAGCTTGTGACAGCTTTTCAGTGATTCTATTTACAATGAGGTCTTTGCTGTTTAATTGCTGGCTCTGAATCAGTTCATTGTTTTGATATTGCTGCTGAGCATCAGCGGTTGGTCTAAAATCTATATTATTTGGTTGAATTTGTTCTTTTGTTACTAATTCCTGTTCAATTTGAGTCAGCATTTGCATCACTTGTTGACGGGCGGCAAGTTCCCGACCTTGCTGTTGTAACTGCTGCGCTTGATCTGTTACTTTTCCAATTTGCTCCGCCATCTCTTGATCAATGAATTGATTCGTGAGTTGTGATCTAACTTGTTCAATTGCTTTTTGAAAATTAGCTTCACGCTGAAGCTGTTCCACCGCTTGTTTTACAATTTCACTTGGTCGAATATCTGTAGATTTGGCTTCAATTACTGCTTTCTCCACTTGCCTCGCTGTCTCTTGATCCACTCGAGAATTATTCACCACTTGCTCGCGAACTTGGTCCATTGCTTGACCTAGGTTCGGCTCACGTTGTACACTTTGTCTCACAACTTCACTTGGACGTTGCTCGCTTTGACGAACTCCTTCAGTAGAACGGCGATCATTTCCACCCACTTCAAACTTCGGATCTATTTCCTTTGCTAAGTCAGTGAGTACTTGATTTAACGGTCTTCCGTTCAAAGCTTCATGTACAGAGCGAAGGTGGTTGTGTGTTACCTCTAAACGTTTATTTGCTACAGCTTGTACTGTATTTACCTTTTGCTCAGATGTCCCTTTTGCTTCATTTAAAAACATTCGTAATTCCTGAACTGTCTCTTTTGTTAATGGAATACCTTTATCCAACAGGGCTTGTGCTGATTGCCGAAGTTCAGCGCTTTGATTTGTTCCGGCTCCTAAATTTCGTAAAACCCGATTCACATCCATCGTTTCCGATGCAATTGGTACCGGTTTACTATTAGGTAATTGATGGTGTTCAGCAATTGTTCGTACTTGGACAACCTGTTCTCTTGTTTCTCCTACTTGAATTGTGACTCGATCACCTGAAGGGATATTCCCCTCAAATTTTGCATGAACATCTCTTCCTCTAATCGAAAGAATCGCTTCATTACTTCCCTTGTGCTCTTTAACCGTAGCTTGATACACTTCACCTTGCCGTAATTCAAGTGGGCGTTCATTCGTTCTTACTTGATTGCGTAAAGTTTGATTATTTACTTGCATTGACGTCACGCTCCCGCTCTTAACCTTTGTTATTTCTATTATCGGTTGACTCTGGGAGAATGTTTATTAGATTGACAGATAACAATATTTAACAAGAAAAGCGGGGGCGCCGCAACTAGCCACCAAAAAAACAAGTACACCATTTTAGCGTACTTGCCTCACTCGAAAATATTATCTCTTAGAAAATCTTTTTCTAAACTAGTGCCTCGTTTCTGTTTATCACGTAATAAATTTGTCCGATCTTTTATTAGCTGTGAGCCTTTCATGAGTGCTTCCTCACCAAATTGATTTCGAATTGTATCAACTGTTTCGGCAAGTCGATGTTGTTTTATATCTGCTTTATAGGAGAATAAATCCAGCTGCTTGTAGGCTTGACTTTTCTCAATTAAATCCATGGCTGTCACACCTAACAGTCGAATCGGTTCACCGTTCCAATATTTCTTCCATAATAGTAAGGCTGCATTTAATATCTCAGCATGTGTATCGATCGGGTTATCTAATTTCCTACTTCGTGTGACTGTTTTTCTGTCGTTATAACGAATCGTAATCTGAATATTTTCAGTACAGACACCTTTTTTACGTAACCGTCGACCAACTGAATCCGCAAGATTCGTTAATACCGTTTTAATTCGCTCCTCACTCGTTGTATCTTGAGGTAATGTCGTTGAATTCCCAATGCTTTTAAATTGGGAGACAGCATCAGGATCGACCGCCCTCGTATCGATTCCATTTGCACGTTCATGCAGCTTACTTCCATTAATCCCGAACTTTTCTTTTAATAGGTAAATGTTTGCCTTTGCTAGATCACCTATTGTATAGATATCAAGGTTGTTTAATTTCTGCCCAGTTTGTTTTCCAACACCGTGCATTTCTCCAACTTTTAAAGGCCATAGAACTTGCTCAATCTCTCGTTTACGAAGAACTGTAATTCCCATTGGCTTTTTCATGTCACTGGCCATTTTAGCCAAAAATTTATTAGGCGCTACTCCAATTGAACATGGGAGGTCCAATTCCTGCTTAATGCGTTTTTGAATTTCCTTTGCTAACGCTAATGGATGACCATGTGTATTATTCGTAATATCTACATAACCTTCATCGATCGACACAGGCTCGACCAATGGAGAATATTCATACAAAACTTGAAACATTCGAATTGAAGCTGTTCGATACCGGTCAAAATTAGGAGCTTTAACAATAAGATTTGGGCAAAGCCGTTTTGCCTTCCAGACTGGCATTGTTGTTTTTACACCTTTTGCTCTTGCTTCATAGCTGCTTGTGACGATAATTCCTCGTCTTTCTTCTACATTACCAGCGATTGCTAATGGTTTTCCTTTTAAACTCGGATCGTGTGCCGCTTCAACCGAAGCATAAAAGCTATTCATATCAATATGCAGAATAACTCGCCCTTTTTTCTGAGTCATTAGTTCATCACCAACCCTACCCTTCTATCATACATTAACCTTTACATTGAAACAAAAAAAGAAAGCCTCTGCATGCCTAGAAGCTTTCCTCAATGAATACATTCTATTGGTTATTGCGTTTGTTAATGATTGCACGTGCGATATGAACCCCATTGGCACCAGCTTGAGCAAGTCCACGTGTCACGCCACCACCATCGCCACCTGCATAGAGGCCTGCGATATCTGTTTCAAGTTCATCTGTTAAGTTTGGTCTTGCTGAATAGAATTTCGCCTCGACACCATAGAATAACGTGTGCTCAGAAGCAATACCAGGTGTCACTTTATCCAAGGCTTCGACCATTTCAATTAAACTTTTCATCGTATTATAAGGAAGAACGAGTCCAAGGTCGCCTGGAACAGCTTCTTTTAACGTAGGTTCAATAAAGCCTTCTTCAATACGGTTTTTCGTCGATCTTCTTCCTCGTAAAATATCTCCATATTTTTGAACCATTACACCACCGTTTGATAGCTCGTTTGCACGCTTAGAAACACCTTTGGCAAACGTGATTGGTTGATCAAATGGTTCTGTAAATCTATGAGAAACTAATAACGCAAAGTTTGTATTTTCCGAGCCTAATTCTGCTGCTTTGTAAGCGTGCCCATTTGCTGTCATAATACCGCTATGATTTTCAACAACAACATGTCCTGATGGGTTTGAACAAAATGTTCTTACTTTTGTCCCAACAGATGTGTTAAAAACAAATTTTGCTTCATAAAGGTGTTTATTAATTTCCTCCATAATGACATCAGACGTTTCAACACGAACACCGATATCAACCTGATTACTAATCATTCGTAAATTACGTTTTCTTAAAATGTTCCCTAACCATTCCGAACCATCTCTACCTGGAACGATAACAACTTGATCAGCAAGGATTTCTTCCCCATTTTTCAAAAGAATCCCAGTCACTTGATGTCCATCTGCTGTCTTTTCCGTCATAATGTCCTCAACTTCAGTACGGAAACGAGCCTCTACCTTATCTTCAAGGTATTCAAAAATACTCGTTAAAATTTCTAAGTTCTTTTCTGTCCCTAAATGACGCACCTCGGCTCTTAGTAACTTTAATCCGGCACCAATTGCTTGTTTTTCAATCTGACGTACTTTTTCAGTTGTTGGATCCGTAATTTCATCTGGTGCGCCATGTTCAATATTTATAGAATCAACATATTTTATTAGTTCCAATACTTTGGATGACGGTAAATATTCTTGAAGCCAGCCACCAAAGTTAGTTGTAATGTTAAACTTTCCATCTGAATATGCTCCTGCTCCACCAAAGCCACTCGTGATTGAACAAGCAGGTAAGCATCCTGCAAAATCTTTACGTCCAGCAGGTGGTGGACATTTTTCAATTTTTTTCTCATTTATTGGACAACGGCGATGATAGATCGAATGCCCTTTATCAATAAAAAGTACTTTTAAATCAGGCTGTAACTTTGTTAATTCATAAACTGTAAAAATTCCCGCAGGACCAGCACCTACGACGACAACATCATATTTATTCATTAATGGTTCCCCCATCACATTTTCTTCTTCAATCCTTTTCTATCTTACAAAAGTTTTTTAAAAAAATCAATAAAAATACGAACATTAATAATGTCAACAGTTTTATTTTTCGTATTTTCCTATAAAACATCCTAATTACATAAAAAAAAGCCATCATGTTTTTATTAAAACACAATGACTTCCTTTTTTTATTATTATTTTGTCACTTCATTGACAATAGCAACGACCATTTCTGCAGTTTTTACTAATTCTTCTACAGGTATTTTTTCATTTGTCGTATGAATATCTTCATACCCAACTGCAAGATTTACTGTTGGAATACCGTGTCCTGCAATAATATTGGCATCACTGCCTCCCCCGCTTGTAAGTAGTTTCGGCTCACGTCCAATTGCACGAGCTGCTTTTTTCGCCACTTCAACAACGTGATCCCCTTCACCAAATTTAAAGCCTGGATACATAATGTCAAGCTGAACATCAGCAGTTGTCCCCATATTTTTTGCAACACTTTCAAATGCATCCTTCATTTTTGCTACTTGTGTTTCCATTTTTTCAGGAACAAGTGACCGTGCTTCTGCCAAAATATCAACACGATCACAGACAATATTTGTTTGCGATCCACCTTCAAAACGCCCGATATTTGCCGTTGTTTCTTTATCAATTCTACCTAATGGCATTTTTGAGATCGCTTTGGCTGCTACTGTAATTGCAGAGATTCCTTTCTCAGGTGCAACTCCGGCATGTGCTGTTTTTCCATAAACAGTCGCTTTTACTTTTGCCTGCGTTGGTGCAGCTACAATAATATCCCCAACCTTTCCGTCACTATCAAGGGCATAGCCGTACTTTGCTTTGATGAATGCAGGGTCAAGAACTTTCGCTCCTTGCAACCCTGATTCTTCACCCACAGTAATAATGAACTGAATCGTTCCATGCTTTACGTTTTGCTCTTTAAGAACCTTTACTGCTTCAATCATTGCAGCAATTCCGGCTTTGTCGTCTGCCCCTAGTATTGTTGTTCCATCTGTTACGATATAGCCGTCTTTAATCGAAGGCTTAACACCTTTTCCTGGAACTACCGTATCCATATGAGCTGTAAAGTAAATTGTATCAACACCTTCATCTTGACCAGGCAGGGTACAAATTAAATTACCGGCACCATGCTCAGTCTTCTCAGCTGCGTCATCCTCTATTACTTCAATTCCCAAAGCTGAAAATTTTCCCTTTAATACTTCACATATTTTGGCCTCATCTTTTGTTTCAGAGTCAACTTGTACTAGTTCTAAAAATTCATTCACTAATCGTTCTTGATTAATCATTTTTTCATTTCCCTCCTATACGTCTCTCCAAAATCATTATGTATATTTTTTATGTAAATATTACCTCTATACTACATTATATTAATTTATTGTGATTGTAAAATTGCCAATAGACGCGGAAGCTAATCATTAAAAAGACGCTATCCCGGTTACAGCCTGGATTAGCGTCTTGTTCACTCTATTCTACATTTTGTTTTGTTTTTTCACATAACTCATAAAGGATACCACCAGATGATTTCGGATGAAGGAAAGCAACTTTTGCTCCTCCTGCACCTTTTACAGGTTCATTATTAATCATTTGAATGCCATCTGTTTTTAATTGCTCAATTCGACCTTCAATATCTGATACACCAAGTGCAATATGGTGGATTCCTTCGCCACGTTTTGCAATGAATTTCGCAATCGGGCTTTCTGATGATAATGGTTCAAGTAATTCAATTTTAGATTCACCAATCTTTAAAAACGCGACTTTGACACCTTGTGATGGAACTTCCTCAATACCTTCCAGTGATAAATTTAAATGATCAACATAAAACGGTAATGAATCATTTAATGACGATACTGCAATTCCAATGTGATCAATTTTTTTAGGCGCTTGCTTCTCCATTGTTATTTCCCCTTTACCCATAGTATACCTTTCTCTATATCTTATTAATTTTCGTTAAAATACGAAAAAATCCTGCATTTTCCTACACTTTTTTCAGATGTTTTTCAAAATTTCAAATAAATAATAAAACGGTTTTCTGCAGTCAATTTCTTGAAACTTCTTGAATAGCCTTGTTTCTTCGTCCATTGCAAAGTAAAATAGTAGGTAGCTAAAAAATAGATTAGGGAGGTTTTTTTATGCCCCGTAAATATAGAAAAATTATTATTTATATTATGATCGCATCATTAGTATTAAGTTCATTGTTTGCCGGAGCAGCATTCATGTTCTAATAGGATGACTGAAAGAAAGGGGATGTCACATGAGACATCCCTTTTTCTATTCAATATTCAATTTCCTCATAATCCTTTGGCTGTGGCAAAGGTCCCTCCTGATAAGACCGGCGCTTCTGCTGTTCCTTATTTACATCTTTACGCTTAAAACCCTCATTCTTCTCCTGCCTTTTCTTCATTTCTAGTCCTCCTAAATTTTTAAATGAAAAAATCGATAAAAAAAAATCTTTCTACACCAATTCTAAATTAATAAATCGCTCCCTGCTCCCTGGCTAACTCTTCAAAAGACTTACCATTTTTTACGACTAATACTTTAGTTCCGAGTGGTACTTTTTCAAAGAGCTCTTGCACATCCTCTTCATACATACGAATACAGCCATTTGTTAAATAATGACCAATTGAAGCAGGATTGTTATTCCCATGAATGCCAAATATCCTACCATCTGTGCCCTCCGCATCAAATCCCATCCACCTTGTGCCTAACGGATTTTCTTTTGCTCCTCCTTCAATATTCTTTTTTCGATAGTAAGGATCAATCGCTTTTACAGTAATCGTAAATTCCCCTTCAGGAGTCAAGCTTTCTTCTTTACCAGTAGCTACAGATACAACTTTCTCAATCTTTCCATCATTAATAAATGCCAGCTTATTCGTTTGCTTATTTACAATAATCAAGGGATCTCCTAACAGCGGATTTTCTCCTAATGGCCATAAAGGGGAAGCAACCATCACGATCAATACAGCGATTAATTTTAGAGCCGCCAACCAACTCACCCCTACTACTTTTTTATTAGAGTGAGAATTGAAATTAAAAATTATACTGGACTAGCAAAAATAGTTAGAAGAAGATATTTCCTACTTACCTTTTTTATATTGATATTGCACAAATAGATATTGCTCCATTTCATTAACAAAATAAAATAAGGCTGACCGAATCTCGAATTCCCGACGATCTTTAGGTAATTCCATTTCTTTAAATTCACCTTTCATTTCATAAAGACTTTGCAATAGTTGTTCCGTATTATTTCCCGGGTGAATATTTTGACATAATTCCTCTAAAAAACTGGCAATTCGCTCCCCTTGTATCACTGTTTCATCGAGTGACGATATTACCGGCATAACTCGTTCGATGATTTCAAACTGTTTTTCCCTCATTTTAAAGTAATGATAGTATTTATCTTCATATCGTAAAAAATGATTTTCAATATTTCGTAACGCTGTATTTTTTGCTTTTTCTATCAGGTGAGCTGTCTCTGTAATTTCTTCACCATTCCAATCACTTTCTCCATTTCGCAAATAAATAGCCACCTGTTTAAAAATTTCGTTAAAGTTCCGTTCTAATAAAATACGATCTTTCTTTAATTCTTTTTCAACGCTTGGCATATAAAGATTAACGAGCAAGGCTACCCCTATCCCTATTACGATTAACTTTAATTCATTAACAACAATTCCTGTCGATACCTCTTGTAATACATAGAAATGTAAAATTATAACAATAGCGGTTACAATACCTTCCTTTGCTTTGAACATCACCATAGTAGGAATAAACAACAATAGAAGAACTCCTAGTACAAGAGGGTGATACCCAAGGATCTCAAAAAACACAATGGCAAAAATCATCCCGATTACACATGCTAAAAAGCGTTCTCCTGAAATTTGTAATGACCTCTGTTTCGTCACTTGGATACAAAGTATTGTTAATATACCTGCCGAAACATAAAATTGTAGATCTAGCCATTGTGCAATTGCTATTGATATTGCTGTGCCAACAGCTGTTTTAATTGTTCTGTAACCAATTTTAAACATTGTTCATCGCCTTCATTTCTACTATTAGAAAATTTTCCCTGCATTATAAATAGAATACAGGATGAATTGCAAATTAACTAGATTAATGAAAAGAACATATGCAAAAAGGAATGACCTCTATTGATCATTCCTTCAATATTATAGTATTTTCTCCAAAAAGATTTTTGCCCGCTCTGTTTTTGGAGAACTAAAAAATTCAGTCGGAGATGTTTCTTCTAATAGGATACCTTCATCTAAGAAACAGACACGATCAGCGACTTCCTTTGCAAAGCCCATCTCATGTGTAACAATCGCCATCGTCATTCCTGATTGCGCCAATGATTTCATAACGTCAAGCACCTCTTTTACCATTTCAGGATCTAGGGCTGATGTTGGCTCATCAAATAACATCACTTCAGGCTTCATTGCAAGAGCACGAGCAATCGCTACCCTTTGCTTTTGTCCACCTGATAAACGTGTAGGATATGCCCCTTCTTTTTCTGCTAAACCAACCTTACTAAGCAATTCCCTTGCATGTGACTCTGCTTCTGCCTTAGATATTCCTTTCACAGTAATCGGAGCATACGTTAAATTTTCTAGCACTGTCATATGTGGAAAAAGATGGAAATGCTGAAACACCATCCCAATTTTCTGACGCATCTTCATAATATTTGTTTTTGGACTTGTTAACTCAACTTCGCCAAACCAAATTTGTCCTGATGTTGGCTGTTCCAATAAATTCATACAGCGCAAAAATGTTGATTTTCCCGATCCTGAAGGCCCGATAATTGCAACAACATCACCTTTATGAATCTCTGTTGAAATCCCTTTTAGTACTTCGGTTTTTCCAAATGATTTGTGTAACTCTTTTACTTTAATCACTGCGTCTCATTCTCCTCTCCAACATTTTGCCAAGGAGGGTTAATACCATAACTAACACATAATAGATTGCACCAGCCACTAAAAGTGCTGGTAAAAATGAGAACTTATCTGCCCCGACAATGTATGCATTTCGCATAATATCCATAACGCCAATTGTTGAAACAATTGCTGACTCTTTCGTTAAGGTGATGAATTCATTTACCAGTGCCGGCAAAATATTTTTTAAAGCTTGTGGCAAGATGATCTTCCACATCATGCGACGGTATGGGATTCCTAATGCTTCTGCAGCCTCTCTTTGTCCTTTATCAACAGCTTGAATTCCAGCACGAATGATCTCTGAAACATAAGCTGATGAATTTAAGCCAAAAGCAAGAATAGCTGCTAGAAAGGCTGGAATTTTGTAGCCAGTTATTTCTGGCACTGCATAGTAAATGATAAATAATTGCAAAATTAGCGGTGTTCCACGAAATAGTGATGTATAAAAATCAGCAAAAATATTTAATGCCTTTACCCGCGAAATTTTAAATAATGCCAGGATCGTTCCTAACACTAAACCGATTAATATCGATACAAAAACAATCTGTATTGTGACCCATATCCCACTCAATATAAACGGGATAGAGGGCACGATTTGTGAAAAATCCATGCCCACTATTCATCCTTTCTCCTATGAAAAGCGCTAACGCCTTTGTTATCTTATTATTCAGCAAACTCTCTTCTTTATTCTTCGCCACCAAACCACTTGTTAATTAATTCTTCCATTGTTCCGTTTTCAATCATTTCAGCAATAACTGCGTTGAATTGTTCCGTTAATTCGCTGTCCTTAGGGAAAGCAATCGCATAACCTGCTTCCTCTGATGCTGGCATCATAAAGCCTACAAGATCATCATTACTCTTTAAATACCCGTCAGCAACCGTATCTTCTAATACTACTGCATCTATTTGACCAATTTTTAACTCTTGAATAATTTGCGGAATTTTATCTCGTTTTTCAACAACTGCTCCTTCAATTGCCTCAGCTTCTTCTTGCTGAATCGAACCTAATTGTACGCCTACCTTTTTACCGTTAAGATCTTCGAGTGACTCTAAGCCACTATCAGCCATTGTTACAATCATTTGACTACCTTCATAATAAACATCTGAAAAATCAACATTTTCACGACGCTCATCAGTAGGTGTCATTCCAGAAAGTACAAAGTCAACACGATTAGTACGAACCGCTTCAACAAGTCCATTAAAGTCCATATTCGTAATTTCATAATCAAAGCCTAATTGCTCTGCAATGTAATCAGCAATATCAATGTCAAAGCCAATAATGTCACTGCCTTTTGCAGTATCAATGTATTCAAACGGTGGATAGTCAGCAGATGTTCCCATTACAAGAGTTACCTTTTCTTCACCAGCTTGTCCATCATTGTTTTCAGCGTTATCAGCACCCTCTTGATCTGATGCTCCACATCCTGCAAGAATTCCTAAAGACATCACAGCAGCTAAGCCAAACGAAAATAATTTGTTTATCTTTTTCATTTTCTATTTCCCCCTATTAATCTCTCTTATCATTAAATTTATTTTTTATATTTATTCAACTAGATGTATCTTAACACTTTTTTATTATTTTTCAAAGGTTTTTTTACAAAACTTTAAATAAAATCGTAAATAATTATTACATTTTCTGTATAAAAGAAATAACTCAAAATCGCTTATTTACAACTATATGCTTTCCTTATTGTGTATTTAAACTGTAATATCTATGCATAATAATTTTATATGAATTATAGTATTCTATTTTTTCAGAAAAATAAAACAACCTGCAGCATAATGGCTGCAGGTTGTTAAATATACCTTATGAAGTGACACTCGCATTTTGTGTTTGACTCTGTTTGCTTTTAGCGATTTTTTGAATAAAGAATGTTCCAATAACGATGGCAAATGCAATAGCATCCCATATAATATTAGCATTAATCAGTGATAATGATGCAACAATTAATAAGCATCGAACAATCCATCCCGCATTTTTACCTGCAAACCATCCTTGAACAGAAGCTGATAATAGATAGATACCGAATGAAGCTGTTAATGTTGCAAGTGCAATTTCACCTAATGATCCAAACATCATTAGTTGCGGGCTATACATAAACATAAACGGTACAATAAATGCTGCTATTCCTAACTTAAATGCCGTCACACCTGTCTTAAATGGATCTGTTCCGGCAACTCCTGCTGCTGCATATGCTGCTAAGGCAACTGGAGGAGTAATTGCTGACATTACTGCATAGTAAAACACGAACATGTGAGCAAATAATGGTTCAATTCCAATTTGAATAAGTCCAGGCGCAACAACTGATGCTGCAACTGCATAAGCAGCTGTTGTTGGCATCCCCATACCAAGGAGAATCGATATACCCATCGCAAATACTAGAGCCAGTAACGTATTTTGATCAGCAACACTTAAAAGCATCGAACTAAAGCGTAGACCAACCCCTGTTAATGCAATAACACCAACAATGATCCCTGCAGCCGCACAGACTGCTAATAATCCAATGACGTTTTTCATACCAAGCTCAAGAGCTGCTAAAACCTTCTTTAAATCCATTCTTGTTTTTGGGTTCACCCAACTAATGATTAAACACGCTAAAATTGCAACTGTACCTGACCTAATAACTGAGTAGCCACTAAGGAGTGCACCTATTAATAAAATAATTGGTATAAATAAGTAAGCTTGCTTCATAATCCCGCTTAAAGGAGGTAACTCTTTACGAGATAGACCTTTCATATTCTCTTTTAACGCTTGAAAGTCAACCATGAAATAAACGGATAAGAAGTATAACAGGGCTGGGATCGTTGCTGCAATAATAATTTCAGAATACTTAATCCCTGTAATTTCAGCCATTAAGAAAGCACCGGCACCCATGATCGGGATCATAATTTGACCACCAGCTGATGCTGTAGCTTCTGTCGCTGCAGCGAATCGTCCGCTGTATCCTACTCTTCTCATTAATGGAATTGTTAGAGAACCTGTCGCAACGGCATTACCTGCAGATGTTCCGTTCATCATTCCCATTAATCCACTCGAAATAACAGAAACCTTTGCTGGTCCACCACGCATTCCCCCAGCTAAAGAGAATGAAAAGTCAATAAAGTACCGGCCTACACCTGACATTTGTAGAAATGCCCCGAAAATAATGAATAAAAGAATATACTTTGAGGAAACGTCAAGAGTTACACCAAATACGCCATCTAAACCGTAAATATACGTCACAAAACGTTGTAAACTATATCCATTATGATTTAAGATACCAGGTAAATAAGGTCCAAGGAATGCATATGCGATAAATACTCCGGCTAAGATTGGTAATGTCCAACCACTTGTACGTCTTGTAATTTCCAATACAATTAATAAACCAACGATAGCTACTACCGTATCCATTGTTGTTGGCATAACTCCGAAACGGAATAAAAGTGCTGAAAGATTTGCAAAAACATAATAAGTTACATAAATCGTCGCGGCAATTAATAACCAATCAATAACATGAACTTTATTTGATTTTGTGTTCCATCCTTTAAACAGTAGCAATGCTAATATTGCACCAAATGCAAGGTGGATGCTACGGAAAATCCATGGATCTATCGGATTAAAGTTCAGGATCCATAAGTGAAACAAAGCACCAGTAATGGCAATAATCGCAAATAACTTTTTCGTCCAACCCGTTAGTTCCCTTGTACTACCAGATACTTCAACTGCCTCTTCTAACTCTTTTACTTTATCTTCGCTAACAACAGAATTGATTTCTAGATGTTGATTTTCTTTAGTCATAAGAAGACCCTCCTATCTAAACTGTATTGCGGCATCTCCCCCCATCTATTAACTTAGGTTTACCCCAAGCCTTTAGCGCTGGTAGAGCTTTCGCTGCGATAGTTACAACACATTTTTAACTTATTCATATATCTAACCTTTTTTAACACTTTTGTTCATAAAGTTACTAAATCGCTGATTATGAATATTCACCTGCCAAAAACGTTTAGCAGGTGAATAGTAGAATCATAGTATATTATTGTGGATAAACTGCTTCAGGTAACTCAATACCGATTTCTTCGTAGTAACGAATTGCACCTGGGTGTAATGGTAATACTGTATTTTTAAGAATTGCTTCAGGTACAGCTTCCTCAGCTGAGCTGTGAGTTGTAATTAATAAATCTTGATTTTCATGGTAAGATTTTACAAGCTCATATACAAAGTCTTCGTTCATATCTTTGTGAACAACACCAAAGTTAAACATTGCAATTGTTTCTAAATCCTCTTCAAGCTGACCATAAGTTCCAGCAGGAATTGTAAATGGCTCAAAGAATGGATATAGCTCAATCACTTTATCACGCTGTTCACCATCAATTCCAAAGAAGTTAAGGTCACGTTGCGCTTCTACTTCAGATACTGCAGAAATTGGAATTCCAGCAGCAAATCCGATTACATCTAACTGACCATCCATTTGTTGACTTGTCATATCACTTGCTCCAGCTTGTACTGGTGTTACATCTAATCCTAATGCTTCGTGGATTAACGGTAAGTACGTTCCAGATGTTCCTCCAGCTGGACCAACTCCTACACGCATTCCATTCATATCTTCTAATGTAGTGACTCCACTACTTTCTAAAGACCACCAGTGGAATGGTGTGTCATACATAGGGAAGATAATACGGATATCTTCCATCTTTTGACCTTGTGTCCACTCACCTGTACCTGTATATCCTTCATATGCTGGACCAAGAGTTACTAATCCAATATCAATATCTTTAATTTGTGTTAATTGCATATTGTGAACTGGTCCACCTGTTACCTCAACGTTTGAAGTTACTCCCATTTTATCGAGAAGCTGTGCTAGTCCACCACCATAAATAAAGTACGTTCCACCTTGTGATGCAGTACCGATTGTTACAGTTGTTGGTGCTGCAGATTCTGCTGCAGGAGCATCTCCTCCGTTATCTGTTGAAGAACTTCCTCCAGACGTATCGCTGCTCCCACCACCACAAGCAGCTGCAAATACCAAACCTAATCCAGCAACAGCTGTTAACAGAGATCTTTTGAATCTTTTCATTTTTCTTCCCCCTCTAAATATTTTTTATTTTTCTATAATTCAAATTATAAAGCGCTTTCATAAGTTCTGTCTTTATTTGAACATAACAATCATTTTGTTCATATTGTTCTTGAATTTTAAACTATTTAGATAATAAAGAAAAAAGCTGTAGACATAATAATATGTCACAGCTTCACTTTAATTCATTGTTGTAATTTGCGTACTTCGCCCATGATTTCTTCCCCTATAATAGGCTCATATTCTTCGTAAACTGACTTTAGAGCATTGCGCCAAATCGTTTTTTCATCTTCAGTTTGTACATAAATTTCGATCATACCACTATCATAAATTCGACCGAGCATTTCCTCATCAATCTCCTTAGCATGCTGCCGCAACCATTCGGTCACTTCCTGCATAGCTTCTTCTATACTTGCTTGATGTTCGGATGGTAATGAACTCCAAAATTCCGGATTCATTAAAACAGCATAGCCTAAATAATTATGATTACTGACCGTCATATATTTCTGCTTCTGATAAAAGCCTTTTGAATAAATATTTGATAGAGTATTTTCTTGGCCCATTATCGCCTCATCCTTTAAAAGACTGTACACTTCATTAAAAGGGTGGACACGAGGAAAAGCATTTAATTCCCGGTACGTCTTTAATAGAGCATCGCTAGGCATCACTCTTATCGTTAAGCCTTCTACATCCTCTGGATACATAATTGGACGTAAATTGTTTGTAATTTGCTTAAATCCATTATCCCAAAAAGCAAGACCTTTATATCCACGTTTTTCGATGCTTTCAAATAACAGTTCTCCTATTTGACCATCGAAAGCTTTTTCAATCTTTTCTTCATTATCAAATAAATATGGGAGATCCATCACCACCCACTTTGGATCATGAACCGTTATTTCTGACAATGCAGGGGCGATCATTTCAATTTCCCCTTTTTTCAATGCTTCAAACTCCTCTTGAGCTTGATACAATACACCATTAGGATACAATTCGACTTTTACCCAACCGTTTGTTTTTTCTTCTACTAACTTCGCAAAATAAGCAGCTGCAAGTCCTTTCGGTGTGTTCCTTGCAACAACATGACTAAACCGAATAACATACTTCTCATTCAAACCTTCTAATTCTTTATCAATGGCAATTGGCTGTTGAGGTCTTTCATAACCAAATCCAACGTAAATGGCTGTTGCAACTCCAATAAATAGAAAAGAGAATATAACAAGAAGACCTCTCATCGGAACGTTCACCTACCTTTGTTCGCTAACCTGTACAATTGTATCGGCCTCCCAATTGTTCCATATGTTAACTGCATCTCAACTTTTCCTGTTGATTCCAAATAATTCAAATATCGTCTTACTGTTACACGGGCTAGTCCTACTTCTGACCCAATTTCCTCTGCTGACTTTGCACTATCGATATGATTCAAGTACTCCACAATCTGATTTAACGTAGGCAATTGCAATCCTTTTGGCAGCTGGTCACTTTTCGGGCTTTCCTTTTGAAGTCTTACTTGGTCTAATTTATCTTGAGAAAATTGTTCTGTTTGATTTAGTTGAACATAAACATCTTTATACTTGTACAATGCTTGCTTCAATCGATCAAACGTAAAAGGTTTTACAATGTAATCCACCACTCCATAGCGTAATAACGTTTTAACAGTTTGTGTGTCATTCGCTGCTGTAACTGCTAAAATATCAACGTCATATTGATCTTGCCTTAACCTGGCAATCGTTTCAAGTCCGTCTTCTTTAGGCATGAAAATGTCTAATAATACTAGATCCGGATTTAATTCTTTTACTTTTTGACGCCCTTCTTCACCATTTGAAGCTACACCTATTATTTGGAAACCTTCTATTTTTTCGATAAACATACGGTTGACTTCCTGAACCATAGGATCATCCTCAATAAGTAGAACAGTAATATTATGTTGTTTGCTCATTCTGATCCCCCGTTCGCCTTTTCATTGGCAGTTTTATTGTAATTCTTGTCCCTTTATCGACCTCACTATCAATTGTCAATATCCCGTCTACTCGATCAACAATCGCCTTCACTAGAAATAGACCAATACCTCGTCCTTCTTTTTCTTTTGTAGAGAATCCTCTTACAAAAATCTCCTCTTTAATATTCTCTGAAATTCCCGATCCATTATCTTCTACTTGAAGCAGAAGATACTCATCCTGTTC
The DNA here is from genome assembly GCF_052119505.1 of Anaerobacillus sp. MEB173. Taxonomy (NCBI): domain Bacteria; kingdom Bacillati; phylum Bacillota; class Bacilli; order Caryophanales; family Bacillaceae; genus Anaerobacillus; species Anaerobacillus sp. MEB173. The sequence continues at coordinate 59,596 of NZ_JBJMAU010000002.1, forward strand.
TTTGATGAGAACCTCTACTTTCTTGTCCTGCTCCTCGGAATGTAATAATGCATCAAAGCTATTATCAATTAAATTTCCTATTGTAACAACCATATCATGGATATCTGTTCCATCTGGATAATTTAGAAAGACACTATTTTTATCGATTGCCACCTGTATTCCTAATTCTTTTCCTCTACTTACTTTTCCAAGCAAAAGACCTACGAGACTATCATCATGAATTTGATTTGTAAAAACATGAGACATTTCGCTTTGTTCCTCTGACAATTGAAAAATATAATCAAGTGCCTTTTCACCTTGACCTAATTGCAAAAGCCCTGCTATTGTATGGAGTTTATTTGAAAATTCATGATTTCGAACCCTTAACGCATCTACAAATGCTTGGACACCTGTTAACTCCTCTGCTAAACGAGTAACATCGGTTTTATCACGAAAAATGGCGACTGCACCAACTGTCTCTCCCGCAACTGTAATCGGTATCCGATTGCTCATAATAAGGCGGTTTTCGATATAAAACTCTTTTTGATATTGCGGTTCATCTAATCGCAATATTTCTGTAAGCTTTATCCCTGGTATTACGTCTCGTATCTTTTTCCCAAAAACATTACCATTTATATTGAGCATAGTCATTGCTGCTTGGTTAATAACGGTAATATCTTCCTTATCATCAATGGCAATGACACCATCATCAATTGCATTAAATGTCGCATTTCTCTCTACTAGTACTCTTGCTAATTCGTCTGGCTCCATGTGGAATGTTTGCCTTTTAATGTGATTTGCCAGTAACCATGCGCCCCACATTCCAAATAACGTAACAATAATAAAAATAACAATCGCAGCATTCTTCAGTTCCTCGATAAGTGTGAAAATAGTTGGTAATATATTTCCTACAACTACAACGCCAACCTGTTCCCTATCTTCATTAATAATTGGAACAAATGCTCGTACTGTTTGATGACCATTATCAGACTTGGCTTTCGATAAATAAATATGTTCAGCAAACGCTGCGTCTTCATCTCCACCAGCAAATCGGGTATGAATTCGTTCTTTTATAGGGTGCGTTAAGCGAATCCGATCCATATTCAAAATAACAATATAGTCGTTATTATTTAACACCCGTATCCGTTCTGCAATTGGTTGAAGTATCTCTGAAGCATTTTCAGCATTGATCTCTTCTTGGACCGTATTTATTTGCGCAACAAGTTGCGCTGTAATCATTGAGCGGTGTGATAATTCTTCCTCTTGTACTTTCATCATATAGCCGAGAAGAATAATCCCCCCAATCAGTAAAGAAAACAAAACGATTCCAAATGCAAGTCCAGTTATTTTCCAACGAATGGGCAAATTTAATAATTTCCTCAATTATCCTCCTCTTTCCTACTATCATGATGTAAAACATATCTATAGTTAAGTTTAATATATCATATCTATTTAGCACTTACGGATTCAACTTGCAAAAAAACTATAACAAAAAAGACCTTTAACTGTTAGTAAGCTAAAGGCCTTTACTCTTATGTATTGGCGCGCCCACCAGGATTCGAACCCAGAATACGAGAGCCGAAATCTCGTGTGATATCCATTTCACTATGGACGCATATAATTATTGGACACTTTGATAGTATACTTAAATTCTAACTTTATGTCAAGATAAGAATAGAAAAGAGTTGAAAGCTGCTCACTAACAACTCTTTATTAAGGAAAGACTATTGTTGAACAACCTCTTCTTCAAACATTTGTTCAAATCGATTATTGATTTCATCTTCTTTGTAGCCCAACTTATAAAGACGAGTTGCTAAATTTTGTGACCATAACGAACTGCGCTCAGCAATTTTTTTATACTTTTTCGCTTTAGAATCTTTCTCTTTCATGCGACTATCTGCGTTGGATAAAATATTTTCCACCATAAATAGCCCTTTCCATACTTCATCTTCACTTAAATTCTCACTATTATCATTTAAATATTTAATTACTTTTTTATAAAATTTATCAAATTCCTCATATGGGATCTCGTCGTCCATATTTAAGTAGCCATGAATCTCAACATATAAATCCTGCATCAGACACACTCCTTTATTTTTTACAAAAACATTATAGCACAAAAAAGCAAAGAGCATACAACCTGTTTTTGCAGGAAGTATACCCTTTGGGAAATGTAGAATGTAAAATTTAGAATTTAAATCTTTGACAGTCTAATCATTGATGTCCTATATAACACTTCTCTTGAGACTGCTTAAGTAATTCTAAATTCTTAAATCTCAATTCTAAATTAATCTTTAAAGATATGTGTCAAAGATTTTTTCTAGCTTTTGGGCAACTTCAATTGGTTCGTGACCTTCGATCTCATGTCGTTCTACCATTGTTTGAATTTGACCGTCTTTTAATAAAGCAAATGATGGTGATGATGGTGGATAACCAGTAAAGTACGTTCGAGCTTTTTCAGTTGCTTCACGATCCTGTCCAGCAAATACTGTAACAAAATGATCTGGTTTTTTTTCATAGTTCTTCATATATGAAGCAACAGGACGAGCAATTCCTCCTGCACAACCACAAACTGAATTTATCATAACCAAGATAGAACCTTTTTCATTAAACAGTTTTTCTACCTCTTCAGCCGTTTTAAGCTCCTGATAGCCTGCATCAACCATTTCTTTTCGAGCAGTATTCACGACATCATTCATCAAAAAGTTAAAATCCATGATAACACTCCTAACTTCAATATATTCTGTAAGACTTTACATTATTGTACCTTTCTTACAGGCAATCTCCAAATAAATTGCTTACTAATTTAGATTTTAATTGTTTCTAAATAATTTACATACACTACTCATATTTTCCAACTTAAAGAAAAATAACCAATCAAGTCTCCGATTGGTTATTTTTTCTCTTATTGCAACGCTGTCCGTAATGCTTCAATATTTTTTCTCATCAAACTAAAATAATCTTCTTGATTATCGATATCTTCCTGGGTAACTGCTTCAAGATTGTGGATTCGTAATGCTTCTGCACCGATTTCACCCTTTACAACTTCAGCCACTTTTGAGGATACATTTTGCTCAAAGAATACATAATTAATCCCATATTCTTCAGCATACTTTATAATTTCCTGTAATTGTTTTTGTGACGGTTCGTTTGTAGGTGACAAACCTGAAATTCCGATTTGTTTGATTCCATAACGCTCTGTCCAGTACCCATACGCTGCATGAGAAACAAGGAATGTATCATGAGAGACTTCGGACGCCATTTCTTGAAATTCAGCATCTAATGCTTCAAGCTCTTCTTTTACTTCGATAAAATTAGCTTCAAACTCTTCAGCAGCTTCTGGCATTAAATCTACTAATACCTCTTTGATATTTTCAGCTAATGTAATCGCTAGAATTGGATCTAACCAAACATGAGGATCTAAATCTCCGTGTTCATGATCATCATGTTCATCTTCCTTATGACTGTGTTCATCATCCTGCTCGTGTCCATGATCATCATCTTCATGTGCGTGATCGTCATCTTCATGTGCGTGATCGTCATGCGCGTTCTCATCTTCTCCATGACTATCATCGTGCACATAATCAGTAAAAGCAACACCTTCTGAAGCTTTAACAATTTCAACTTTTTCATTTTCTACCGAGTTAATTAAAGCATCTGCAAAACCTTCAATTCCAGCACCATTGTAGATGAAAGCATCTGCCTCAGCAACTTCAACCATTGTTTTTGCGGTCGGTTCAAACGTATGAGCGTCTGCTCCAACTGGAACAACATTCATTACATTCACGTATTCCCCACCGATTTTATTCGTAAAGTCTTCTAATGGAAAAATAGTAGTATAGATTTTTAATGGTTCAACAACTTCCGCTAGATTTTCATCAACCGTTTCTGTTCCCGTTCCATTTTTAATTTCTTCTCCGTTTGACTCATTTCCACATGCTACTATAAATGTGGATAAAATTAAGATTATTGCAAATAAGAAAGCCTTGATTTTCATTACAATCCCCTTTCGTAATCATTACGATTTATATCAACAAATTGGATTATATCGTAATAGTTACGTTTTGTAAATAATAAAAGTCCTTCATAGTTCATTGTTTCTTCAAAGTTTTTTCTTGGTCATTCTATGTTTTGCAAAGAGAATGTATTCAATAAAAAAATCACTTTTATCTCAAATAAAAGTGATTTTTTCTATGGACTTATTTAACCATGTCTAATCTTGATTTTAGAATGTTATTTAACTCTTTATGTTGTTCAAATAACTGAGGTAAAATTTCTTTGATTTTTTCTCCATCTTGTTTCTTAATTGCTTTTGTAAACTCTTTTTGTAGTTCACCATGCTTATCTAACCATTCTTTATCGATCGTTTCGGCATGAAGCAATTTCCCTTGTTGTGTTGCTTCTTTTAACTTTTTATCGATTAAATCTCTCTCTTTTCGAATTTCTTGCCATGTTTTCTCTGTATTAGGTGCATGCTTTTGTGCTAATAGTTGGTAATAGTAATCCATATGTACAGAAATTGCTTCATGATCATGATACACTTGCTTCATTTGATCACAAAGTGATTCTTTCTTCGCACTTTCTTCCCCTTCTGCGTTAGCAATCATCGTAATACTGCCAAAAGCTAGCATAATAGCAACAACCGCTAGTAAAAACCGCACTTTTTGCTGTTCAATGTTCATCAATGATCATCCCTTCATAACATGTTATTCAACAGTTCATAGGATAACCAGAAATGGAGAAAACATGCAAAAAGTTTAGAATTTAGAATTTAGAGTTTAGAGTTGCTTTTAGCTCATTTAAGTAGAATAAAAGGACACTTCATGAGCAGCTAGAATTTCTTCTGTGAAACACATTCAATAACTCTAAACTCTACACTTTAAACTCTAAATTAAAAGAAAAAAGCTGTTTCGACCTTGCGAAACAGCTTCTTTCTTTTAATAAATTGGAGTATTTTCGGCAGTAATATTCTCAAGTTTTTCTTTAATACGAGCGAGGAAGCGGCCGCATACAAGGCCGTCTAAGACGCGATGGTCAAGTGATAAACATAAGTTTACCATGTGACGGACAGCGATCATGTCATTTGCCATAACGACTGGGCGCTTCACAATTGATTCTACTGAAAGTATTGCTGCTTGTGGGTGATTAATAATTGGTGTTGAAAGGACTGAACCAAATGATCCTGTGTTATTAACAGTGAATGTGCCGCCTTGCATTTCAGCACTTGTTAATTTGTTTGTTCTTACTTTTTCAGCTAAGTCATTTACTTCGCGTGCAATTCCTTTCACACTCTTCTCGTCAGCATGCTTAATCACCGGAACATATAGAGCGTCGTCAGTAGCTACTGCAATTGAGATGTTAATATCTTTCTTTTGAATGATCTTATCGCCTGCCCACATGGAATTAATTTGCGGGAATTCTTTCAATGCTTCAACTGTAGCTTTAATGAAGAAAGGTAAAAACGTTAAATTGAACCCTTCTTTAGTTTTAAAGTCGTTTTTAATTGAACTGCGATAGTTCACTAGATTTGTAACATCTACTTCCACCATTGTCCAAGCATGTGGTGCCTCGTGCTTACTCTTCACCATGTTTGCAGCAATGGCTTTACGTACGCCACTAACCGGGATTTCTTTATCACCAGGCGCAACCGGAATTGGTGCCGTTGGCGCTGGTTTTTGTGTAACAGCTGGTGCTGTTGATCCTTCTGTTCGTTCCACAACCGGTGTCGATGCCGCTTTTTCCTCTTGTTTTGGTGCTGCTTCAGGAGTCGGGATGTTTCCACCTTCAATAATCACTTGTAAATCTTTACGAGTAATTCGTCCACCTTTACCCGATCCGTTCACTTGCTCTAAATCTATGTTATTCTCTTGAGCCATTTTTAATACAGCTGGAGAATATCTTCTTTTTTGTGATTGATCAGCATTTTCTTCAGTTTGAGCTTGATTGACTTCTTTTGTTTCTTGTTGTGTCGATGCTGTTGTTGCTTCACCTTCAACTTCTATAGTACAAATAACTTTTCCTACTTCAAGCGTTTCGTCTTCACCGGCAATTAATTCTTTAATTGTTCCTGTATAGGATGAAGGTACTTCCGCATTTACTTTATCAGTCATTACTTCTGCAATTGGATCATATTTATTTACTTTGTCGCCCGGTTTAACAAGCCATTTACTTATTGTTCCCTCAGTAACACTCTCACCGAGCTGGGGCATGGTAATTTCGGTAGCCATTCAAATGTACCTCCTTGTTTTTCATGAAATCTGCATATTCTATAGCTTAAAATTCTGCCAGTTCTTTGATTGCATTTTCTACTTTATCTGGATTCACCATAAAGAACTTTTCCATTGTAGGTGCATATGGCATACCTGGAACATCTGGACCTGCAAGACGTTTAACAGGTGCATCAAGGTCGAACAGGCAATGCTCAGCGATAATTGCTGCTACTTCACCTATGATACTTCCTTCCTTATTGTCCTCTGTAACAAGTAACACTTTTCCAGTCTTTTTAGCCGCTTCAATAATCGCTTCCTTATCCAATGGATAAACCGTGCGCAGATCAAGAATGTGAGTAGATATCCCCTCTTTCTCTAACCTTTCTGCCGCTTGCAAAGCAAAATGAACGCATAATCCGTACGTGATGACTGTTACATCATCACCCTCACGCTTCACATCAGCTTTGCCAATTGGTAATGTGTAATCTTCCTCTGGTACTTCCCCTTTAATTAAACGGTATGCACGTTTATGTTCAAAGAAAAGAACTGGATCATCATCTCGAATTGCAGCTTTTAATAATCCCTTCACATCATAGGGAGTAGAAGGCATGACAATCTTTAATCCCGGAGTGCTTGCAAACATCGCCTCAACAGATTGGGAATGATACAGAGCCCCATGTACCCCACCGCCATACGGTGCACGAATGGTAATTGGACAATTCCAATCATTATCTGTACGATAACGAATTTTTGCAGCTTCTGAAACAATTTGGTTAACTGCAGGCATAATAAAATCAGCAAATTGCATTTCAGCAACAGGACGCATACCGTACATCGCTGCACCGATACCAACCCCAGCGATGGCTGATTCTGCTAAAGGCGCATCAATTACCCGCTCTTCTCCAAACTCTTCATAAAGCCCGTTTGTTGCTCTGAATACACCACCACGTACTCCTACATCTTCACCTAATACGAATACACGCTTATCTCTTTGCATCTCTTCGCGTAAAGCTTGAGTAACAGCTTCAATATATGAAATTATTGGCATAACTCTCCCCCTCCTTATTCTGCATACACGTGCTTTAAGGCATGTTCCGGATCAGCATACGGTGCATTTTCCGCATATTCTGTTGCCTCATTCACAATTGTTGCAATACGGTCATTAATTTCTTTTTCTCTTTCATCCGTTAATATATTTAACTCTTTTAAATACGCTGCAAATGTAATAATTGAATCTTTCTTTTTCGCCTCTTCCACTTCCTCACGTGAACGATACGCACGATCATCATCATCACTAGAATGCGGTGTTAAGCGATAAGAAACGGTTTCAATCAATGTCGGTCCTTCGCCACGGCGTCCACGATCGGCTGCTTCTTTTACCGCAGCATAGACAGCGAGCGGGTCATTACCATCAACCGTTACTCCAGGCATACCATAACCAATTGCACGGTCAGATACTTTTTCACATGCTAACTGCTTATGAATTGGTACTGAAATGGCAAATTTATTATTTTCACACATAAAGATAACCGGTAATTTATGAACCCCAGCAAAGTTGGCACCTTCATGAAAGTCCCCTTGGTTTGAAGATCCTTCACCAAATGTTGTAAAGGTAACAAAGTCTTTACCTTCCATTTTTCCTGCTAAGGCAACGCCGACCGCATGCGGAACTTGCGTTGTTACTGGGGAAGAACCTGTAACAATACGGTTTTTCTTCTGCCCAAAATGTCCAGGCATTTGTCTGCCACCTGAATTGGGATCTTCTGCTTTCGCAAACCCTGATAACATTAAATCACGTGCTGTCATTCCAAATGTCAGTACAACACCCATATCACGATAATATGGCAGAATATAATCCTTTGTACGATCTAAAGCCATTGCCGCACCTACTTGAGCAGCTTCTTGCCCTTGACAAGAGATTACGAAAGGAATTTTACCTGCTCGGTTTAATAACCACATACGCTCATCAATTTTACGGGCAAGTAACATTGTTTCGAACATCTCTAACACATTGTCATCTGTTAAGCCCAGTTGAGCATGACGATTTTCAGCCATTTTATAGCCTCCTTTTTTTCTTTAACTTAACTTTATACAAATTAAGAGTGAATTGCCTTTCCATCAACAGCTAGTGCTGCTTCACCGATTGCCTCTGATAATGTCGGGTGCGGGTGAATCGTATGAGCTACTTCCCAATGAGTTGCATCAAGTACTTGTGCAAGGGCCGCTTCTGAAATCATATCTGTTACGTGAGGTCCAATCATATGAACACCTAATAAATCATCATTTTCTTCATTTACAACTAATTTCACAAAGCCATCTGATTCTCCAAAAACAAGAGCTTTCCCAATTGCTCTAAAAGAAAACTTCCCACTCTTAACTTTAAATCCTTTATCAATTGCCTCTTGCTCAGTTAACCCCACACTGGCAATTTCTGGATTACTATACGTACACTTCGAAACATGGAGATAATTAATTGGTTCAGGATTTTTGTCAGCTAAATGCTCGACCGCTACAATTCCTTCATGTGAAGCAACATGTGCTAGTTGTAATCCACCAATAACATCTCCAATTGCATAAATATGGGATTCTTTCGTTTGGAAATATTCATTCGTCTCAATAACACCATTCACTACTTTAATTTCTGTATTTTCAAGCCCGATACCTTCAACATTAGCAATACGGCCAACTGAAACGAGGAGGCGGTCAGCTGAATAGCTTTTTTCTTCGCCTTTATGCTCTGCTTTAATTATTACTCCGTTATCTTTGACTAATGTTTCTGGTAAGACCTTGGCATTTGTAACGATTTTTATACCTTTTTTCTTCATTAAACGAGTAGCTTCTTTGGAAATCTCATGATCTTCCGTCGGTAAAATTCGATCTGCATACTCTAACACTGTAATGTTTACACCAAAATCAGCCAACATTGACGCCCATTCCATTCCAATGACACCGCCACCAACAATAATCATTGATTCTGGCAGGGATTCCATTTGAAGGGCTTCATCAGATGTCAATACATACTCACCATCTGCTTCAAGCCCTGGAAGAACTCGTGGTCTTGAGCCTGTGGCAACAATGACATTTTTCGGAACAAGCATCTGATTTTCTTCACCGCTCTTCAATTCAACGGAAATTGTTCCAGGAGTCGGTGAAAAAATTGACGGTCCAAGAATACGGCCTGTTCCTTCAAATACGTCAATTTTTCCTTGCTTCATTAAATGCTGAACACCTTTGTGAAGTTGATCAACAATCTTCTGCTTTCGGCTTTGTACTTTTGAAAAATCAACAGTAACATCGTTGGCCAACACACCAAATTCTTCTGAACGTTTTGTTGTTGCATAAACTTCAGCACTTCGAAGTAATGCTTTACTCGGAATACACCCTTGGTGAAGGCAAGTTCCTCCCAGTTTCCCTTTTTCAACAACAGCAACTTTCAATCCTAGCTGCGCTCCACGTATCGCTGCGACATAACCACCTGTACCTGCACCTAAAATGACCAGATCGTATTCTTCTGCCATAAGAAATCCCCCTTAATTAAAGTAAACTATGCGATGGGTAAACTTTCGCTTCTTCTTCCCCTCGTAAAACTCTCAGACCGCCTTCAGCTAGTGCTTGCATTTCATCTTCCCCTGGATGAACAATCACATCAGCTATCCAGCTTACGCGCTCAATAATTGACTTCACAAAATCTTTTCCATATGCTAAACCGCCAGTTAAAACGATTGCATCTACCCTGCCTGATAAAACTGCACTAGCTGCTCCAATTTCCTTGGCTACTTGATAAGCCATAGCCTCATAGACGAGCTTAGCCTTTTCATTACCAGCTTCAATCATTTTTTCAACTTTCACGGCATCATTTGTACCAAGATAACCTACAAGGCCACCTTTACCAACAATTTGCTTCATCACTTCATCAGCATAATATTGACCTGAAAAACAAAGTGAAACGAGATCACCAGCAGGTATCGTACCGGCACGCTCTGGAGAAAATGCCCCTTCTCCATGGAGACCATTATTAACATCAATTACTCTGCCGTTACGATGAGCACCTACAGTAATCCCTCCACCCATATGTACAACGATTAATTGTAACTCTTTGTAATCCTTATCTAATCCGGCTGCCACTCTTCTAGCAACTGCCTTTTGATTTAAGGCGTGAAATATACTTTTCCGTTCAATTGAAGCAAAGCCTGATATTTTGGCAATCGGCTCCATTTCATCAACAACAACCGGGTCAACAATATAAGAGGATATGTTTAGCTGTGCAGCAATTTCATAGGCTAATATCCCTCCTAGATTTGAAGCATGTTCTCCAGAATATCCTTTTCGCAAATCAGCCAGCATGGAATCATTCACTACATATGTCCCGCCCTCTATTGGACGTAACAATCCTCCTCTGCCAACAACTGCATGAAGTTTAGAGATATTAATCCCCTCAACATGCAATGCTTCTAAAATGGTTTCTTTCCGAAAAGAATACTGATCAATAATATGTTCAAATTGATTAATGACTTCGCTGTCATGACGAATGGTTTTTTCAAATATCGAACGTTCATTATCAAAAACACCGATTTTTGTTGAGGTTGAACCTGGATTAATAGCTAATATGCGATATTCTCTCGGTTGCAAGAATCAAACCTCCAAATGATTAATTTAGAATTGAGAATTTTAAACTCAATTTATAATTTAGAATTTAGAATTAAAAACCTGCAACTCTTTGAAAGAGCTAAATAAAATTGTTGAAGTAGTTTCACAGGGACATGGCATCAAGTACATCTATGAAACCACCCTCAAACAATTCTACATTCTAAATTCTACATTTTACATTTGTTTTACCTGTTAATTCGTCGGCTTATAATACTGTGTGGATCACGCAAAAATTGTTTGCGTGACTTTCTTAATTTTTCAATTCTCTCTTCAGCCAAACGGTCAGCAGCTAAATGTGAGGCAATTTGATCACGCTTAGAGATCTCAAAAATCTTTAAAATCTTATCGTAAATAAGCTCTACTTTCTTTAGTGCGCGTTCACGGTTGTAGCCGTTTAATTCATCAGCAACATTGATCACTCCACCGGAATTAATAACATAGTCAGGCGCATAAACAATCCCTAATTCTTGCAGCATATCGCCATGGCGCGCTTCTTTTAATTGGTTATTTGCTGCACCAGCAACAACTTTTGCTTTTAATTGTGGAATTGTTTCATCATTTATCGTTGCACCTAGTGCACATGGTGCATAAATATCACAATCAACACTGTAAATATCGTTAATATCAACTGCTTTTGCACCAAAATCCTCTACAGCACGTTTTACAGCATCTTTATTAATATCAGTTACAATTAGTTTTGCACCTTCTTCATGAAGATGTTTACAAAGCGTATACGCTACATTTCCTACTCCTTGGACAGCAACTGTTTTTCCCTCTAATGAGTCTGTTCCAAATGCTTCCTTAGCAGCGGCTTTCATCCCTACATAAACACCATAAGCTGTTACTGGAGAAGGGTTTCCTGATGAGCCAAACGCCGGAGAAATACCTGTTACATAATCTGTTTCCTCATAGATTAAATCCATATCCTGCACTGTTGTTCCTACATCCTCAGCCGTGATATAACGACCATTTAGTCCTTGAATGTAACGTCCAAAGGCTCGAAACATTTCTTCATTTTTGTCTTTTCGCGGGTCACCGATAATAACAGTTTTTCCTCCACCTAAATTCAAACCAGCCGCTGCATTTTTGTACGTCATTCCTTTTGCAAGGCGTAATGCATCTTCAAAAGCTTCTTCTTCTGAAGCATATGTCCACATTCTTGTACCACCAAGTGCTGGCCCAAGAGTTGTATCATGGATACAAATAATTGCTTTTAATCCTGATTGTTGATCTTGGCAAACTACTACTTGCTCGTAATCATATTTCTCCATATATTTAAAAAGTTCCATGTCAGACTCCTCCTGTATTTAGCGTATAATCGCTAGATAAATGATCTCTTATTTTTCTCTCTTTTAGTAAGCAGAACGAACCGCTAAAGCAATCGAATACAATTTACTTTCTGCAGAATCTGCCCTTGATGTTAAGACAATTGGCGCCTTGGCACCTGCAATAATTCCACCAACTTTTGCATTTGCAAAGTAGACTAATGATTTATACAGCACGTTTCCAACTTCAATCGAAGGAACAAGCAAAATATCCGCTTGACCTGCAACATCGCTTTGTATTCCTTTATGTTGTGCAGCTTCCAGTGATACAGCATTATCAAGTGCAAGAGGACCATCTATAATACAATTTTTGACTTGACCCCTCTTATTCATTTGTGTTAATGCTGCAGCATCTAATGTAGCTGCCATATCCGGGTTAACAACTTCTACAGCGCTAACCGGTGCAACTTTTGGAGTTTCCACACCAATTTTCCTGGCAATCTCAACAGCATTTGTAATAATTTGCATTTTCTGTTTTAAATCCGGAGAAATATTCATTGCAGCATCAGTGATAAATAAAAGGCGTTCATATCCGTTAACTTCAAATGCGGCAACATGTGATAATACATTTCCTGTTCTTAACCCAAATTCTTTGTTTAGAACTGCTTTTAAAATTACGGCAGTAGCCACCATCCCTTTCATTAATACGTGTGCTTTTCCTTCATGCACAACCCGAACAGCGCTTTGGGCTGCTTCAGTGTCATCATGAGTATGAATAATTGTTATAACTTCTTGATTTTCATTGAGACAATTCCAATGATGGAGGAGAGATTTAATCTTTTCTTCATTTCCGAAAAGTATAAATGAAGCAAGCCCTTTTTCGACCGCTGCCGCTACTGCTGCAATAACTTCTTCATCATGTGCAGCCGCAACAGCCACTATCTTTTTCTGAAGGCCTTTTGCATCATCAATTAATTGCTCCAACTTCACTAAATCTCCACCTTTCTATGTTCACCTTTTATATATGCAAGACTCGTGCCAACTTCCCATAATCATGAAAGCGCTTAATTTACGCTACATTACCATTTAAATATCATCACACCACCATGCAATTTTTATCACATCGCGCAAATTATTGCATGCTATTATTTTCAATATTGTATTTTTCAATCTTATAATATAGATTGCGAATCGATACTTGTAACGATTTTGCAGTAGCAGTCTTATTACCTTTATTCTCTTTTAACGCTTGTTCGATTACTTTCTTCTCATATTCTTCAATCATTTCATTTAATGTACAGTCTTTGTTTGACAAAGTAATTTGATTGTTCACTTGCCCTTGTTTCATTTGTTGTTCATTCATTTGTAATGGCGGAATATGCCGCTTATCTATAAACATTTCATGAAAATGCATATAGATCATGGCTCGTCCTAAAACATTTTCTAATTCCCTTACATTTCCCGGCCATTCATATTGTTGTAAATGTTTAAGGGCCTCATCCGTAATCCCCTCAACATTTCGACCATAATCTTGATTAATTTTTGAAATTAAGTAAGAGCACAAGACCGGTAAGTCTTCTTTTCTCTCTCTTAAGGGAGGAATATGTATTGGTAATTTGTTAAGTCTATAATATAAATCTTCCCGAAATGAACCATCAATTATACCTTTTTCTAAATTAACATTCGTTGCAGCAATCACGCGCACATTAATTGGTATAGCCTTCGTTCCACCTACCCTGACAATTTCATTCTCCTGCAATACCCGAAGCAGCTTTGCTTGCGTATTACTAGAAAGCTCTCCTATTTCATCAAGAAAAATACTTCCTCCATTAGCTTCCTCAAAAAAACCTCTTTTTCCACCTCTTTTTGCACCCGAAAATGCTCCTTCTTCATACCCGAAGAGTTCACTTTCGAGTAATGTTTCAGATATCGCTGCACAATTGACTCGTATAAATTTGTTATACTTGCGGTCACTCGCATTATGAATCGCATGTGCAAAAAGCTCTTTCCCTGTTCCTGATTCGCCACGGAGTAACACTGTTGCTGGTGTTTTTGCACCTAATTTTGCTTGTTGAATAGCAAAGTTCATCTCCTCAGACCGGACAATAATATCATCAAATGTATATTTAGCCTCCAAAGTTCGAATGATTTGCCTTGCTCTTTCTAGCTCATCCGTTAATGATTTGATTTCCGACATATCATGAATGACACCGACACTACCTTTCAATTTGCCATCAACAATCACAGGGGCAACATTAACGACAACATCCCGCTTTTTCGGTCCGACTTTTAAGCGAACACCTCGAACGGGTTTACGCGTTTTTAACACGTGCATATGCATACTTTCTCCCTCGGAAATATCCGCTGTTGCCGGTTTTCCGATTACCTCAATAGGTGAAAGGCCCGTTAACCTCGAATAAGCAGGATTAATCATAAGACCATTTGCATTTTCATCTACAACCGAAATTGCTTCGTCAGATGATTGGATAATGGCTTCTAACATTGTTTGGATACTTTTTAAGTTTGTAACCTCTTCAGCCATGTTCACAATCTCTGTTATATCTTTAAAAACAGCTAATGCCCCGATAATCTGGCCTTTATTATCGATCATAGGCACTCGTGTTGTGATAATTTTACGGCCATTTTCTAAGATTTGCTTTTGGTTTGATTCTTCTTTTCTCGTTTCTAAAATTCTTGGTAATAAACTTGATGGCATGACTTCCTTAATAGATTTTCCAATCACCTTAGACCGCACTAAACCAGTCATTCGTTCTGCACTCTTATTCAATAATGTGATTCGCTCATTGTGGTCAATTGCCATCATTCCATCATGTGTAGAGTTCAAAATAATGTCCTGGGTTGTATAGTGCTCAGTTAATTTTGTTATTAACGCTTCTTTTTCTTCTATTAAATTAAAAATAAGACTGGCAACAGACGCAGGAATAAGAACTGTATTCGGACTGCAATGTTTAAGAATTTCATCAAATACCTCTTGCTTACCGGTAGCTTCAATGACAACATCAATTTCTTTAGTTAAGAGCTGTTTCCAGTTCGTATCGGATTTTATTCCTAATGTTCTTGCTAAAATCATTCCAGGGGCATCAATGTTGATATCTGAAACAGCAACAACATCCATCTTCCCTGCTTCTCTTACTATTTTTAATAGAGCCATTCCACCCTTACCAGCTCCAACAATCATGATATTCTTCATTTGATCACCCCAAAAAAAACTGCAATTTTTTGCATAGTTCTCCTTATCATCATACCGTTTTATTTGTAAGATGACAAATAGACAGTAAAGAAAAGTTCAGTTACAATAAATGATAGATATTTTATTAATGAAAGGGTTCTTACTATGCGTTTAATTGCGTTACTCGTTTTAGTCATCCCGGGATTTTTTGCAGGTTTAGGAATAAAGCTTATGCGCGATATATTCTTTAATGTCCTTCATTCACCGTTTCCAGCTTTATGGATCCAGTTCATTGCCGGTTTATTACTTTTTATTGGCGGACTAGCATTTATTGGCGGCTTCATCTTCCATCGTGACCGAAAAAGAAACAAAGTAGCACCAAGATTTCAAAAAAAACCACAATAAAAGCGATCCCAAAAAGATCGCTTCTTCATTTCACTTTCAACTTTCAACCCTAAACTCTAAATTCTAAACGCTAAACTGACTTCCAAGCATCCGCCCACACAATTCTTAATTCTTAATTCTACATTCTACATTTTAAATTTTACATTGTTTCAAGAAGTTCCCCACTTATCGATTCGCTTAATCCACGTCGTCTTTTCGATCCAATTCGTAAATGATATTTTTTCAGCTGTAATCGTTAAACCTGCATAGCAAATAACAAGCCCCCATTGTATAGTTGGTTCTACATGTGTGATTATTAGCAATGATAATATTGCTCCGATGGCCGTTGCCCCGTTATCTCCTAACATCGTCCATTTTCTCCCTTCAGCTATATAAAATAAGAGAGTAACCACAACTAAAAAGAACATCACCGAAAAAGGTAAGGAAAAAAACAAAGTAAGAAAAAAACCCACATGAAGAATCGTCAGTTTCCAAACCCGTAACGGTCGGGTATCAAATAAGTTCATTACATGTGGCGTCAATAGCAATAAGAATGAATAACGAATAAAAGAAAACCAACCATCTGGCTGTAGTAATGCAAGCATGAAAATTCCTGCACATATTGTACCGACGACCTTAAGCAGTCCGGTAGTCATTGTCCCTTTTTGTAAAAAAAGACGGAAATGCCCCTTCAATCCTTTCGGTGTTGGCAGGCCATAGCGGTCATCAATAAAACCTAATAACCAGATAATACTAATATAATACATATACTCCGGAGTCACTGATTCTATTGTAATAATAACTAACGCAGCTACAACAACCATCATCCCTAAGCTGTATGGAATTTCCTTCCCTTCAAAATTTCTAACTGTCCAACCCATTTTTCTATACAAATCATTCATTAAAAGGGCAATCACGATATAAAAGACTGTAATAACTAAGATAGTCATGAATTATACTCCATTTTCCGTAATGTCCGTTCCATCTCTAACCATTGTTTACCCCGATGAAAAAAACCAGATAAATCTTTCCCTGTTTCTCTATGATAAATATTTGTATCTGTCTCGATGACATTTGCACCAGCACTGATAAGGTCAATCGTCATCGCTACCTCGACACCATATCCGACATAACCTTTTTTCATTAATAGTTCTAGCCATTTTCTTTTAAATACCCTTTGACCTGATAGAGGAGCGGTTATCCATTGTCCGGTCTTTGAATAAATAATCTTCTGCGCTCTTCTCTTCATCATTCCAAATCCTTTTCGTTTAGGAGTTGGAAGTTTCCCTATTACACAATCAACAGTTGGATCACTCACTATTGGGTTGAGCAGCTTCTCCCCCTCGATGACTGAATGTGCGAGATCACTATCTAGACACATAATAAGGTCACCACTCGCTATCTTCCATCCTTGCTTAAGTGCATATGCCTTCCCAAAGTTACTTTGCAGATGAATGGTTTTATCACTATACATTTCAGCAATTATTGCCGTCTGATCATTACTACCATCATTAACCGTAATGATTTCATCTGCCCAAGAACAATGCGTCAAGCACTGCAATGTCTTTGGTAACAAATGTTCTTCATTATAAGCTGGAATAATCACACTCACTTTCACAGACATTGCCCCTTATTCGTCGTTTTTGTTTATATTCTCTTTCAAGCGTAATAGTGATACATAAAATTGATTTATATCCTTCTCTTGCTCTGGAATCATCTCAAGCGAAAGGTGTGGAATATCAGTCGGGAAGTCCATTTCTTCACCTAACGTAATAATAATCCCTTTATTTTGCAAGACAGCATCTAAGCTGTACATTCTCTCAGCTTCAATCCCAATGTGAGTTAATAACTGTGCAATCCCTTGATATTGCTCGTTTTTTGAAGGGATGAAAATATTCATTTGTTTTAATTCATCCTCTACAAATGTTAACCATTGCTCTTGTTGCTCTTGCAATTGTTTATTTTCCGATTGAATCGCACTTACATAGGATAATTGCTGGTCAGTTAACCACTGCTTGTCCATGGAAATACCTACGACGATTCCGATACAAAGAGTACATATTAATGTACCTATATGAACGAGGTTTTTTCTCATTAAAATACCTCCATCCTTAACCAATGCATGATAATTGAGACTAACAATTCGAATTTCGGATTGAATAATAAAACACCCATAAGTACAACAGCTGGCAGCAGAAATGGAATTGGCTCAAAAGCAGAAACATGTTTCTTATATAAGTGATGTACACCTTTAAGATCAATCACTTGATGTCCTGCCTTCATCCTTGTTAGAAGACTAGAACCCATTCCTTTTCTCCCTTTTTCCAAAAATTCATTCATACTAAGATGACTTCCAATTAAATAAATCATATTTGCTCCTGCACAATAAGCGCAAAGGAGGGCAACATCCTCACTCGTGCCAATGAAAGGTAAACGCTGAAAAGGTAACCGAGCAGCAGAAAGCCTTGCACTTGCAGGTGAATGTCCGTTTGGGTAACAGTGGGCAACAAGCGTGGCACCACAACGCAGTGCCTTCATACTGACTGAATCCATATCACCAATGATAAAGTCAGGCTTTAACCGAAATTTTAATAAACCATCCGCCCCGCCATCGACCGCAATAAGAACCATATTCTTTCCCTTTAAAAAAGGGCGTATCGCTCTTAAATCCTCTAAATAACTGCCACCCCTGGCAACAATTAGTACATCCTTACCCTTCATTTCCTTAAAGTCAACTAATTCTGGAAACCCTTTTATAAAATTCGTCAATTCCTTTTCTCCAAAAGAAAATGAATTTCGGACGAAACTTTCAAATTGTTGTGGAAATTTTTCTGTTGCTTTTTCCTTTAACTGTTCAACCATATTGATGTCATATTCTTTTAACGTCACATCTTTTTTCCAATATCTTTGTTTATCAAAAACAAATAATAAATTATTTGTTATTTTTATTTGTTTCCCATCAATATGAATCTCATCACCTTGTACTTGAAGATCAAAGACTGGTATATTCGACTTTAAAAGTAACTGCACACCATTATGATCAAACTCACCGGTCATTGATATCTTTAAATTAAGAACGGCTTGAACTTTCTTTTCAATCAGTGTCTCTGCTGCTACAACATCGATGTCTTCATGACTTATAACAGCAATACTTCTAGAAGGCAATCGCTCCGCTAATACTTTTGTTCGTTTTCCCTGGTAAGCAATTCCCTCAATCTCCTGTTGGTTATAAAACAAACCGATTCCCCCCTTTTGAGGATTTTCAGTTTTACATATATTCCTAAACGTAACTACACTTAGTATGAGCAACGAAATCCGTTTTCAACCAAATGAAGTTAAAATTGAAAGTAAATATCTTTTTAGTATTTTTCAAAAACCATTGCATTTCGTCTTAATATTTGTTAAATTATATACAAATTAATATTTTTCTTAACTTCAATTAGTACGTTTGAAGTGAGGATAGAGGTGCAAAGACCATCAGTATGCAATGGGAGGAGAATGAGCTCTTTTGATCATTGCTGAAAGGGGGCCTTTGCCGAAGCTTCAAGAACTCATTATTCTTGTTAGCTGGTTCTGTTATTGAATAAGTGCAGAACTGTCATATAGATCAACTATATGGAGGGCTATCTCACGCATAGAACAACGATTCCTATGCACCAATGAGATACCTCATTGGTGCTTTTTTATTTTTAAAACAATTATGAATATAAGCGGATTTAATTACTAATGACAAAGGATTACTAGAAAATACTAAACGAAATGAGGGAATTTTCAATGTGTTTTGGTCAAGTAGCAACAGCAATGGTTACCCCTTTTGATGTAAATGGTGAAATTGATTACAATGCTTGTGAAACTTTAATTAACTATCTTATTACGAACGGTTCTGATGCGCTCGTTGTAGCAGGAACAACCGGTGAATCGCCTACTTTAACGACAGAAGAAAAGGTTGAACTTTTTAGTTTTGTAGTTAAAGTTGTCAATAAACGAGTACCTGTAATTGCAGGTACCGGATCAAATAATACAAATGCATCAATAAAGTTAACAAAATTAGCAGAAGAAACAGGTGTCGACGGAATCATGCTCGTTGCACCATATTATAATAAACCTTCTCAAGAAGGGCTTTACCAGCATTTCAAAACAATTGCTGAATCAACAACACTACCTGTAATGCTATACAATATCCCAGGCCGAAGTGTTATTAACATTAATGTAGAAACAGTTGTCAGACTGTCACAAGTTAAAAATATTGTAGCAGTGAAAGAAGCGAGTGGTGATTTAGATGCAATGACCCAAATTATAAGTGAAACACCAGAAGATTTCAGCCTATATACTGGTGATGACGGCTTAACATTACCTACACTTGCCATAGGAGGCGTTGGAGTAGTATCAGTAGCCTCACATATCCTTGGGAATCAAATGCAAGAAATGGTCTCAAACTACAAGAATGGGAATGTAAAAACAGCAGCTCAAATGCATCGTGACCTACTGCCGATGATGAAAGCATTATTCGCTGCACCAAACCCAACACCGGTAAAAGCGGCATTAAATATGAACGGCATCAATGTAGGCAGCGTACGATTACCACTTGTTCCATTAAATGATATCGAAATGCAAACATTAAGAAACGCCATCCAACAAACAATCAAAGAAGCAGTAAGCTAAACTAAAAAAGCTCCCGGACGGGAGCTTTTCTTGACTATGTTACTACGTAATAGCCCATTGTCAGTTCGATCTATAGTACAGTGTACCGACACCGAAAAAAGCTCCCAATTTTGGGAGCTTTTCAACTTTCAACTTTTAACTCTATTCTCCCTTACCCTTTCAGCTTACCTTATGCTCAATCCGTAATTTATCAGCAACCATCGCGATAAATTCTGAGTTTGTTGGCTTCGCTTTTGAAACGCTTACAGTGTAGAGCCTTATGTACCAAGGGTTTGTTCAATTAACAATAATTATAATTTCTCTTATTTATTGGTATGGAATTTGTGTGTTTGTTGGTCAATAGCGTTAGTAATTTTCTATAATATAACACAGTTATCGAGAAATGGACAAGCATTAATTTACAATTATTCCTCTGTAATCTCCACATTCACATCATGCAAATCAACTTTGTGTCCTTTGCTATGTAGAAACATTTGCAACTCATGTAAATCTATATTTAACTCATTAACATTGTCCAAAGTATCCACTACATCACCGTCATGTGAAAATACTAATTTTAACTCCCCAAACGTCTTTTTCTTCTCAGCTACCATTGTCATCCTAAACCCTCTCCCTTTTAATTATTTGAATTATTACAAAACCTTTAACTATATTACAATAATACTACAAATTCCAAGTGATTAACTGAGGTTTTTATAAAAACAATGTTACAAAATATGGAATAATTAAAATCATTGTTAATAAAACTAATCCTCCAACAAATTCTAAGAACTCGTTAATTGTCATTATATATTAACCTCCTCAACTAATAACTTGTAGAGTTGTTATCTTGTTGAGTTAATAGTAACTCATTAAGTTATTAACGTCAAGAGTTAATATGTGATATAATTAAATTAATTAAATATTGTTTCGGTGGTGATAACATTGATTAAATTTAAACTTAATGAATTGCTTGAAAGTAAAGGTAAGACTATGTATTGGTTATCAAAAGAATCAGGTGTAAGACCTAATACTATATCTCAGTGGGTTAACGGTGATGTGAATTCAATTACTGTTGATACTCTAGACAAACTTTGTATTGCGCTTGAATGTGACATTTCTGATCTAATAGAACATAATAAGCCAGAAGAAAAGACTACCTAGAATAAACTAAGTAGTCTTTTTTAATTTAGCTATATAAACTTCATAGATATTTGGCTTTCTCACTTGCTCCTTAAATGATTTCTTCTCCATATCAAACTTGATCAATTGTTTAATATACTCTGAGAAGTTTTCTTGACTCAACGCATGATTCAATAGATGCTCTTCATCGGTGTCAAAACTAATCATCTTACGCTTAGTCATTTTAACACTCCCTTTATTACTTTAATGATTCAAGAAATTCTTTAACATTGCGGGATTGGAATACTTTAAATGGTTTATTTTCAACACTGTAACGAGTATCAGTAATAATCCAAATGTAAGGGAAATACTTTTTATCTTTTGGCTGCCATGTTTCATTCTCCCATATCATACTATCGAAAAATTGTTTATAACGTTCCATTTTTGCATCAAATACCTTTTTAGAATAGACTGATCTTTGTATTTCAACAAAGAAGGGCGCACCTTTCCATAACATGAAAATGTCTGGTTCAACTGTTCCTTTGTTACCATACTTAGGTTCTACATTGAAGATTGTTGGCTTATCATGTTTCCTTACATCACGATAAAATTGAACAATCTTCAAGAAGTGAGGTATTTTTGCTGAGTCATTTTTCATACCAGATTCAGCAGGTAAATAGATAAACTGTTGCCGATCTGTCACAGCTCTAATATGACCTTGTAACCTCATTCTTTTTAATACATTATTAGCTGTTGGAATAGGATATTTTAAATTAGAAAAATGAAGATCAACAATATCATCACGGGAAAGACAACGGAAACGATTTAAATCTTCTAGGATAGCTTTATCACGCTTTTTCATTATCCAACACCCCGAAAATATTCTTTTCACTTAACTCTCCCTTTACCTCATCAATTTGCTTCTGTTCCACTTCCTTCTTTATCTCTTCATCAGTTTTCTTATAATCCTTTAATAATTTTTCTAAGCCTTTTTCACTTAAATACGGTGCTTGCAATTCAACTAAATCATCATAATCAGGTATGCTCATTAAGAAACGACCATCACCAGCTAAATTTTCAGCACCCTTCATTCCAATTACACTTGCATTAATTCGATCTCTTGCTTTAAATCCCATAGTACACGTTAAATTACCTTTTAATCGACTATCAATGTTCTTCGAATCAGGTCTTAATAATGAAAGGATTAAATAAACTCCCAATGCTCGACCTCTGTTTGATATTTCAACTAAATATTCATCAATTTCCTTATCATTAGGTAAACTTGCTACTTCATCGATTGCAACAATGATAAATGGCTGCTTCTCTTTAAGTTGAGTAATATGAGTAACTCCTTCATTAAACATTAATTCCTGTCTACGTTCTAATTCATCATCAATCTTTTGAAGTAAAGGTTTTACGTCTTTACCTTTTACAACAATATCTTCTTTAACATGCTTTACATTGCGATAGAACTGAAACTCCACCATTTTCATATCAATTAACCATAATTCCAACTCTTCAGGAGAAAAATATTGAATTAGTGTTGCAAGTATTGACCTAACTTGTGTTGACTTCCCTGAGCCAGTAAAACCTGCTATCAATAGATGAGGATTTTCAACAAGATCAATACAAATAATTCTTCCATGTCTATCTATACCGCACGGAATTGGAATCTGACCTTCGAATGACTCAGTTAATTTTTCAAAATCCCACTTTAATTTTTTAGGATAACTTTTACCGAATATCTTTAAAGTAAATCGCTTATTCTCTTGTTCAATTTCTAAATTCTGTCCAAACTGTTGTTCAAACAACCACCGCTTCTTGATGACTTCTTTTGGATCTAATCCTAATGGAATGGAGAATACATAGGTCAATAACTGAGCCTCTTTATCAATCCCCACATAATGAATGATAGGAAGTATTAAATGAGTATTCTTTCCACTCTTATAAGTGAGATACAGCTCACCACTTCTAAATGCTTGTAATAACTTCCCTTTTGCTTTTTGCTTCTCTAAAAACCCTTTAATCACGTTACAGACCTCCTAATAACGGATTTGCAAAAACAAAGTATATTATCGCTCCAATCAGAATCAGTGGCATTAAAGTTTGAATCGTATTAAAAATTGAACTTGCTATCTTAGTAAAACCATTTGTTCCTAGATATTTTTCGATTGTTGCCATTCCAATTAACAATGTTCCAACGCTAATCATAAGTAGATAAGCTTTTGTTATCATTGGTGGTGGACTAAAAATTGAAGAAGGTGAAACAACAAATGGATTGTAAGCTAATGTAAATAATGGGATAGAATTAATGATTTTCTTTTGTTGTCTATATTCACCGCTGACAAATTCTCTGAAGTCAATCACCTGAGTTTTCAATTTTATTCCTCCCGAAAATAATTTAGGAAATTTTGATTTCCACGTATAAAACTAAATTCAAATGGGCATTGGTCGCCACTCGCTTCGCTCCCTCTTCCTCCCTTCTTTAAACAAATTCAAAATACCTATTAAATCAACGAAAAGTAGACTAATAATGAATTAACATTACTTCATTAGAAACTTAATTTTTAAATCAATTAGTTAATTAAGTAGCTGATTTATTATTAACTTATGCAGACTGCATGTACATGTTTCACCAAACTTAGTAATAACTTTCACCAAATTTGGTTTAAGATATCATTTCCTTGTCCATACTTTAGATAAAATAATATAGGAGATGATTTAAAATGTTTGGTTTATTTTTTGGAAAACCACGCTCAAAACTAGGTAAATTTTTAGATAAGAATGGAATATCACAAGAATGGTTAATAAAGAAATCAGGACTTGGAAGAAATACAATAAGTCGTTTATGCTCTGGTGATTCTGATCACGAACCTACTGCGCGAACTATAAAAAAGGTAATGA
The DNA here is from genome assembly GCF_052119505.1 of Anaerobacillus sp. MEB173. Taxonomy (NCBI): domain Bacteria; kingdom Bacillati; phylum Bacillota; class Bacilli; order Caryophanales; family Bacillaceae; genus Anaerobacillus; species Anaerobacillus sp. MEB173. The sequence goes on from NZ_JBJMAU010000002.1 coordinate 83,937, forward strand.
ATGTGATACGTAAAGAAATAGATCCTAATGCCAAATCAGATGATTTCTTTGATATTTAAGCAAAAAAGCCCCATCCCAATTAAGGAATGAGGCTTGTTTTTCACTTTATTTTAACGTTGTTATAACGATAATCTTCAAAGTGTGCATTTAAAACTATGTTTATCGTATCTGCATTAACTGGTTTGAAGAAAATTACCGATTTTTCTGTGACACCTGGTTCAATAAAATCCTGAGCATGATCTACACCAGTTTCATAGTATCTATCAAAGTTAAAATCAATATCATAAGCGTATTGTTTTCCATTTGCTACGATTTTAGCAAGGCTGTCACCCGTCATAATTTCTTTACTTGAATTATTCGTGTATGTTACATACAACCTTAAAGAATCATTGTCTTGCTCAATTTTATCTATTTTGATTGTTACACCGTTTACTGTTTGGGAAAGATTAGAGTTAGATGGTGGTGTAGCTGTTCCACCTGAACTTGATTCTCCAGTAATTGTTACAGTTCTTGTTTTCTGATCCCAATTGACTTTTGCACCAAGCATTTCGGAAACTGCTCTTAGAGGAACATAGGTAACGCCATTTTCAATCTTTGCCTCAACATTTGTAATCTTACTACCATTAACAAATAAATTCACACCAGATGATGCCATAGTCCCTGCTGAAAAAGCTATAAGTAATGCCACTGTAAATAAAATAATCTTTTTCATAAATTTCCCCTCCTGTTTTTAGTAACAGGTAATTAGTTCTATTTTTATCCAGTAAATTCCTTCTTATAGTTGCTTTGTTCACAAAATTAAAAGCCCTTAGGTAGTAGTCTGGTAAACTACATACCTAAGGACGTGTGTGAAAATTGGTTAAACCAACTTTCTCCCTTGAATCGCTATTATTCAAAGGGTACTACTTTTAAAGGTTTTTGTCCTAGTGATAGAGGACAAATTAATCATAATAAAATTTCAGATAATTTGAAATAGTTTTTTTGTTACAAAAATGTGAACACTTACTTCATCTGCGCCAATCGATACAGCATAGTCCACATTTCCTCACGAGTCACTGTATCTTTTGGGCGTAATCCATCACTAATTTTATTATCAACTACCCACTTATGAGCCGTTTCAGCCCAACTACTTACAGTCTGATTTGTACTCACATTAACAACTCCTTTTTTCAATTGCTTACCAGTTACAGCTTCAGCAATCGCTATACAACATTCATTAAAGTATTTTTGATAAGCATCAGTATTTGACTTTGTATCCACGAAACAAACTTCAATAAGAATCGCTGGTTTATTTGTGTTATTCAGAAAGCCTAAATCCGTTCTTTTCTTAGCCCCTCTATCTCGAATTCCAATTGCTTCAGAAATCGCTGCGGAAACTTTAGCTGAAATTGATCTATTCCCATCACTCAAATATAAGACTTCAACTCCACCTATTTCTTTTGTTCCTGCGTTAAAGTGAATAGAAATATCTAAGTCACGTTGCTTGCTATTATGGTATCTAACAATAGTATTGATATTGTCTCTTACATTTCTAGACGTATCATCATGAAATTTATGTACAGTACAGCCTAATTGATTAAGATATTGAGCAACCTTATCAGTAATTCTCCTTGCTTCTGTAACCTCGTCTATATAACCTACAGCACCTCTAACATACTTACCATGTCCAGAACTGATAACAAAGCTATTCATTCCTTATCACCTTCTTTACCATTGCCAATTTTATTTGGATCAAAGTATTTTGTAAGAAACTTTAGATTGATACCTATACGACTGAAATTTTCAATAATACTCATACCTTCATACACTACAATTAATCCAACTCCAATTTTTATAATGTAACCACTTGAACCCATATAAGCATCGACAAAAACTAAAAAAGCTATAGCTACAAATAAGCCTACCTTCCTAATTATCCCTATGTAATTAATACTGCTGTTTATCTTTTTCTCTACAGCTGCCGCTAATAACCCTGTAATAATATCGAACAAAATAAATCCAAGTGCGATATACCATACATTCCCGACAACCATTGTAATATCAATTCCAGTTACTAAATTACTTGCTTGTTCCACTCCTCACCCTCCCTTTTAGACAAAAATAAAAAAGCCTTACTTATTCGGCTTCATCCAACAATAATTTAATTGCATCATATGACTTTTCTAATTGTGTCAACCTTTGAGTATGATGTTCAATCTCTCCAGTTGATCCATTCGCTTCCGCTTGCACTAAATCTAATTTCACTTCAAAATATTGTCTAGATAAGTTTTGCAGTCTATTGTTAATCATTTGTACACGAATATCTTTTTCAAGGTTTGTAATCATTATTTATTTGCCTCCTCTATCTTATTCATCTTATTATTTAAACCTATTAACTCATCAATCTGAACTGATAAAATAACGTTCTCTTTTTCTAGTTGCATAATCTTCAGTAATAATTTATCAATTACTTTATTTGCATCAATTTGCAATATTCTCATCTCCTTATAATGAGTTTAATTTATCTCTGAGAGTGTTTAAATCACTCGCTGTTACTGTATCTCCACTATATTTAAACGTTGTTCCTGTGTCGATCATACTATTAATAGCGTTCCTACATTGGTTGAATTGATATGCCATATAGTTTTGCCCACTTGACCCTCTAGTAAATTGACTAGTTTCAGTATATGAACCATAAGAATTATACTGATATTCTGATAAACTTTTCCACTTTCTGAATTCGTTAATTCTGTTTTGAAAATTGTTCCATTCCGTTGCCGTTAAATTAAAATTACCTCCCGATGTTTTACTTGTTGACCATGCCCAATTTGAAGGTCTACCACTAAGAGTTGTAATTGTTTTACTCGATGAATCAGTATAATTACCTGCCCCATCATAGGCACGAACCCAAACAGTATAAGTTGTGTTTTCTGTTAAACTTGTCATAGTATACGATCTAGCTGAGCCACTATTAACAGTGTTGTATGATGTTGACCCACCTACGCTTCGATATACACGGAAATAGCTTAATCCACTATGACTGTCGGATGCATCCCATGTTACATCGATTTCCGTTGATCTTGAAGTTCCTTGAACATTCCATATTGAAGGCGCTGTTTCATCTAGTGTTCTTTCATGAACGAAGTTTTCACCTGAATCCCCTGCTGAATTATAAGCAACTACACTAAATTTATATTGTGTATATTCACTTAACCCTGTTACAGAATAATTTGTAGAAGTTGTTGATGCCTTATACACATTGTCAACATAGACATGGTATCCTGTTGCTCCACTGGATGTCCCCCAGCTCATATCAACTCTACTTTTACTAATAGCAGATGCTGATACCCAAGAAGGTGATGAAGGTGGTTGTGCGGATGCAGTAGTTGAACCACTTGTAGTTGCTGACCCTAATACTGGTAAATCCGCTTTACTGCCGTCTACTATTCTGACTCTAAACTCATAACTTGTAGATGATTGGAGACTAGTAAATTCGTATTGTTGGTAAGTGCTAGGAGATAATAATGTATAACCTCTATTTAGCCAACTTGTAGTACCTGTTACTCTATAGTCCCAATAAGCCCTTGACCCACTTGAATAAGTGTGCCTTGCTTCAACTGTAACTGAACTAGACGTACTCCTTATATAAGTTAAAGTTACTGACATCTACATCACCTACCCGAACTTAGCGGTGACGGAATCCGCAGTTGTCAACACTCGATTATTGTTTATATATACGTAATTGGCGTACATATCAATTACACCTAATGAATTGAGAACTAAACTGTCAGTGTTAGCAGGAGATTCTATTGAAACCCCTCCTAAATCACCTCTAAATCTAATTCTCTTTGTTGTACTATCAGACCAGTTATATCCAACGTCTAAAGTACTTGCCACTCTCACAATTCCATCTAAATTTATCTTGCTTGCAGATAATGAAATGGTCGTGGCTGTTTGATTAATCAATGATGCAATTGTATTTCCTGTGTAGTCGGTTGAACTTACTTTTGATGAAATACTATCTTCTAATTGAGTAACTTTTGAAGAGTAAGTTGTCGTATCAACTTTTGCGCCTAAATCATTCTGATAGGTTGTGCTACCAGTTACGGTTGAGATAATAGCCGAGTCCGTAATTTTCTGTTCTGCTGTACTAATCCTGTTTTTCAATGCTGGAATCTCTTCATCTGATAAATAAACAATTGAGTCAGTATTTGAACTAACACCTAATGATATTTGATCCAAGTTTAACTCTATTGTACTCATTCTTTGCCTGTCCAAAATAAACTCACTATCAACATGTTCTTGTAGGTCACTTACTTCTTCAAATAAACCACTTTCAACCCCATCTATTCGTAAGTTGATTGTGCTTGCAGTTTGTGAGATTAAAGAAGTATTATCAGATATTTTCCCATCTAAAGTTGTTTCAATTAAACTAACCTCACCACGTATCTCAGCTGCAGTGATGTTAAAATCACTTCTAGCAGTTGAAATTTCACCTTCAATACGTTCAACTTCCATAGAAATTTTCTCATTCGTCTGCTCAATTCTTGAACGATTAATTACATTACTTTTCTCAACTTCTTTAACAGTTTCATGAAGTAATGCATTAATATCTGTAGTTGATTCTTTGAAGTTTGCAAGAGTAACTTGTGATCTAATTACATTCCCATTCCAATCAACAATTTTATCTGTTTCCATTATTCTTGCTGAAATATCAATGTTCAAAGGTTCAAAGACAAGTATAATATCATCGCCCACCATTGGAGAATCAAAAGGATATCCAGCTTCCTGAAGCTCTACAAAATCGATTGTGAAACTGATTTCTGGCTTGTCATTAATGCTACGTTCTAATATCTGTAACATTGTTGCTTCATCACTTATATTGTCATCACGTATTGGCTCAGCGTGTCTAATACCATATATATCCGCCATTGGACTAGTGAAATTGACAAATCCACCTTGCCAATAGCCTCTGATTTTTGTTGTTAAGTTTCTTGTTTCAATTGTCTTATTAATTGCTTTGAGATTGTGTTTGTAACGGAACTGAAAATCCGATACTCTTCCAATCTGTTTCTTGAATACTAGGTGTCTGTTCTGTAATTCAACTTCACATTGAAATACTTCAAGTATTTGATTGATTAGTGTAATGACATTGTTTTCTCCATAATTAAATACAATCTGTACATCAAATGAATCAGCAATTTCAAATGTAAAATCTGTGCCATTAAGAGCAAATTCAACTAATTCATTAATTGTTTTATTACCGCCAATCAACTCATACTGATATTCGTCAATCAAATCAAAATATACATGTTGAGCCTGTACATCTTTAATTGCTTTGTTTCCTCTTGAGCGTTCATTGACTTGTTTGATTCTGTACTCTTGACCGTTATATTCGACAATTGATTCTTCTTGAACAAGTGGATATGCATGTTCATTATTATCTGTTTGAAACAAAATAAAAGAGAGTGTATATTCGCTATTCACTCTCTCTTTAAGTTGTAATTCTTTATAATCAGTTAACAACTCAGTTTCATTATTTAAAGTTGTAATTGTAAGCAATATTCACCACCTCATCCTGTTCATTTTTATTTTCTATTTACTCTCTAAGTAATCTTGATACAACTGCTCAAATGTGCTACATAATCCCTCTTGAATAATGTATAAGAACGGTTCTTTTACTCCTCTAAACCCAAATCCCCACATTTTACACCAATAATTCTGATCTTGAACGTTCCAACGTTTATCTTCAAAAATTGCAATTAATTCTTCACTCATTCTCCACTACCCCCATCCAACTTACTTTCTAGTTCTTCAATACGCATCTGCAATTGCATCAAAGTAGTTAATGTAAATTCATCAATGTCTTGAAGACCAGTAGTTCTATCATCTAATTTAAAAGTTTTATCTAATGTAAACTCATCAATCTCCTGCATTCCTTGTGTTCGAGTTTCCAATGTATTTACATTTTCTTTCAATTGCATCTGTTCATTTTCTTTAGCTGCATTTTTCTCATCGAGAATTGGTTTAATATCACTGTAAGTAAATTCTGTTGGATCTGATTGAATCGTAACAACCTTTGTTTTATTGACTTCAACTCTAATTTTCTCTAAATCTTCATTCCAATCTTCATGTTCTGCTGTGATTTCCAAGGGAGATTGCGACTCAAAAGTAACAACTTCCTCATCGATATCCTTTAGATACAGTGGATTACCATCACTGTCAGTTTTAGGTTCAACGTATTCTTCGGTTGTCCAGCAAAGAATTGGAGTTTCAGATGTTTCAACAATCTCATGCTCAATAATAGTAACCTCTTCTGTTTCTTCATCAATTACTTCTTCTCGTTCAATACGTGTATATTCAGGAAAATATTCAACTTGTTTTCCATCAGCATCGAGTAAAGGAACTTGACGAGTCTTCTTAATGATAATTGGTCTATCCGTCACTTCGGTTATCTCAATAGTAGTTGTGATTGTATCAATTACTTCAATATCTGGTTGCGGTAATAAATAAAGTGAATTACCATCTGCATCTACTTTATCTTCTGCAAGCATATATTCAATTGTTTTACTTGGTATATCTAATGGATTAATTCCTTCAATAACCGTCTCACTAGCATTAAAAGGCTGTCGATTTACACCGACAACCCTTCCATTAGCCTTTTCAATTACAATATTCATAATTAGTTATCCCCTTTCACTAATACATTCTTGCTGAGAGGAATGTCAATTGTTTTAGTTAAGTTAATATGACCGCTATTCTCTTTTGATTCCTTGTAGAAAATACGCATATACAATTGGTCATTTACATCCTTAACTAACTTTGGAGTCAACGCCAAATAAGCTGCGTGATTAGTTTCAGGCAACTGTGATAATAATTCATCTGTTTCAATTGGTAATTTCTTCAATCCCTTTTGAATAAATCCGTGTAAACTTTGTCCAAGATATTCGTGTGAATTGTTCAGGATTTCATAGATTAATCGGTTAGTTTCAGTTGTCGCTTTACCTGTTCCGACTGTTGTAATGTACATTTCGTTAGGTTGCGTTAATTCAGTCACATTTGAACCTAATGATGTGATTTTCTGCTTAGGTTTATGATTATAGAATAGTGAGATATCATCTGTTCTTCCTCCACGATGATCTACTGTTGGATATTGCAGTTTAATCTCTTTTGTAGATGGGCGAATCTTTAAAATGTTGCTTTTATGGTAATCCACATAGTCAGAAAGTTCAACTTCACACTTAATGTAATCACTGTAAATTTCACTTGGGCTACTTGCGCCTGCTGGATGTGTAGAGTGCGTAAGAACATATATTTTTTGGTTGTTTGTTATTCTCGTCAACAAAGTAGAGTTAGTTGAATTTGTCCAAGCCATTGTTGATGGACTATTTGATGTATTTATAGCTTGGCTCAACCAAACTGAGTCACTTGCTCTCCAAATCTTCAAGTTAGCCCCATAAGTCAACACCCCTGCATTGTCACCGACACCCCAACCTGTAACTGAAATTGTTATTTTACGGAGAGCTTTCTTTAGTTCGGATAACGATAACCCTAAGTGTGATAGGTCAAACTCGTAGAGATTTTGTCTGTAAATACCTTCAGTAACAGATGAAAAGAAAGATAAGTTACCGTCCAATTTATTCACATTACCATAGTCAAAGGAAGTAAATTCGGATGAATTGCTATGTGCGATAAAATCACTTGGAGAATCGAATGTCGCTCTTGGTCTTTGATAAGCCCTATTAGGATTCTCCCACGTACTACCTGCAACCTTCCCTCTAAAGTCCAATAAATTCCGTCTTTTATTGCGAATTTTAGAAGGTGTGAATGGCGTTGCTTGTGAACCTAGTTCGAGTTTAGGTTGCTTGAATGTGAATGTTCCATTATTACTGTTATTATCAATTCTTATTCTTAATCTATTGGTCGGAACTGCTCTTGTTAAACTGCCAGAGCCGTTTACAGTACCTAAGTTAGTTGTTGTACCGTTTGAGTCTACTGATTGAAAGTATGCTCTAGTTAACTCTGAATTAGTTTGAATTGAGAACGAATATAGTGTGTTTTGTTGCACATTTAGAAATAAATCAGAAAACCTAATGCTACCATCATTAACACTCAATTCCAACTCATACGGATTATCTAACACTCTCGCATTAGCACTGAGACTCCATCTTGAGTCAGTAAACGGTGGAAGAATGTTCTCTCCCTCTTTATGCAACAACGGACTATCCGATAAAACAGGCATTTTATGAACAGGTTGTAAGACTTCGTAACCTGTTTCCGCTGCGTTTAGTTCTACTTCTAACTCTACGTAGTCTGTGTGGATAGTTGAAGCTGTTGTACCGTCTGATGCTTCTGCGTGAGCTAGGAAGTCTGTGAAACCGTTACTATCTATGAAATTACCAAACCCCGCGTCAGTTGTTCTTACAGATCTTGTTAATTTATCAATTGAGCCACTTGTATGTTCATGAGAACCGAACCAAGAGTTATTCGCCCAACCTTTTAGAGTAGCCTTATTTCCACTCGGACTACTACCATAACCATACCAATTAGCTGTAATCCTACTTAATACATTCTTCAACTTCGCCACCTTATCCGCAGTTGTCAAACAATCCGCAAAGAATCCTTCACCGAACTTGTCCTCGATTAAGCGAATGAGGTTGAAGGAGAATAGGTGTTTGGCTATACCATTGTCATTGGTCGTTCCACTAGAATATACAGCGCTGTCCAAACTAGATATTTTAGAATCCGCTCTCTCGATCCACGAAGAGCTTGAGGGTGATAATAATGTTATAGTTCCGTATGACTTGAACATGTGTGGAATTCTATCCACATTTCCCAATGTTTTCCCCTCAAAATTCGCTCTAACCACTACCGTATTTCCTTGCTTTGTTAACTTCTGTCCGTTAACTTCCGCTTCTAACACTTCACTCGGTACATGTTCAATCCCTTTTCCACTCGGATAGTTACGAGAATAGTTGATTAAAATGTTCGTTTTATTGTCAGTTGGTGCAGTAGAGATTGTGTACGTCATTTCTTTAGTACCTAAACCACTCCATGTTCCTGCGATGCCTGTTGCTGTTACAGAAGGTGATGATGTGGAAGCGGTTGATTCGATTAGGTAAAGTGGTTGAGCATTAAACCCAGGTGTTCCCCCACCCCAAGACAACGTAATTTCATTTGTAGATTCATTAATCGCATCTACATTAAATTCAAACGATGATAAATCTGTAGTCGGGTTGAATCGTCTTAATTTATCACCTACTGATAGCTTACTTACATCATTAACTTTTATTGTTATAGGACTTGTTTGACCTACTTTAGGTTCAACAACTTGCACAAAAGCAGTATCCGCATCAATAACCCCTGTTAATACACTTTCTGTACTCTTAACCTTGATTGTATCTCCTACGCTCCACTGCCCTACTGTAGCTTGCGTTGTTGCAATATGAGGTAGCGTACTATTGCTTTCATGATTTACCGTATCTACTACGTTTTCAGACGTTTGAGCATCCGATAAAATTTGTCTTTTACCCGATAAATCTAAGCGAGTTTTCGTTTGTCCTGTTGCGTAGTCGTGTGGTAGGTAGTGTTTGCCGTATGGAACGAATACTGGGTTAGGTTGTGAGCCTTTGACTAGTTGTGGCTTTGCTTCTGAAATGATACTAGGTGTTATATTAGAATAATCTACTTTTCTAATCACTAAATCGATTCGTACTGTAGAGGAACTAAGAGTTACAGACCTGCTAGATGAGAAATTTTTCCATGTCTTGTTCCCACTAGAATCAATTTCATCAAATCCAATCTGATAGTTTTGGTCACATGCTACAAAATAAGTCCCCCCTCCGATAACATTGATAGATGAATTAGTTGCTACATTATTAGACCCACCCTGTCTCCACTGTAGAACATCGGTTGGAACTAAATTCTCCAACACATTCGGCACACTATCCACATAAGGAAATCTCTTCGCTAATTCCTCACCTGTAAATTCAGGTAAAACGTCAATTTTATCGAAGTCGGCTTGGGAGATTTCGTATAGGCGAACTCCGTCAATATGAATTATAGATGTAGAACTAGTACCATTAGCTATAAATAATCGAAACGCACTTCTACCTGTGATTTTAAATCTTAATGTTTGCCACTGTCCTACTAATGAACTGTTAACTTTCATACTGACATTAGGTATACTATTAGTTGTTCCACTTTCAGTTGCCCACAAATGGAAATTTCCCGATGTATAACTTTCAATAAATACATTACAGGCAACAAAATAATATTTATCGTTAGACAGTCCAGATACTTCTCTCCATACCCCATTGTTTTGACTAGTTGAGGATATTCTTAAACTATTCTGACCATATAAAACATAGTTTGTCGATAGAGTTCCACCATTAGCCCAGTTAGTCCATCCCTGTAAACTGTCAAATCTACCTATTAACCCCAACTCATTCACCATCCACTTATCCCCATCAGGCGTTGCTACCTTCGTAGGCATTAACTGTACAGGCGTATCATGTGGCGCACGTTCTAAGTTATAGCGTTCTTTGTGCAGGACTTCATTAACACCTTCACCACGCATTACACGGTCAAATTCTTTCTGTAAAAGATAGTTTTTATCTACTCCTGTTAGTGATACTTGGTGGCGTAGGTCAGTTAGGTCACGTTGGGCGATGATGTTGGCGTAAAGGTTATCGGGTCTTAATGCTGTATCTAAGTCAACTGTTAGCCTTGAGTTAGTTACGCTTGTTAGACCTAGTACTTCTAAGTTACTATCGTCTATGACTCTTACTACTCGGAATACAGGAATTGTTGTTTTAAAAATATCACCAATTTGAACGCCTTTAGTTGTAAAACCTGCTCTAAGTGGAAAAATCTTTGATTGACCATTAACTAAACTAGTTGAAAGGTCAATGTCAAACTTAATATGATTCCTACCACCATTCAAATTCTGCTCACTATATCCACCGCTATTTCTACGCTTAATCACCGCAATAGGAATCCCGTAAAATCCATCTTTTACGTATAAACCTTTATCCTTAGATTGGCGAACATAACCTAAATCTTCAAGCTTAGAAGCTTTTGCAGTTTCAATAACACATGACATTGTGTAGTTTGAAAACTCACCTTTTAAATAAACTAAGTTGTTTTCTTTACCTGTAAGAGGTGCATTTGGAAGTACAATATCCGTTTGTGGTATCTCTACTCGAAAACCGTTAACATTTGCTACTGATTTACCTAAACGAATTGTATTTACTGTTGTTGGTAAGTATGTGATATCACCTAAATTAACAAATCCTGAATGGATTGCATCCTTTGTAAATATAGATTCCTCTACACCTGTTAATCGATCATTTACATCTACAACTTCCACACCTGCTAATTCTGATAATCGTTGATCAACTAAATCAGCTTTTGATTGTGCTAAAGTAGCTTTATCATTAGCATTATTTGTAGCTGTAATTGCATCGTCTGTAGCTTGAATAGATGTATCTCTAGCCATTTCAGTTTGATTTAATAAAGATGTTGCTTGAGATTTGAATTGTTCATTGTCTGCTGAGATAGCATTCTTGAAATCTTCGATTAATGTAACTTCAACTGCTATTCTTTCAACTAATTCAGTATCACGATTAGTATTAATATCTTTAGTAATATTGATCTGTAAAAACCCATCTTCTGGAAAAGTTTTCTGAGTAACACCGTCCTCAAAAAATAGAGTGAATTCTCCTCTATGTATACCCGAAATGATCGAATCACCTTCACGAAGTTGATATGTTAACGTAGAATTTTCTACATCAATTGTCGCTTCAGCGTTTACTAATAATTCACCACTGCGTGATTCCATTTTAAATATGGCTGTACATCCAGTTAAATCAATAATTTTTCCAGAACGAGTCACGGCTCTATATGATATCGTATCTCCAACATCATTACGTTTTGTATAAGTCATTTGTTAACCCCTTTCTATAAATTTTTAAAAATAAAAAAACTTGAAATCAAAACTGATCTCAAATTCTCCTTGTGTTCCGCTAATCTCAAATTCATTCCATGATGATGAAGCAAGCGTTATTAATTTTTTATTAGTATCACGGACAATACTTGTTCCATTTTTAAACATTCTGATTCCATCTAGTACAATGATATCTTCACTCATTGTCGTTCCGTTATATTGCCACGTATCACCTGTAGTATTATTTTTGATTTGTAAATTATTACTTGCACCTTTGAAAGTGATAATGAGTGAATGCTCCCTTGGATCAGTAATAGTGTCAGATGAGGAATAGATGGAGAAAGTATTTGTAGTATGTATGTAGTCTTTTTCTGTTAATTGTAGTCCCATATCATTAATTTTGTGGTCATTCCTGAATGTTAGTGGATCTAGTGTTGTACTGATTGATTCAGCAAATGGACTTGCACTTACAAATGTAATACTTGTCTCACCTGAATTAGCAAACCTCTCAAATGAATAAGTTGAATCAGTTTTAACTAAATATTGTCTACTTTTTTCATTGTCTGGTTGTATGTAAAAAGATTGTAAGCTATCAAATAGCCGAAATAATTCATTTCTAAGTAACAGATAACTTTCATTATCTTTTGCATTCATTGTTATTCGCGTATGTATTCTGCGCCCTTCATAGGTCATTCCCATGTTCACATGTCCGTGTCTTCCTTCAATAGTTTCAACATTATGTACAGGTGAAGGAGATTCAACAATAAAGGAATTTACTATTACACCCATATCCCATAAATCATAAACTTTGTCACCTTTTACTACTTTGAAATTATGTATCATCTGCCTTTCACCCCTCTCGCAGTCATTTTTATTTTAGTTTCATCTCTTTGCTTTCTCATGAACTCATCGTATAAATCACGGTCAATATTACCTTCGACTGTAATGTTCGTTATGTGTTGTACAGGTTGTTCACTATCTAACATTTTCTTCGTTTTATTGTTTGAGAAAACTTTTGATCCTCTTGGTAAATCAACTAATTCTGCTCCTTGCTCACCAACAATTGCTAAACCACCTCTATGATAGTTTGTACCCTTTGCCAACATAGGAATTTTAGGAATGTTAATTCCAAATGTATTACCACCGAATCCTGGCACCCAATCAGGTATATTGATTTTAAGGTTGTTTAATCCGCCAATCATACGGTTCATAGCTGAAATAATCTTATTTATTACCGATCTGATACCGCTATAGATACCATTCCAAGTATTCATTATTCCTGTTTTCAAACCGCTGAAAACCGATAAAACTGAATCTTTGGCTCTTGTTATGCCATTTACAATTGAATCTTTAATCTTACCTACTATATTACCTACAAATGTAAAAATTGAGTTGAAAATATTTTTCCAAACATCAAATACTAAGTTTAGGTAACTTTTCACAGCATCAATTATTACTTTTAGTGCTGTTTTTAGTACATTAATAATTAAATCAAGCAAACTCTTCAGTAATGAAAGGATATTGTCCCAAATATTTTTAAATAATGTTTTGACCGCTTCCCATAGTCCCTTCCAATCACCTTGGAATAGCTTTGAGAAAACTTTAAAAATATCTGTAAGTAGTGTAAACACCGTATTAAAAATATTCTTTATCACATCGAATGCTGATTTTAGAATAGCAATTATGTCCTTACCGTATTTATCCCATGATTTCTTTGCTAATTCAATAAATGATGAAATAAAGCCAATTACAGCATCAAAGAACCCTTTAAACTTTTCACGTATATTGTCTAGCAATGAAGCATTTTCACTTTGCCAACCCTTGACCCATTCAATAATATTTCCAATCCACTTAATTGCAACCTTAATCCACTCAGCAACAGTTTCACCAAACTTAACTACGTAGGGGATTACAGCCTGTACAGCAGGGATCATAACATCGGTAAGCATGGGAGCAACACCAGCGCCAATTTGCAAACCAAGTCCCCCTAGTGCCGCCTTTGTTTGATCCATCGCAATCCTGAAATTGTTTGCGTTGTTTAGACTCGTTTCATCTAAAACTGTTCCAAAATCGTGTGCCTCTTGCTTCGCTCCATCAATTGCATCTGCGCCCATATCGACTATCGGAGCCAAATCTTTCCAACTACCACCAAATAGGTCTGTACCCACTCTAGCTCTCTCAGCTGGATCTTCAATTTCACTAAGTTTCTTAATGAGTGTATCCATTTGTTCGTCTGGTGAAAGAGAATTTAAATCATCATAGCTCATTCCAAGTTTATTAAGCGCCTCTGCTCCCTTACCAGTTCCTTTTTCAAGTGAACTCATTTGTTTGGTTAGTTTTTCTTGTGCCTTTGTTACACTCTCCGTTTCAACTCCTGCAATCTTTGCCACATGTTGCCATTCTTGGATACTATCTGTTGACATGCCAGTTATCGCACTTAAATCAAGTATTCTATCTGCATAATCTCCAGCCTTTGAAGCCAATCCAACCATTGCCACACCTGCACCGATTACCGCTGTTCCAACCGCTGCTGCACCTACAGCAATAGCTTTAGTTGCTTTACCAAATGTATCCTTTAATTTGCCAGCTTTCTTTCCAGTTGAATCAATACTTTTATCAGCCTTATCATTGTCAACCATGATTGAACCAAATAACTTAAAAATCTCCAAATTAATTACCTCCTTTCTTTAGAGATAACGAACCAATTACTTTTTCTTTTCGTAAAGAGCCACCACTTTTAACATTTCATCTTCAATTTCTTCACTCGATTTATTAGATTGATTTGTTGCATTTTGTTTCAACTTCTTCTTAAACTCATCAAATTCAATGAAATCAATCTTTTGAGTTACCATAGATGGATATAATGACAACCATAGTTCCCAAACGACTTTTTCTTGATCCTTTTCATGTGCATCAACAAGTAACTTATTTATGTTTCCAACTGGCAATCTCATGATTAAATTAAAGTCATAATTGCTACACAGTAGGTTTAATGTTTCAGAATATCCTACTGCATAGCTGCTTTGAAAAAAGCCATTAATTCTTCATCTGAGAAAATCTCTTTGAAAGTCATTGCTGTTTTAATTGGTGATTGTGCTTTTACTTCATCAATTGACTTATTTTCGGCAATAGCGACAATTTGGAAGAATTCCTCTTTAACTTTCATTGAATTTTTTACAATGTACATAATTACTTCAATTCCAACCTTAGTAACATCAACATTCTTCTTATTTTTGTACTTTGTCGCTAATTTCTTTCGATACGCTTCAATGTCTAATTTCTCGTACAATTCAACAGCATAAGGTAACATATCAAATGCTTGTTCTGTATTTACCTTCATTTATCGATCCTCCTCATAAAAATAAAGAACCAAATTCTAAATAGAATCTGGCTCATATGCATCAACATCTTCAATTGAATAAAGTAAATCATTTTCATCTTCAGGATTCCAATGGGCGTTAACCTCAAACGGAATCTCACCTTCTGCCTTTGGTGCAGTAGATAATACTAAGTCACTCTCATTTAATGCGTTAAACAATGTAATCTTTTTGTATTTACCACCTGCTGTTTTTGCAAACATAGTGATATTTTCAAGATATTTTGAAGTTGGAATAACTCCACCTTGACCATTTTTAATGATTTTTAAAGTTTCATCATACTCTGCATCAGGTAAACCTACAGCTAATGTTGAAAGTGAAGTATCCATAATTGCGAATGAAAGCATTGCGCCCATCTCTTCAATTACTTGTAAGCCTTTTGTTTTCCCCATACTTCCGTCAAAATCAATATCACGAATTACTTTTGAAGCTGTAAAAGAACATCCTCCTTTTGTCGGTCCCAATTGCCGTTGTGAATCTGTTCCGTAGTTTACAAAGACTAATCCATGATCAATCTGAATATTTTCAACTTGTTCTTTTTTTAATTTCGAAAACAATTTATTATCCCCTCTCTATTAATCTTCCTGTGAAGACATACTTTCTTCTTCTAATACTCTTATCATTATCTGTTAAAGTCATTTTCTGATCTAAATAAAAAGAGACTACCAATTCATCAGTAGTCAACGTTTTCTTATTCAAATCATTTACTTTACTCATTAACATTTCTAAATCAGTTGTATCACCTTTCACTGGACGATCCCATCCGTCAACATCAAGTGTTATAATCTGTTGTCCATACTCACCTTCATCTATAATCATTGGTAAATCATAAACTAGATAAGGAAATGGAGCATCACTTGGAGCAAATTGAAAATAGACTTGTGGATGGATTTCTTTGAGGAAAGGTAATAATGCTTTTCTTATTCCAATCATCATTCTTCACCTTCTGGACTTTTTACTTCGTCCCCATTAACATCAATTAATCCAATTGCCCTATTCTCGTCTTCGATAGCACTGAGATATTTACCCTGTATCAAACGTATTTGATCAATATTCTCATTCACTGTTTCTCTTAGGATGTTTCGAGCAGGTTGTCCTTTTGTACCTAATTCTTGGTCAACACCGTACCACGTACCGTGCTTAAATCCAATAACTAAATCACCTTCTCTACGTCTAAGCCAGTATTGAGCGCTTTTATATATACGCTTTGACCTTCTCATTCCTCTAAGGTTCTTTAACTTATCTATCATTCTTTTTCTAAGTAATTTTGCTGTATCTCTTAACGCTGCACGTATAAGCTCAGAAAGTACAAATTTAGTTCGATCTACATTATCAACAAACTTGATACCATCTTTAGTAACTTTTGTTACGCTCTTAGGAAGTGCCATTGTTAATCACACCCTGACAAACTAACTCAATGTTTTCAAAGTCACCAATATCTTTTGACTTTTTAGGTGTATACGCTCTTATAACGCTGTATTTTTTGCCTTCAAATTCAACTTCTTTTTGATTGTCATACTCAAATTTATTAACTATGAATACAATTTCAGGTTTTAATCCAGATGCTTCTGCTGAATAATGCTCAGTCCTTGTTACAGACAACACATCACATAATACATCTACTTTCGTTTCACTTGAAACTACATCTCCAATTTCATTTGTATCATTAGTAGAATTAATTAAAGATAACTCATAATCAAATGTCATCTTTAACACCACCGTTCAAAATGAGATTGTGTAATCTGAATTGAAGGTGTCTCGGCATACCATCCATACTATCCCGATTTGCATATCTCCAAGCGGAATAATCTACAACAAACATAAAATGATAAGGGTTAGTAGCACTAAGCACCAACCCCTTCTCTTCTTCCAATTCTTTAACTACTCCCTCAACGATAAACATTAAATAGTTATCTCGAACAGTAGAACGTATTCCAATTCTTTCTTTAACTATTGGCAATACAGTCTCTTCTATTTTATTCATTATTCATCACCGACTTTTTCAATCAAGATAATACCGCGTTTATTTTGTGTACTTGACAATTCTTCAAGTCGTTCTTTCTTAACACGTCCCTTACGAGGGAATTTATCCCCCGTTCGGTAAACGTGATTATTATCTTCTAAATCGGTGAAGTCTTTTACAACTATGTATTTACTCATTTACTTCACCCCTTTCAAGTTATAGGAGTGTTTTATGCTCCTTCAACTAATGTAACTTGTACAAACGATTCAGGCATAACAGGTTTTCCATCGTAGCGACCAACACCACGTACAGCAGTTTGATCCTCACGGAATTTATAGTGACCACTCATGTCAACACGTGTTCCTTCACGCTCAACAAGTGTATACTTATCAAACACACCAAAGATAATAGTGTCCTGTGGTACATAGTTACTAAACACTACACGTAAACCAAGGAAATTTGGTTGTGCAAGGTTAGGTAATTGTACAACATCTTTACCTTCTGAATTGACGTTTAATGTTAATGCTGCAATTTTAGCGTAGTAAGTTTGACGATGCATCACCGCAATAATTTCACCACTTGCATCTTCACCAGTATCAATCTTTCCTAAATGTGGAATGATTTCTGCATAAGTTGGAGAAGCAGTTACTTGATTTGCAACAGGAATAGCAGGAATAATTCCTTCAGGTTGCTTTACAGATGCACCGCCACCAACTGCAATTGCTTTATCTACTGCCTTCGCAATACTACGAGCGATACGAGTAGTTAAATAGTCATCGAGATTGATAATAGAATCCTCAAGTAATGAATTATCAATGTAAACTACGCGACCAACTTTAAATCCATCAAATTCAACAGCAGTAAGAGCAGAATCATCGTTCTCAGGAAGCGCTCCACGTTGATCTAACCATGTTGCTTCTGCAGTGTCTACATCTAGAATTAATTTAACTCGACCACCTGCCTTAACTAAGTCTACTAATGGATAAAGTGTTGTGAAGTCACCAATACGCTTACGAATACGGCTAACAACGATATCAGGAATAACTAACTCCGCTCCTGCTTCACCTGCTGGTAATACTTGACCATTAGAACGTGCTTCTAATCGCGAACGTAATTCTCCATAAAACTCTTCAACCTCACGTGTAAAATATTCCCCTACTACATTACGAATTTCTTTTGTCATTTCTTTATTTCCCCTCTCATTTTTAATTGGTTCTTTACTATTTAATTGATCTAATTCACTTTCTAATTGAGTAATTTCTGATTCGAGATTAGTTTTCTTTTCATCAAAATCTCTCTTTTCATCTTCTAACTTGTTAATTGCTTCCTCTACAGTAACAACCTCTTCATCTGTATTAGCTTCATTAATTGAAGCTTCAAGTTCTTGTGAACGAGTTGTTAAACTCTCACCAGTCACTAGTAATTCAGCAAGTGATGACTTCCTTTGTTCAATTTTCTTCGATAACATTAATTGTTTAAGCATTTATTCAACCTCTCCTTTAATTGATTTTTCTTTTGTTCCCGTTTACGTTCAAAATGTTGGTTGTATTCAGCTTGACGAGCCTGTACACCTGTATCTGAATATGCAGGGAATGTAACTACACTGACCTCATGCAAGTCAATTTCTTTTAGAATCCACTTAACTGTTCCATCTTCACGAAATTCTGTTTCTTCATTGAGAATATTGAATCCAAAGCTACACTGATCTACATCCCCTCGTTTCACTCTTGAATACATGTTTACTGCATCAGAATCATTAGGATTGATTTTGATTCGTCCCCATAATCCATGAGAGTCAACTTTCAATTCTAATGTGTTAGATTTGTTTCTACCCAAAACTAAATTTGTGTCATGGTTAATTAATGCACGAATATCATTTCCCAATGTCTTATCAAATGCACTTGGATCAATCTCTTCAAATGCACCACGCCACAATTCCGTAGCATTATTAAATACAGCAAAATAACCTTCAATGTACATGTCTTTATCTTCTTCTGCTCTTGTTGTTAAATCAGATGCAACACTTCTAAATTGTCTTTCTGTATCTCTATTCACCTTCATCACCACCTTTCAGTTTTGATTGATCGCCAATCTTATCTAATGGAATGTAATTTTCTAGAATTACTAGTTCACTAAGTCCTTTTCTTGGTGATAAACCTATCCAATCTCTAGTTTCATTACCTGACATTATCCCTTTTATATACATGTCGGAGCCAACATCAGCTAATTCTTTAAGGTCATAAGCATATAAACTTCTTGGATTGAATTTGAAATACAAATCAGGACTATATAACAGCTTTCTAGTCAACTCTTGCTCAAGTCCCTTAGCGATTGGAAGTACTGTTGAATTAATAAAGTTGTTGTATTCATCTTTGTTGTATGTTCCAACTCCAACAAAAAAAGCAGGTACTCCAAGTAACCCTGCTACTGTTTTCTTATCTAATTCAACTGCTTCATTAATTGCCAAATCCTTTAGCGACAACGGTTTAACTTGGTCTACTTCTAAAAGTTCGGCTGGAATAATCCAAGGTTTACCTGCTTCAGATGATTCTAAATACTTGTCGTATACTGCATCGCGCCCCTCTTCACTTGCTAATTCAGCAGTTAACGAGTCAACTTTCACGATAAGAGAAGGCATATACTTTCCACTCATGAATCCTTTTTTCGTTGCTGTTGCTTGTTTAAGGTTGTTAACAATATCTCTTAAAACCACCCTATAACCTTGACCGATATATGGTCTTTCAGGATCAGGATTAATCGTGAAATGTAATACTTCATCATAATTGTATGCTTTATTTCCATGTTGAATTTTGTATGCATTGTCAGTATCAATGAATGTTAGCTTTGAAGGACTGAACGGTATTAACTCCTCAATATATCCATCTTTAAATCTAGGAAATACAACACTATTTCCATCACCATCTAATAACATAGTATTAACGATGTTATAAATCCAAGCTTTACGAGTCATTAAGCTATATGGATTGATATCTAGTTTTCTAGATAATTCATTTTTAACTCTTATATCTCCATCATCTGTATTTTGCATAAGGTGAATTGTCATTGAAGATATAAGTTCTGCTATTTTATGTACACCCATTTTCACTTCAGGATTATCAGACAATCTTTTATACCCTGAAATGGTTAAAGTATCATGTGCTTCTTGAGTTAGAAACCAACTCCTTGCATTACTTGGTTGTGTTTTACTACGTTTGAAGTAATCTAACCAACTCATCTATTCACCTCCCTTCTTTAACCACTTCTGAGCAGTGGAGGCTCTTTCCATGTTTTCAAGCATTCGAACAGCACCAAAAACAGACGCATCAAATAAATCAATGCGTTGTTCAGGCATAACTTTTTCATACTGGATCATATCGTCTGTTTTCTCAATGGCTCTTACATTCTGTAAACAATATTCATAAGCAGATGAATGTAAATAATAAAACTTACCATCTTTTGCTTTTTGTTCTATTCGTCTAAATCCTTGAGACTTCTTATGAAAATATTGAGGCTGATCAACAATGTTAAAACGTTTTTGTTTCATTGCCAAATAGAACTCTTGACCAAACTTTCTATCAAAACCGACTTGTTTAATATTGAATCCTTTATTCCTCATTTGAACAAACCAACTTACCAAATCACTATGACTGACTGTAGGTGTATTCGGCATTGTTAGTAGTCCATCATCCTTCCAACCAAACAGTGGAATATTTTCTTCGTCTGCTTTTCTATAAGCTTGAGTAATCGGAAAGAATGCATGAGTAACAGCAATATCTATATCTCCATAACTTCCATATAGAGCAGTTGCATTAAGATCATGTAACTTTGCCATATCACAACCGCCATACCACTCAATAGGTAACTTTGCTAGTTGTTCTAATGACCAATCATACTTTTTATCACTTACTTTAAACTCATCAATATTAAAGTAAGCTTTCATAGCAGATGTGTAGATATTTAATGATTTAGCAAGGAAATCTTTTCGTTGTTGCGGATCATTCTGAGCTTGAAGTGCATCATTCATTATGTCTTTTGGTCTGATTGAAACTCCATAAGCAGGATTTGCTTTCTCATGTTCAATTGGATTTGTATAATCAACTTCACCCTGTTCATTCTCATCAGCTTTAGCAATAAATACAAAGTACGCCTCATCTTTAACTGTGCCATCTAATATCTTTTTACAATATTGCAATCTCTGATAACAAAAACTAGTCATGTCATCACCAGCAGTTGTAATACCAATCATCAATTTATTTGTGTAAGCCTTCATTGCTTCCTTGATGATGTTATACTGCTTCGGTGTCTTGTAAGCATGTATTTCATCGGCTATCGCGATATTACAGTTCAAAGAATCTTGTCGGTCTGGATTTGCAGCTAATGCTTGAATGAAAATAGACCCATCACCTAAATCACCTTGGATACTATGTTCTTGATTGTTATCAATGACACGGAAATTTTCTTTCTCACCCATCTGACCAAGGTTGTAATTAATAAAGTTAAAACTTTCTAATGATTGCTTTAAAGCCGATGCAACTATGTAACATTTACTACCTGACTTTCTATGATATAAACTCAACGCCCAACTTAAAGCTGCTGCAAAACTTGTTTTAATATTCTTTCTTGGTATGTAAATGAAACATTCTTTTATAACTCGTTCATTTGTTCCTTTATAGAAGAATGACATAATGTTGTAAATCTGATATTTATGAAATGGCTCCAATAAAAAAGGCTCTCCACGTAATGGAGTGCCATCTAATCGCTCACCTTGAGCATGAACAAATGTATTTTCAATTATTTGTATGATAAACTCAGCTTCTTTTGGTCTAAAATCATAATCAGGATTGTCTATGTATTTAAAGAATCTTTCACAGCCTTGAATCTGTTCTTTGTTAGCTAACTTTCTACCTTCAATAATGCTTTTAGCATACTCCATTACAGTATCATAGTTCTTATGTTCACTCATTTTAAATTACTCAACACCGATGCTAATTTTGATCCATTAGCTTTCTCAGTTGTGACTGTTTCAAGAGATTTAGGATTGAGACAAAGTCTATCGGAGTATGAAGCAATATCTTTTCTTAAACTTTCCATTGCAGTTAAAAGCGGAACCTTTCTCTCATTTGTGGCTCCAGCTTTGTTAGTGTATGATTCAGTAATTTTAAATCCCGATTCTTCAAATTGCTCTTCAAATATTTGATATTGATAAAGCATACCTGAGTAAATTTTAATAATTTGGTCGTATTCTTTTTTGTATGTACCAAGTTCCTTCATTTTCCGTTTAACTTCATTTTCAATTGCTCGTTTTGTCTTTGTCATTTTTTTATCACCCCTTTATCTCTGAAGTCAGTCTATTGGAAAAAGTTCCCCTCCGCCGGTTCCTATAAGCCTATTCTAGCGCTGTTTAGGTGGGGGGATTAACTTTATCCTTCACTCTTTCTATCCACTCACATCCAAGCGCTGTAAGTTCACCTGACATCCTCTCATGCATCTTTTCATGATGTGTATTACATAAGCTAATCAGATTATCATCCAATAAGGCTAGTTCTGGTCTATCTTCTAATGTGTTGATATGATGAACTGTATTAGCTTCATGAACCTTCCCATATCTCCTACATTCCCTGCACTCATAATCATCACGCTTCAATATGCTTTCACGTTTACGCTTCCACTTCTTTGATTTGTAGAATGGATTAGTTTGTTTCATTAACTTTCACTCCAAAACAAAAATAAAAAAGCCACTCATCACTTGAGTAGCCTTTCACTAATTACCAATATTAAAATTTGTCCAACGCCTTATTGATTGCTATTGTTTCACTTGTTTTATGTGATCCTGTTTCTTTCTCACCAGTCTTGAGTTTTTCAGCAATAACATAAAACCCTTCACCTTTACTAACTACATCTAAGATAAACTCATCATTCCTAAAATTTGTATACCTTCTATCAACATGCCAACTGCCAGTATAATCACTCATCAACAAACCCTCCCTTCATCCAATTTCTTACTTATTTGGACAAAAGGAGTCAATATTCCTATCTTATGTATCATTCAATTGTGACAATATTATGTACAACTATAACCCCAATATATTTCTTTTACGCTTCAACTCTCTAATTTCATCCCTAACTTCACTCAACTTTAAATCCTGCGCTATGTCACCTTGATCTAAATTAATACGAGTAAGAGTTAACGAATCTTTAAGACCTGCGACTTTAATTTCTAGTATTGTATTCTTAAACTCTAAATCATCAATCTTGTTTTCTAATTTATCAACTTTATCCAGTAATTCAAAAATAATCTCTGACAAATTATCCATCACACATTCACCTCACTTCATACTTGTATATTTTTCCGATCAAATGTTATACTATAACCACGCCAATAGTTATAGAAAATGATTTAATCTACGCCAATAGATTAGTCATTGATGTCAACTTTATAGTCAAGCATTGCTGTATAGAGTTTATTAGGAATGTAGCCTTTAAACTCTTCAGCCACTTCTTTTATTAACTTCTCTTTGTATTCCTTGTAAGCCTGAAATGCCTCTTCAGGTGTATTATATCGCCCAATATAAACGCGTTGCCCCTTATTATTACTACATCTAGCCTCGTATTTGTTATCATATCGACTGCATAACTTAACGCCAATCGGTAAGTCTCCACGTAATTTATCACGCTTTACAAACAGATTATTAATGTGATGTGGAACAAAAACACATGTATCTGGTGAATATACTTTATTTCCTTTGCAAAGAATATCCTTATCCAATTCCATTCTACAACCTTCAATATCATAAATATTTGCATCGTACCACTTAGCAAAGTTTTGAAAGTTGTGCCATTCATCGCAAACAGTAACGCCTTTATATGTTGGACACTTTTCTTGAAGTTTTACACTATAACATCTTTGTATCATACTAGCCCAAACCTTATAAATTTTAGTAGGTACTCCATTTACAGAAATCTTATATTTTCCTTCTCCAATATATCCAACACCATACAAACTACGATCCCATACATTCTTAACATTACCAGCCAAGAATTGAGTCCATGTACACTTAACCATATTGCCTTGCGGAAATCGTACCCAGATATCCTGACTATTGTTATATTCGTCAACAATCATCATTGATCCAAGTCTATTTAATCTCGTCTCCCCTACTCGACTGATTGCCAAATCTTTATAACGTTGTCTTTTTGTCGCTGCGTTAACTACTTCTTCAATAACATTTTCTACAATAATTTGTTCCATATTATCTCCTTAGTGCTTTTCGGACAAAGCATAACCATAAATTTTTAAAATTCACTTGCATTAGCTAATTAACTCTGATAAACTATGTAATGTAAGATGATAATTATAATTAGCCATAAGTATGCAAACTTACATAAAATAAAAAAGGATAAGCAAAAAGCCACCTTCAACCATTACTGGCGGTGACTCCTTCTTATCTCGTCTCAACTGATCTTTCCGTCTTAAATAGTTGTCTGCTACTTTACAGACTAGTATTCTTTGATAAGCACACACGATTCAGAGCTATCACCTTCTATATTATCTGTGCGCTTATCGAAAAATACACTTTAATAATTTTCTAAAATAACAAATGGTTATGTACATAGTGACAAAAAGAAAATAAAAGAGAAGGCAATAACATTGCCCTCTAACGATCCATTAACTTTTTATCGCCTTCCCTTAGAGTGGTATTTTCATTTAAATCTCTAACCTTACGATACTAAGATAATATAAGGCTATCTTAGACATGCTATTTTTCATTACAGAAACTCATCAGGACACTTTTTTCTTTGCCCGACTTTTTTGCTTTCTGATCCTCTCCATGTACTTATTTCTCTCTTTTTGACAACATTCACATCTTATTTGTCTCTGCTTTGTTTTATCTACTTCACAACCACAATCCAGACATTCTACTACTTCCTGTACATTACGTTTTAGATTCCAAACAATTACACTTCCAAAAGCATCCCATAATAATGTTTTGTTCTCGCTTTCTTTCTCATATAGATACTTTACTAATACATCCGTTATGTAAATATCATCATTCTTTATTTTTCTAAGCTCATTTCGAATCTTCTTAATGACATGGAATTCAACCTTTTTAATGCTCTTGTCTTGTAGTTTAGCTTGTTTCTTAATTTCCCAATGCTTATTCTTATTTAATTCATCGTATGTTTTAATAATGTCAGTAGCTAGTTTACCTTCAATATTTACACTAGAATTGTATAGTAATTTTGTGTAGTCGAATCCCTCAATCACTTCTTCAAATTTAATATGTTTTCTAGTGGATGGAATGATTTTATTTTTATTTAATCTATTCACAACACTATTGTTAATGGCTGCTACATTCTTTTCTTTCTTATCCTTCGAGTAGATGAAAAAGTGAGGAGTTCTACCACCTGTATATTTCTTGATAATTTCATCTACGTCATCTGGACGTTCTGGCATCCATAAAGTTTTTGCGTAATCGATGGTTGCGTTATTTTCAAATGTTAGCCAACGGATAACACGGATTGCTTCTTCTTTAGCCTTCTCATCATTCTTACTCCAAACATCACTGTTCCAGCAGCGAGTTATTGTATTTGCTCCCTCCCCAATATTCTTTTCATAAGCTGAAATTAAACTTTTATAGATATTTGGATTAGTAATTTCATCTGCCTTTGCTGTACCCAGTTCATAATCAAGAGGAACAATATTCTCCATTTGTTTTTCAGCCAAATCCACGATGTCAGACTGGTTAACGATCAAGGCTTCATCACCGTCCACATCGAACATCAGACATTTGCTAATAAGTGAATGTGTAGACGTATAAATACAATCAGTGATAAAATACTCTTTTGTGTCATCATTGATAACATTCTGATTCAGTGAATGCTCGCGGTACAAGTGCGGTGATCTAAGCACATTTAGACGTTCCTCATCCTCATATAATCTACATGAAACTTGACCATCTGCTAACAATCCTGTAGGCTTCTCTTCTTTAGCAAATAGCCATTGCATGAAAGCATAGACATCTGGTGCAATGAATGTTCTCTTATTACCATCAAGTAACAATTTACCTGCCATTGCACGTTTAATCATTGATTTCCTTGTATCACGAATCACTTCTTTACTATGTACATCATTGAGTAAATTAGGATAAATTTCTAGTGCCTGTTGGAAACTATTCTTATTTTCATTATCCGTTACACCTAATACTTCCATCATTACATCAAGATCATTTCCCATTTTGTCAATGTCATTTCTTGTTCTACTAGCAATTCTTGTCAACTGCTCATCTGACATGTCTGTGAGTGTCTGTAGTACTTGATATGATAACGTCTTATCATCGTGATCCTCTTGTTCTGTTGAAGCAATACTAGCTTCACATTGATATTTCTTGAAGGTTGCCTTGTAATCATCCCAACTTTTCGTAATATCATTTTCATTTATGAAGAATTTCCAAGCCTTAAATTGTGACTTGGTGAATATTATAGAAATTTCATCTTTAATTATATCCCACTCTTTATTATAGATGTCCTTCACTTTTGGACTAGCACCATCATAGCTTTCAAGGAATTTATGTATATTTGTAGGGATTAGCAACCCTTTAAAGTAAGGCATTCTGATCTGCATAGCTTTATTACTCACAGATGTCAACATTATTCCTGCTCCATCTGTATGAGGTATTGGTACATTCTTTTCAATACGTTTGATTTCATAGGTTTCTGAATTAATATGATCAACTTCACCCCATACATCAGTTTCAAAGTCTTCGACAACTATGCATTTGTCTATACAAAAGTCATGAAATGGAATTGAAGCCGTCATAGTGAGGGCAGTGTACGCATTCCATTTGTTAACGTTCATCCCTCCACGCTCATTTATCTTATCAGTTGTTAACCCTGCAAATAGCTTGTTTTTAATTTTCTCGAACACTGTTTCCTTAATGAAGATTGATTTCTTATTTCTAATGGCTCCTGCACTAGACGTAAAATACCGATAGTACACGCCAAATTCACCCTTGAATCCATGTTCTACTAAATTCTTAAACACTGAATAATGAAAAGTACGAATCATAATAATATCTTTTGTCTCATCGTCTTCAACATTAAGTGTTCGTGTTAAAGCTGATTCAAATTGAGCAATCTTATTTTTATCATTTAGTGACCCTTTTCTTAATGTACGAATACCTTCATGTTTATCAAGTTGTTTCTTTACCATTCCATCAAGTAAATCAATACGCTCATTAACACTTTTGAATAACTCCTTTTTCTTTCGATTAATCTCCTTTTTCTTAGAGCCATTTAAGTATAGTGTAAATAATTCCTGTTCAAGTTCAGCATCAACATAAAATAGAAAGTAATTTATAATAGCTTCATTGTACTCATCGTTTTTAATCTCATTTCGCTTGGTCAAATATTTATCAATATCCTTTTGCTCTAAACTTTTCTTGTTCCCAAGCTTGTTCAATTCTTCCATATGTTTATTTTTGCAAAAGGTTAAACTTTGCTTTTCACTATGTAATTCATGCTCATCATCATTCATGAAATTGTCTGTGCTTATGCTATAAATATAAATTTGCTTACTAAGATTCTTTTCTTCTAACATTTCAACTACTTTATTCTCCATCTCACTTGCTACCACTTCATTTACTTTTTTCATTTACAATCGACTCCTTTAGATTATTTATAATTTGTTTAATTCAAGTTCAAAAGATCGGGGTGTCCCGTGACCCCCTTGACTTCCCTACGGTCAGTCAATTCCTACACGGAGTTGGAATGCGTTCCTATCGTCACTTATTCCAACTATAACGATTCTTTTATATTTTTCTTGATTCGATTATGTAAAATTGATAAAATTAAAATTTGTCCATTTAATGTTCCTAGTTATGTATTGTATTTATATATATAGGAAGTTTGAACGGACAAATTTTCTATCCAAACAATTCAAGCAACTTAATATCTTCCATTTCCTCTTCTAGTTTCTGCTTTTGCTTCTCTTTCATTTGCTGAATTAAATTAGGCTTATTATAAGTTATAAGTATGTTAGTTAATTTTTCAAAATCATCTATGTAACTCTTACTTCTTCTGTATCTATCTATTTTCTTTGTCGATGTAAATAATTTGCTTTTTTCATGTCTCTTCTCAGCATTAACAAGCAATTTGTCAGTGTGAGTTTGATTTAATTCTTCTTTATGTATTAACTGTGAGTTGTCGTATTCACTGGTCATCTTTTCATTAAGTGTGACTTCATAGGCAAGGTAATAATAGTTAATGTCACTTTGATCATGTAATAATTTTTTAGCTTCCTTTTTGAATTTATGCCAGTGTGACGAAACCCTTACTTCTGATAACTTTTCATAATTCATTTGCTTGAGAATACTTTCCTCGCAATCGGATATTATTTCTAATTCATCTAAATCTGCTGGTCTATGTACATCTTCATCATCTTCACGTATGCAGACAATTGTGATTACCTTATATGTGAGTAGTGATTGCTTTTGTAAATTATCTAGAACAGACTCAACTAGTTTCTTAAAGCTGCCCCTTGTTATGTTGTAGAAATCATAAATAATTTTCTTATCAACTTCTGAATAATCATGTAACAGTGTGACTTTATCGGAGCATTCAACATAGTTTTCATTAATCATCCCTGCTGATTTGAGTAACCTATTCCTTGTGATGTTAATGACTTGTCTATCATGACTGAGTAAAATTTCCATGAACAACTTCTGAAGGTGACTGTTGAATATATCGTTATTACCTCTTCTGACCTTCTTTTCTTTTGGTGAATCATAAATTTCTTCTATTATGTATTTGTGACCTTGCTTATGATATTTGAAATGTCGTTCTAATTCCTTTAATTGTGCTTTTTTAGCGTTGCCAGTCTTAGTTGACACTTCTAATACTTCACATAACTCTTTGTAATTCTTGAGTATTTGACCTTCCCCTAGATTTTCTATTTTCATTAAATCAACTCCAGTAGTTTAAAATATTATTATTCCGATTAGATTAGTTTAATTTGATTAGTTTAATTATTATCTAAATTTATGTACTTACTAGCTTTATGTCTAACAAATCCAGTGTTTGGGAAATAGAATACAGATAATTCAGGATTGTTTTTGTTCGGCACAACCTTCAATAATTTACATCCTTCAATTAATAATTTTCCTGCCAAAACTTGACTAAAAATTAAAATGTCACGGCCTGACTTGTTCACATTCATCACCTCCAATATGGAATAATTTTCGTATTAAATTGTCAAAGAACAGGTATATAGTCAAAGTTAGTCAAAGTCAAACTATAGCTAAATTTTTTTAATGTTACCGTATGTAATGTTGTACTATGTTACTTTAAACTAGATTTTCTGATTCAAACGATATGGTATTGCTCACAAAGTATTGGTACAGATCCCTCTGTTTCTTCAACATTTCAATTTCCTTTCTCAATTCTTCAATCTCATTATCCTTGTCTTTTCCAGTCCTCTGATTGATAAATCTCTGCAAATCCTCATGGTCAATCAAGTATCCTGCTTTGCGAAACTCTGACCTTGTAGCCTTGATTTTACCCTCTCTCAGCCACCTTCTAACAGTTTGAATACTATCTGTTACACCAGCTTCTTTTAACTTGGATAGTGCTTGCTCAACGTTCAAATGATTATCTCCTTTCGATTAATGTTTTAGTGAATAACATTACTAAATGTAATATTAACTGTAAATTTAGTATATCACCAATTCCCGAACGTTACAATACAATATGCTAATAATGTTCGTGTTTTAGTTATATTTTA
Organism: Anaerobacillus sp. MEB173; assembly: GCF_052119505.1. Taxonomy (NCBI): domain Bacteria; kingdom Bacillati; phylum Bacillota; class Bacilli; order Caryophanales; family Bacillaceae; genus Anaerobacillus; species Anaerobacillus sp. MEB173. The sequence continues at coordinate 113,981 of NZ_JBJMAU010000002.1, forward strand.
TAATATTACATCTAGTAATGTTCCCTTATATCTCATTTTACCGATTAGTTTGAAATCCGCAAACTTTTTTCTACATTTATTTCATCCAGTTAACATAATCATCTTCAATGTCTTCCATTCGCTCATACTCTTCATTTACTTTATCCAATGCGTCCTTAGTTTCCTGATCCATTTCCTCATATGCTTCTGTAAGTGCTTGTCCTAGTGTTGTCATCTTATCACCTCCTGTGATTCAATTATATCCTCATGTAAAATCGATTTCCTTTGATCTGCTCAATTATACCCATATGCGTATATTCATTTTCTCTGGCTCTATCCTCCACCAAAACCAACTAAACTTTCTTAATTTTTATCTTGCATTTGGTTTGAATTTTTTATACTTTTGGTTGATTGCATGGAAACTTGGATTAGGGCATAGTTGTTGCCTACTGTCAGATGATAAAAATAATCAAATGACAATAGGCAAGCGACTGTACTTTTGTATATCATGCTATGGTTTCGTCATAGTAACACCCTATTTGTCGGAGAATATTCTTCTCGTTAATCTACGCACTTTCAAACAGCCCTGAGTGGTCATATAACATGAATAAGAGTTACATGAATGATTAAACCTTGCTGGCATATCTGCCACTGTCCTTCCTTCGTACAGCACTTACTGGTAGCTTTCACCATTCAGCAACAGACACAATAGGGAGTGTCTTTGTTGCCTATCTCCATTTAGTTGCATTGGCTGGATCAATACCTGACGTTTTCTTATTTTACAACGTGTTAACGGCTACCACGTTGGGAAACTTGTACCTAAAAAAGGCAATACTTAATAACCCTTGCATTATCGAATTTTTTTCGATAAAATAAGGTTAGTATAGTTTCCTATTTAGTTATTGACGTGGCTAAAAGGGACAAATCAGTGTGAGGCAGGAGTTGCAGCTCCTGCCTCTTTTTTGTTTACTTGTTTACTGATTTGTTTACGTCTTGTTTAATTAATTGACACAACTCCAGTAAAGAGTGCGCTGTTTCCTCTGCTTGTTCTACTGATAGAGCAATAAGTGCATTTTCATCGTTATACACAATGCAAATTGCATGTTCTGTTGGTGATAATCGATACATCTTCCTTGCTGTTTCAACATTTGTAAATAATAATTCTGTGTTTATCGTGATGTGAGTGCTATTTGTTTTAGTGCCACTCACCATTGTTGTAACCTCCTTTATAGATCCAATGAATTTAACGGACTATGTTTCTGGTACTTCTTCGAAACCTCAGCATCGCTGAAATCCAAGTATGCTTTCATGGTGACATCTACACTTGAATGTCCAAGAATCCTCGATAGTGTAGCAAAATCTCCACCCGCTAACAGATAATACTTAGCAAAATTATTACGCAGTTGGTGAATGTGTATCGCTACTCCTACCTTTTTACCTGCTTCTCTGACTGTTTTCTCAAAGTTTCTTATGTCTAATTGTGTGCCTCGAATCGTAGGAAACAAGTAAATTGAATCACTAAATCGATCTCTGTATTGCATCCAACGTTTTAATTCGGTTGACATCTTGTGTGAGAAGTAGACATAACGTTGTTGATTGTTTTTTGGATTTTCAATTAAGATTGATTTTGTTTTAAAATCTACGTTTTCAGGCTTCAATGAACAGATCTCCGATGCTCTCATTCCTGAATCTAATATGAGTCGTACCATTAGAAACGAGCGATAACCATGGAAGGTTGTCACATCAAATTGACTGAGTACTTTTTGAATATCTTCTTTAGTGAGTAACTTTTTCTGTTTTCGCTGTGGTTTGATGTTCTCAATTTTCTCAACTGGGTTCGTTTGAATCTCTCGCTCATCATAAAGAAAGTTGAAAAATACTTTAATATTGCGTAAATAGTTTGCTATTGTAGTATCACTAATTTTTTTACCGTAATCTGTACGATTATCAGGATAATTAATTTGCATTGAATTTACATTTGCTACAACTGAATACTTACCACGCTCACGTAAATATTTGATATAACTTCGAATGTGAGCCGATTTGACTTTGTTTAAATCTGAAATGTTGTGTTCATTTTCAAGATAAATCAAAAATAAATTAAGTGTCTGTTGATAGCTACGCATCGTTTTTTCTGATAAATGTTTGCTCTCACAGAACAACATGAAATTATCTAATTGCAAGTCCATTTCTCTAGACAAAACAAAAAGCACCTCCATTTACTGTTTTTACACAATAAATAAGAGATGCTTTAAAAGTTAGCTTTGAAATTATTATTAATTGATACGAAAAAGAAGTTTATTGGTAAGTGGTGTATAATTTACAATGATTACCAAACCTCTCAATCCCTTGGTACATCTGGGCCCTTACCCTTTCAGCTTACCTTATGCTCAATCCGTAATTTATCAGCAACCATCGCGATAAATTCTGAGTTTGTTGGCTTCGCTTTTGAAACGCTTACAGTGTATCCGAATAAAGATGAAATTGAATCAATATTGCCGCGGCTCCAAGCCACTTCAATCGCATGACGAATTGCTCTCTCTACACGGCTTGATGTTGTGTTGAACTTCTTGGCGATATCTGGATAAAGAACTTTTGTAATTGAACCTAATAGCTCAATATCGTTATACACCATCGTGATCGCCTCACGTAAGTACATATAGCCTTTGATGTGTGCCGGGACACCAATTTCATGGATAATATTTGTAATACTCGCATCTAAATTAAACGGCTTATTACTATCTTTCCTTGCTGTTGAAAACGACATTGATTTTTGTACTAATGATCTAGATTTACCACTCACATCCCGGATATTGCTTATTAATGTTTCCATATCAAACGGCTTTAAAATAAAGTAAGAAGCACCTAATTCGACCGCCCTTTTTGTAACATCTTCTTGTCCAAACGCCGTTAACATAATAATGTTTGGTCTTTTTTCTAATTGACGTTGATTAAGCTTTTCTAAGACAGCTAATCCATCAAGATGCGGCATAATAATATCTAAAATCAGAACATCCGGTTTTTTTTCTTCAACTAATGATAAACATTCCTGGCCATCATATGCAATTCCTAATACTTCCATATCTTCTTGAGTCGATATATACTCTTCTAATAAGTTAACTAACTCACGATTATCATCCGCAATACACACTTTAACTTTTTGCACCATCGTTCCTCCTCAACATCCATATTAATTGTAGTCTGTCTTATAAATTCGACATTCTCATTTAAAAACCTTTTATTTTTTTAAAAACCGTTAAAAATTTTATATTATCTCTTAATTACATGCAATTACTATCACTTTCGACTATATTCGATATTTGACTTCAGTAGTCCGTTGTGTATTTGTCGAAAAATAATTAACACTCTACTATCATATCATACATTTTAAACTTATTAATAATTATTTCAGAAAAATTAGTTCAAATATAAAGAACTAGTGCGGGACATTAAGAAGATAGTGACATTCAATGCATGTTATACGGTTGTTCAAGTTCATCAAAAACAAATTCGTCAATGATTTCTCCCAGATACATCATCGTTAATGAGAATGAATCGTAATCAACTTCCTTATCTACCTCAGTTATTAAACGGTAAGCAATTTGTTCTCGAATTTGTTCATCCAATGGATTGATAAAATCTAAATAACCTTTTACTTCACGACTACCTTTTAAAATAGTAACGGTACCTATCCTATTATTATTTTGCGTTTCTTCATAAATATCAAAAATGACAGTATGGTCCTCGTTGAAAATCCTTTCAAAGTGAAGCGGGAATTCATTATCCTCATGTTCTTCAACATAATAATTTTCATCAAATACATCATTCCCACGATCATTAGCTAAATCAATAACGACTAATTCCTCATCTTCAAAAAACATTTTGATCCGGAAAGTCCGAATTTGTTCTTCATCAAAATCTGTGACAATGCTTGAAGCAGCGCGATCAATTTCATCATCATCCGGCATGTAATTCCAGAAGACTTTTCCTTTTACATTACTCCCTTTTACTTTTATCATTGCTTCAGCAATAAGATCATTTTCCTCATCAAATAGTTGATATTCAACTTGATTCTTATCCTCACCAACAATCACTAATTCATAGAGATCCTCTTCATCAATATCATAATACGTCGTATCATCATCTTCTTCATATTCCTCTTCAAAATCGTCAACCATTTCATATTCGATTGCTTCAACATCGTCATAATCTGACTCTGCACCAAGAACATCATCATTATCTTCAATTAAATCAGTTGAAATAATATGATCATATGTACTATACGTAGATGTGACAATGCAATCTGGCGAATCCAACGCATCAATCATATTTTCAATATGACTATGAATAAAAAAGTCAATATCTTCTTTTTCTTGTTCACCCACCATTTCTTCGTCTAATTGAACTGTACCCCAAATCCGATCTTGTTCTCTATATAATAATGTAAGTGAACCTACATATTGATCATCCAACATAATCCCACAAGCTTCTCCACCAGAAGTAATAAATTCAGGCCTTAATGATATGTGTCTCATTAATACGTCTCCTCCTTAGAGATGAAATCAGTTACATTATCATTATGTACACATTTTTGAAAATCATGTAATGAATGATATTGCAAAAAAAAAAGCGAAAGGAGAGAATTAACTCGCTTTCGCCTTGTCTTTTTTATAAATATCAACACCAGCTTCTTGTAGCATCCATTCTATATGACACCCATATCCACTTGTAGGATCATTAACAAAAACATGGGTCACTGCACCAATAACTTTTCCATCTTGGATAATAGGGCTACCACTCATACCTTGAATAATTCCACCGGTTGCCTCTAATAATTTTGGATCTGTAATTTTGATGACCATTCCTTTTGTTGCCGGGAATTTTTGTGGAACTGAACTCACCACTTCTACATCAAATTCTTGAATTTTGTCTCCTTCAACAACGGTTAGTATTTTTGCAGGACCTTCTTTCACTTGATGAGCAAGTGCTATTGGCATTTCCTGATCGTATATATTATTTTTTATTTTTTCTTTTAACTCACCAAAGATACCAAATGGTGTATTTTTCGAGATGGTTCCTAATACTTCTCTTTGATCTGAAAAGCGAGCTAATTTCTCACCTGGATCTCCATTGCTTCCTTTTTCAATTGATGTAACCAATGAACTTACAATTTGTCCATCATTTACAACAATTGGCTTTTGCGTATCAATATCAGAAATTACATGTCCTAAAGCACCGTATTTTTTTGAATTTGGTTCAAAAAATGTTAATGTACCAACACCAGCTGCGGAATCTCGTATATACAGTCCAATCCGGAATGAATGTTCACCTTTTGCCTTTAAAGGTTTTAATTTTTTCTCTAAAGTGCGCTGATCTCGTTTGACTTCAATATCTAGTGCCTCACCCTTTTCTCCAGCCTCTTGGACAAAAGGCGCCACTTGACTCATCTTTTTTATCGGTTGACCATTAATTTTTGTTATGATGTCACCCACCTGAATTTCAGCAATTTCACCTGGTGATTTTTCACCTTCTTCTGTGTCAACAAGATGGTGACCGACAACGAGCACACCAAGAGTATTTAATTTTACCCCAATTGATTGTCCGCCTGGCACAACTTTAATATCGGGTAATACGTTTACATCAATGTTTTTGACTGGAAATCCTGCCATTTCCAACATCACGTCTGCATCACCTTGTTCCTGTCCTTTGACGGTAAGACTATCGGTTTCAACGATTGCAACATCCTCATTACTTGCCTTCGTACTCATACCTGAAAAAACAGGCGTAGCTGAAACTAAATTGACTTCCTGACCTTCAAATAGAACAAGACTTTTAGGTATACTAACATATTCTTGTACAGGTTTAACAAAACCTATACTTAAAAGTAATACAAGGAGAATAGCACCAATAATTTTTCTATATCGTTCCTTCTTCAAATCGATTCACTCTCCTCGCTCCTTACCTACACCTCCATCATGGCTGTAATTATAATGTTGCCTTTAAAAGTGTCAAATATAACTTCTAACAACGAAAAAAAGCTCACCTTATTTGGTTAGCTTTTCAGGAATAGGAGTTTTTTGTTTAATTGCAGAAGCTAATTGCAACAGTTCCTCTGCATGTTTTCGTGTAATTTCTGTGACCTCAACGCCAGAAATCATTCTGGCCAATTCATCTATTTTTTCCCCTAGGGTTAACGGTGCCACTGAAGTAACCACTCTGTTGTTTTGTTCCTTTTTAGCAATATACAAATGAGTATCTGCCATAGCTGCTACTTGAGGCAAGTGAGTAATACATAAGACTTGTGAACAAGAAGAAACTTTGAAGATCTTTTCAGCTATCGCTTGAGCAACTCGGCCACTTACTCCTGTATCCACTTCATCAAAAATTAACGAAGTTACACCTTGATCTACAGAAAAAATCGCCTTAAGTGCCAGCATAATTCTTGAAATTTCGCCCCCGGATGCCACCTTAGATAACGGCTTAAGAGGTTCGCCGGGATTTGCAGAGAGCAAAAATTCAACCTTATCAATACCATCCTCATAGAAGTGGATATGCTCACCATCGACTATTGTCCCATTCCGATCGGACAGAATCTTGTTGAAGGCAATTTCAAACACAGTCTTTTCCATATACAGCTCTTTAAGTTCCTTAAGAACTGCCTCTTTAAGCCTAGTTGCTACTTTTTGGCGATGTGAGGATAAATTCTTTGCTTCTAATAATAAATCGATTGCAAGCTCTTCTAGTTGCTTTTGGAGCTTTTGAATCCGATCATCTTTATTGACCAATGTATCTAATTCATCTTCAATTTGTGCAGCATATTCTAAGATTTCTGTTACAGTTGTCCCATATTTTCGCTTCAGTCCATTAATTTCATTTAAGCGACTTTCTATTAAATTTAACCTGTCTGGATCAAACTCAATTGAGTCAACATAATGGCTCAATGAAAATGTCGCTTCCTCTAGCAAATAAAAGCATTGTGTTACAGTTTCGTGAATCGCTTGTAATTCCTTATCTAGATCAACCGCATCTTCAAGCTGATTCATGGCAAGGGTAATCCAATCCATTCCTTTTCCTTCACCGTATAAAGCGTGATAGCTGTCTTGAACAACTTTATATATTTTTTCACTATTGGCCAGTTTCATTTTTTCAGCAAAAAGCTGTTCATCTTCATTTGGTTCTAATTTTGCTTTTTCAATCTCATTTAACTGGTATTGAATTAAATCCAACCGATGTGTAATTTCCTGTTCATTTTCTGACAGTTGTTTTAATTGTTTTGAGGTTTGTATATAACGCTCGTACAATGTTTTATATTCCTTTAATGCTTTCGTAATTTCTTCTTTCCCAAATAAATCTAACATTGCCAAATGACGCTCTTGTGCCATTAAATGCTGGTGCTCATGCTGTCCATGAATATCAACCAAATGAGAGCCAATTTCGCGAATAATAGCAAGGGTGACGAGCTTGCCATTAATACGGCAAACACTCTTTCCACTTTCCGTAATATCACGCCTCAAAATAAGCATGCTATCTTCAATTTCTATCCCTAACTGTTCAAGCTTCTTAAGACTCGAATGATTATTCTCAATCGAAAATAACCCTTCTATTTCTGCTCGTTTTGCACCAAACCGGACAAACTCTGAGGAACCTCTTCCCCCAATTAATAAGCCGATTGCATCAATAATAATTGATTTCCCTGCACCTGTTTCACCCGTTAACACAGTAAGGCCCTTCTCAAAAGAAATACTTAGTTCATCAATAATTGCGAAGTCTTTAATTGATAATTCCACCAACATTTCATTCACGTCCTTACAAAAATTGTTCAGAATGGAAACTGAGCCTTTTGTAGCCGTTCCTTATTATGAACAAAAAAATCTACAGCATATCTAAAAACCGCTCAGAAATGACTTCACTGTCATCTTTAGAGCGACAAATAATTAGAATTGTATCATCACCACATATCGATCCCATAATCTCATTCCAATCTAAATTATCGACAAGGGCTCCAACGGCATTCGCATTGCCGGGTAACGTTTTCATAACAATTAAATTGTCTGCTCGATCAATACTTACGAAACTATCCATTAATGATCGTTTTAATTTTTGCAACGGATTGAAACGCTGATCAGCAGGTAAACTATATTTATAGCGACCGTTCATCATCGGAACCTTTACGAGATGAAGTTCCTTAATATCTCTTGAAACAGTAGCTTGTGTAACATTATATCCGGCATTTTTTAACTGATCTACTAATTCATCTTGCGTTTCTATATCTTGATTTGTAATAATTTCTCTAATTTTTATGTGGCGTTGTCCTTTATTCATCGGATACAAAATCCTCCCTAATAATTATTCATGAAAATTAATAAAAAAAACCTTATATATGTATAGTAAACGATTTTTTTATCTTATACAATTAAAAAAATCAGATAATACGTAAATAATAATTTTTTTCACTAGGAAGGATTGTATATTTTATTGCATTATTATTGTATATTCCTCACATATCTACTCTATATTTTTCATAGAAAAAAGGGAACGAATTGTTCCCTTTTTGTTCTTACACCTTTTTCAATTGCTCATGAGCTTCTGAAACAATATCCTTAGGTACCACATGATTATCTTGGGTACCTGTTGTTTTTGTCCCTTCCCAGAATAGATGAACGAGAAATTCAATGTTCCCTTCTCCGCCTTTTATCGGAGAATAGGAGAGTCCTCTCACATCATATCCTTCACCTATTGCAAATTGAATGATTTTTTCAATGACCCTTTCATGCACCAGTGAATCACGAACAATTCCTTTTTTTCCAACTTCTTCTCTACCTGCTTCAAATTGTGGTTTTATTAGTGCAGACACATCACTATTAGGCTGTAACAATGTCTTTAGCACAGGCAGGATTAAAGTTAAAGAGATAAATGATACATCAATCGTCGCAAAATTAGGAAGTCCTTTCGTTAAATCTTCCGGCTTAACATAGCGAAAGTTTGTCCTCTCCATCACTTGAACACGTTCATCTTGACGAAGCTTCCATGCTAATTGGTTATAGCCTACATCAATTGCATAAACAAGCTTTGCCCCGTTTTGCAAAGAACAATCTGTAAATCCACCCGTCGACGAACCAATATCAATCACAATTTTATCCTCTAATGAAATATTAAACTCCGCTAGGGCTTTTTCTAATTTTAGCCCGCCTCGACTAACATAGGGAATCACATCTCCCTTAAGTTCTAATGGGATATCTTTTTCTACTTTGACTCCGGGTTTGTCAATCCTTTCACTACCCGAAAAGACAAGGCCGGCCATAATTGATCTTTTCGCTTTTTCTCTAGTATCACAAAGGCCTCTTTCAACTAAAAGAACATCAATACGCTCTTTTTTCATCATGTACTACGCCCTTTGTCGTTTTCTTGGTAACATCTTTACAATTCGCTCAGCAACTTTATTTGAAGTAAGATCAATTTCTTCCAATAGTTCTGATACGCTGCCATGCTCGATGAAGCGATCTGGAATCCCCATTCTTTCAACAATCATTCCATGACAGGAATGATCATGGAAATATTCAAGAACGGCACTTCCAAATCCACCCGGTAATGCAGATTCTTCAAGCGTTAAGATTGGCATGTTCTTACTCGCCAAGTCTGCCAACATTTTTTCATCCAGCGGTTTAATTGAGCGGGCATTGATCACTTTTACTGATACTCCTTCTAGCGCTAATTGGTCTGCCGCCTTTTCAGCAACAGGGATCATTGTCCCAAATGTTAACAGAGCCAAGTCAGTACCATCCCTCAACACTTCCCATGTTCCAATCGGAATTTCCTTAAACTCATCATCCATTTTGATTCCATACCCATTTCCACGAGGATAACGAACAGCAATTGGTCCACTATGTTGTACCGCTGTATAGATCATATGCTGTAATTCATTTTCATCCTTTGGCATCATAATCGTCATGTTTGGCACGTGACGCAGAAATGCAATATCAAATACTCCTTGATGCGTCTCTCCGTCTGCTCCAACTAAGCCAGCACGATCAATCGCAAAAATAACATTTAGGTTTTGACGGCAAATATCATGAACGATCTGATCATAGCCCCGCTGCAAAAAGGTTGAATACACCGCAAAAACAGGCTTCAATCCCTGTGTTGCAAGGCCAGCTGACATGGTCGATGCATGTTGCTCAGCAATCCCAACATCGAACATTCGGTCAGGAAATTCTTTGGCAAACTTATCTAATCCAGTTCCACCAGGCATAGCTGCCGTTACAGCAACGACGCGTTTATCATTTTTAGCGATTTTTTTCAATGTTTCTGCAAAAACACCACTATAACTAGGAGGACCTGGCTTCTTAACAACTTCACCGGATTCAATTTTATACGGTCCTAAGCCATGCCATGTTCCATATGCATCATTTTCAGCAGGAGCATAGCCTTTTCCTTTCTTTGTTAACACATGAACAAGTACAGGCCCCTTTGTCTTTTTCGCATATTTCATATTTTCCATTAAGTCATCTAGATCATGACCATTAACCGGACCTAAGTACGTTATTCCCATCTCTTCAAAGAAAATACCGGAGACAAGAAGGTATTTAAGACTGTCCTTCACTCGTTCAGCAGTAGAAGCAAGTTTACCGCCAAAGGCCGGAATTTTCTTGATCAAAAACTCTAGTTCATCTTTAGCTTTTTGATATTTCCCGGCAGTACGCAACCGTCCTAACACATTATGAAGCGCACCCACGTTTGGTGCAATCGACATTTCATTATCATTTAAAATAATAATGAGATCCTTTTGTTCATGACCGATATGATTTAACGCTTCAAGAGCCATTCCACCAGTTAAGGCTCCATCACCTATAACCGCAACAATCTTTTCATCCGTTTCCTTCATGTCACGGGCTACAGCCATTCCCATTGCTGCTGATAATGAAGTTGAACTATGACCCGTTTCCCAAACGTCGTGTACACTTTCAGATTTTTTCGGAAAGCCACATAACCCTTTGTACTGGCGCAATTCATCAAAACGATCGGCTCTGCCTGTAAGAATTTTATGAACATAAGCTTGATGCCCGACATCCCATATTAACTTATCTTTTGGGCTATCGAATAATTTGTGAAGAACAAGCGTTAACTCAACTACTCCTAAGTTAGGGCCTAAGTGTCCACCAGTTACTGATAATTTCTCCACTAAGAATCGGCGAATATCTTTCGCTAATAGCTCAAGTTGTTGTTTATTATAGTTTTTTAAAAATGTTGGGTCTTTTATTGAGTGTAAATCCAAGTAAAACCCTCACTTCCGTTTATTTTTCCTTTTACGTTTTCCTCTATCATTACCATTTATTAGCTTTATTTTCATTTTTACCTCAATTAGGTAAAACAAACGACCTACTTGGTAAATGATCGGTGTTGAATAGCTAATTGCTAATGTTTTCCCAAAAGACTTTCCTCCAACAGTTAATGCGGCAATGATACTCGTAAAGATAATTGAAATGATAAATTGCCATAAGCCGCCGTCGTGAGCTCCCAGCTGTAAGGAAAGCTGTAAAACTACGTAGGCAGAAGCAGTTCCACTAATAATTCCTGCAATATCACCAATTACATCATTACAAAAATTTGCGAACCGGTCTGCATTCCGGGTAATAAGGACGGCATGTCTAGCCCCTGGTAACCGCTCAGCTGCCATAGCGTGAAATGGAACCTCATTAGCCGCTGTCGCCGCAACACCAATTGTATCAAAAATAATCCCAATTAGCACGATAATAAAAACAATTAGCATCCCCATTGCCCAGGTAACTCCACTCAACAAAAGTGTTGAGATGATTGAAAAAATAGCCGCTAACACAAGAGTGATAACGGCAATTCCCAGGCTCCAATTTATCGACTTTATAAGAGGTTCTTTCATTACAGTTGTATCGACACCTATCTCTCTATAAAAGGTTCATAACCTTACTTTTTCATGTCAAAATTATGTACTGAGTGGTCATTTAAAAAGTAAACGCTGCGGCTTAGGTCCAGTAGGTTTTCCCAAGCGGATACCAAAGTGTCGCCACCTTGGAGGTTTCCCTTTAATTCCACCTTAGCGCTGTCACCAAACGCTAGACTAGATTACCACTTAGACCGCACTATAATCCTTTTTAAATGTACAAAGAACAGTCTAGGAGTTTTCCTCAACAGTTCCTACCATTCTCTATCCTCTTTTGCAGAGCAGATTTCATATGACTTTAAGCATAATCCCCTCTACTCCACTCAAGGCAGGCTACGCTACCCGTAAGTTCCCTAACTTACAAAGGTAGGTTCATACCCCCTGAAAGCAACAAAGGCTGCAACAGTAAGGCCTCCGCGGAGCAGGGTCATCGCCCACATGCCATTGTGGATCGCCCTAACTCCTTTACCCCCAGCATCGACCCAAGCCTGGGCGACTCAAGCCGACACAAGAGACTTCATCGATGTGCCCTTTAGCGGATTTTTAGGCCCGCCTTCAAGAATGGAGAACCGACTAGAATACTGCACCACTCATTTTATCTAGATTATATCACGGTTTTTCAGCCTGCTCAATTATATAGAAGTTAAAACACCTTGATTCATTTATCAACACGTAATACAATACTGCTAAATTAATGGTCACGTCCTGCAATATAGTCTGTAATGGCTTCTAATGTAGAGTGTTTGATATTGACACTATATAAATATTCTTTTGCTAGCTTAATATGCTCATTAAGTTTATTTTTTGCACCTTCCATCGTTAATAATTGTGGATAAGTGCTTTTTTGATTCGAATCATCACTACCTACAGGTTTCCCGATGATCTCTTGGTCACCTTCAACATCGAGAATATCATCACGGATTTGAAAAGCCAGCCCTACATGCTGAGCAAACTGTTTTAATCGAAAGATTTCCTCGTCACTGGCCTCTGCAAGAATGGCACCTGCTTCTACTGCATATGTAAGCATATCTCCTGTTTTATGATTGTGAATAAATTCTAGTTCTTCTACCGTTAAATCTCTGTTCTCACCAAGCATATCTGCCATTTGGCCACCTACCATACCTTCTGGACCAGCGGCACATGCGAGTTTCGCAATTAACTGTAATTTCATATCACTCGTTATAGAAGGATGCGTTATTGCCGAAATGACTGAAAAGCTAAATGTTAATAAACCATCCCCTGCAAGAATTGCTGTTGCCTCTCCAAATACTTTATGGTTGGTTGGCTTACCTCTTCTTAAATCATCATCATCCATTGCTGGCAAATCATCATGAATTAAAGAATACGTATGAACCATTTCAAGAGCGCATGCTGTACCTAGTCCTAATTCATCATCCTTGCCAAACGCTTCAATCGTGGCCAGAAGCAAAACTGGACGAATTCGTTTTCCTCCGGCTTTCAAAGAATAGAGCATAGCTTCTTTCAAAGGTTCAGGTGTTGCAAGTTCTTCAATATAACTTGGAAGAAGCTTATCAATCTTCATTCTCTTTTCATTTATAAAATCTTCTAATGTTATATTATTCACCTGCTACCTCCTCCTGAAAAGCAGTAACCTCAATTTCCCCATCTTCCTTCACAATTTGATCCATTTGCTTTTCTACTGTTAGCAGTTTATCATGACAATATTTTGATAGCGACATTCCTTCTTGAAACATTGTGATTGCCTCTTCTAATGGAACATCGCCTCGCTCTAACTTTTCAACAACTTGTTCTAACTGCTCCATTGCTTTTTCAAACGATAATTTCTCTCCCTGCTGCTCACTCATTTCTTTACACCTCTCTTTATGGAAAATTTCACTACTTACTGTTTATTCGGTCTATTCTGCAATCCAATTTCCCGTCTTGTACTTGAACTTGTATATAATCACCTGTGCTTACTTGCTTTACAGACTTTACTAACGCTTGATCATCTGTATAAACAAGACTGTAGCCACGGTCCATGACCTTAAGTGGACTTAACGCTTCTAATTTTGAGATTTGATTATGAAACGAATGCTTTTTATTCATTATAATTGTTTCAAATGCTTTCTTTAAACCATTCTCCAAACGGGTCGTTTTATCTTTTGCCTCTATCATTCGTTCAATTGGATGATTTCTATTTAAACCTTTTTGCAATTGTTCTAGCCGGTCTTTTTTCCGGTCGATCATTCTTTCTGACTCACGGTGAAGACGATCCAATAGGCGATCTAGTTCTTGTTCTTTCTGCTTGACCAGCTGACCTGGATAACGAAATGCATATGATTTTTGCATATGATGAAGACGATCCTTATTCATCGATAGTTTCTCATTCATTGCACGAATTAACCTTGTTTTCCTTTGCTCTATCCGTTCCATAATTTCAGTCATTGAAGGAACAGCTAATTCCGCAGCAGCCGTCGGTGTAGCTGCTCGAATATCCGCAACAAAGTCAGCAATCGTGTAATCAGTTTCGTGGCCCACTGCAGAAATAACAGGGATTTTTGATTCAAAAATTTTCATTGCTACAATCTCCTCATTAAAAGCCCACAGTTCCTCTATTGAACCTCCACCGCGACCAACGATTAAAACATCAAAAAGATGGAGTTCATTTGCTTGTTCAATCGCTCTAGCAATTGATGCAGGAGCATCATCCCCTTGAACTAGAACGGGAAAGAGCGTAATTCTGGCAATAGGAAATCGTCGTTTTAATGTTGAAATAATATCACGAATTGCTGCACCGGTCGGTGATGTTACTACAGCAATTTCTGTAGCGAAGGTCGGTAATGGTTTTTTCAGTTCATTGGCAAAAAGGCCTGCAGATTCAAGCTTGGCCTTCAATTCTTCATATGCTAAATATAAATTCCCGATTCCGTCTGGCTGCATTTCTTTAGCATAGAACTGATACTGCCCATGGGGTTCATACACGGAAACATCTCCCCGAACAAGAACGTTCATCCCGTTTTCTGGGATGAACTTTAAATATCGATTATTTCCTGCAAACATCACCGATTGAATTCGAGACTGATTATCCTTGATCGTGAAGTACATATGTCCACGACTATGCAATTTAAAATTTGATATTTCTCCTCGCACCCATACATTTTGCAGCTGCTCATCTTGATCAAATGTCTTCTTTATATAGCGGGTTAATTGGCTAATTGTTAAAAACTGATCACTGGCCATATTTAGCTCCTCTTAATAACAAGTTAAACTGTTGCTTTCAATTTTCTTTTCACAGATTCAATCGTATTATGAAGGAGCATTGTGATTGTCATTGGTCCAACGCCACCTGGTACAGGAGTAAGATAAGACGCTACTTCTTTTACCTCATCAAATTCTACATCGCCACATAGCTTACCAGTAGATTCTAACCGGTTTACTCCTACATCAATGACAACTGCTCCCTCTTTCACATAGTCCGCATCAATAAACTTCGCTTTACCAACAGCAACAACCAAAATATCTGCTTGTTTTGTAATTTCTTTCATATTCTTAGTTCTTGAGTGACAATATGTAACTGTAGCATTTTCATTTAATAAGAGTTGTCCAACTGGCTTTCCGACAATGTTACTGCGACCAATAACAACAACATGTTTTCCAGAGATCTCGATGTCTTTGGATTTAATCATTTCTACAATTCCAAATGGTGTACAAGGCAAGAACGTCTCTTCACCAATCATCATTTTCCCGATGTTAATTGGATGGAATCCGTCCACATCTTTTTCAGGGCTTATCGTTTCAATCACAGCTTGTTCGGAAATGTGCTTTGGCAACGGTAATTGAACGAGTATACCGTGTATTTTTTCATCTTGATTCAAACGCTCAATTTCTGCAAGAAGCTCCTGCTCAGATACCGATTCAGGCAATTCTTGTAATACAGAATAAATACCAACTTCATGACATGCCTTTTCTTTCGCTTTCACATAAGAACGTGATGCAGGGTCATTCCCTACCAAAATAACCGCTAGGCCAGGTTGAGTTCCATCCTTTGTTAATTTCTCTACTTCCTGCTTCATTTCTAAACGCTTATCACTAGCTAGATCCTTACCACTAATTAATATCGCTGACAAAACAACCACTCCCTTAAAAAATTTAGAATTAAGAATTAAGAATTTAGAATTATTAGTATGGGGTTCTTCAATGTAGTTTCTTAATTACGACTTCAGAGCTATACCGGCAGCCAATTCTACATTATAAATTATAAATTCTAAATTATTTTTTACTGTTTTTCTGAATCAACAATTTTTGACAAAACTCCGTTTACAAAGCGGCCTGATTCGTCACCGCCAAATGCTTTTGCAAGCTCAATCGCTTCATTAAAACTGACATTAGTAGGAATTTCTTCTACATATTTTATTTCATATATCGACATTCGTATTATAGCACGGTCTACGTTACCAATACGATTTAATGACCAATTTTCTAGATTATTTTCTATTACTTTATCGATTTCAGGAAGATGTTCGAGTGTACCGTAAACGAGATTTACTAAAAACTCATCTTTCTCATCAGAATCTTCTAAAACATTATTAATTGCCTCATCACGGTCCGTTCCACTAACATCAACTTGAAAAAGGGATTGAATCGCTTTTTGTCTAGCTAATCTTCTTTTCATATATAAATTACTCCTTTAATTGAAAATCGTTCTTAGAAAAAAACCAACATTTTCTATTCATGATCATAGCATAACAAAGGTAAGGAATACAGAATGTCTATTCTTCTAAACAAAATTCTTACTTTTCCGTAAACTGCAATCGCTTTACCCATTATTATTAGCAAAATATATGGAATTGAAAACCAAATGCACAAAAAAAACATCAAAGGAGCGCAATGATCCTTTGATGTTCCTTACTTATTCTTCGTGTGTTTCTACTGCTAATTGTTGTTCTGTTGTTTCAAACTGAATTCCAACAACATGGACATTTACTTCAGAAAGTTCAATTGCCGTCATTGTTTTTAATGTTTGATAGATATTATTTTGGATCTTCTGTGCAACTTCAGGGATGGCAACACCATAAACCATTACGACGAATACATCGACAGCAATCCCATCGTCCTTAAGATCCACCTTGACACCTTTACCGTGATTCTTTCGGCCAAGTCGTTCGACAACACCTGAAGCAAAGTTGCCTCTCATCGTCGCAACTCCCTCAATCTCAGATGCAGCAATGCCAGCGATGACTTCGATAACTTCTGGTGAAATCTCAACCTTCCCTAGTTCATTTTTGGACTCTTCTAAATCTAAAATGTGATTTTCATTCATTCTTACTCGCCTCCAAACCTTTTCATTTATTTTCTATTTGTTAAATCATAAATCTCTAAAAATTTAGTATTAAAATGACCCTCTACAAACTTCTCATGATTCAATAGTCGTAAATGAAATGGTATTGTTGTATCAATACCCTCAATGACAAATTCACTTAAAGCTCTTTTCATTCTGGAAATAGCTTCATTTCGACTAGCACCATGTGTAATCACTTTTGCGATCATCGAATCATAAAATGGGGGAATTGTATAGCCTGGATAAACAGCAGAATCAACCCGCACACCGAGACCACCTGGTGGTAAATACGTTGTAATTTTCCCAGGTGACGGAAGAAAGTTTTTGTCTGGATTTTCCGCATTTATACGACATTCAATTGCCCATCCTGTGAATGTTACATCACTTTGAGTATATGCAAGTTTTTTACCGGAAGCCACTAGTATTTGTTCCTTTATTAAATCAATGCCAGTAACCATTTCTGTAACAGGATGCTCAACTTGTATTCGAGTATTCATCTCCATAAAATAGAATTTGCCATTTTGATAGTCATAAATAAATTCTACTGTCCCTGCTCCAGAGTAATTGACCGCCTTTGCCGCTGCTACCGCAGCTTCTCCCATTTCATCCCGTTTCGCTTTATCTATAACAGGAGATGGTGTTTCTTCTAATAACTTCTGTAAACGACGTTGGATACTGCAATCACGTTCACCTAAGTGAATGACATTGCCAAAGTTATCAGCCAATACTTGGATTTCAACGTGCCGGAAATCTTCAATATACTTTTCAATATAAACTCCGGGATTCCCAAACGCCGTTTGTGCTTCCTGCTGAGTAATATTAATTCCTTTTACTAATTCGGCTTCGGTTCTTGCTACACGAATTCCTTTTCCACCCCCACCTGCAGTCGCTTTTATAATGACGGGGTATCCAATCTCTTTTGCCAATTGAACTGCCTCATCAGTGCTTTCAATGATCCCTTTAGAGCCTGGAACAATTGGTACACCAGCCTCGGCCATTGTTTCTCTCGCGATGTCCTTCGTTCCCATACGAGTTATTGCCTCCGGACTTGGACCAACAAATGTTACATTACATGCGGCACAAATCTCTGCAAAATCGGCATTCTCTGCCAAAAATCCATACCCAGGATGAATTGCATCTACTTCTGTTAAAGTAGCGACACTCATAATATTAGTGAAATTTAAATAGCTTTTTGAGGAAAGCGTCGGGCCAATACAATAAGCCTCATCTGCAATTCTGACATGAAATGCATCTTTGTCGGCTTCAGAGTAAACCGCAACTGTTTCGATTCCCAACTCTTTACACGCCCGGATGATTCGAACAGCGATTTCCCCTCGGTTTGCTACTAATAATTTTTTGATCATTCTGTTCTCTCCCTATAAAGGTCTCACAACGAATAGCTCTTGTCCATATTCAACAAGCTGTCCATTCTCTGCAAGAATTTCTACAATTTCACCTTTAACCTCTGCTTCAAGCTCATTCATAAGCTTCATTGCCTCAATGATACAGACTACAGAATCCTCTGTAATCTTATCGCCAACTTTGACATACGCCTCAGCATCCGGAGCTGGTGCAGCATAAAATGTTCCTACCATCGGTGCAGTAATCTTTTGTAAATTATCCTCAAAGCTTATTTGTGTCTCTTTTGGCCGTTCATTTTCTTTAACAACCTTTTCTTTGACTTCAGTTTTCACAGCACTTTGTTCTACCGTCTTTCTATCTGGCACTACTTGAGTTACCAGTTGAGGAACAGCTGATTGATTGGTTGTAAGAATATCTTGTTTTTTCATACTAATCTTTGAACCATTGACCTCGTATTTAAATTCATTAATACTTGACTGGTCTAACGCTCGAATGATTTCTTTTATTTCTTGTACTTTTAACATTTTTTTCTACTCCTCAACTATATTTTTCAACATTATAACATAATCTTCCTGCAAAAATATAATGAGCCCCTCAACTTAAACAAGGGGCTCAAGAAACCGTAATTATTAATAATTTTCCTCTTCTTGCGTCGTTGGCTCGGTGATGATTGCATCTTTTTTGTATTGTCTGAACACAGGAAACTCTGATAAATTATCTGGAATTTTACCATTCTCTAGTAAAATAATTTTTACAATATTTTTGTTTCGAGCCATATGGTATTTATCACCGTACTCATTTTCTTGTGTAAAATGTTTTAAACTTTGATAGTCTTCTTCCTGAATCGAAACAGTATACGACCCATCATTTGTCTCAAATTCTTGTTCAAATCCAACTTCAAATTCAACAATTTGAATATGATCATTTTTCATATTTCTTGTCTGCTCTAAGACTGCTTTGGCGCCTTCTGTTAGGTCATTCCATTCCATAACGATCTCTCCCTTTATGTAAAATTTCCAAATTCCTACACGTAAAGAAACTTTTTATGCATTTCTTAGTATTGATTTGAAATGAACGATCTAATCATTTTCAGTGTTACTTTCTTATTAAAAATTTTCCAATCCTTCACCGTGTTGTATTATACCATTACAAAGTGCCATTTGCACTATGTAAAATAGCTCAATAAGAACAGCACCACAGGGGTTGTTCTTATTGAGCTAATTCTTATTGTTTTGTTGGTTGAAAACTTACAGCTACGTTTTTCTCGCCTAGTTGCTCACGAGCCATTAAGATAATTTTATTTCCTTCTTCACGTGATAATTCTTCTGCTTTTACAATAATTTTCACTTGATCATCCTCAGTAATAACAAGAACATCCTCATAACCTTCTGCTTGAATCAGCGTTTCTAACATCGCTTCCTTTTGTGCTAATGATTGTAATTTTTGCATTGCTTCTAATGCTTGAGTTCGTAATTCTTCAGCTGTTTCAGTGTCTGCAACAATAGAAGTATATTGCTCACTTAAACGATCACGGCTTACCTCTCTGTCCAATCTGATAGATGCAAAAACCTCATCACTCGTAACATTGGAAATCACACTGTCTTCATCAGTCCATTCAGAGCCGCCAACTTCTGTCGCTTCTTCAATGTCTACCATTGATTGTTCTTGTTCCATTGGTTCAGCATCATTTTCCTCAACCTCCAATAATGCCAAATGTTCATTCGGCACCTGTCCTGGAGACGTAATATAATACACGGATAATACAATAATTAAACTTAACATTGTTAAAAGCCATACTGTTTGTTTTTTTAATACCATTTTATTCTTCCCCCTTTAATTTTTTTGGTAATACTGATACGCGGTGAGTTGGGACGTCTAGTACTCTACTGACTGCCTCTACCACCATTGTTTTTACCTGAATGTTATCAACTCCTCTAGCAACAACTACAACTCCACGTACTGCTGGTTTTTCTGTTTTTACAATCAGTGGCTTCTCACTGTCACCATTACGAATAATAACTACCTTTTCATCTCGGGTTACATCTTCTACCTTTCTTTTCCCACCTTCACGATCTGTTTCATCTGTGTTTTGTTTCTTTGTATTTTGATCCTTTTCATACACCTGCTTTTCTGTCTCTGCTAGATTAATCATCACAGATACGTCAGAAACACCAATGATTTCCTCTAAAACCTCTCTCAGCTGATTTTCATATCGGTGTTCATAATCCTCCATTGAATAAGGTTCTGCTTGTGCTTTATTTCCAAAAACTGGTTCACTATCAGGTGATGTGTCGTCTTTGAACACTGGCATAGCAACCTGATTAGATCCAGATTCATTCGTAAAGAAATTACCTAAAATCATTAGTGCAACACCTATACATAAAACTAATGCCAAATAATGAATTGACTTTATCTTACCTTTACCTTCCTCCTTTTTTTGAAATAATTTTGTTAACCATTGTTTATGGTTTTTTTCCTCTTTGTCCATCACTCATCCCCTCCTTCCAAGGCTAAAGAGATAACCTCTTTAGGAATTTGCCATTCATTCGCTAAATAAAGTTGGACTTCAGATAGATTTGCTGGCTGTTCAGTTAACTTCTTTGTTTGCAGTTCCTTCTTGGTATCAATCATTACAACAGGTATTGCTTCTACTTTAGCTTCTTCCTCGGTCTGCTCAACTTGCTGTTTAACAACAACTTCAATACCTGTGATACTCTTGAGGAAGTCTTCTTCGTTAGCAAATTCATCAATGGAAATCAGGACTTCTTTTACTTCCAAACCATAATCGTTAACCAGCTCCTCTTCCACTTGTTGTTTCATTTGGACAGCCACCTGTTCTGAAATATATGCACGTTGTCCCATTTCTATATCTGTTTTCTTATTTTCAATTAAATTTTCTAGCTGCTCATCAGAAAGATCCTCATTCATATTTATTGGTTGAAAGATTGTTTCAGGGCTATGCGAAAATACCGATAATAAAGGTGTTAAAATAACAACAATTAGCATTAAACCAACAACCATTTTGACATAACGCTGAAAATTAGAGTTCGGAAGGAGTAACTCTAAAACGGTTGCCAGCAGGATAATCAAAATAATATTCGTAACCCAATCCGTAATAAACTGCAAGAAACTCCCCCCTTTCGTTAGTTTAGAGTTGAAAGTTTAGAGTTTAGAGTGTTTGATTGTACCTCTTGGGAGACCCAAAACCCCTCATTGAATTTGCTCGAGATAACTCTAAACTCTACACTCTAAATTCTAAACTAGCTTTTCACCTCACCATCAGCGACAGGTTCCCGGCGGCGATGATGATTGTAATAGCGAGGAAAAACATTAAGCATACTGTTGCCAGTGCTGCGAAGATGAAAATGACGGCCTTTCCGATTGTTGATAGGCATTCGATAACCGGTCCTCCACCTAGTGGTTGCAAGACTGCCGCTGCAATATTAAAGATGAGAGCTAACGATAAGACCTTTATTGCCGGAAACGCACAAAGGAGTAAAAGGATAGCAAGACCGGCAATACCAACTGTATTTTTCAGTAGTACAGATGCACTCATCACGGTATCAGCCGCATCGGTAAACATTCTCCCGACAACTGGAACAAAATTACCGGTTACAAACTTTGCCGTTCGTATGGTAATTCCGTCAGCAACAGCGGTTGTTGCTCCTTGAACGGAAATAATGCCCAAAAAGATGGTTAAAAAAATACCTAACGCACCAACTGCGACATTCCGTAGTAGATTGGCAAGCTTGGTCACTTTATAATGGTCACTTAATATACTTACAATGCTAAGTATTGCTGATAGAAACAATAATGGCATAACAAAATGCTGGATTAATAACCCACTTGTATTGACCAAAAGGACAATTAACGGATGGAAAAAAGCTACTGATGTCAAACTCCCTATCGAAGCCATTAACGCTAACAACAATGGTAATAATGCAATCATAAAATTGATCATATTACTAATCGCCTCTTGCGCGTAGCTAATGGCTACATGGAAGCTGTTTAAGGCAATAATGATTAACACCATGTATGTGATCGCATAAGCCACCTTACTAATCGCATGTTGTTCAAAGGCGTTTTGCATTTGCTGCAGTATCATACTGAAAACCGTCAGCAAGATTAACGTTCCTAGTAGCTTGCCATTGACGACTAATTCATGAAATAAGTATTTAACGAGTCCGGTCAACCATTCCTTAATTGAAAATTGTTTCTCTCCTTTAACGAACTCCATAAACGAGCCTTTTTGACTTTCTGGAAGAAAACCTCCATACTCAGTGACAACTTCCTCCCAATACGCTCGGATATCATCTATTCCTAATTGTTCTAATTGTCGTTCGATGAGGTTTTCTTGGGGTGATGGTTCCTGTTCAGCATGAACTGAAGCGATTGGTAGAAAGAAAAGAACTAATAAAATGAAAAACCAATGTTTCATCTGTTCACCCCTCTATGAAATGGCAAATCTCCTAATAGGTCTTAATTTGGTAACAATGAAATTACCATTTCAATGATCGATGTTATGATTGGTATGGCCATGACCATAATTAATACCTTGCCGGCCAGTTCGATTTTTGATGCTATTGCCGCTTGTCCGGCATCTTTGGCTATTTGAGCTCCAAACTCTGCAATATAAGCGATTCCAATAATTTTTAAGATGGTTTGCACATAAATCATGTTAATGTTGGCATTAACAGCAATTCTCTCTAACATAGTGATGACTTTGTAAATTTGATCGATTAAGAATAAAAAAATAAGAACGCCCACAAATACAGTTAACAAAAATGCAAAAATGGGCTTTTGTTCTTTTACGACGAGTGCAAGAAAAGTTGCAATAAGTCCTAATCCTACAATTTGTATTATTTCAATGGTGAACACCTCCCTCAGCCTTGAAAGAGAAAGACACCTTTAATTTTTTGAAAAAGGTCATCAACAATCGTTGCAACCATATACAAAACAACAACAAAGCCAATTAAGGTAACCCAATGAGCCCAATCTTCCTTTCCCATTTGCTTCAATACCGTATGAATCATTGCAACAACAATACCTATCCCGGCAATTTGAAAGATTGTATTCACATCATATGCCATGACCTTTTCTCCTCCTGACCACTTGTCTCTTTGCGAGTATTCAATTCATAGCTACCATCATTACATCATGAGAATAATAATTAAGAGACCTGTTAAAAAACCTAAGCTTTTTAACATCTTTTCATAACGATTTTGTGCATCTTTTGCTTCACCTTCTTCTCTTTCTAGGTGGGTGAGCGTTAAACGAATTTGCTTTTGTTGTTGAACCTTATCATGTTGTCCAAGTGTCATTCCGAATTGTTTCATAATCTCAAGTTCCCCATTACATAAAGCAGTAAAATGCCATGTTTCATTTAAACTTTGCTCCCATGCCTTTTGAGCACTTTCTTCCCCTTTCGACAGCCAGTAGGAAAAACGTTCGAAAAAATAGGAGATTGGTTTCGGTAATTGCTTTGCAATATGACTACTTGCCTCAGCTAATGGTGTTAACCCATACATAATCTCTGCTTCAAGTGATTGTAGAGCTACTTTTAATTGCCGAAGCTGCCTTGGTCTCTCACTTAATCGTCTAGCAAACTCAAACCCTACCCATGTCGTAGCAATGATGATTAAAATCGCTCCAATTATTTTCAATGTAATCTCACCACATCTTTTCCGTTTTCATCACGAATTCGGTTTACTTTTCCCGGATGTAAACGACGTGTCAATTCGATACATCTACTAAAAACTTTTTGGTCCATTAATTCCTTGATTGTCGGCCTTAAATACAAATCCTCCATTTGAAAACCATGAACCGTCGTAATAATACTAACACCTGCATGAATCGCCTCATGTATCGCTTGAACATCCTCTTGTCGACCAATTTCATCGACAATAAGGACATCTGGACTCATCGATCGAATGAGCATCATCATTCCTTCTGCCTTTGGACAAGCATCTAGAACATCGACTCGAGATCCTAAATCATGTTGCGGTATACCTTTAATACATCCAGCAATTTCGGAGCGCTCATCTACCACACCGATTTTTTTCGGAAGGATTTTAAAATCTTTATCACCACTGCTAATAATTCTCGCAATATCTCTCAATAACGTTGTTTTCCCGGTTTGCGGAGGGCCTATTATCAGTGTGTTTTCCCATCTGTTTTTTTGAAATAAATAATGAATATATGGATTCGCGACACCTATTTTTTGTTTTGCAACACGAATATTAAATGAACTAATATGCCGAATGGCTTTGACATGACCTTTTTCTGTAATGACTTTTCCTGCTAATCCGACCCGATGGCCACCCCGAATCGTAATAAATCCTTGCTTTAACTCTTCTTCTAAAGCATATAAGGAATAATTACTTAATTGGTTCATAAGTTGGACACCATCTTCTTTGCTAACGATGTATGGCATTTGTTCCAGCTGTGGGAAGAATGGAGATCCTTCTACACCGATTTCCAAAGGACGGTTAATCCGAATCCGAATTTCTTCCATCTTCTCTTTCGTTCTTGAAGGCAATTGGTCGATCATTCGTTTAATTGAATCCGGTAAAACGGCGTAAATTTCTTCCATTACACTCCCCCTAATACCATGAATTTGACTTGTCCCCTATTGAAAATGTATGCCAACTTCATCGTAATATGACAATGTTATTTCATGTTTAACGTCTTAATCCAAGTAAGATAAGGATTACACCTAAAGCAATAAGCAACAGCTTTCCAACCGAAACTTTATCAGCCATACCAACCAGGCCAATCGTCATCGTTGTAATTAGAACGATTGGTCCCACAATAGCTAACAAAGCATTAATTGCTACGGCTTTCTCCACTGTGTTGAAACGCAGCATGAGCGATGCGGCTGATAGCTCAAGCAATCCTGAAACCATTCGCAAAATAACCATACTAAGTACAGTTGTTTCTATAGCAGATAACCAACCTTTCATAAACGCCATCCTCTCCGATGTTTTGGAACGTCTCATAATTAGTAAGCAGACAAAAAATACTTTGTACAACCTATGAGAAAAACCATATATTCAGAACAAAAAAAGAGCAATTTACCGAAGTGGCAATTCGCTCTTTTACAACTTTTCATTCGTTAAATTCCTTGTGGCAGCTGCTTTTCGACTACACGTTTCAGTAATTCATCATCCTCCATCCACTCTTCAAATGAT
The DNA here is from genome assembly GCF_052119505.1 of Anaerobacillus sp. MEB173. Lineage (NCBI taxonomy): Bacteria > Bacillati > Bacillota > Bacilli > Caryophanales > Bacillaceae > Anaerobacillus > Anaerobacillus sp. MEB173. The sequence continues at coordinate 139,725 of NZ_JBJMAU010000002.1, forward strand.
GAGACATCCGAACAAAATGAACCGACACTATGACCATCCTTAAACATCTCAATACACAAAATATCATCTGAATGTGAATAATACTCAACTTCAATGCCATTATCTAATGCTTTACGTTGAACGGATGATGTGGCGGTTGACAGTATTCGGGCATTATTCTTAACATGACTCTCGGCTAATTGAAGAAGATCTGTTTCATCCCACTCTTTGAAGTGAGAGATATCGGAACAAAACGCCCCCATTTCCTTTTGTTTATAAAAAACTTCAACACAAATGATATCATCTGAAAATGAATAGTAACTAACTTCAAGATCCTCTTTTAATTGAACCTTCTTTTTCTCCAATCTGTCCACCACCTTTCTTTTTAATCATAATAGCAGAAACTCGTTTAAATGAGTAGTTAGAATTTTACAAATATTTTGAGGTATAACGACAAATAGTGAATCGTACAAAAAAAACTTATTGTTCAAAGAGAACAATAAGTTTTTTTATATAAATAACTATGCTCTGGAAATGTAATGTCCTGTTCTTGTATCAATCACTAATACATCGCCTTGATTAATAAAGAAAGGAACTTGTACAGTTAGGCCTGTTTCAAGTGTAGCTGGTTTTGTTCCACCTGATGCAGTATCCCCTTTGATACCTGGTTCAGTTTCCGTTACTTCTAGCTCAACAGTATTTGGTAATTCAACACCAAGTGTTTCCCCTTGATATGTCATAATCTGAACAATCATATTATCTTTCAAAAATTTCAATTCATATTCAATTTGATTTGCTTGTAGCTCTAGTTGCTCATACGATTCATTATCCATAAATGTATATACGCCACCAGTTTCATATAAATATTGCATACGACGATTTTCAATATGTGCTTTTGAAACTTTTTCTCCAGCACGGAATGTTTTCTCTTGAATTGCCCCAGTTCTTAAATTACGTAATTTTGAGCGAACAAATGCCGCTCCTTTGCCTGGCTTTACATGTTGGAATTCAATAACCTGCCAAATCCCGCCATCTACCTCAATTGTTAAACCTGTCTTAAAATCGTTAACTGAAACCATGTTCTGTTCCTCCTATGTAATTATCAATTCAAACCTCTATTTAACTAAAGATTTAATTTATATTTAAATTTTACATTTTTAAATTGTTCTAGTCTCCTACAATTAATAATTCCTTTGATGAATGAGTAAGAGATTCATTTCCTGATTCGGTGATAAGAGTATCATCTTCAATTCGTGTACCGCCAATTCCAGAAATATAAATTCCCGGTTCTACCGTTACAACCATTCCTGGCTCCAAGACCGTATCCGATTTCATTGATAACGCCGGGCCTTCATGTACTTCTAAACCAATCCCATGACCAGTAGAGTGACCAAAATATTGTCCATATCCTTTTTCCGTTATAAAATCACGAGTAAGCGCATCTGCTTGTCTACCTGTTAACCCTGGTTTAATTGAATTCATTCCAATGGCTTGCGCTTCTTGAACAGTTTCGTATATTTTTCTTAATTCCTCATTAGGTTCGCCAACTGCGATTGTTCGTGTAATATCGGAACAATACCCTTTGTAATAAGCACCAAAATCAAGGGTAACAAGTTCGCCTTTATTAATCACCTTATTACTAGCGACACCATGTGGGAGCGCAGAACGAATTCCTGACGCAACAATAATATCAAAAGACGATGAGATTGCCCCTTTTTTTCTCATAAAAAATTCAAGTTCATTCGCCACATCAATCTCTTTTAAACCGGCTCTTATGTATGACGTTATATGAGTAAATGCAGCATCAGCAATCTGTGCAGCTTCTTTTAGTATCTTAATCTCTGATGCATCTTTTATCAAGCGTAATTTTTCAATTAACCCACTAATCGGAATCAATTCAACATCAAATTTTTTAGTAAACGTAGCATACTGGCTATATGTAAGATGATCTTGCTCAAATCCTAACTTTTTTATTCCCATATTCTTTATTTGCTTGGCTATTTCCTCATCAATTGGGCCGGTATGCTGTACAATTTCATAGGCTTTCGCTTGTTCATTCGCTTGCTCAATATACCGAAAGTCAGTGATGAATTTTGCTTCTGTTCCTGATAATAAAGCTACCCCAGCTGTTCCTGTAAATTGAGTCATATATTTACGGTTACTCGGACTTGTAATCAGCATCCCGTCAATCTCGTAATGCTTCATTTGCTCTCTCATTTTTTCAAGGCGTTCCATCATCGTCCTCCTCAAATCAAATTACAGGCACTATACTAAAAAAATTAAGCACACTCCTATATTCTTTTGCATAAAATAATTGCACAATAACGAAATAATTGTTAGTAACATATACTGGGAAAAAGAAATGATAGAAGGTCACTTGACATTCTATCATAGCTAAAACACTTTGAATAGTTTGTTTACGTATTTTCGTTCATTTCTTTGTAATCGTAAGAAATTGAATAACCAATAAATACACCGTAAAGTACAAATAAACAAACCCCGGTTATAATTGTATTTGTACCTAATTGTGGAACAGATTTTAATCCTGGGAAAATTGGGTTAAGTAAATAAAAAACAACGAGCCATAATACAAATCCATAAAATGCTCCTGACCATATACTAAATACCTTTGCTAATAACATCCGATAAATAAAAGCAACGAGAATGGACAATAAACCAATGACCAGAATACCGACTAGATGGCCAATATATGTGTGCTTCCATTCCCCCAAAGCCCAAGGCATGAGTACTAATGCAGGCCCGATAGTCATAAAATTAAAAAAGAAGGCGACATAACCCATTAAACTCCAAAATAAACCGCCAAAAAAGCCAATACTTGCAATTCTCGCATTAAATGACATTGGTTCATCCGTCTTATTTTGTTCCAATTTTTTTTCATTCTCCATGATGTTCACCTCCACTTTAAGTATGTCCACTTCATATTTTTTCTATAGCAATAATATAGAAACTTTGAAATACATGTGTAAATTATAAAAAATTAGTGAATAATTATAGTGCAAAGGACATTAATGTAGAGGAAAACGAACTTATCATGTAGAATATAACTATAAAGACAATTAGATTATTTCTAATTTGTTTCATTTAACTATCTTAACTAAACAACAACTTTTGGTGGGCAAGCCATTATGAAATCACATAGTACATCTCAGCAGCAATGCTGTGATGTAGGGTATGACTACCATTATAACCACTGATAAATTTGAGTTTTCTGAAGATTCATGTAATTTAAATTCTATAGGAGGTGAGTATTATGTCGCGTCAATCTTACCATCCGCTTGTGCTAATACTTATTGGGTTAGCTGGATTGGGCTTGTTCTACCGTCTCTTTAGTGATCCGGTTGGTTTTTTAAGTCAAATACTCATTGTAGCTGCTATTGTCGGGGCGATCATTTTTATCTACAAACGGTTTCTAGCCAAAAAATTTGCGGCGCCACATGCGCACCGCCGTCCTAAACCAAAAACAGCAAGCCGCTCTGAACGTTTTAAAAGCAATGTTATCCCGCACAAAAGAAAAAGTACAAACAACTTCAAAACCTCTACTATTAAAAAACGGAAAGCAGCTCATAATTTTACAGTAATTGAGGGCAAAAAAAATAAAACAAAGAAAAAGAATCGAGCACTCTTTTAAGTGCTCTATTTCTTTGCGTTCATTTATTTAATCCTTCTCAAAGGCGTATTATGATTAAAAAAGTAATTCTCGGTCCTTTGTCGTCCTAATTCAATTAATTCCTCCACTTTCTTTTTTGCCAGCGTAAACTCTGTTAATTTAATTTTCTCAACAGGTATAAAAACAATATTCTCAGCAATATCTTTTGAAATGTAGCGATTATCCCTCGCTTTAAGCATCGTCTCCAGCAACGAACCAACCATCTCGAAAGCATTATCAATTTTATTAGGAATCGCTTCCTCAAGTGAATCACTTAACTTGAATCCTAATACTGGCCTTTTACTTTTTCCTTTTTTATTTGTAAATAACCACATCGGAAAATTACTTATTACTCCGCCATCAACAATAATACACTGTTGACCTTTTCCATCATATAATTTCACAGGTTCAAAAAAATATGGAAGACTGCAACTCATTCGTACCGCTTTCGCTACTGAAAATTTATCAGGAATAATACCGTATTTCTCTAAGTCATCCGGCAAAACAATAAGTTGACCTTTCGTTAAATCTGAAGCAATAATTTTTAAGGAACCTTTTGGCAAATCAGCAAATGTCGTTACACCTTTTGCTTTGAGCTTTTCTCTTAACCAGCTTTCAAGCTCATCTCCTTTATACAATCCCAGTCTCTTATACACTCGCAGCCATTTAATAAAAGGAAAAGGAAGGATTGAATGTTTTGGATCTAGAAACTGCTGTAAATTTGTTTCCGATAAAACTGACGTTAGCTCTTTACTCGTATAACCCGCCTTAATAAGTGAAGCGATTATTGCTCCTGCACTCGTCCCTGCTACCCTTTGAAAGGTATATCCCTTATCTTCTAATACTTTTAATGCACCTACAAAAGCAATTGCTTTGACTCCACCACCAGCAAACACGCCATCAATTTCCATATCTAACCCGCACCCCCTCAACATACAGATTATGCTTACCTGGTAAAGGACGATACAATGACGCCAAAACTTCGGTTAATAAAAAAAGCAACCATAACTTTATTTGTTATGATTGCTCTAGCTCATTCTTCTTTTGTGTTTGTCTAAGTAATTCGACTCGTTTTTCATCTTCTTGGAAGAACTGTACTAAATCACCAATGCGATCAATAGCATCCCAGCTTAAATGATGCTCAATTCCTTCTACATCTTGATATATATTTTCATGGTTTACACCGATAATCTTCATGAAATCCTCAAGAAGTTCATGTCGATAAACAAGCCTTTTTCCGATCTTCTTTCCTTTCGGTGTTAACACTAATCCGCGATACTTTTCGTAAATTAAATACTGACTTTTATCAAGCTTTTGTACCATCTTTGTTACAGAGGATGGATGAACTTCCAAAGCTTCTGCAATATCCGAGACCCTTGCATAACCCTTCTCATCAATTAATAAATAAATCCGTTCTAGGTAATCTTCCATACTTGGTGTTGGCATGGTGTTCCCCCCCAATTTCCCTCTGCCTTTTTACAGTCATCGCTAAAATGATACTATAATCGTCCAGTTCTGACAAGGACTCATTGTCTATGTGAAGTACTCAATTTTCGATTGCGGGAAGTAATGTTTAATATAACCCTCCACTTTCTCTCTTAACTCATCCGCCTCTTCATTTTGATATACATATTTTCCTCGCCCATACTTTCCCCATTTATATTTCCGTTTACTTTCATCCATTTCTAGTTTCGTCTTCGGATAGCGTTTCTCTATAATCTTTTTTGCTGTTTTTGTAAACCGGTGTTGAATGAGTTCAAACGTTAAATCTTTTATCGCATAACTTGGTAATGTAGCTTCCAACCGTTCAAAAAGTTCCAAATACCCTTGTTCCCATTCGGAATGGCGGTATAATGGAGCAAGAATGAAGCCTAAAGGATAATTCGCTTTTGCTACTTTACCAGCGGCCTCTATTCGTTTTTCAAAAGGAGATGTACCAGGTTCAAAATTTTTGATAACATAATTGGAATTCAAACTAAAACGAAATCTCGTATTACCATTATGCTTTGCATCCAATAAATGATCCACATAATGATATTTTGTTACAAATCGGAGCCTGCCCAGTGTTGTTTCCCCTATAAATTCGATTGCTTTTTTAAGGGAATGAGTTAAATGATCTAGTCCTACGATATCTGAGGTACAGGCTGCTTCAAAACGAGTGATTTCAGGCTCCCTTTCCCTGATATATTTTTCGGCTTGCTCAAAGATCTCCTCTATATTTACATATGTTCGAATATAAGGTTTATCCCCCATCGTTGTTTGTAAATAACAATAATGACAATGACCCATACACCCTGTAGCAAGCGGTATTGCATATTCTGCAGATGGCTTTGATGTATCAAATTTTAATGTTTTGCGAACACCAACAACAAGAGTTGATTTTGCATTGCGGTACTTTTGATTTTCTGTATCTCCTGGTATATTACGCACCTGGTTATGAGATGTTGTTTCCCTTATCTCGATTCCCATCTTTTCAAACTTATCTTTAAGTTCTTTACCTAACGGGTACTCTATCGCTCTCGGCTCAATATAAACAAGCTGTGGAATAAATGGCTCCATTCTTTTCACCTCAAAATGTAAACTTACTCTCCTTTAGATTGTGTAAATTTTATGACTTACGATGATGTAGTTGTTGGAAGCCGTGCCATTGTAGTTAATATAAAAATGGATAGAGTCTTTTGCCGACTCTATCCATTTACTGATTATATAATTATAAACCACACTTTAATTGTGCATTACAGTTTGTACATGTGTTACAGCCACCGATGTCTTCAACAGTTCCTTTACGACAAACCGGGCATGTATTTCCTACTTCTGAACCGATTGTTACGGACGTAGAGCGAAGATCAGCAATTGTATCAACGAGAACAACATGACTTTTCTTCTTTCCATCTTTTTCTTCAGATGTTAAATCAACAGCATAATCCTCAAAGGTATTTTCTTCAGCAGTCAATGTTAATACTTGAGCATCACGACTTCCATCAACATATACTGTACCACCTTTTGCTCCACCTCGGTACAGACGTTCATAAACCTTTTCAACCTGCTCAACCGTATACCCTTTCGGAGCATTAACTGTTTTTGATAATGAGCTGTCTACCCAACGTTGAATAATACATTGAACATCCGCATGCTCTTCAGGTGATAATTCCATCGTTGAAACAAACCATTCTGGTAAGTTTTCTGGATCGGCATCTGGATTAACATCAAGATATTCTTTAACGATTTCGGCTTTCACCTCGATAAACTTCCCTAATCGACCACTACGGTAATAAGAGAAAGAGAAGTAAGGTTCAAGTCCTGTACTCACACCAACCATTGTTCCAGTCGAACCTGTAGGAGCAACGGTTAATAAGTGCGAATTACGAATACCATAGTCTAACACTGCTTCACGAATATCTTCTGGCATCTTTTTCATATAGCCAGTATTAATAAACGCTTCTCGTAAGTTTCTCGTTTTTTCTTCCTGTTCCCCAACTAAATAAGGGAAGCTGCCTTTTTCTTTTGCTAATTCAACACTTGTACGATATGCAGTTGTTGCAATCGTTTCAAAGATCTTATCTACAAGTTCGTTTCCTTCTTCTGAGCCGTATCTTGTCTCACAATAGATAAGCAAATCATGAAGCCCCATTACACCTAGACCAACACGGCGTTCACTTTTTGCTTGCTTTGTGTTCTCTTCCAAGAAATATGGTGTAGCATCAATAACGTTATCCTGCATCCGTACACCAGTTGCTACAGTCTGCTTTAACTTTTCAAAATCAACGGTTTTCGTTTCCTTATCCGCCATATTTGCTAAGTTTACTGCGGCAAGGTTACAAACCGAAAATGGCGCCAGAGGTTGTTCTCCACACGGGTTTGTTGCAACTACCTTTTGTCCATAGCTTGTAGCATTTGTCATTTCGTTAGCATTATCAATGAAGAAAATACCTGGTTCTGCAGAATATGTTGCACAAATATTAATTAAATTCCAAAGCTCTTTTGCTTTAATTTTACGGTACATTCGAACACGATGGCCCATTTTTTCCCATTCACGTACATCTCCACATTCATGCCATTCACGGTTATAAATTTCCATCTCTTCAGGTGAATAGTTTTCAACATCTGGGAAGCGCAGTTCATAATCTGTGTCTTCTTCAACTGCTTTCATAAATTCATTCGTTATACAAACAGAGATATTTGCACCTGTTAAAAATTCTGAGTTATTGACACTGTAAGTTCCACCTGTGTTCAACTTCTCCTCAGCTTCTCTAATTACTTTATCATCAAAGCCGCCTTGTCCTTGGATATGCTTAAAATTAACAATCCCTTGATACAACGCAACCTCTAATTCAGATAGCGGTTTAAACTTCAATTTGTCTTTTACTAATTGTTTGATTTGATCATCTTTTGTATTTTCTAATAAGAATCGTAAAATTCTCGGGTTTTGCATTTTCGAAATAATAAATTCGAGAATGTCAGGGTGGCTGTCCACCAGCATAATCATTTGAGCCCCCCTGCGGCTCCCGCCTTGTTCCACAAGGTGTGTCAATTTCGCAATGTCATCTAGCCATGAAACCGATCCTGATGATTTACCATTTACACCACGAGCTAACGTATGACGCGGGCGTAATGTTGAACCGTTTGTACCAACTCCGCCACCACGACTCATAATCTCCATCACTTGCTTACGATGCTCAGAGATGCCTTCTCTTGAGTCTTTAACATACGGCATTACATAACAGTTAAAGTAGGTAACGTCTGTTTCAGCACCTGCTCCGTAAAGGACACGACCTGCAGGAACAAAGTTCATATTCACTAACTCATGATAAAATTTCTCAAACGATTCTTGTCGTTTTTCTTCCGTTGTTTCTACCGAAGCTAGTCCAGTTGCATTACGCTTGGCAATTTGCTCGTAATAAAGTTCTAACGGTTTTTCAATAGTATCGAGAGAACGAATGACAACTCCTGTTTTGGCTTCTTCTGGATCTAACACTCCGTGGAATTCTTCATCAACTAAAACTTTGGCTGTTTTTGAGAACCAATCTAATTCCAGAACAAAACCAAATCCACGAGCTGGAAATTTCGGGTCTTCCTTGACCGTTAATACGACAAAGTCACCTTCTGTTAATGTTTTCTTTTCTGTATCTTTAAATGTGTAACGGTCGAGCATTACAAGTCTTGATACACCACTCTTTTGAATGTGCATGTCCGCTGTAATCGGATGAACTTGTGGAAACTGTTCAATATCCTGATTTAGCTTTTCGACATTAACGCTCATTACTTTTGACATCATCATTGTCATAAAGTTCTCCCCTTCACTATTTAGTATATATTTACTCTCCCATGTCTACATCTTGATGTATGTAGCTTGTAGAAGCATGATGTATTTGTTAAAAAAAATCTGATTTGCTAGCAATATTTCCCTAAAATCAAATGTTGTATGCTTGACTTAGCTTATCACAATCAACGGACATAATCAATATATAGTGTTGTATATTTTATCCATTACACTATATATTGTGAAATCATCTCCTTTTTTTCATTTTGTCAACTTTAAAAGAGGTCAAATAAAGTAGAATGAATGAGCATTTATGCTAAATAATTCATTTTACAAAGTAATTTCAAGAAATTTGTCAGTTGCAAAATATAGGTTCGCCATATGTCATGATTCTTCACCTTTAATTTACTTTTCTAACAATATTGACAATTTACAATTTCAATGTTGTGATAGAAATTAACAATCTTACTAATTTGGAGGACAATAAATGGACTATGTTATCTACAATAACCAAATCGTACCTAAAGATTCTGTTCATATAAGTATGGAGGATCGCGGTTATAATTTTGGAGATGGAATATATGAGGTTATCCGTATCTACAATGGAACACCGTATACAATGGAAGAACATTATGAGCGATTTTCAAACAGTGCGAAAAAGCTAGAAATGACCTTACCTTACCCTATCGAAACCTTTTATATGTTAACAGAACAATTAATTAGAAAAAATGAAATCAGAGACGGTTTATTTTACCTGCAATATACACGAGCTGTTGCACCGCGAAACCACCTTTATGAGCGAAATATGGAAGGGGTCGTCACTGCTTTTACCCGTGAAGTACCACTAAACATAAAGGATCAAAGTGAGGGGATCGCAGTAATCGCAACCGATGACATTCGCTGGCTCCGTTGTGATATTAAAACAATAAATCTACTCGGAAATACAATGGCACTTAGAAAAGCTGCCGACAATAAATGCAGTGAAGCCATTCTTCATCGAAATCATCTCGTTACAGAATGTGCCGCCTCAAACGTTTTTATAGTAAAAGATAAGAAAGTTTATACCCACCCTGCTACAAATCTTATCTTAAACGGTATAACCCGACAGCTTGTTCTGCATATCGCTAATGAACTAGGATTAGAGCTTTTTGAACAGCCTTTTACACTAGAGCATTTAATGGATGCAGATGAAGTATTTATTACAAATACAAATGTCGAAATAGCACCAGTTATATCAATCAGTGGTGATATTAGCAACCATTACTCAATCGGTCCAATAACAAGAAAACTACAATCATCATTTACTGAAAGAAAAATTAACGCTTTAACAAAGTAGACATCAACCGAACACATACAAAAGCATGAATCCTAATAAATAGGATCCATGCTTTTTATCTACGAAATGTCCACTCATCATTACTATACCGTTCCATTGCAATTTTTTGTACTTCTTTTTCTTCCGCCTCTGATAATTGATACGGTACAAGTTCAATCTTTAAACCTTTTTCGAAGCCATTTTTAAATGCCTCACGGGCTTCATTCAGTGTAATGCGTTCTTCTCTCAGTTCATTAATAGCAACTGCTTTATTTTTAAAATTTCGCTGCAACCTCTCTCTTACTCTTTCATTCGGATATTTAAATAGATCGAACAGTTTATCTTCATCAATATCTAAAATAATCGAACCGTGCTGTAAAATGACACCTTTTTGCCTCGTTTGAGCACTGCCAGCAACCTTTCTTCCTTCTACAACTAGTTCATACCAGGATGGGGCATCAAAACAAACAGCAGAACGAGGATTTTTTAATGCGTCTTTTTCTTCCTGGGATCTTGGGATTGCAAAGTATGCATCAAGTCCCAAAAGTTTAAACCCTTCAAGCAACCCTTCTGATATAACACGATACGCTTCTGTTACAGTTTCAGGCATACCCTGATAATCCTCTGACACAATGACACTATAGGTTAATTCTTGATCGTGGAGTACTCCTCTCCCTCCAGTTGGCCGCCGCACAAAACCTAGATTGTATTTATTTACCGCTTCAAGATTTATTTCTTTTTCCACCTTTTGAAAATAACCAATGGACAATGTCGCTGGATTCCAGCCATAAAAACGAATCGTTGGCGGAATTTTTCCTTGGCTATGCCAATTTAATAATGCTTCATCTAACGCCATGTTATATTCTGGTGAGCAATTTTCAGAATCAATGAAATACCATTTTTGTTTCATCGCATATCCCTCATTTGTTCTAGTACTTTCTATTATATCTATTAGTTAGTCTAGCAAAATGGAGGATGAAGTCAAATAATTTAACTCCCTTATTGCTATCGTATAAAAATAAATTTATATTTTTCTTTGATTCTTACTGTAAGGGTGTTTATAATCAATATGTATGATTATTTTTAAAGGGGTGGACAAGAGGTTATGGTTTGGATTAATACCATTGCAATTTTAGTATTGGCCTATTTAATAATAAGTCCGTTTATTAAGCCAAGATTTTTAACTGGGTTAAGTGAGGAAGAATTTCGAGCCGGTTACCGTAAAGCACAGCTAATCGATGTCAGAGAACAAAACGAATATGATGGCGGCCATATTTTAGGGGCAAGAAATATACCAACCTCACAATTAAGCCAACGAATGAATGAAGTACGAAATGATCAGCCTGTTTATCTTTATTCACAAACAGCATCAAGAAGTTATCGAGCTGCAAAATTCCTAAAAAAGAAGCGCGGCATTACAGATATCTACTACCTTCAAGGCGGCTTTAGAAAGTGGACAGGAAAAATAAAAAAGAAGTAAACAAATTGTATACATAAGAAAAGAGCACTTCCGCGGAAGTGCTCTTTTTAATAATTAAAAATTAAAAATTAAAAATTTAAAATGTAAAATTGTGTAGGCTGCTTCAATGAAGCTCTTTTGAAAAAGCTCACGTAGCAGCTCCCACAATAATTCTACATTCTAAATTTTACATTACGCTTTTTCGTATCTCAATATCGGCTTTCTCGCAGCTGTTGTTTCGTCTAAGCGACCGATAACTGTTGTGTGTGGTGCTTCTTGGACGATCTCTGGAGTTTCCTCTGCTTCCTTAGCGATCTGAATCATTGCATCAATGAATTCATCTAATGTTTCTTTTGCTTCAGTCTCCGTTGGTTCAATCATAATACATTCCTCAACATTTAACGGGAAGTAGATTGTTGGCGGGTGATAGCCGAAATCAAGTAAGCGTTTTGCCATATCTAACGTTCGAACACCCAACTTCTTTTGACGGCGACCTGAGAGTACAAACTCATGTTTACAATGTTGATTAAACGGAAGATCAAAATACGGCTCTAAACGACGCATCATGTAGTTTGCATTAAGAACAGCATATTCAGATACTTTACGTAAGCCAACTGGTCCCATTGTACGAATATACGTATAAGCACGAACATTGATTCCAAAGTTACCATAGAACGGTTTAACACGGCCAATAGATTGCGGACGATTATAATCAAAGCCATACGCATCCCCATTTTTAACAACGACCGGCTTTGGCAGGAACGGAATTAAATCTTTCTTAACTCCAACAGGACCTGATCCTGGTCCACCACCACCATGTGGTCCGGTAAATGTTTTGTGTAAGTTTAAGTGTACGACATCAAAGCCCATATCACCAGGACGAGCAATACCTAAAATAGCGTTTGAGTTAGCTCCGTCATAATATAATTTTCCGCCAGCTTCATGAATAATTTCAGCCATTTCAGCGATATTTTCTTCAAAGAGACCTAGTGTATTTGGATTTGTTAGCATTAGAGCTGCTGTATCCTCTCCTACAACCTCTCTTAGATGTTCTAAATCTACAAGTCCACGCTCATTTGAACGGACAGTAATTGATTCAAATCCAGCTACAGTTGCCGAAGCCGGGTTTGTACCGTGTGCTGAGTCAGGAACAATGACCTTCGTACGGTTAAAATCACCATTCGCTTCATGGTAAGCACGAATCATCATTAATCCCGTCCATTCACCATGAGCTCCTGCAGCTGGTTGTAACGTCACTTCATCCATTCCTGTAATTTCAGCTAGTGACGTTTGTAAATTATACATTAACTCTAATGCACCTTGCACAGTTTCTTCAGCTTGATATGGATGAATATGTGCGAAACCAGTATACCGAGCAACGTCTTCATTAATTTTCGGATTATATTTCATTGTACAAGATCCAAGTGGATAAAACCCTGAATCTACACCGTGATTTCGGTTTGAGAGTGCTGTATAATGACGCATTAATTGCAGCTCTGAAACTTCTGGGAGCTCTGCATCCTCTGTACGGATAAACATGTCAGGGATTACCTTTTCTACTGCAACTTCTGGTACGTCTAATTCCGATAAGCTATAACCGGTACGTCCAGCCTTACTTAACTCAAAAATTAATGCTTGATCTTTACTCATTGTAAACCCCCCAAAGCTTTTGCTAATATGTCAATTTCTTCTTTCGTACGAAGTTCAGTAACAGCTATTAACATATGACCATCTAATTCAGGATAATCACGTCCAAGGTCATAACCACCAATGATTCCTTGTTGTAATAATTGTTTGTTAACGTCTTGAACTGGCTTATCTAGCTTTACAACAAACTCATTAAAGAAAGGTTGATTAAACACTACATTAACACCGTTGTTTAGTACTTGTTCTTTTGCATAATGAGCTTTTTGTAAGTTTTGCTTAGCCATCTCTTTGACACCATTTTTGCCAAGTGCACTCATCGCAACAGAAGATGCCAATGCATTTAACGCTTGGTTAGAACAAATATTTGATGTCGCTTTATCACGGCGAATATGTTGTTCACGTGCCTGCAATGTTAAAACAAATCCACGTTGCCCTTGATCATCAGTTGTTTGACCAACTAGACGCCCTGGAACTTTACGCATTAACTTCTTTGTTGTCGCAAAAAAGCCGCAGTGTGGTCCACCAAATTGTGCTGGTATTCCAAATGGTTGAATATCACCGATAACGATATCGGCACCGAAATGCCCTGGTGGCTTTAACAATCCTAATGATAATGGATTACTTGAAACAACAAACATCGCTTTCTGGGCATGTGTCATTTCTTCAATCTCTTGAAGATTTTCAATGCTCCCAAAGAAGTTTGGATATTGTACAATGACACAAGCTGTATCGTTATCAATTTCATCTTTTAACGCTGCTAAATTTGTAACTCCAGCTTCAACATCTACTTCAACAACAGTGAGATTCTGTCCCTTTGCACTTGTGTGTAATACGGCTCTTGCTTCAGGATGAACTGCTTTTGATACAATCAATTTCTTACGTCTTGTTTGACCAGCACTTAGCATTGCTGACTCAGCTAAAGCTGTTTGCCCATCATACATTGAGGCATTTGCCAGATCCATTCCTGTTAACTCACTAACCATAGTTTGGAACTCAAAGATCGCTTGCAGTTCACCTTGAGAAATCTCTGGCTGATAGGGTGTATACGCTGTATAAAACTCTGAACGTGAGATGACATGATCGACAACTGATGAAATATAGTGATCATATACTCCAGCACCTAAAAAAGTTGGATATTGCTTCGTATTGACGTTTTTACCAGCTAAACCTTGCAGATAGTTAACTAATTCAGGCTCCGGCAGTTCCTTCTCAATGTTTAATTGACCTTTATAGCGAATTTTTTCAGGAATATCAGCAAAAAGTTCTTCAACTGATTGAATACCAATCGTATCCATCATTTCTTTTTGGTCTTGCTCTGTCATTGGTAAATAACGATAACTCATTTGTAATCTCCCCTTATTACCCTCTCTTGTAGAAAGGTGTTTTTACAACTTGTGCTTTTAAACGCTTTTTACGAACCTGAACCTCAACTTCAGTGCCTATAGCAGTGAAATTGATATCAAGAAGTGCCAGACCGACGTTCTTTTTTAATGTTGGTGACTGTGTACCAGTTGTCACCTCACCGATCTTCTGTTCTCCAACAAACACTTCATAACCTGTTCTTGGGATTCCTTTATCGATCATTTCGATCCCGACTAGCTTTCTTGCTAAACCCTCTTCTTTTTGCTTTTTCAGTACATCTTTCCCAAAGAAATCATCGACTTTATCTGTCTTAACAGCAAATCCGATACCGGCCTCGAGTGGAGTAATATGTTTCGATAATTCTTGCCCATATAACGGAAGTTTGGCTTCAAATCGAAGTGTATCTCTTGCACCTAAACCGCAAGGAATAACCCCCTCATTCTTTCCAGCCTCCAATATATCCTTCCACAACTGTTGAACATCCTCTTTATGACAATAAATCTCAAAGCCGTCTTCTCCTGTGTAACCTGTACGAGATACAAGTGCTTTCACTCCATTGATATTTACATCATCTTTAAATTTAAAGAACCCAATCTCTTCTAATGGAGTTTCTGTTAGTGTTTGTAACACTTTCTCTGCTACTGGACCTTGAAGGGCAATTTGGGCAATTTCATCTGAAATATTCATAACCGTTACCCCATCAATAAGATGTGATTCCATCCAACTTACATCTTTTTCAATATTTGAGGCGTTAATGACAAGTAAATAGTCATCTTCATCTTTTTTATATATTAATAAATCATCCACTGTTCCACCGTCTTCGTAACACATTGCTGTATACTGAGCAGCTCCGGGTTTAAGCTTCGACACATCATTTGTCATTAAACGTTGAAGATAAACTAAAGCATTTTCCCCTTTCACTTCGACTTCGCCCATGTGTGATACATCGAATAATCCTGCGCAAGAACGAACTGCTTCATGCTCTTCTTTTATACTTGAAAATTGTACTGGTAAATCCCAACCACCAAAATCAATTGTTTTTGCCCCGTGCTCTTTATATACATCAAAGAGTGGTGTCTTTTTTAATTCAGTCACACAAATACCTCCAAATTTAATGATAAAAAGCTTTAAAAGATTATGAAAATTCCTGGTGTAATGATTACTATAGTCGCCTTTATTATGTTTGACGAAAAGTCAACACATACAAAAAAACATAAAAAAACATAAAAAAAGACAGAGAAATACACTAGTAAAATGTATTTCTCTGTCCTGTAACCAGAAAGTTTCTTTCTTAAATCAGCATAAACTTAAGAAATTTCCTCGTGGGTGGTTTTCATAGTAAATAGTAAGCTATAAAAACTCTCTCCAGAGTTGCGTCAAACAAGAGTCTTTTTGCCTGAGAGATTCACATTCCCATGTTTGCTCCTTCGGCGTTACCTTATCAGGTAATCTCTCCCCTTATTATCATCCGCCAATATGTAATTAAAAAACACTAAATATAGCAATAGAAAGTGATAAAACACATGATTTAATACTTTCTTGTTTATACTACATTCTATATTCATTTAATATCCTACCATTTCTTATTCAACATTGGCAATACTCTAATGATTGGAAGGAGGAGGGAATATGACTGTTACAATACATTTCAACACAGAATGGCAAGAGCAATTTATTAAACATATCGAAGAAGATGGTCCTTGGGCAAATTGGGACCTCTATAAATTAGCATTAGAAGCTGAAGAGCATTTGTCCATACCTGAATTTCATGGTCTCCAAGCGCCAAAGCATTTGCCTGACTTAAAACCTTACCGCCATCAACTTGAAGTAGCCAATACCGTTATTGAAAAGATGAATGGTAAAGCGATTTTAGCGGACGAAGTAGGACTCGGAAAAACGATCGAAGCTGGTCTGATTTTGAAAGAATACATGATACGTAATCTCGTAAAAAAAGTATTAATCCTAGTTCCAGCTTCTCTCGTCTCGCAATGGACAATCGAGTTAAATCAAAAATTTTATATTCCAGCTGTACCTCAAAAGAAAAGCTATGTTTGGGAACAATGCGATGTTGTCGTAGCATCGATGGATACAGCAAAACGCAATCCTCACAGAGATATTATTATGAAACAAAATTATGACCTCGTCATTATTGATGAAGCACATAAATTAAAGAATAACAAAACAAAAAATTATGAATTCGTTCAACATTTAAAGAAAAAGTTTTGTTTACTGTTAACTGCTACGCCTGTACAAAATAAATTAGAGGAAATCTTTAATCTTGTATCTCTTTTAAAACCTGGACATTTGGGAGATCAATCAACTTTTGATAAGGCGTACCGTTCAAGTGAACGCTCACCAAAAAATGATGAGCAGTTACGAGAACTAGTAAGCAAGGTAATGGTTCGCAATCGTCGTGAAGAAACAGGAATCGACTGGCCAAAACGAATTGTAAAAACAGTACCAATTACATTTAGTGAGGAAGAACGTGATCTCTATAACACGTTAACATCACTAAAGCATAGTGAGAACCCAGAGGATCATTTACTATTAAAGAGTCACTTCTCATTACTTACTTTACAGCGAGAAATTTGCAGCAGTCGTGAAGCTGCATTTATGACATTAAAAGGGATGTCAGAAAAGCTAGATCCAAATTCGTATGCCCAAACGATTATTAAAACATTGATGAGTAAAATAGAAAAGATTACGCGTAATTCTAAAGCGGAAAAAGCGTTAGAAATTATCCAGAACATAAATGATAAAGTGATAATTTTTACAGAATATCGTGCTACTCAATTATATTTACAATGGTTCTTAAGTCAACATGGGATTACATCTGTACCATTTCGTGGTGGATTTAAGCGTAGTAAGAAAGACTGGATGAAACAATTATTCAAAGATCGGGCACAAGTATTAATTGCAACAGAAGCAGGCGGAGAGGGAATCAATCTCCAGTTCTGCCATCATATCATTAACTATGATTTACCATGGAACCCAATGAGAATCGAGCAACGAATCGGACGTATTCACAGGCTTGGTCAAGAAAGTGATGTCCATATTTATAATTTCGCTACTGAAGATACAGTTGAACAGCATATCCTTCAATTGCTCTATGAAAAAATTAACCTTTTTGAAAAAGTCATTGGTGAATTGGATGAAATTCTCACGAAACTCGATCTATCAACAATAGAAAACCATATTACGGATATTCTCATTCGTTCAGAAAGCGAGGGAGAGATGAAAATAAAAATGGATAATTTATCTGCTCTTTTAAATAGTCAGCTTGAGGAAAGCGAGTGTAAAACAAATGCAGCAACATGAAATTCGTGACTATGTAGAGCGTTATTTTCAAGCAAATCATTGTGAGATTATTGATGGAAGTGATGCCCATATACAAGTTCAATTAACAATTGAATTGGATAAAGCACTCATGAACCGACCTTTTTATTGGCATTACCTCGAGAAAACTGGTGGAACTCCCAATCCAATGAAAATGACATTGATTATTGACCAAAACAAAGTAGCTGAGGACTTAAAAGGCGAACTGATCCATTTTGGCTCACCTAGACTGCATCAAATTTTTCAGTCGGCCAAGCAGCTTGGGTCTTTTATCCGTCTTTATGAAGAAACAGATCAGGTGAGTGGACAATCAACACCGTTACAGCCATGGCTTTGTTTAAATACAAAAATATCGTATGAATGTGACAGGAAGAAGGATACCATCTTATCACTTGGGCTCCATTTAATTAGCGGACAAGTGGTTTCGGAATTCCACAATCATTTATCTCAACTGTCTTTAACTCCGAAAATACCTGACTACTGTTTTACCTTAACACCAATTATTACTCCAAAAAGCGGGTTAAAACGGTTAGAAAATGTAATTAGGGATATCATTGATCGTGATGACCATTTATGGGCATCAGAAGCAAAAAAACGATGGACTGATGATCAAGCCTTACTTGATCATTTCTATGAAGGCACTGAGGAAAAACCAGAATGTTATCACGTCGAAAAAGAAGCGTTAAAAATTCAGTATGAACCCAAAATCAATGTCGACATCATTAATGGCGGGATGTTTTATTTAACAAAACAGTCCTCATTTAAATGAGGATGTTCATAAGTGACAGCTCTCCTCGAACGCATACAGAATATAGAGTTTTCCTCACTAAATAACTTCTATACTTTGCGGTCGAGGTGACTGTTACTTTACTTTTGAGACATCCTGTTTTTAAACGGTTATGTGTAATTCTTTAAAATAATCCGATTGCTTTTCCATCCTGATCAACATCCATTTTTAATGCAGCAGGTTGCTTAGGCAGTCCAGGCATCGTCATAACATCCCCAGTCAGAGCTACGATAAAGCCTGCACCAATGGAAGGCCGTAATTCTCGAATTGTAATTACAAAATTTTCAGGACGACCGAGAAGCTTTGGATTATCAGATAATGAATATTGATTTTTTGCCATACATACTGGTAATTGGTCCCACCCGTTTTGTTTAAATAATGCTATTTGTTTTTTTGCTTTAATAGAAAACTCAACACCACTTGCACCATAAACTTTTTTGGCAATCGTTTCAATTTTTCTTTCAATCGAATCTGTCTTTGAATAGAGCGGCGAGTAATGATTTGTCTTTGCATCTATTGTTTTTATGACAGTCCTAGCAAGATCTTCAGCACCAGCACCACCTAATCCCCAAACATCAGCAACAGACACAGCAACATTTTGCTGTTCACACCAGCTTTTTACTAACTCAATTTCAGCATGCGTATCCGATGTAAATTTATTTATCGCAACTACGTATGGCACCCCGAAGCACTCGATTGTTTCAATATGCTTTTTAAGGTTACTTATCCCTGTTTTCAATGCTTCAACATTTTCAGTTGTTAATTCAGTCTTAGGTACACCACCGTGCATTTTTAAAGCACGAATCGTTGCAACGATCACAACAGCACTAGGCTTAATATTTCCTGCTTGCGCTTTTATATTTAAAAACTTTTCCGCCCCTAAATCAGCACCAAATCCTGCTTCTGTTACAACATACTCACCAAGTTTACTTGCCATTCTTGTTGCAATGACACTATTGCAACCATGCGCTATATTTGCAAATGGACCACCATGAATCAAAGCAGGTGTGTTTTCAAGTGTTTGAACAAGATTAGGCTTTAAGGCATCCTTAAGTAATAACGTCAATGCCCCCTGTACACCTAAATCCCCGACGGTAATAGGCTCTTCGTTAGTCGTGTATGCGATAACAATTTTTGCAAGACGCATTTTTAAATCTTGAATGTCACTTGCTAAGCATAGAATCGCCATAATCTCAGAGGCAACTGTAATATCAAAACCATCTTCTCTTGGCACCCCTTGTATCGGTCCACCCAATCCAACGATTACGTTTCGAAGTGCTCTGTCATTCATATCCAAAACCCGTTTCCAAACGACACGACGTGTATCGATTTGTAACTCATTTCCTTGATGAATATGATTATCAATCAAAGCAGCCAAAGCATTATGGGCCGAGGTAATAGCATGGAGATCACCAGTAAAATGTAAGTTTATATCCTCCATTGGAATTACTTGTGAATAACCACCACCCGCCGCTCCACCTTTAATCCCCATTGTCGGTCCAAGAGAGGGCTCACGTAAGGCAATAATGGCTTTTTTTCCAATTCGATTTAATGCTTGTCCTAATCCAACCGTTACCGTAGATTTTCCTTCACCAGCAGGCGTTGGATTTATCGCAGTAACTAAAATAACACGACCATCCTTTGCGGTTTCTAACCGCTTCATGGTATCAAGTGATATTTTTGCTTTATAACGTCCGTATGGTTCCCATTCGTCAGCAAATAATTGCAGCTGTCCCGCAATCTCATCAATTGGTTTTAGTGTTGCTTCCTGAGCAATTTGAATATCTGACTTCACTTTTACATTGATCATAATCGTATTCGACCTCCATTTTTCCCTCAAGATATTTTATATATATAATGGCTATCCCTATTAGTATATAACATCCTTCATGTTACTTTACTATTAGTTTACGTCTTTCTTATGAAATATTTAGCATAAAAAAAAGAGGCTGTCTCATAAGCGCCAGCTCTCCTCGAACGTTTGCAAAATATAGAATAAACGTTCATCACGAATCAACTTCTATATTTGTGATCGAGGTGACTGTTACTTTGCTTTTGAGACATCCCCTCACTTATTACCATTTCTCCTTTTTTTCATAGTGATGGAAAAAGCCAATGGAACCATACCAAACCATCGGTAGATAAATGGTAGCCTGACTGATTTTTTTTCGGCTTTTATTGCACGTCTTTCTTCCTTTGGTTTATCAACATAGCTAACAATTTGCTGCGTTACATATTTCACATAGTCATTTGTAGACATTGTAACACCACCTCAACATGATACAAATAGTATGACCAACCTCATTGATTTTTAATCTATCTCTACTTTCCAAATAAACTAAATTTATACAGAATGCTTGACATAATATGATTCAAAAAGTACATTTGATATGCATTCTTTATAATTTATTCGTTTATTGAAAGGAAGAGACAAACTGATGAATAAGACTGATCTAATTAACAAAGTAGTAGAGACAACGGGTCTTCCAAAAAAAGATGCTGCAAAAGCTGTTGAAACAATTTTAGAAACAATTACATCCACTTTACAAAAAGGTGACAAAGTGTCATTAGTTGGGTTTGGTGTTTTTGAAGTACGTGAACGAGCAGCTAGAAAAGGACGCAACCCACAAACTGGTGAAGATATCGAAATTCCAGCAAGCAAAAATCCTGCATTTAAAGCTGGCAAACAATTAAAAGACGCAGTAAAATAATAGAAATACATATATTTCAGGCTTTTGCTTCTTTTGCAAAAAGCCTTTTTTCATCTTTTATTATTTCAAATAATAAGTAAAATCTGGGGATGGAGATTGAAATGTACTCAAAAACTGTACAGTTACGTTCTGATACAATGGATTACGTTGTTTTCGGTACTGGGAATAAGCCATTAGTTATTTTAGTCGGCTTAGAAGATGGATTAAAAACAGTAAGAGGAAGCGGACTTATTCTCGCTCGTTTTTTCAGTGCTCTTCGTAAACAATTTCGTGTATATGTTTTCAGCCGAAGAAATCATCTACCTAAAGACTATACCATTCGTCAAATGGCTACGGATCAACATGAAGCAATGAATTTAATTGGAATTGAGAAAGCTGCAGTTCTAGGTATTTCTATGGGCGGGATGATTGCCCAATGGTTAGCAATTGACTACCCCGAAACAGTTACAAAACTTGTTATAGCTATTTCTGCCTCAAAATCAAACCCAGCAATGAACAAGTTAGGAAACGAATGGATTACCTTGGCAGAGCAGCAACGATTAGGTGAGTTAATTGTTGATTCGTTAGAAAAAACATTTACAGAAACCTATATAAAACGTTATCGCTCCTTCTATCCAGTGATAAGGAAATTAAAAAAAACAAAATCAATCCAACGCTTCATTATTCAAGCGAATGCGTGCTTACGAAACAATTCCTATAATGAGTTACACAAAATCGATTGTCCAACATTAGTAATTGGGGGAACAGACGATCAAGTAGTCGGTCCGAATACTTCACAGGAAATGGCCGAAAAGATTCCAAATTGCCAACTCCTGCTGTATGAGGGAGTTGGACACGGAGCATTTAAAGAATCTGAAACTTTTAATAAAGATATCCTTTCTTTCTTATTAAATAATTAACAAAACCTCCAAAATGAATGATACACTTGGAGGCTTTTTGGGATTACGAATCCAAAAATCAATTGCTCTTACTATTGTTCACGTTTCCTTTTTTCAGTAATGGTTTCTCCGCCAAGGCCGTAATTATCCGTTTCAATTTCGTCAATGATTACAACTGTTGATTGGGGATTTTTCCCTAGTACGTCTTGAAGCAATTTTGTTGTTCCTTCAATAAGTTGTTTTTTCTGTTCAAAGGTCACTCCACCTTTTTCGTTCGTCACTTTAATATTAACAAATGGCATAAATAATCATCCTCCATCACAATATAATATGGTGGCTGTTTCACATCAAGCCCCCCTTATCTTTCTTTCACTATAACATATCATTAGATCCAGCATGTCTTACTTTTTAAATTTTTCAAATAAAAGAAAAAAGACCCTCACAAGAAGGTCTTATGTTTCAATCCAATCAATTATATCAGAAGAAATTATATCATAAAAAATTTCAATATTTCGTTTACGTCCATTGTTCGTCACACATTCCAATTTAACAGATAACCGTTCCTCTGTACCCGGTGCAATGACATAATGAACATTTCCCTTCACATACCGAAGCTGCCCTGTTAGTGTTTGAGGAGGAGTATCAAATGCACCAATAATGTCAATAATGTCGACAACCCCCATTTGCATCAGTGCATCCATCGTCAAAATTTCTTCTTGTTCTTTTAAAAACCTCTTCTCGACTGTATATTGCTGAACTTGATAAAATAAAAGACTGAATAATAAGAGTGACAAAATTAACGTTACAGGTGTAACAAACCCTTTTTCATTATTCATAATTCCTCCCGTAAATCATTGAGAGTCTTCGACTGAAAACTCCCCCATCAGTATCTGCTATAAAGATGTTGACTCCATTGGAAATAAGCTTAAAATCAACAGAAGCAACATGTTGTAAAACAATTTCCTGTCCTCCCCCATTTACCTGTCGACGTATCCTTGCACCGTGACGAGAATAGCTTACTTCCTGACCTCTTATTTGTAAAAATAAAGTTCCATTAGCTGTTGTTATTCGACTTGTCTCACGTACTTCCATCGCTAATTGGTTAAAGAATAATGAAACCTCAAGTATGTGAACTTTCTTTTCTTGATGCTGTAATGCAGAAACAAATAACGGAAAAAGCGAAACAACCACTAGGAAAATCGATAATGCAATAACAGCTTCGATTAATGTAAAGCCTCGTTGATTTCCAATCATTTCTTTGCATATTCACACCTTTCATATTGCCGATCATTACTTCCTAGCCACTTAATACAAATAAATGCATTGTTCATCTCCTCTGATTGTACTGTGATTCGATAGAGTGTTCCGTTTCTTTCAACCTGTTGAGTATAGAGATGGACACGCTCTTCAATAAGCCAGTCCTGGATGGATACGTATAGTAAATCAAAAGCATAAAAATTTTCTCTAATTGCCACCCTCTCATTATTCACTGTTATAAATAGAGGAAGACAGCTTGCCATTAACACAGTAACAATACTTAGTGAGGCGATTACTTCAATTAATGTAAAGCCGTTACAATTTCTCAATGTAAAACCTTCCCCTCCCTAATAAGAACACAACACGATAGCTATTATCCTCAATATTAATGAGAATCGATCCTGATTTGCTAATATTCCCATTATGTCTGAATGTGATTTCATTTAAATGAAGTGTTCCTCTCTCAAAAGCTATCCCTTTTGCAAAGTGACGATCTGATACCGATACAAAGCGGTGAATAATCGAATACATTTGCTTGCTGTTATCAAAACGGATAGTAACATTACTCCCATGACTAATAGCATATTGCTGTGCATACAATAAATCACTTTCAAACAGTGCCAAAAAGTCAGCAGCCTTCTTTTCACTATTCATAGAAACAAAAGATGTTACCGAAATACCTCCTACAACTGTAATCATCATTAACACAACCATAACTTCAATCAATGAATAGCCATACGAATTCTTAAGATACTGTTTCATCGACTCAGCCTCAACTCGGATTAATTTTTTTTACTTTTCCATCAATAAGTTCTAGCTCCGTTTTATTATCAGGACATTTAGCCTTCCCATCACTAATTGTTGTTTTTTCCACAAATCCCTGCAAATCAGTTAATGAGCTCGGTGCTTCACCTTTTTCTATTTGATACGCTCCTACCTGGGCCTGAAGCAGATCCATCGTTGCATCACAGCCTTTTTCTTGAGCAACAGTATTATTCTGAGTCATATTAGGTACCGCGATCAACAAGATCACAGAAATGATCATTAGGACAATCATCATCTCGATCAAGGTAAATCCCGATTCTTCTTTTAATTTTTTCAGCATAAATACAGTCTCCTTACTTTTTAGATTTATAAAGAACTAATAAGTTGAAACATAGGTAACATCACAGAAAGGAACATAAACATTACAACTAGACCGATAACAAGGAATAGAATAGGCTGAACTGTCAGCGTCAGCTTTTTTGCCTTTTCTTCGATGACTGCTAATAATACTTCACTATAGTGAAGTAGATCATGAGACAATGACCCATTCGCTTGTCCATGTGAAACAATGAACGGTAACTCCTTTTGTATATAATTCCTTCCTCTTACTACCTCCTCTAGCTTCTCACCGCACTTCAATTGCATTTTCATCATCAGTCCTTCATGCTGAAAAAAAGGCAGTTGATCTTGCTCCTCAAAAATAGTCATTGCTTCATATACTGATAATCCTCCTTTTAATATCCGACCAAGCTGAACCGTGAAATAGTGGGTTAACATTAACTTCAAGAAAACGTTTAAGATGGGAATACGTAGAAGAAGAGAAATTTGTTTGGAAGGGTGGTAATGACGGTAGGAAAAATAGTAGTAGCAGAAAGCAAGAAGATTGATGAAAATAAATAAACTGACAAACAATGGTGTAAGACTGACCATCTTTAAAAACAATCTTGTAATCAATGGCAATTCGATATTTAATGATTCAAAAAGGGACTGAAAATGAGGGAATAAATAATGTAGCATGATAAAGGCAATAACGATTAACAGCCATAGCATAAATAAGGGGTATCGAAGCAATTTTTGCAGTTTTTCTTTAATCTCCTCTCTTTTTGCCAGTAGACGTCCACCTTCAATAAACCCTTTTGCAAGTTCACCGTTCTTCTCTGAAAAATATAAATAGCCTAGAACGTCTTTTGGAAATTGAAGTTCATGAAGACCTTCATGGATTGTACTGCCTTCCCGCAGTTTTTGAATTAACACATCTAATTGAGCACGAACTTCTTTTGGTTGATAATACTTTAATAAAAGAATCGTGTCTGCTAGCGTATAGCCTTGTTCTAGAAACATCCCAAGTTGTACAAGGAATTCAGCTTTTTTTATTTGACTCCATTTATGTTTCATCAAACTCACCGACCCATTTGTTCGTATGCCTTTTCGGAAACATAACCAAGTGCAATTGCTTTCCTTAGCATAGCTTCTAAGCGAATATAGGGAAATTGCTGCAAATTCTCATTTAGGTTATCGATCACTACGTTTAAATTCTGATCGGATAAAATTTCAAAGATTGCTTTCCTTCTTTGCCTTCGTTGCTTTTGACACCATTTTTTGCATTTCTCACCGCAATAAGGGCAAAGAATTTCGACTAATCTTTGAGTAATAATACCAATTAAAGTTTCTTTAAGATCATGAATTGGAATACCTAATTCAATTAAACGGTACAAACATGCAACAGTATCTTTTGAATGAACTGTTGATAAAACTAAATGACCGGTTAATGAAGCCCTAACTGCCATCTTAGCGGTTTGTTCATCACGTATTTCACCTATCATAATGATATCTGGATCATGTCTGAGAATAGATTTTATTCCTTCAGAGTATGTCAAACCAGCCTTCTCATTAATTTCCATTTGTAAAAACTGATCGGTCTTTTTTTCAATAGGATCCTCTAGCGTAATAATATTTCTTTGGAAAAATTGTTGTGCGGCATAAAGCATGGCATATAACGTCGTTGTTTTTCCAGAGCCTGTGGGACCAGTAACGAGGATTAAACCATTTGAGCGTTTGATAAAAGAATAAAGTTGTTTGGCTGACTGTTTGAATAGAGGAAGTTGTGAAAGAGAGAGGGTTTCATCCTGAGGAAGCAGACGTAAAACTAAGCTTTCATCGTTTGCTGTTGGAATAGTTGATAAGCGCAAATTGACTATTTGTTTTGCAAAAGAAAACTGAATTGAGCCATTTTGCGGACGGCGCCTTTCACCAATATCCATTCCAGCTCTAAATTTAAAATGTGAGATAAGTTTGTCGGAAATTGTTTTGGAAATCGTTTCAACTGGAATCAATTGATGATCAACTCTGAATTGAATTAAGGTAGTATCCTTTTTGGGGAAAAGATGAATGTCTGAAGCTCGGAGGAGTACTGCTTGCTGGAGGATTTGTTCACTCTTTTTTTCTACACCATTCAATTGATCACCTTCCTTTCTTATTGAGTTGATTAAATGTTTCGACAGAATTTACATTTTTCCTTCAAAGAAGTGAATTTTTTTGTATATTTTTTTTTTGACCGCTCATAATAATAATATATTCAGCAGTGGGCTATAGCCAAGCGGTAAGGCAACGGACTTTGACTCCGTCATGCGTAGGTTCGAATCCTGCTAGCCCAGCCATACATAAGTAAGTAACATCTGTTTAATAAAGACTGGATCAAAGATTTGATTCAGTTTTTTTCTTGTTTCCTAATTCTTGGTAACCTTATTATTTTACTACATTAACATCATCAAAAACAGATTTCGACATACAATTGTCATTAGTTGTATTTTAACTATGAAAATACATTTATTTATTATACTTTCTATATTATAATGAAGAAAGACTTGACATTGAGGAGTGAAGCAGGTGGAGCAACAAACTTTAAAAATAACGAGTGTATTATCTGATCCTACGCGTTTTTCCATCTATCAATATATCACAAAAAAGCATCGAGATGTAACTGTTCAGGAAATAGCTGAAACATTTAATATTCATGCTAATGTTGCACGTCTTCATTTAACAAAATTAGAAGATGTCAATATGCTTATTTCAGAAACGAAAAAAACCGGAAAAGGGGGGCGACCTAGTAGACTTTATCGTCTATCTGATGAGGTTATTAACTTACAGTTCCCATATCGTGATTATCAACGGCTATCTGATATTTGCATTGAAACGCTTCTTTCATTAGGGGAAGAAGGGAAAAAAGCATTAAATCAAGTAGGAAAAAAATACGGTCTTGAATCCTCAAAAGAATACGTTACTAAGCAAAATATTAATTTAGTGGATCTTTCAATTAAAGAAAAACTAGAATATGTTGAACAAGTTGCCTTAAGCCAAGGCGTAAGTCCGGAAATTAAATATGATGAAGAAACGAATTCAATTAATTTTAGAATTTATAACTGCACATTTAAAGAGTTGGTCAATGTTTATCATGGCTCACTTTGTAAAATGCATCATTCATTATTAACAGGTATATTTGAATATTTCTTAGGAGAAATTAGACTAAAAGAAAATTACCTTATGTTAGATGAAAAAAATAACTGTTGTTCTTACACTGGTATTTTTCTAGAAAACGAAATGGTGAAATAAGTCAAATTCTGATTGAGTTTGGGTATATGCCATCAAATTGCCCTTTCTAAGCATTTACAACTTTACAGCTTATCCTATATAATAAGCTGTAAAGTGTAATTTTAACTTTATCGAAAAAGGGGGGAAATTGTAATGGATCGTATGTTTCGTGTATTAGGTTTCTGGACAGGAATTTTTGCTGTTTTATTTATGATAGGACATATGGAATCAATGGCAATCTTATTCTTTGGACAAACTGCAGTATTTGTAGCATTAAGTTACTTGAACCTGTCAGAACGCGTATATATGTATATTTTTGCAGCTTATTTAACTCTATTCTTCGTTGGATTTACGTACTACAGTACATTCTTAATGGTTCCAGGTGCAGGACACTAATCCTTAATCTCCATTAGTGACTTACATAGTCGAAAAAAGACGATGGTTTCATCGTCTTTTTTTGATGCTTATTTTAAATATTCACTATTGATAAACGAGTAGTTTCCCTCTATATTCTTTCCTTGGACAATGACATGAAATGATGAACTCATACTTCCGTCCATAATTAATGAACGTATTGCCCTATTGCGCTTACTTTTTTCTGAAAAAGGGTTAGGATCATAATTTTCTTGTAAATAGTTTAAAATCCCTGCTGCTAACAAAAATCGATTTTGTGTTGTAAAAACAAAAGTCGAGAAACCTACTCCTTCTCCAAGTTGCATTATTGCATCCAAATGGATATGGCTCGTTACATCCATCTCTCCTGGATACAATAGTGGATTGTTAATTAATTTATGCTGATAATACCCTCTTAAACTGCCATCCATTCTCTCAGGCTGTTGCCACTCATCTTTTGTATAACCGTAGTCTATCGTTATCATAACACCCTTATCAATCCACTGTGATACTCCTTTTATCCAATCGTTCATGTACAAAGGCACTTCGATTCTTTGACCTTCTTTTAATTTTGGACCGTAGTTTTGTAACCATTGCAGTACACGTTGATTTTCACATTGTTTTTTTATTTCTCCTAATTCTCCAAAATCGTCTACAGTTACAAATACTTCCTCAATTTGCTGATGATTCTTTTCAACTACATGTACCGGAAATGCATCAAATAACTCATTTGAAAAAATAATTCCATTAAATGAAGGAATGTCTTTTTTTAATTTTTCTAATGATTCATATTGTTGAACATGAGGAAAATTAACGAGTGCATTTCTTTGTATTTTCCGGTGATATGCGCTGCTTTCTACAATATAGTAGGTAAGTTTAGTTTCACATATCCTTTCCCATTCTTCCATCACTGCCTTCGCAAAGCGTCCATCTCCTCCTCCTACCTCACAAACGACAAACGGTAATTGTTCTTTTTCGATAACCTCCAAGAAAACTTTTGCAAATATATTCCCAAACACACTATGTATAGAACTGCTTGTATAAAAGTCGCCTTCCTTTCCAACCTTTTGTTTCTCTTTCATGTAATACCCTTTATCAGGATGATATAAAACTTCTTCGATGTACTTCGCATACGTTATTTTGCCATCTTGTTCTTGATTGATCAGTGAAATGATATGTTTTTTCATCTTTGTTCTACTCCTTAAACGAGTTACTTATATATGATTATACTTAATTTTTGATTGTTTAGCATTTTACTGAACATTGCAGTGAAATTTATCACAAAAACATTTAAACACTGTTGACATAGTGTTTAACATATTTTATAATGATACTTAATAAAGTAACAAATGATCTATGGGAGCTCCCCCTCCCTCAGTGTTCATTTATGATACGATTAACTCCCCTCTAAAGAAGCCTTCATATTGAAGGCTTCTTTTATTGGTTCTTTCAAACTAAAATAAAAAACACGACAACCATTAGTCATCGTGCTTAACATCCCAATTATTATTAAATTCCTCGTGGAGCATTCGATATTTTATTCCTTCAACATCATCAAACTGACCATCTTTTTTTGCCCACAAATAAATTAATAGTGCAGTACCCATAAAACTAAAGATTACCATTATTAAAGTCCATGCACCAACCGTCATCCCAAACACCGTTGTAGCAAGTAACATCATATTCCTCCTTGTACAATAAATGGAATAATAAATGTTAGCATGCCACAAACTTCTTAGAAAAATACACTTTTAGTTTAGAATGTAGAGTTTAGAGTGTAGAGTTAAAAGTATTCAGGTTAATCAGTGAAGTTCTTTAATGAAATTTTTAAAAAATAACTCTAAACTCTAAACTTTCAACTCTAAACTTTCAACTCTAAACTAATTACATTCCATTCAAAAACGGGTTTGTGTCCATTTCTCTTCGGATTGTTGTTTGTGGTCCGTGTCCACAGGCAACGATTGTCTCTTCAGGTAAATCCATTAGCTTCTCGTTAATGCTGTTAATTAATGTTTCATAGCTTCCACCAGGCAGATCTGTACGGCCAATGCTTCCATAAAAAAGAACATCCCCGGCGAAAACAACACCACTTTCTTTATGATATAACGATATGCTTCCTGGAGAGTGACCTGGAGTTTCAAGTACAACAAATGTGAATGATCCGATCTCAAGATTCCCTTCCTCTTCAATAAAATGGTCAGCATCTTTTACCTCAACTGCTTCACCCATCATAAATAAAGCTGAGCCATTTTTGGATGCATCGCCTAACCATTCCTTTTCCAAGTGATGCATATACACTTCAATACCCCATTTTTCCCGAATATCATCTACTGCTCCAATATGGTCAAAATGAGCATGAGTTAAAATAACTGCTATTGGTTTTATCCCTTCTGCTTCCAACCAATGATTCAGCTTCTCTCCATCCCCGCCCGGATCAAATATTACAGCCTCTTTTTTATCATTTATTAATACATACGCATTTGTTTGCAATGGTCCTAATGGGATTTGTTTTACATCCATTTGCTCGCCTCCAATACCAATTTTTACACAATTTTTATTCTACACTAAATACAGTTTTTATACGAGTAACTAACAACAAACTATATCTCGACAAAAAAATTTAAAAGGGGTAAAATAAAGACAATTAAACGTCCAAACTGTTTACATAGAGGAATAATTCTGCTAACATTGTCAAAATTAATAGTGAAACATTCCCCAATAACTAGTATAATAAGACTGGACGTATTCTGGGTAAAACATATACATAAGGAGGATTATTCATGGTACTGTCGATACTATTTCTTTTAGTGGCCATTCTCTGCGGACTTGCAGTTGTACGAGAATTACGCAGAAAGAACTTCTTTGCATTTGGTTTCGCTGCAGTTTCATTTGCAGTATTCGGTTGGTTTTCAGTAATGACAATCATCTCGCTTATTACAACTGGAACTGGTGCACCAATAGCACACTAATAAAAAAAGAACCTGCTTTATATTAAGCAGGTTCTTTTTTTAATGATAGTCATCCATCAATAATTTCTCTTCTACACTTTTTAACTTTTCATCCATCTTCAACTGCTTATCTCTCCGGTCATCAATTCGAATGTTCGTTGCCACACGGTCAACCCCTGCTTTAAATGGTACTTCATGAAGAGCTTGAATAATTTCAAATAAAACAGGAAGCTCTCCTTCAATGATTGTACTCATCGGTGTGAGTTGATATGTAACTTTGTCATTATATGTTTGCAACACCCTATGGATATCAGCAACATATTCACTTACACTTGCTGTTTTTGTTCCAATAGGAATAATCGTAATATCTACAATCGCCATGTTTTTAACCTCTCTTTTCTTTGAAAACTTTAAGCGTTCAGGAAATTCAACTTTTGCTAAACATCGATAGGAACGAATCGCTGTTTTCATATGGACGTGGTCAGGCTCTGAAGTTGTTACGTGTTTTTGTAAAAAATAGGAAACAGATAGTACATATGCAGTTAACCATCGACATCCTTTTTTATGAAGAACAAAATTTATAACCATTGTCATTCCTAAAGCACTATAGGATGCCCATTGAACGGCATCCGCATTACTCTTATACATTGAAAACATTATTGCTAATAATACAACTGAGCTGAAATAGATTACAACCGTATTTGTAGAACAATGTTTATTAGTTATAGCCGCCTTTTGTATCCGTTTAAGATATCCTAATGATTTAATCCCATTATAACTAAACACTTTATGTTCAGCACCATGATACTTTCGTAATTGAGCCGGAAAAATAAAATGTGTACCAAACATATAATAAAAAACAAAATAATAAGGAAAACCATCCCATCCAAAATCAAACCATTTTGGAACAAAAATACATGAAAAGAAAATGATTGTAAAAAGCAGGAATCCGATAGGCATCGAAAATAAAACCTGGGAAAACACTTTTAGTATCGACTTAATACTAAGAGGTAACACCCATTCAACAATTTTTCCATTCTTATCATATGCACAGGCGATATTTCGTTTTCCAATAAAAAAAACGCCCTTCTGATAAGATAATCCTCTAATCAATTTTATCGCCTACCTTTACCTCCTAATTTATAGTACTTAAACGTTCAATAATCCAATACGGAACTTCGTCATCTCCATTGACATTCAAAAACTGTGGTGATTGAAAACGGGAATCCTCGATTTGTAAGCCTTCATGTTCAGTCCAAGTGTGTAAATATGTCATCGAAACTTTGGTCGAAGAAAAGCTATTTTTACTAATTTGTAATTGCAGCTTCACTTCCCCCTCATTACCATAGATCCCCTCTTCGACCATTTTTGTTGGGAAGGAAAACACTACCCCATTTTTAACAGCTTGACCTTCAACCTCATAAATTGGCTTATCACGATGGTATAAAACCAACATACTCTCACTGAAACGTTCACCATCCATAGGCTGATCTTCTTCAAAAACGGTAACCCCTATATAATCATCACCTAACAACCCTTCTTTTGGCAACTCTGACCAATCCCATTTCCCCGTGATTTCAATCATTTGCTCATTGATTTGTTCTGCTTCAACAGATGCAACAATTAAGTTTTGAATATCCTCATTTGAAAAAGATTCACTTTCATTAATGTATTGGTATCCACTATAAAAGATAAAAATCATTAAAATACCTGGCAGAATCCACTGCCATTTGTTAATACCCATCTTTTTTCTCCTCCAGTATGTAATCTAGATTGCAGATATTTACGATGTGATTATACATCGCAATAAAACTATTATAGCAAATTATAATTTTATTTTTATACCTATTCATAGAAAAAGAAGGGGACAATTCGTTCCCTTCTTTAGATTGCTTTTTCTCGTTTCATTCTGTAAGCAGAGTGATTCGTTGGTCCAATTCCGCCTCCAATATTCAATGAGTCAGAGATTGCTTCTGTTATAAAAGCTTTGGCCACTTGAACTGCGTCAGTTATCTTTTGACCTTTTGCTAATTCCGCAGTAATTGCGGCTGCAAACGTACATCCTGTTCCATGTGTATGACTTGTTTCAATTCGCTTTGTTGGTAAATGCAAAATCTCAGAGCCGTCATATAAAACATCTATAGCATCTTCACCTTCTAAATGACCGCCTTTTAAGACGACATAATTTGGACCTAGCGCTTGAATCTCTCTTGCTACCTCTTCCATTTGTTTAATTGTCGTGATTTCTATTCCCCCCAGAATTTCTGATGCTTCTGGTAAATTTGGTGTAATGACCGTTGCCAGTGGCAGTAATTCATTGATTAGTGCTTCTGTCGCTTCTTTTTGGAGAAGCGGTGCTCCGCCTTTTGCAATCATGACAGGGTCAATAACGATATTTTTTCCATCATATTGTTTTAATTTCCTGGAGACTAAACGAATAATATCTGTTGAAAATAACATCCCTGTCTTAATCGCATCTGCACCAATATCTGATAATACTGCATCAATTTGTGCTTCAATCGCTTCTAATGATTGCGGATAAACACCATGAACTCCAAGTGTATTTTGAGCAGTTAATGCGGTGATGACACTCATTCCAAATACATCACGTTCTTGAAAAGTTTTAAGATCTGCCTGAATGCCTGCTCCTCCCCCACAATCAGAGCCAGCAATCGTTAATGCTTTTGCTATTGCCATCGTACTACCTCCTGATGTACTAGTTAAATCGTTCTGGATGAAAGCTAGTTAAACGCACTTGTTCTTTCTTGTTTTCAATAAGATCCGCTACTGCATGGGCAGTAACTGGACTTAGTAGTATTCCATTACGATAATGTCCCGTAGCAAAGATAATTTGCGGGTCATTGGCTAATTTTCCAAGTAGTGGATAACCGTCTTGTGT
Organism: Anaerobacillus sp. MEB173; assembly: GCF_052119505.1. NCBI lineage: Bacteria > Bacillati > Bacillota > Bacilli > Caryophanales > Bacillaceae > Anaerobacillus > Anaerobacillus sp. MEB173. The sequence goes on from NZ_JBJMAU010000002.1 coordinate 173,976, forward strand.
TGCTGGCCTTAGCCCAGCCCATTTATGAAATGGTTGTTTAGAGGAGAGAAATGGAAATACTTTTTTAGTCCAATTTTCCAATCTGGCTATCCCTTTTTCAGTAATATCTGTCTTAAATCCCGCAATATCTTCAGACGCGCCAGCCACTAAAGAACCATTTGCCTTTGGTACGAAATATCCTTGGCTTGAAAATATAATATGCTTCACTTTAGGCACAGGAATTTCGTAAGCACATATTTGTCCACGAATAGGGTATACAGGAATACGTATTCCAAAAGTTCCCTCCAACTCTTGTGACCATGCTCCAGAGCAAATCACTAATCGGTCACCAGTGAATTTTCGTCCGTCTTTTGATTGCAGTATAATTTGCTCTTTCCATTGTTTCACGGTTACTTCCTCAAGCTGATCATAAATTCTTACGCTGCTGTTGCGACACGCAGTTTCCAGTGCCTTAACATAATCAGGAGCATAAATATGACTTTCCTCTGGGTAATACATTGCAGCAATGACTTGATCCGTTAATTCTGGTTCGATTTTCTGTAATACTGCCCCTTCAAGAATGTGGGCTTCAGCACCAAACTCACGTTGCCAGCGCTGTCTAGCCTCAAGCCCCAACAAATCGGCTTCATGAAACACAGCATGCAAACTTCCTGAGTTTGAATATTCAAAGTCTTGTTTGGATACTGCTTTTACTTCACGTTGCCAGTCAGGATACAATTTCAAACTAGCCAAACAAAGGTCAAAGAAATCATCAACATCTTCACCAATTTCAGAATAAGGTGCAAGCATACCAGCTGCTGCTCCAGAAGCTTGGCCGCCACATTGAACTTTTTCTAACACGGTTACTTGATGACCGCGCCGTTGAAGTTCAAATGCTGTTGCGAGACCAATAACTCCTCCCCCTAAAATAATTACATGCTCTTGCAACACACTCACACTTTCTATATTAAGTTTGCATAGCTTTTCTATTTTTCTTGTCTCTTTACTTTACAATAAAGTTTTCAAATCCACTACTTGCTGTAGCATAACGTTTTTTGCTTATCCTACCCGCAAGATAAGAAAGCCTGCCTGCTTCAATTGCTGCTTTCATAGCCATCGCCATTTTTACGGGGTCCTTTGCTTTGGCAACAGGGGTATTCATTAATACTCCGTCAGCACCTAGTTCCATAGCTTGTACCACATCTTGTGCTGAACCGAGTCCGGCATCGATGATAATCGGCACTTTTGCCTCTTCAACGATTAAAGAAAGATTATAAGGATTTAAAATTCCTAATCCCGTCCCAATTGGTGCTCCGCCAGGCATAACAGCAGCCGCTCCTGCTTCTTCTAATCGTTTACATAGAACCGGGTCATCAGAGGTATATGGGAGTACAACGAACCCTTCATTTGCAAGAATTTCAGTCGCTTTTAATGTTTCGATCGGGTCAGGAAGAAGCGTTCTTTCATTTACACTGATTTCGACTTTAATCCAATTACTAATTCCAGAGGCCTTTGCAAGTCGTGCAATTCGAACAGCTTCTTCCGCATTTTTCGCACCTGACGTATTTGGCAAATAAGTAAATGTTTTTCCTTCTAAATGTTGGAGGATTGCATCTTCTTCTGGCTCATCGAGATTTACACGTCGTATAGCAAAGGTTAACACTTCTGCACCTGATGCTTCAATTGCTTGGTTTTGTACAAATGGATTAGGGTAACGTCCTGTTCCCAGGAAAAATCTTGATGACAGTTCTTTTCCACCGATCATTAACTTATCACTTTTGTTCATTATCGTATCAACCTCCACCTACAAAATGGACTAACTCTATTTTCATACCTTCAGTTACTTCAGTTGTTGTCCATTGGTCTCTTTCAATAATTTCCCCATTCACTTCAGTCACAACGAGGTTTTTTTCTAATCCAAAGTGTTTTACAACATCTTCCAATGTTTTGACATCTATTTGTTTCTTTTCACCATTAACAATGATATTCATGATTAATTCGCCTCACGGTTGATCTTTTTTATGAATGCCTCACATGTCCCTTTAATATCTTCACTGCCAACAATTTCACTGATTGCACAAATTCTTGTTGCCCCGGCATTTAACACTTGCTCAACATTATGGAGCTTAATTCCACCAATCGCAACAAACGGGATTTTTATCTCATTTGCTACTTGTTTAACATACTCTGTCGTAACAGGGTCGACAACATCAACCTTACTCTTTGTATGAAAGACAGGTCCAACACCAATATAGTCTGCTCCGTTCTTTTCTGCCTCTCTTGCCTCTTCAATTGCATGAGTCGATATACCAATAATCTTATCTTCCCCTACAATTTTACGGGCTTCAGAAAGAGGTAAATCGTCTTGACCGATATGAATCCCATCTGCATCAACTGCTAATGCCACATCAATATGATCATTAACGATGAATGTAACTCCATGTTTTTTTGTTAGTTCTTTTAATTTACGTGCCTTTTCTAACACATCACGTTTGCTGCTTTTTTTATCACGAAGCTGAATAATGTCAACTCCGCCTAGTATTGCTTCTTCCATTACTGCGATAAGATCTTTGCCTGGATGAAATTCTTCACCAGTAATCGCATATAATTTAAAATCCTTCATGAATACAATCCCTACTTTCGTTAATATCATCGTTGCAAATAAGACAAAACCGCAATCCAACGCGGATTACGGCAACTGTTACATTTGTCGACTTTCCTACGCTGGTATAGCCCAGATCAGGTTCAAGGGTAAAAGATTCCTCTTTTTCTCAGCCTGCTTATAAAAGTCGGCACCCCTAGTCTTTACTTATAAAATTATTTACTATCCCCTATTATGACAGAATTTATAAAAAGCGCAAGGAAACCGTCCGTGAAGACGTATGACCGCTCACTCATCTCTTACAATTCAACAAGTGTTACAACACTTTTGTTAGACAAATCTACTAACTGTTCTTTTCTTTGTCCATAGAGTAGCCACTTCCCACTTGGAGAAAGTTTAACTGGGTACTGTTCATTCACCTCAGTAACAACATGCTGCTCTTTTGTCTTGATATTATACGAAATGAGCTGATAGCCTTCTTCATAATCAATAATATTATCTGCATAATATGGCTTAAAATAGAAAAAATCATTGGTCAATTTATCATAGACATGAAATGGAATCCACCACTGACTTGAATACGTGTTTAAGATTGGAACTTTCATTGTCGAAACAACATTCCTGCTATTGATATCAAAAAATGTATATAACGAGTGCTTGTCCGATGTTTCTTCAACAGAAATGGTTAATAACAAATTGTCGCCTAATGAAAACATAGCAATAATATCATTGAGCCATAGTTTTTGTTCAGCATGTTTTATATCATATGTGTATAAAGGAGCAAAATAGCTTAACCCTGCATCGTCCCAATCTAAATAGGCAACGTCATTTTTCCCAATCCATTGAACAAATCCTTGCATTAATGGAAGTTTGTGAACTTTTTGATCACTCACATGAATTTGGTAAAGCTGTGGTATCCAATCCGATGTATAGGACGCTACGATTAACTCATTTGAATCGTAGTTATTCCATATTAACTCAAATTCCTCTCCAATCTCATCAAATGTAAATTGTACTTGCCCCTCTTTATCAACAATGTATAATGGTGAAGGTCCATTGATTGGAATTACTTTAATCGCAAATAAACTATAGTCATTATTGGCCATGACTTCTAAAATAGGGTCTTTTATTTCAAAGAACAGCGTATCGGTTCCTGAAAACAAATGATACTTTTGCAAATAAGATACCCCGTTTTCATCCTTTAAATAAAGGATGGACTCATCATTGAACCACTCACTAATTTCAACAAAGCTGTAGGAGTTTACAACCAATGGATAGATGGTCTTCCTTTTGAAAAAAGATGCCGGTATTTTACTTTTTTCAATAAGGTGAACGTGACGTTCATTAGCAAACTTTACCTTTCGTTGTGATTGCTCACAGCCAGTAATTGAAATAAAAACAGTGATCATGATTACTAATAATGTAATGCTTTTGAATTGTTGAATACTATCGTTATTAATGAATAGAGTACTTGATAGTACACGTTTAGCCATCTTTTCCCCCACTAAAAATGATGTTCATTCGAGCATTCATTATCTCATTTTTTCCCCTTTTGTACAATTATGTAGGAGTGAAAATAGAAAAAAGAGACTGCTCATTCACAGTCTCTTACAAATATAAACTTGCTAAGAATATACCAAGGTTTTCTTCATACATTTCATCGAATTGAGATAATGGCAAAGGATTCACACCTCTGCCTAATTCGACTGTAAAACCAGGACGTCGCCACTCTTGGATAAACCAATCTTTATATCCTGCAAAGCTGTCTGTGTATTGTACCTCGCGATAACCACTTACTCTTGAAAATTCATTGACAATTATTTTAGATTCTGGTGGTTCCAAGCCCTGATATCCCCAAAAAATCACCTTTCCTTGAGTATGGTAAGCAAGCACTCGATGAAAGTTCCTCCTTTGGGTTAAATCAGCCATTGCAACAGCTTCAGGTTCTGTTAATGGTGCTGACCCCGGGTAATCTCTAGGTGCCGGACATTGTTCTTTACGTCGGGCTTCTATCTCCCAAAGAGCAGGATATTGATTGTTTAAATCAACACCTCGAATATTTGCTTTCCAATTCGAGAAATTCTCCACCCCGGCATTTATAGAAAGTACATCATTCTCATATGGTCCTGCCACTGAGGCACCATGTAGAACTAAATCAACACAATCAGGATTAACCATTGGAACCATCGATAGTGTTACATCTTCATAATAAGGGGACATAACCAAGCCTCTTATATTCGTTCCATTTGTTAAAGAAAGCAGATACTCATTTAATGTTTTCATGAGTATTGGCGTTGTAATCCATTCATGAGCATGAAATGAACCATTTAGGTGGACCCGTTTGTTCCCGCTGCCAATACGGACTTCTGGAATTTCCTTGCCTATGACTGAATTTCCAATACTCTCATACACCATAAATGGATAAATCTCTATTAGTGTCCCTAAATCTCGCATCATTGTCCGATAATCATAGGCTTGCCTTCCGTTAACAATCGCTGTGGTCACTCGTTCAGGGATGACAATTGATTGTCCGATATAGAGTGCATTTGGCTTTACTGCTTGATTCAATAACAATAGGGCATCTAATGGTATCCCCCTATTTCTCGCAATTCCCCAAAGTGTATCACCACGGCGAATCGAATAGGTTAACAACCAATACCCTGGGATATTCACTTGCTGGCCTACAAATAACTGGTTTTGATTTAAATCACGGTTTGAATCTAAGACTAAACGAAATGGGAGAGAAAACAATTGGCTATAATACCATAATGTATCCCCTTGGCGAACGGTGACCTTCATGACATCCCCTCCACTTCTATCCTCTATTTTAGGATATATATGACTGGTCGAAATGAAGAATGATCATTATTACTAAACCATTCAACCAATGAAATCACGTTAATTTAAATGGATGATTTGCTTCGTTTCGAATAATTAATATGGCTTTTTGAAATTGCTGTACATCAATCATTTTCCATTCAAATAACTCCCTGATTTCTTCTTCCATTAAGATTAGATCGTTCGTTCGATCCCCTGTATAAATAATCGTTCCAAATTGTTTTAAAAGCTGTTGAACATCATAAAATGTTTGCATTCATCTCACCTAATTGATAAATTTACCTTTACTTTCTTTGTGTACTTTATCATCATTCTATTATAATAATTTAAGAATGCCTAGAAAAATTAAAAATAGTGCAGGAAGAAAAATGACATTTGAATGGCTGCGCATTTGACTAACTAACCGATAAATCATATTTGCCCCTAACATCATTGCAATTAGAAATAGAAGGCCGATGATAATAATAAACCAATTAGAGAGTTCTAGTTTCGAAAAATCCATCCCTACTAATAAAAATAATAAAAACAAAATCACCCACTGTAATTTTCCATTCCCGTGGAAAAACCCCAAAACCGGATGAAATTGAAGCAGTAAAAATATAACAAATAAAATCAAAAAGATTCCAATCATGATATGAAGAATGCTGTTTGCCAGCCATGAAAACATAAAGTTCCCTAGTAATATGCCGATATAACCGAGAAACAAAAATAGGATCGCAATTGATAGTAAAATATAAACTTGCGGAACAGTTCGTCTAGATATTAACATTCCACCTATGCCAAACCCTAATCCTATGATAAATAAAATGAACAAAACAAATGTCAATCTATATCCCCCCAGTTTCAAAAAGAGCATCAATAAGGATAATCTTTGTAATACTTTATGAAGGGTTGTTTATATTAAGGACTAGAAATACGTATTAATTACTTTTTGATAAGATAGGGTGAGTGACTTGAGTCAGAATAAAATCGAAGAAACATTAAAACACGGTATCTATGGTACGCCGGAAATAAAACCTGATGAGCGGAGAATGTATCTGAATACTATCGAAGAACGGATCTATCTTGCATTAACTAAAAGACAAGTTGCACATAAAAAAATGTATAATGAAGCCATCTCGATTATGAAAACAAACAGTGATGTTCAATTACTGCTTAATGGAGAGCTTCCTTACTCAATGTATGCCGATTACATACAGGAAGCGAATAAAAACAAGATCCCATTCACTATCGTCACTGTTGACAGCGAAACACCAATTGGCCTTGTATTAGCAAGCACAAAAGCCCTGGACTCCACCCAAGAAATATTCATCAAAGATGACCTCTACGAATTAGAGTAGTAAGAAAAAAAGCCAGAGATGGCTTTTTTTCTTGCACTTTTAACTTTTTACTCATTATCTCGTCGTGTCTTTTGGATGAATAGCGCTTGGCCGACGATTTTTTAACGGAATTGGCGATCTGATCAAGATATCTCGAAATCCTCTGTAAGAAAAAGGTAAGAACGGCCAGAAATATGGAGTATTTATCGCTTTCATACTTACTAATAATAACAGCCACAGTAATGATCCAATAACATAACCAGCAACATTAAATACACCCGTTAAAATAAGTAACCCTACCCTGACTGTACGATTCGCTAAGCTCATCTCATAACTAGGTGTGGCAAATGAACCGACTGCTGCAATGGCAATATATAAAATAACCTCATGAGTAAACCATCCTACTTCAATGGCAACCTCCCCAATTAAAATCGCCGCAACCAACCCTAATGCCGTCGCTAGAGCTGAAGGTGTATGAATGGCCGCCATTCTTAGCATCTCAATCCCTACTTCTGCAATTAAGAATTGGGCAAGCAGTGGAATCGCTCCAGGGTCATCGGTTCCTATATAGGAAATTTGCTCAGGTAATAATGCCTCATTCGTAGCAAGTAAATACCATAATGGCATTAGAAAAATCGATACAAACACAGCGACAAAACGTACAAAGCGAAGTCCAGCCCCCACAATAGGTTTTTGACGATATTCCTCAGCATGCTGTAAATGATGCCAAAATGATGTTGGTGCAATCATAACACTTGGTGAACCGTCAACAACAATAATGACATGCCCTTCAAATAAATGAGAAGCTGCTACATCCGGTCTCTCTGTATATCGAACGAGGGGATAAGGATTCCAATGTTGCCCGAAGACAAACTCTTCAATGGTTTTATCTGCCATTGGTAACCCGTCTGTATCAATTTTTTCGATCGCCTGTTTGATTTTGTTCACTACGGTTGGATCTGCAATATCTTCTAAATAAAGCAAGCTTAAATCTGACTTTGATCTTCTCCCAACGGTCATATATTCCACTCGAAATGAGCGATCACGCACCCTGCGTCGAATAAGAGCGGTATTCATAACGATCGTTTCAACAAAGCCATCCTTTGAGCCTCGAATAACCTGTTCTGTATCAGGCTCCTCAGGTCCTCGTACTGGATATGTTCTAGTGTCCATAAGAATCACTTTGTCAATTCCATCAACAACCAAAGCACAAGGGCCCGCTAATACTTGGTCAACAACCACTTCTAAATCGTCAGCTGTATCAAGCTCAATATATGGAATTTTTGTCTTGATTAATTTTTTTAAGGCGTCCGCCTCTAAATCTTCTTCTCTTAGAACTAATAATTCTCTTTGAATTTGAGTTAATGATTCATCTTTTGCAAATCCATCGACCAAATATAAAGCCATATTACGATTGGCATATTCAAATTCAATTTTTATTAAATCAAAACTTTTATCTACGGCCAGTTCCTGATCAAGATATTTTGTATTTTCATGATAGACGCTTGATACAGGTTTTTGGATTTTTGATTCTCCCATGAATCCGCCTCCTTTGTTTCAGCAATGGACGTCCTACCTCATACTTTTTTTAGTCACGTTTTATTATGCTTAATAATCGATAGAACATGTATGTCGCTTCATAAACATACCATCACTGCCAAAAGTGCGCTTTCAGCTTTTAACTTTCAACTTTTAACTAATATACCCGTTATATTTTTTTACTTATTCTCATACAGTTCAAAAAGAAGCTGTCCTAGTACGAGGGGGGAGAATATGAAAAAAACTATAATCGTTTTACTATTTTTATTAGGAATTTTTATTGGATTAATCGGCAGTTTATATATAAACAAACCTACAGCACTTAGGGAAACATTAATCTCTTTTCCGGTTGATGAAGATGTCTCTTATTTAACAGCAATAACAACATTATCACTTCTTCACTTAGACGATGAAGATGAATATACATTAAAATGGGAATTATCCTCCTCGCTCGATCAACTAACCTATTTACGACATGATATTTCCTTACTCTTTGAGGATGGCCGTCTAAGGGATACAATGAGTTCTTGGGAAGAGAATAGTGAATCTCTTTATAACAAAAAAGAAATTAAAGGTGAAGATAGCGGGCATTTCGAGGCCATTAGCTTCCACCACTCTGAAAACCATTATCCAGACGATCTAATTAAGAGCAGACAACAAATGAGTTACGACGAAATTTATATTATTGATTCGCCTTTGAGTCCTTTGCAATCATTTCGTCAACCAAAAAACAGTCAGGATATCGAGGGGAAGAAGCTACTTGACAATATATTAAATCAACAGCTTCAGCACATATGGCAACAATTACTTACTTTTTATAATATACCGACTGACAAATATGAACTTATCCCATTAACTCAATTGCACCAACATAACGATGAGCCTCTCATGAACTTGAATCATGAACAGAGTACAATCATCATTGGCGCACTATGGGAGTCACTATATAAAGATTACTTTTTAGGAGTCAAAAAAAATAATGGGACAACAATTAGTCCCATTGGCAGCTCAATCCCCCTCATACTCATTCATCATACCGGCAGTCACTTTATCGTTCTATTTCAAACTATTGACGGTGAGAAGGTTCAAATTTTACGAAACCTTTCATTCTAGATTTTCTAGAATTCTTGTACGAAGCGTCTCATATAAATCATCATTTTCAATTTGGATGGCCCGTTCAACAGATGCTAGGGCCTCCTCTAATTGATGAAATTCAACATAAATCAAAGCTAAGTTATAATAAGCCTCATGAAATGAAGGCCGTTTTTCAATTGTAATTTGCAAATGATCTTTAGCGTCTTCAAACAACCCAAGTTGTGCTTCTGCATATGCAAGCAGAAAATAACTCTCTGGGAGATCAACACCATGATCAACAGCATCCAAAAGTAAGCGATATGCTCGGTGAATGTCGTCATTGTTAAGGTCCTCTTGATCGACCCGCATTAACATTTCCTGAGCAACTTGCACATTTGCTAATGATCCCTTACTCTGATCATTTGTATAGCCATATATAAATAATGTGACCATAATGATCATTGTTAAGAGAAAGAAGACGATTTGTCGAAGGCGTTTCCTATGCAATGGCAAATGGACAAAGCTCGAGGCAAAAAAACCTCCGATTAACCCTCCAATATGAGCACCGTTATCAATCATTGGAATCGTAAAGCCTAACGTTAAGTTAAGCATTAAAATGAAAATAACACTCATACCCATTGTACGGAAAAATAATGTTCGGTGAATCACACCAAAATAAAGAAGGGCTCCAAAACAGCCAAAAATGGCTCCAGATGCTCCTGCAGCTATGTTTGTATTAAACACAAAACTAGCAATCGAACCAAACAATCCTGCTACAAAATAAATAATAATAAAGCGGGATGTTCCGTATATTCGTTCAACGATACTTCCTAAATAAAAAAGGGCAAGCGAATTCATAATCAGATGAAGAACGCCAATATGCAGAAACATTGCTGTAAATAGTCTCCACCATTCACCTTCTATTATAAGCGGATTATATTTAGCTCCAAATTCAATTAAAGTTAGTGTACTTGTACTGCTTCCGACATATTCGAGCAGTAGAAACATAAAGAAAATAATTCCCATTAATATCGACGTAAATAAAGGCTTTCCATACGTAAAGAGCTGTTTTTCCTCTTTTAATCTTGTTTCTGCTTCAGTGATAACTTGATTTTTCAAAGAAAGCTCATATTGCTCATCCATCATACCTTCTATTGATGGTTGAGATGAAGGTAACGGAAGGGATAAAGAATGAAAAAGCTTCTCCATTAAAGGAGAAATCTGTTCATGATCCATTAACATGGTATGTATTACTGTCTGATTTTTCTTTCCTGTATAAACCGGTTCATCAACAAGATGTTCCCAAGAATCAACAGGAGCGTATGTTGAAATATAAATATTATAACAAATGGCAGACCGTCTCCCCATTTGTCTTCGTAACAGATCGCATTTTCCTTTTACTTTTTCAATATCAGTTCGTAACCAATTACTCCAATCAATATCTGTTCTTATCAATCGAAGTACAGCACCATTTCGTTTCCCTTCCTGCTCTAACCACACTTCGCGCTGACTTGGACTAATTTCTATAACTCGAAATTTTTCTTGAATTACAAGATGATGGACGAGGTGCCAAAACTGAACATCTTGTTGCAATACATCCATGTCCCTCACCCTTTCAACCGGTTTTCTTTATATAAAACCTCAGCCACTTCTTTTAATGACCGACATTTTGCAACAGGTCGATGTTGAGAGTTTGGTTCTTTATTTCTAGTATTCAAATAGATTGCATCCCATCCAGCATTTATCGCCCCAATGATATCATGCTCCCATGAATCTCCTACAAAAAGTGGTTTTATATTGTCATTATTACAGATTGTCTTCAATGCTAAATCAAAAATTTCCCTGCTTGGCTTAGCAACCTGAAACTCTTCAGAGATAAAAATACAGTTTGGTGAAAAGAATGATTGAATCCCTAATTTTTCAATTTTGTTATACTGTGTATCCACCGTTCCGTTTGTAATAATGCCAATCGGAATTTGAACATTCGTTAAAGCCGTCAATAGATCAACTAAACCCGGGTAAGGCTCACTGAAATCATCGACCACATCATAATATAAACGATGAAACTCATCTGCTTCCTCTGCAGAGCTTATAATTGCGAAGTCTTTTAAAGTAGCCTGATAACGTAGACGGCGATATTCTAAAGCGCTCAACTCTTTTTTTTCAAATAAATCCCAATACATATCGCTATATTTTTTAAAGACTGGAAACCAATCGTCTGCTGCCACCTCTCGATTCCATTTATTTCGAAATTTATGAAAGCAATAATGAATTGCTTTTTCAAACGCTTCTTCATGACTAAACAACGTATTATCTAAATCAAAAAAGACACAGTTCCAACGCATCTGCCCACCTCATCTTTTACATCCTATTATATCAGTTCTTCCTATTTTTTCTATGTATGACATAGGCATAGAAGTAAAAAGGTTCCGGTACATGCAATACCAGAACCATTCATTGCTTTATCATGTTGTATTAAAAGGGTACCATTCTACTCATTAATCGCTCACGTAATCCTGGGATTTGCATTGTTCCAGAAATTAATAAACTCCGAATCCATCTTGTACCTAAGAGAAGATTCATCATTCGATAACGGTAGCGATAAACCATTGTAACTGTTACGACTAATGTAAAAAGCGAGATTAAACGACTTAACATTTTACATTCCTCCCTCGCTTTTATTTTTCATAATTATGCTGATTTTATCCATCCCTTTTTAATATCGCAATTCCAATTCCTAGGTATCCAAATAAAATAGTAAACAATGGTGATAACAACAAGAAAAAGGCATACGGAGCATAGTCGATAACCGGAACTCCCAATGTACTGTAAAAAAAGGCACCACTTACCCCCCACGGAATTAATGGATTGACTAATGTACCGGCATCCTCAACTGTTCTTGAAAGGTTCTTCGGGTGAAGGTTCATCTTTTCATAAAATGGTTTAAAGTTCTGTCCAGGAAGTAAAATAGATAAATATTGTTCTCCTGTTAATACATTTACTCCAATTGATGTTCCAGCCGTTGAAGCAATTAGATGCCCACGGTGGTTCAATCGATGTTTCAGACCATCAATAAAAGCATCAATAATTCCAATTGCTTGAATTACTCCCCCTAGACCAAGGGCAATCATGATCAGTGATATAGACCACATCATTGATTGCAACCCACCACGGTTTACAATTCCATCGACTACATCATTACCAGTCTCAATTGAAAAACCGCGTTGGAGAACGGTTAACCAATCGATCATTGTAATATTTGTTTGGATCATGAGGGCTGTGATAATCCCCGAGACGATACCAATCACCAAAACGGGAATTGTCGGTCTGCGATTTATGGCAAAAATAAAAACAAGCAATGGGGAGAGTAATGTTAACCAGCTTAGCTCAAAGTTAGTCGTTAACGCTAGCTTTGCCTGTTCAATATCTGTAAGAGCAACTGTTTCTCCATTCTTTCTCCCAAGAAAACTAAACAAAATAACTGTTACAATTAAACTCGGTATTGTCGTCCATAACAAATGACGTATATGGGAAAATAAATCAACATTAACGATACCTGGTGCAAAGTTTGTTGTATCTGATAACGGCGACATTTTATCACCGAAACAAGCCCCGGAAATGATTGCTCCCGCAGCTAACCCAGGGTGGATACCGAGCCCTACTCCGATCCCCATTAAAGCTACACCTACAGTTCCAATTGTTGTGAACGAACTTCCAGTGAAGCTCGATACGAGAATACATATAAATAGAGCACTAAGTGCGAACCATTCTGGTGAAATTACGGTAAACCCGATATGCAATAATGTCGGAACTGTACCACTCATCATCCAGACGGCGATAACCATTCCTACTAGAGCTAAGATTAATATCGGTTTAAGTCCTATCTTAATTCCACTTATTAGCCCCTTTTCAACATCATCCCATCTATGACCGTAAATGACCATCGCAATGATCGCCAATAATACAATACAGATCACTAACGGAATATGCGGCTCAGTTTGTAATATAAAAATACTATACGTTATGATCGTCAAGATTCCGAGTAAAATAATTAGTGCCGTGACTAGGCTTGGTTTTTTTTTCATCAATTGTACCCCTTATTTTTCTCTGCTTTTCTCTCTACTCACTATTTTCTCTACTAAAATAACTCTTTTTCGCTTTTATGCTTTTGTGCGTTTAAGTAAAATAACCTATTCTGATCATAAGCTACTTCTAAATAAACGTCAATTTATTTTTCGAATATAGCAAAAAAGTGGATTAATTCCGAAAATTTGTTCTGCATAAAAAAAATCACCAGCTATCTTCACTGGTGATTTTTTTTAACCTGATGCGTCCCCGCTTATAAACCTATATATCTTGCATACAGAGTTTTCGCTCTCGTCACATCTTCTGTCCCTTGGACAAGTGTTCTACCATCTGGGAATAACACTAACCGTTCTCCTTCGGGTAGTTCAGCACGAATTAAAAAAGGTGTCTTCGTTACTTGAGCAACCACCTTAAGACGTTCTGCCCACAACTCTAAGTCAAGTGTTTCTCCTATTTGTATTTGAACGGTTTCTCTTCCACATAAGGAGGTAATCTGGTCTTCAGCCTGTGCAGTAAGTGCTGGATATTCTTTTCTTTGACATGTCGGGCAGTCTTGTTTTGGTGCAGAAAATTTCATTTCATACATATGATGCTTCCAAACATCAAAGGTTAAAAGGCTTGTCCTCTGTGCTGATTGATCACCAACTAAAAATTTAAGTGCTTCTACCACTTGAAAAGAAGCGACAATGTCAACGACTGGTGAAATGACACCGATCGTATCACATGTTTGCCCGCTCGTGTCACCGCCTCCAATAAAACATCGTAAACATGGCGTCTTACCCGGTATAAAAATAGCCGACATTCCCCGAGAACTGACGGCTCCACCGTAGACAAAAGGAATGCCAAATTTATAGCACGCATCATTAATTAAAAAACGTGTTTGAAAATTGTCAGTTCCATCCAGCACTAAATCAACACCATCGATTAACTTTTCAATGTTTTGAACTGTAACATCTGCAACAATTCCTTCAACTGTAACATCTGAATTAATTTTTCTTAGTTTTTGCTCGGCAGCAACAGCCTTTGGGTGAGAAGCAATAACATCCTCTTCATCAAAAAGCATTTGCCGTTGCAAATTACTTTTTTCTACATAATCACGGTCCACAAAACGAACATGGCCAATCCCAGCTCGAACAAGATGATTCGCTAATACTGTTCCAAGCGCTCCCATTCCAACGATTAACACCTTTTTGTGAGCGAGTTGCTGTTGACCTTCTTTGCCGATTGGACTAAATAACATCTGCCTTGAATAGCGTTCAAACTGTTTATCCATTTGTATTCCTCCATAAAGACTGTAGTTTCCTATAGTCTTCAATTGTATTAATGTTATTAAAACGCTCAGATCTTTTTGATAAATCCTCTTTTTCAACATAACAAACATGCAGCTCATCCAATAAATCTGATACCTTATGTATGTTATTTCTTAGCATTTTTTCAATATAATCCTTACAGCGCTGATGGTAAATCCCAACTAACGGCTGGATTTTACCATCTACCTTAGGGACAATTGCATCATACTGATTATCTGTTTTGGCAATTGATGTTAAGATGTTTATAATTTGTGAATCAATAAGTGGCATATCACAAGGAAGAATGATATACCATTTGGAGGAATAGGCATCCATAACAGAAGCAATTCCCGCAAGTGGACCTTTTCCTTTGATATCATTGCGATCTTCAATGACTTCTACCGTTTCATTTGCACAGAAACGTTCTCTTAATGTTGGATGACTAACAATAATAATGGTTGTAACATAAGGAAATACCGCTTCAACTGCTCTGTCATAGAATGTTTTGCCTTCAAATTCTACAAAAGCCTTTGGTTTCCCAAAACGACGTGATTCACCACCAGCGAGCAGCCCTGCTACAAATGTTGTTTTGTTCATTTCCTATCTGCCCCCAATCACCAAAAAAGAAATCAAACCAATAAGTGCCCCGGTAAAACTACATAATACATTTACTTGATCATTATTCATATACGACTTCCCTTTAAATTGCACCGTCTTTTTATTACAGTGAAATTTTCGTTCCGTCTCAGCTGAACATACTGAACAAACATAAGACACTTGTAAAGTACCGCCAAGGATTGTATCAACGATGTTCCCAAGAAAACCAGCGATTGTAAAAAGGAATACAAGAACTAGAAAACCTTCACCTGCACCCCACCATAACCATGTACCGAGCGAACTAATGACACCGGCACCTATCAATGCGGCCCCCATACCTAAGAGAGATACTGCTCCCGATATACCCCGCTCCACTGTTTGAAAACGAATGATATGAAACGGTTTCTTCTTACTTAACACACCAATTTCTGATGCCCACGTATCTGCTGTAGCTGCAGCTAAAGAGCCGACAAAAGCAGCAATCAAAGGCGGGGTGGAGAGGAAATAATAGCCAAGAGCAATAACTGCTGGTATGCCACCATTAGCCAGCACTTGAATAATATCTCGTTCATCACCTTTTTCTATAATATTCCCAATGGTTTCTTTTTGCTTCTTCTTATATGAACTCCAATACGTTGAGGTAAGAAAGAAAGTTCCTATTAAAAGTAGGCCATTGAGACCTAATCCAAGGGCAATTGCACTACCAACTATACATGCCCCTAAAGCACCTGATACTGTCAGTGATCGTCGTTTATATGCAATAATTGCAAGCAATACAACCCCAAAGTAAAGCATCATTTCATCTCAAAAATACGCTGATCAGTAATAATCATGTCGACCGGCTTATCGAACGACTCTCTTGGAACCTTGTCAATGACTTGAAAATGAAAAGCAATAGAAAGCGTTGGTCCATTATATTTTGTTAAATATCGATCGTAGTATCCTCCACCAAATCCTGTACGATAGCCCTCAAGATCAAATATCAAGCCAGGAACAAGCAACAAATCAAGATCAGTATGGGCAATTTGCTCAGTTGAATCAATGATCGGCTCCTGCAAACCAAAGTAGCTATCTTCTATTTGATGAAAGGAAGTAATGAGCCGAAAGTCCATTTCTCTCGTTCTTGGAAGACATTTAGGAACAGCGATTTTTTTTCCATCTAACCAACCAGCCTCAATAATTTTTTTTGTTTCAACTTCTCTTCCTCTGGATATCGTCATACCAATTGTTTCAGCCTTTTTCCATGCGGGCTGATTTATCAGTTTATTCCTAATTAATTCAGAGTAAATTTCATATGTATCATCACTCAATAACGCTAATCTTTCTTTCATATTTGAACGTAATTCTTGTTTTTCAATCACATTTTCACATCCTTACTTATATAACATAGCTTATTCTAAAAAAATAGCTGTGTTATTGTTTGATGTTGATTTTTGGCTCGTTTTATTGGAGGTTAGAATGAACTTGGAAAAGAGAATGCATTCTCTTTTCCAAGTTCATTCTAACCTCCAATCCTTTCAGTACCTGAAAGGCGTGTGAATTTAGTGATTCACACGAACGAGCCAAAAATCAACATCAAACAATAACTGAACCAAAAAAATAAGCAGAGGAATAAATCCCCTCTGCTTATTTTGTTTCGCGATGTAAAGTATGTTTTTTTAATCTTGGGCTATATTTTTTAAGCTCAAGACGCTCTGGATTAGTACGTTTATTTTTAGTTGTAATATAGTTACGGTCACCAGTTTCAGTACAAGCTAATGTGATGTTTACGCGCATCTGATTCTCCCTCCAAACACTCTAAACTTCGATCATACTTTTAAATAATAGCAAAAATAAATCCAACAATCAAGGTTTATTAAGAGGAAAGTTTATCATAAGTATCTAAATAATCTCTAACAACATCGATAAAGGTTGCATGAGACCATGTTAATGGAGCATCAGATAACGATTTACCATTATACGGATGCAATTGTTCTGGTAATAAACCACTTCTTAGAGCACATTTAACAACCCACTTCAATGTCTCATGAGCTGATTCTAATTCTGCAAGATGATTCGCCTTTAAAATTTTCCATTTTGTAAACCAAAGTGTTGAAATAATCCATGGATTTCCAGGAACCTTACTATCGTTATTTGTTTGCTTGAAATATGAATCATTCATATACCGAGCAATTCCGCCAACTTCAGTTTTCACTGATAGTTCTTTTTCGATCGTTTCCATCGTCCGAACTACTTTTTCATCATCAGCCCCGTATACGGAAAAAGCGAACAGTCCATATAAACTACTTTCCACTGTATAATCTTTCTTTAATTCACCGGTATGCTCATCTTGATAGATTCCTCTGACAAAACGGCCTAATTCTTGATCATATAAATGCTCTTCCATTCCTTCTCTTATTTGCTCTGCACTATACTGAAATTGATGTGACAATTCATCTTCACCGAATAAAGCCGCAAAATACCGCGCTGCCATTAAACCACCGTAAACAGCACTGCAAGTGAATGTAAAAACTCCACGTCGTTCTTCCCACAAATCATAGGATGGTAAAGGAAGTTGTAATTCGTCATCAATATAATTAATAAGAAATTGTGCACTAGGTTTTATTAATGAACGATAAAGCGTCTGTGCAAACTCAATATCCCCAGTTTCTAGATAATCCTGCCATAACGCCCATAATACTAAGGCTGTTTCATCCTCCTGAATCGGTAACTGCTCATTTCCCTTTCTGTTGACATATGGGTGTAAACTTGTGTCAGGATTAAATTTATGATGCAAAAAACCTTCTTTAGACAATACCTCGCTACAGCGGCGATAAAAATTCCGAACCATCCCTTGATAACCTGCTTTTGTCATTGCAACAGCGACTAGAGCACCGTCTCTCGGCCACATGTATCCATATGTATCATGATTAATTTGAAGAATATCAGAATCATTTGCTGAAATAATATAACCATTGACATTCGTTTGCGTCCGAACTGTTAAAAGACTTCGTTTGTACATGTTCATAATCTCATCAGATAAGTTTGATTTCGGTAAGGGAGATTTATTTACCCAATGCCGCCAAAACGCATTCACTGCTTCAATTGTATAATCGGGTGTTTCATTTAATACATACTGATTAATCTTCTGAACTTCCTGCATGTTTCGTCCAACAGCCATCCAAAAGTAAGCACTTTTCTGTTGATTTGGTTGCAGTTCCGTTTCAAGTGAAAACGTACTATCAACAGACCCTTGTGAAATAGGATTAAATTGAAGCTGACCATCTTCCGCATCTCTCCATGTCCCTTCAGACATTTGATGATAACTTTTCACACCGGTAGTATAATGGCAAATTCCTTTATTATCCAACTGTCCATTGAATAAAAAATATCGGTTCCTTTTATAATGAATCATTACATTTTCCTTCGGCGCAAAAAATGCAGTATCACCAACTTCATTTTCATAAAGCGTTAAATCCTGATGAAAAAACAGACGTATTTCTCTGTTTTTATTTGATAAATTTTCAACTTTTACTTTTCTAACTAACAGCATTTCCTGTTGATGAACAGCTTCTTCTACAATAAGTGCCACTTGTAAAAGTGTTGAAACTGCTTTACTTTTCGTAACGAGAGAGTCACGATGGTAATTTGTATTTATCTTCCACCCTTTGTCGCAGCTTAACCACGAGAAGGCACCATCAATCCATATACCAATTCGGTTTGCATGACCTTGAACATGATTTTGTTGACCGACAAAAGGAAAATAGATATCACGAATTTGTAAATCTTCATCTATATTCACTAACAGCTTTCCGTTTCCAATCACTAATTCACTTGGCATTCAAAACCTACTCCTTCTAAATGATACAATTTGACTGAAGTCATATTTATATGACTATTTAGAATATAATTTTATCTTACCTTTGAGAATTCGTTCCTACAAGAACCCTAATTTGTCTTGTTTTGTCGCTCTTTTGATACGACACTCTAGAATGATGATAACTTTTTTTTGAAAACGCTTTATATTTCCAGTCTAAAAAAGAAATGACAAAGATTCTTATTTTAATGACAAAAATAGTGCTAAAATAGAAAGAATGATATAATGAATTTCGACTTTTTTTTACAAAACCTCAACATTGAGATTTCGTTAGACTCAAAATTATGTCCATTCTATGACATATTAGAATTTGGAGGAGAATATGGAAACTATACTGCTTATTTTATTCGCTAGCTCATGTGTTCTTTTTCTCCTTTCTTTTTTTAGAAAGGAACAAAATAAAGAAGTAGAAAGACAAATCGAGAATTTTTCAATTACATTAATGCAAGAAATTTATCAATTAAAAAAGAAAATAAAAGTTTTGGAAGAGGAAATTCTCATAGGCAGTGATGAAAAATATTTTGAAACTCCCGGTATTCAGCAAAATAGTCAGCAAAAAATCATTGATCTTTATGAAAATGGGTATGCTCTACGGGAAATAGCTGAAATTACATCTATTGCTTCAGAAGCTGTCGAAGAAGTAATTACTGATTATATTAGAAATGGTCAACGAAAGGAGCACTTCAATGAGTAAAGTAGGATTACGCGGCTTTGCTGGAGGGCTCTTTGTGGCTACTTCGGTTATGGCCTATATGTATTACTTTCACAGTGATGATGTAGAGACGGTTTCAGAAACAGAAGCGGTGCACTCACCAGAAGCAACTGATGATTTGAATGATTTGCTATCCAATTACTTAGAGGAACAACATTTAGTGGCAATTACGGAAGAAGAGTATAATACACTTTTACAATCCATCCAAGAACAAGAGACAAATGCAGCAAATGATGAAGCTAATCAAAAGGAAATTATATATCAAGTATTTCTTAATATTTCGCCTGGAATGAGTTCGGGACAAGTAGCATCCTACTTAGAAAAAGCACAAATAATAGAGAGTCGAAGTGACTTTCAACGATATCTTGAAAAAAACAAGTTAACCCAAGCGATCAAACCTGGTGATTATACATTTACAAGCGATATGTCATTCTCAGAAATTGCAGACCGCATTACGTAAATCTAAATATAAATATAAATAGAAACAAGCCCGGAATAATTAATCCGGGCTTGTTTCCTTTTCAAAAAAATATGAATAACTACTCCGCTTCATTCGGTCCATTGCGTGATTCTTTTAATTTAAAATATTCATCCATTACTCTCTGACCAATGGTATTGGCAATTCCACCGCGCTCTATCCTTACACCAGGAACGATAACAGACATCGCTACTTCTGGCTTATCATATGGAGCATAAGCACCTAGAATTTGATTATTACCACGCTTTCCATTTACATATACCTGTGCTGTACCTGTTTTCCCTGCTGCCCGATAAGGACGGTTTGCAAAGTAACTTCTTGCAGTTCCTCTTGAACCGTGCATAACTCTTCGAAACCCTTCTTGAACGCGGGCAATATGTTCATCACTCATATCAATTCTATTTAATACAGTAGGTGTTGACTGATGAATTACCCTTCCTAGCTCACCTTCTATCGTACTTGGCTCCCGAATTTCTCTTACAAGCTTTGGCTGAATACGATATCCGCCATTTGCAATCGTTGAGATGTACTGTGTTAATTGTAAAGGTGTATACGTATCAAACTGACCAATCCCTAAGTCCATTAAGTTACCTAGTCTTGCAACGCCACCGTTATAACCAGTTGCTTCCGATGGCAAATCAATTCCAGTACGTACACCTAAACCAAACTGATTAAAATAATAACGCATTGTTGAAAATGCTTCTTCAGGATTTGCGAAGCCTCTTTTTTGACTATAACTATAATTACCAATTCTCATCGCAATTTCAAACATATAAACGTTAGAAGACCATTCTAATGCAGTTAAGTCATTAATATTCCCCATTGTCGTATGGGATTTTTTCGTTAATCCTGCGATTGTAATTGGCTGATCCCTTATATAACTATTGGGTGCAATTACTCCTGTTTGAAATCCTGTAAGAACTGTTGCACCCTTAACAGTAGAGCCCATCTCAAATGATTTTAAAACAGTACCCAAATGATCATTGTAACCTGCTAACGAAAGAACCTCACCAGTGTTAGGGTCCATAAGTACAACATAAGCAGTTTGATCACCGAGGAACGCACCACGGGACTTTTCAACTTCTTCTTTAATGATTTGTTCAATTCGTTGTTGCAGTTCAATGTCGATTGTTAAAACAAGATCTTTCCCGCGCTGACCTTTCGTTTCAACTGGTGCATCCATAATTCTGCCACGACTATCGGTTATATTGACAACTTCTGCTTTTTGTCCTCTAAGGACATCCTCATATTGAAATTCTAAAAAACTTGTTCCTACGATATCCGAACGATCATACCCTCGTGTTAAATAGTAATCAATGCTATCTCGAGGAATTTGACCCGTATTTCCAAAGAAGCTCTTAAATGTATCACCAAAAGGGTGCTTACGCTGTGAATCCCTTAAAATATCGATTCCTGGTAATTCAGCCAGATGCTCAATTACCCTCGAAGCTTCTTCATAGGTTACGCCTACTTTTACACGTTGGGGTGAAAGGGCATACCCTCTGTCAAACTCCCTTTTTATAGCAAGTACTCTTAACTCCTCTTCAGTTATTTCAGATAGTTCTTCTTCAGTTATTCGGTCTAACGTGAGGCGGTATTCAGCCATTGGATCATTAATTTGTCTTCGTTCAGCAGTACTTACTTTTGCTAAGGCTTCCTCTTCACGTGTTATAATCCAATAATCCTTCAGATCCCGTTCTGTGATCTTTGATGTATCCACTTCTATTAACTTCTCGAGTCTCTCAGCAATTTCTAATTTCTCTTGTTGTGTTGTCCCTGGATGCTGGGTATAAGTAATCGAAAAAACAAGATCATTATCAACAACTACATGTCCATTTCGGTCAAGCATTATTCCTCTCGGTGCATCAATACGGGCTGTCACATTAACAGTCCGTTCCATTTCACGCTGATATTCCTCACCTTGAACAATTTGCACAACACCAAGCCGTAAGATAATTGCTGAAAATAAAATAAAGACAACAAAAAAAAGAACATTCAACCTAACAGGAATATGGTTTTTTTTCTTTTTACTTTCCATTCTTCGTAACCCTTCCCTTTGGACTTAGCAATTTTATGGCTAAAAAGTAGAATAGACACCTAGCCATTAGGTGTCTAAATTGTAACCCGCATATGCCGTTTTCTTCATTGTTTCATGAACCTACTCTCGTAGGTGGGTGTTCGCAAAAGCATTTCCAACTTCCTCTAAAAGGCATGTTGTCCATCCTTTAATCTAGAACTCCCTTTTTAAATTCAAGGTTCGAAACATAGAGAAGTCAACCAACATGGCAGGCTTGCTTAACTTTTTTATACGCTTATTATACCATAGATTATCAGCTAGTCAAAAATAAATTGGATCGTAAGCAACCCTGTTACAACCTGCCACCACTGTCCCCTTCTCCAAGCTTCTGCCTTGCAAAGGCATATTTTTTTCCACCCTTATTTAATTCAACATTTACTTGGCGAATTGACATATAAAGAAGTAAGTGTCCGGCACCAATGACAAGCAAAAGATAAGGAATACCTTGTTCTTCATTAAACATCGTGACTGCTAATAAAAAAAGAAGAATGGACGTAATACGGCCGGCATTAAGGAACAGCTCCCGAACAACAATGTATTCAACACGCATTTCCGCTGCCTTCCATCCCTTTCCAATTACATCGTAAGTTAATGAAATATAAGGAACAAGTAACATTGGATAGGCAATTTGAATGACGACCCCATATAATAGTAATCGCGTAAAAGTTAAGTCGAAAATAATGAGAAAGATCGCTGCATATAAAATGGATGCTCCTAATAATATTGCTTTTTTTCGAAAATGAGGCTTTATTAGTCTCGTCGCTAAAAAATAACTGACAAAAGCAACTGCTGATGATACGAGTCCGTATGTACCAATGGCTAGCTCACTATTTGTGGCAATATAAACCCATACTACAATGACAAAGACGAAGCTTCCTTCTCTCAATCCTTGAAAGAAATGAGCATGTAGTACATGTTTCCAGTCGGAGTTTCTCTTTCTTTCGGAAAGGATTTTCAAAAATGAGAAACCACCGGTTGCAGGCCGCCTTTGTAAAAAGAAGCTTAAGATGACTGCACCAACAAATAGTCCCAGCGATATACCAAAGATAAATTTGTAACCAGTAAATTTCTCCATTTGTGTGATTAACCAACCCGCTAATATAGGACCGATCATTCCGGCAAATGAGGTAAGCAACCCTAAAAATCCATTAAAGAAATCCCTTGTGTCAGGTTCAGTAATTTCAAATGTAAGTACATTAAAGGCTAACCAATAAAAACCAAAACCAATGCCTAATAACCCGCCTAACAGCAATAAATACTTACTGGCATGTTCACCAAGAAACAATACCGTAAAAAAGAAAATCGATAAAAAAGAAACACCCAGACGCAAGACAATGACACGATCAATTTTCTTTGCCCATCTTCCTGCTAATATAAATGTAATTGGCTGCATAATGACAGCTGCTAAATTGTAAAGGGCAATATCTGTAAATTGTCCAGATTGTTTCCACAAGTAAACATTTACAAATGTATTTGACAAGGCAATACTTAACGCATAAAGACCACCAATAAATAATAATAGCTTTAAATCTCGATTAACCTCTACATTTCCAATTAATTTATTAAATAAACTCATAGACCGACTCTCCTTTAACCACCTCAATTGTAGTTTGCCTTAAGAGGAGAGCCTTATACGATTTTCAAAATATTCAACAAAATCACAGTGCATTTTCTAACAAAAATAGAAGCCCGTTAAACAAATTCGTCTAACGGGCTTCACAATCATTTATTTTGCAGCAGCGTAACGCTTAGCTACTTCATCCCAATTTACTACATTCCAAAATGCTGCAATGTAGTCAGGACGTCTATTTTGATAGTTTAAGTAATAAGCATGCTCCCAAACATCTAAACCTAAAATTGGAGTTTTGCCTTCCATTACTGGTGAATCTTGGTTTGGTGTGCTTGTTACAGCAAGTTCACCATTATCAACAATTAACCAAGCCCAACCAGATCCGAAGCGAGTTGCTCCAGCTTTGGCAAACTCTTCTTTAAATGATTCAAGGCTTCCAAATTTGCTGTTAATTGCATCAGCTAACTCACCTGTTGGCTCGCCGCCGCCATTTGGACTTAACAGTTCCCAAAATAGTGCATGGTTAGCATGTCCACCACCATTGTTACGTACAGCAGTACGGATGCTTTCTGGTAGTGCGTCTAGGTTACTGATTAATTCTTCAACTGTTTTACCAGCTAAATCTTCGTGCCCTTCAAGAGCATTGTTTAAATTTGTTACATAAGTATTATGGTGTTTCCCATGATGAATTTTCATTGTCTCTTCATCAATATGTGGTTCTAACGCATTGTGAGCATATGGTAATGCTGGTAATTCAAATTTTGACATTGTAAATTCCTCCCTTAAATAAGTACAAATTTCAACAATTTAGTAAATAGAAATGTTTACTAAGTTTTCTCAATTATTACATTATCAAATTCAAGTAAACGTTTCAAATAATAACCCTCGAAAAAATCTCCTTAATTAAAATACCCAACTTATTCAAAGATTAACCAGGAAAAAAAAATGTAGAATGTAAAATTTAGAATTAAAACCTTTGTAAGCATTTCCTGAGAAGACTTCCCTGAAAAAGCTAAAACAATTCTACATTCTAAATTCTACATTCTAAATTAAGTTCTTGTCCCATATGTATATAACAGTCTTTACTAGTACTGAAGGGGGAGTGAATAGTGAATTGGTTTGAAGCATTTATTTTAGGTGTTGTTCAAGGAATTTCTGAATTTTTACCTATTTCAAGCTCTGCACATTTAGTCATTGTCGAACGATTATTAGGTATTCATATAGATGGAAATAAACTTGAATTTGAAGTTCTCCTCCATCTGGCATCCCTTTTTGCGGTTATTCTCTATTTCTGGAAAGAAATCTATATCATTATGAAAGATTTTATTTCATACCTCTACAGAAGAAATAGTTCCAGTTATTCAAATTTCCGCTTTGGGATACTGATTCTTATTGCCACATTAATAACTGGAGTATTTGGAAAAGGACTTGAGGGCTTATTAGGTGACCGAATAACCAACTCCTCGACAATTGGCGCATCACTAATCGTTACTGGACTATTTTTAATTTTGATAGAACACGGTTTAAATCAAGGAGTGAGAACAGAACGTGACATGACTTGGAAAGACGGTATCATTGTCGGTTTTGCCCAAACATTAGCTATTATTCCTGGAATTTCACGGGCAGGAAGCACACTTATCGCTTCTTTATGGTATGGTCTTTCAAAAGAAACTGCGGTTCGTTATTCATTTATTTTATCAATTCCTATTATTTTCGGGATTTCTTTAATGGAAATACCAAACTTGTCACCTGCCTATTATAAAACGATGTGGTTTGAAACACTAATTGCCTTTAGTGCTTCCTTTATCTTTGCCATTATTGGCATTAAATGGCTCATCCACATGCTAAATAAAGCAAAACTAACTTATTTTGCCATCTACTGTATTATTCTAGGTGCTTGTATTTGGATTTTCTTAAATGATATTATCCCTATTAGCTGATATGTAATGCTAACCTTGGGTTTATAATTTGTTGTGGGCTGCTAAGACGGAAGGCATAAGATCTTTCATCAAATTCCACTTTCATCTCTTCATCAAAAAAAATCTCATGACGCTGTTCAATATAAGTGGGAACAAAATTTGTAATTAATTTTTTATCATTTTTATTTGGTTGTTCGATGACTTGCAAAAAAGAGATTCCATTCACAGCACAGCCACAATCATCACTATCATAAGTTAGTTTTAATTGAAACATCTTCTCCTCTTTTATTCTTTTTTTAATTTGTAACATAGCCATATCTGTAAACATAAGTTTCATATCTATTCCTCCTCACTTATACTAAGAAAAATAAAAAACGATCCCTGTACTCATATTCATGAATACAAAAATCGTTATATGTATCGTAATAAAAATATGGCGGAGGAAGAGGGATTCGAACCCCCGCGCGGTTTAACCCGCCTGTCGGTTTTCAAGACCGATCCCTTCAGCCGGACTTGGGTATTCCTCCGTATTAGATGTGAGAGGTGAGAGATTAGATGTTAGATATGTTCTAACTTCCCACTTCTAAACTCCAACTTCTAGTATATGGTGGACCCTGTAGGACTCGAACCTACGACCAATCGGTTATGAGCCGACTGCTCTAACCAACTGAGCTAAGGGTCCTCATAAAGTATAAATGGGGCGGCTGATGGGAATCGAACCCACGAATGCCGGAACCACAATCCGGTGCGTTAACCACTTCGCCACAACCGCCATGAACTTATTTAAAAACAAATTTAGAATTTATAATGTAGAATTATTTAAGACAATTCAAGCTGTTAGTTTTAATTCCTCTTAGTAAAGCTAAGAAGGTTTTTAATTTTAAATTCTAAATTATTAATTCTAAATTAAAATAGCGGCGGAGGGGATCGAACCCCCGACCTCACGGGTATGAACCGTACGCTCTAGCCAGCTGAGCTACACCGCCAAAATGGCTCCACAGGTAGGACTCGAACCTACGACCGATCGGTTAACAGCCGATTGCTCTACCACTGAGCTACTGTGGAATATTTACGGACAAGTAATATTATAACTTCTAATCATATACTTTGTCAACATCTCATGAAATTTCACTATCTATATCCCTTTCTAGAGTGGACAAGATGTAATATATCATATTGTTTTCTTTTGTACAAGCCTTTTTTATTTCATCAATTAAAATACAGTAATACTGAAATAAAAAACGATAACTATTAAAATAATTCCTTTAACTAAAGCCCCTCCTAAAAAGCCAATTAAAGAGCCTACCCCAACTCTAATAGCTTCAACGAAAGGCTTGCGACGAATAAGTAATTCTGCCGCTATTGCTCCTATAAACGGACCAATGACAATCCCAATAATCGGAATGATAAAAGGACCAATAAGTAAACCAATTGTACTTCCCCATATTGCTGCATTAGTTCCTCCATGCTTTTTTATCCCAATTAGATTCGCTAAATAATCCACAGTCAATAGCGCCAGCAAAAGAAATCCTTGAATAAACCAAAATAATAAAGGTAGATCCGTTATACCAAAAAACAACCCATATATTACGAAAGCAAGGAGAACAAAGACAATCGTTGGTATAATCGGATATACAATACCTGCAAATCCGATAAGAAATAATAAATAAATAACGATCCATATTAATACTCCCATCATGAATCCTCCTGTTACTACAGATACAAAAGAAGGACAAGGGATTAGTTCCTTATCCTTCTCTAGCATTTATTCTTCCCCAATCACTGCTTCTGCAATATTAACTGCATGGTCACCGATTCGCTCTAAGTTGCTGACAATATCTACAAATACAATTCCTGCTGCACCTGTACACTGACCATCATTTAAACGAATGATATGCTTCTTACGTAATGTACGCTCCATTTTATCAATTTTTTCTTCTTTTTCAACGACAGAATTAGCCGCCACCAGGTCCCCTGTATCAAGACATTGAACAGCTTCCTTTAATGTCGAAATCGTTAAAGTGAACATTTCATCTAAATCAGTCATTGCTGAATCAGAAAGCTTTAATTTATTTGTAATTTGATAATCAACTAACTCAATTACATTTTCCATATGATCTCCAATTCGTTCAATGTCCCGAATCGTATCCATGAGCATCGAATGTTTTTTCGAATCATTTTCAGAAAGTGACCTTGCTGAAATTTTAATTAAATAATCAGTAATTTTACGATCTAAATTATTGATTGCATCCTCAAATTGCGTTGCCATTTCAGCATGTTTTTTCTGATTCGTTTTTAAATATTCACTTGCTTCTTCCAAACCTTTTGTCGAAAATTCAGCCATTCGTAACACTTCTTCTTGAGCTTGTCCTAAAGCAACTGATGGTGAAGACGTCAAAAAGCGTGGATCTAAATGCTGCGCTTTATATTCAATTGCAGAGTCTTTCCCTGGAATAAGCTTTGTAACAATTAGTGCTAACACAGCTACAAACGGTAATTGAATTAATGTATTACTTACGTTAAAGATACCGTGAGCAAAGGCAATTGTCATTTCAGGGTTTAAGCCTAAAGCATCACGTAAATACGCAATGAATCCAGTATAGAATCCGAGGATAAGTAAAACAATAACTGTTCCAATTAAGTTAAAAATGACATGAGTTAAGGCTGCTCGTTTTGCGGCGATCGTCGCACCGATTGATGCAAGAACGGCCGTAATCGTTGTACCAATATTATCACCAAATAATACAGGTAATGCTGCTCGTAAATCAATCATGTCTTGGGCATGTAATGCTTGCAGTACCCCAATGGTTGCACTTGAACTTTGGACAATAATCGTGAATACAGTTCCAATAACTACACCTAAAATAGGATTTTCACTCATACTTACCGTTAAATCTTGAAACTGTTGTAATTCTCTTAATGGCTTCATTCCACCTTCCATGAGCTTAAGTCCATAAAATAATGCACCGAAACCAAAAAGGATTTGTCCAAAATTATTAGCTTTTTTGTTTTTAAAGAAAAAGATTAAGAATGTTCCTGCTGCAATTATCGGTAGAGCATAATTGGAAATTTTTATACCAATGATAAATGCTGTTACTGTTGTACCAATATTAGCCCCCATTATTACCCCGATTGCTTGCTTTAAGGTCATAAAACCAGCATTTACAAGTCCAATCGTTAAAACAGTTGTTCCTGTACTCGTTTGGATAAGTACGGTAACAATTATACCTGCAATAACTCCCATAATTGGATTGGTTGTATACTTGTCTAGAATATCGCGTAGCTTATCTCCTGCAGATTTTTGTAGACCATCTCCCATATACTTAATCCCAAATAAAAAGATCCCTAGTCCACCTAAAAATTGAAAAATCATCTGCTGCCAATCTAATTCCAATTTTATCATCCCTTCAGAAAAAATAATTAATTCCCCTATTCGACAAACCTCTACAATCGTACTTCCTTATTATTGAGGAATTATTAACCTTTTGTAAAGATTTTGTTAAGATTTTCTATAAAAAGAATTAGTAAAGAAATATTTCAATCACTAAACAAAGTCTTGCCTTGTCGTTTCACGTAAAAGTGAGCTACAATAAAAGCTAGATTGTTAATAAAAAGGAGTTCATTTATGAATGTTTTAAAGCAGTTTATCAATAGTCTTTATTCACCTAAGGACATTGCCGTCTTTCG
This sequence comes from Anaerobacillus sp. MEB173, assembly GCF_052119505.1. Lineage (NCBI taxonomy): Bacteria > Bacillati > Bacillota > Bacilli > Caryophanales > Bacillaceae > Anaerobacillus > Anaerobacillus sp. MEB173. Next base: position 203,598 of record NZ_JBJMAU010000002.1, read on the forward strand.
TTTTCAAGGCATTGGTAAAACAATACTATACATTTTTACCTTTATGTTCCTTGTTTCAATTCCCACCGGTTTTCAATTAGGTACATCAATTTCAACAAATATTCAACAATTACAACATGCACTTGTTTCCGATCTTCCCTATTTTGAGATGAAAAACGGTATTCTTATTTCTGATCTAGATGAGCCAATTATTCTTGAAGAAGGAAATGAAGTGTTTATTTTTGATACAACGGGTGCGATTACAGCAGATGACCTTCAACAATATGATGCTGCTTTTGCAATATTGAAACGTGAAGCAGTGATCATTTCGACTGAGCCCCAGACATATCCATACAAAAACTTTGGAAATCTGTCATTCTCAAAGGCACAGTTAGAAAATGTGCTGTCGGCTGTGCAAAATGTTCTCCCGATTATCATTACACTTATCCTATTGTTACTATACATTGTTTTAACAGGTTTAAAATTTATTGGTATTTTATTTCTGTCACTTATAAGCTTAGTGATTTGTAAGCAAAGCGGTAAAAATCTTTCCTATAAGCAACTTTGGATTCTCTGTGCATATGCAGTTACATTACCGACAACACTCTTTGCAATTACTGATTCATTAGGATTAATCATTCCTTTCTCACTTGCTCTTTATTGGGTTATAGCGATTTATATGCTCTACCTTACTATAAAAGCAATTCCTTCACCTAAACCAAAAACTAATAATAAAGAAGAAGAACCGATTGAACTATAGTTCGCTCGGTTCTTCTTCTTTATCGTTTATTAACTTTTTTACAACAATTCGGGTACCATCTACTGAAACTACCTCGATCTCTACATTTGCCTCGAGCCATTGCCCATCACTTGTTGCACTGTAATTCTTCCCCTCAATATCAATATTGCCCGTTGGCCGAAATGGTGTAATCGTTCTTCCTTTTTTGCCGACTAACGTTCTATAGCTTTCGTTCATTGAATTGTATCCGAGATCGCTTGTCAGACGTTCTTTTAATGTCATTTTTGACCAAAGATTCCGTGGTGGTAAGACTTTTAAAAATAACAGCGAACCAAATGCTCCTAATAAAAAGCCGAATGTTACAAGCGCCCCATAGATAAAATTCGGAGTAGGTATCGCTAATCCTAAAATCATCAAAACTAGTCCTAACAATGCAATATTTCCGTCATTTGTAACTTTACCATCAAAAATAATTAGAATTAATCCTAATACATACAATAGGACAATCCATAATCCTGTTCCTCCATCTACAAGGTGGTAAGAAAAGTAAAAAGTCATAATGGCTACACCAAGTAAACCAAAAAGCCCCTTCACCTTTACAAGCAGTTCTCCAAATAAAAATAATGTACCTAATAAAACAACGAGAAAACCCATGCTCGCGATTTGTAAAAATTCCATTTGGATCTCCCCCCTTCTACTTTTAGTTTACTTGATATTTACGGATCACACAAAACAAAGTTCCCATTTCCTTCCCTATTTTTCCGTTCAACGTATGTTATAAAAACACAACTACAGAGTAAGAATTCCCTGGTTGGCAAGACTATAACTTGAGGTGATAACATGAAAAAAAAGAACAAAAAACAAAAGAAACAGCAACAAAACGATCCTGAAAAAGATGCCTTTTTGTTCGTCAACACGAAGCGTTTATCGGTATAATATGTAATCACTACATAAAAAAATGAGAGGAATCATCCTCTCATTTTATTTAAACCACCCTTTTATAGCCTCTATAAGTTGATTAACAAAATCCAAGAAACTCGCAATAAAGGTTTGTGTATCTTCACGGTTTAGAAAGTCACCTAAGTTATTACGAATTTGATTAATTTGATTTTGAACTTGATCCCAATCTATATTAAGATCCTTCATCCGATTAAATAATGATACTAACCCATTTAACTCTTCATCCGTTAAGGTAATCCCCATTTCCTGGGCAATCCGTTGAATCAGCGCACGTAAATCCTCCTCTGTTTCAACTGGGTTGTTCGCAATTTCTTCTTTAATCCTAGTCATTAGCTCCGTAGCTTCTTCCATTCCAAACTTATCACCAAGCTCTGCAGTACGAACCATTTCTTCATTCGCAACCTGCTTTTGTTCTTCAGGTATTTCAATCTCTGCAGTAATTTCATAAGCTTTTATTAACCCTGTTAATGCCGCAGTACCTGAAACTGGGAAAGGGGCTGTGACATAGATATCTGCATCCTTAACGCCAGCAGTAACAAGCGCATTAGCATACATGCCTTCAGCTACCCACGAAATATTATTTGTTACAACATTCAGTCCTTCACCCGGCTCAAGCAAGGTGATCTTCGTCGAAGATAATGCTCTCGTACCAATTTGACTTTTACTAATATAATTTCCAAGGTACTGATGTTCTTCGGCATTGGAAACATAGATAATCTCAACATTGTCCTCGGTGACGTTCATTTCTCTAAGGATTGTTTGTTTTTGATCCTCTGTTAAATTTTCACCTAATGTAATAATAACCTCTCCTGGAACAGCATCTGCTAAAGCAATGCCAGGAATTATCAAACTAAACATGAGTAGTATTGACAAGAGCTGCCTTTTTAGTTTATTCATTTCATTTCTCCTTCCGGTTGTAAAGAATATACAACATCTACTGATAAATAACACATTTTCTTTCAAGTTGGAAAGGGACTATATATCTATCTTTATTTCTGCTTAATCTCGAACTTATTTATTTAACAATGGTTCTTCCACTTTTTTAACATGTAACGAAACATATAACCATACAATTCCTGTGCCTAGAAGTAACAAAGAGTACAAAAACATATCTACTAGGTCAGTCATCCAAATACTATATATAATCGGACCCAAAGCTACTCCCAAAAAACGGGTCATTCCATACAATGAGACAATTAAACCTCTTTCTTTCCCGCTTACTGATGACGTTATCAGCATATTTGCACAAGGTAAAACTAAACCTAAACCAGCTGAAGCAACAGTTAAACCAAAGATCAGCCCCGTAATTTCATGGAAATAGATTAATAAGCTGAAGGAAACAAACATCAAGCTTAACCCAATGAACATAAACGTCTTCATTTTAGGAATATCCGAGCCAATTTGCTTTCCAGTCCAGTAGGAGATGACTGTTAAAGCTCCTAACGGGACCGCGAATACAATTCCTTTTAAAAAACCATCCACTTGAAAAATGACTTCAATTTCATATGAGAGAAAAAAAAGCATTCCAAATAATAAAAATAAACCTGTACCCCCAACAAAAAATATCGGTAATAACCAACGGCCTTCCCGTTTAAACGCTTCAATAAAACGTTGTTTATAGTCTGGAAGCGAATCTCTTTCTTTACTTGATTGACGCTCATTAATATAAAAGATTATTCCTAGAAGAGACAATAAGGAAACAGCAAAATAAAAATAAAGAGCACTGTACCAAAAAAATACAGCAGCGAGCGCCCCAATCATCGGACTTACCACTTTACCTGCCCCGTTAAATACTTCAATAATCCCAAGTGCCTGGCTACGGTCCTTTCCCTGAAAAATATCTGCAACCAATGCCATAGCGATCGGGGAAGTACCACCAGCTCCTATTCCTTGAAAAAAACGGCCGATTAGAAGCCAAGAAAATCCACCTGTACCCTCCAGAAATTTGACTGCGAAGATGGATACAACGCTTCCTGCCATGATAAGAATCAGTGAAATGGTAATCATCCGCTTTCTCCCTATACGATCTGATAAAAAACCAATGAAAGGAATAATAATGGCTGCAGGAACTGCAAAGACAGTTAGAATTAAGCCTCCCTCAAAGGCAGTAATATTCAAATCCGATTGAATCGTTGGTAAAATAGGAATAAGCATTGAATTCCCTAATACCATAACAAATGGCAACATTCCAATGATAAATATTATGGTATTTTTTGATTGGTTTCCTTTCATAAAATATACTCCAAACACTCTTATTTTTTTCCTGTCATAACATCAGGTGGACAAGCATAATATTTACAAGAAGCTGTACAAACTGGCACTTATTTGCTTTTTAAAGGAGGTTCTCAATGAAACGGGCCTTACTATTTTTCCTGTTTTTATTATTAAGTTATAGTACTTATTATGATCTAACAATCGGTACTTTACCCACGAAAGCAACAACAGCAATGGCTGTAAAACTTGTCGAGGAGGAAATAAACAGCAAAGAAGAGTCATATAAAGAAGTAAAAATCAAGCCTGGCGATACTGTGTTATCAATTGTTGAACATATTCATGATGGTCCAATTAAAGCCTCTATCAACCAAATTATTTATGATTTTCAACTGCTAAACCCAGACACAAACCCAGAAGAAATTAGCATAGGTAAGACGTATAAGTTTCCTATTTATAACAAATAGCCTTAATTTTCATCGAGATAGTTCTTGCCAAACAAAGAAAGCTATTGATAAAATAGGACGAGTATTTATAATTCAATGATGAATGATTCATCATTAAAGGAGCGATACAAATAATGACCCAAGTAACTCATCGTACCGAAACTAGACCGGTGAAAGTTGGGAATTTAACAATCGGTGGTAATAATGAAGTTGTTATACAAAGTATGACAACAACAAAAACCCATGATGTAAAAGCAACGGTTGCCGAAATTCACAGACTAGAAGAAGCGGGATGTCAAGTTGTCCGTGTTGCATGTCCTGATATGCGAGCAGCTGAAGCCATAGCAGAAATAAAAAAGCAAATCAATATTCCTCTTGTGGCCGATATCCACTTTGACTACAAATTAGCACTAAAAGCAATTGAAGGCGGGATTGATAAAATTCGTATTAATCCAGGAAATATCGGTAAGCGCGAAAAAGTTGAAGCAGTAGTAAGAGCAGCAAAAGAAAAAGGAATTCCTATCCGTATTGGAGTTAATGCAGGATCATTAGAGAAAAAAATCCTTGATAAATATGGCTATCCTACAGCAGATGGAATGGTTGAAAGTGCCCTTCACCACATCAGTATTCTTGAGGAGCTAGACTTCCATGATATTATTGTTTCAATGAAGGCATCAGATGTTAACTTAGCAATTGAAGCATATGAAAAAGCATCAAAAGCATTTAAGTACCCCCTTCATTTAGGAATTACTGAATCTGGAACATTATTTGCCGGTACAGTGAAAAGCGCCGCTGGTTTAGGAGCTATTTTAAATATGGGAATTGGAAACACAGTCCGTATTTCATTAAGTGCTGATCCAGTTGAAGAAGTAAAAGTTGCTCGTGAGCTATTAAAAGCATTCGGTCTCGCTGCCAATGCAGCCACATTAATTTCATGCCCTACTTGTGGTCGTATTGAAATTGATTTAATCAGTATTGCCAATGAAGTAGAGGAATACATTTCTTCAATAAAAGCGCCGATTAAAGTAGCGGTACTTGGTTGTGCGGTAAATGGACCAGGGGAAGCAAGAGAAGCTGATATTGGTATTGCAGGTGCTCGCGGTGAAGGTTTATTATTTCGTCATGGCGAAATTGTCCGAAAGGTCCCTGAAGCAGTTATGGTTGAAGAGTTAAAGAAAGAAATTGATAAAATTGCAGCTGAAAAATTAGCCGAACAACAGCAATAATGTTTAAAAAGCTACCTAAAAGTGGCTTTTTTTTTACACAAAATAAGAAAGAGAGCAGAATGAATCTGCTCTCTGCAAAGTTAGAAAAATGGTGCGAAAAACAACGTAATGACAATAGAGACGACACCTATACCAATCGCCCAGTTACCAAGCGCATTTGCACCGTTTCGACGGGCAATAAAACCGACGATAATACCTGCTGCTCCCAAAATAACAGGTAAGAAGAATAAAGAAAGGATTGAAAGAACGAGCGCAAACACCCCTACGCCTCTGCCTTCTGTTGCATCCTCCCTATCATCCACTACACCGCGATCTACATCTTCGGTAAAAGGACGAGCTCCTGGCGCCACCTCTGCAGCAGTTTCCTCTTCATAATCGCCTGGAAAATCTGCTCCAGCTACTCCATCACGTTCCTCGTTGTCAAGATTTAATGAACGTTCATCTCGGTTGTTTATGTCAGCCATTAACATCCCTCGCTTTCTTTTTTGAGGAGCATTCTTAGTATGACACTTGAGGTCGTCTTTATAGGTGTTAATCTTTTCATATTAAGGAAGATGTCTATGGACCTTATTTCTTTACGAAAGATTCTAATGTGGTAATATTAATAAAACAACAATCATGAAGAGGTGAAACAATACAAATGCAATCAAAGAATTTCGGCTTAGATATTGATGGAACAGTTACGTCGCCATCAGCATTTATTCCTTACTTAAACAAACACTTTAACAAAAATATTACTTTACAAGATATTACTCAATATGAGTTGGCTCCATTACTAAATGTTACGAATGAACAGTTTTGGAGCTGGATGAAAAAGCACGAACGAAATATTTATGCTAATGTTGATCTTGCTAAAGACGTTCACCATGCCCTGACGGATTGGAAGGAAACCCATCAAATCGTCTATATAAGTGCAAGAGGTGAACATTTATTAGAAACTACTGAGCAATGGTTTACTAAGAATAATCTTCCTTTTCATCACATAGAATTAACTGGGCAACATGATAAAATTGCTGCCGTAAAAAAACATAGTATTGATATATTCTTCGAAGACAAACATGATAATGCATGTAGTATTGCTGAAGAGTGTGAAATACCTGTCATCTTGATGGACACCCCTTATAACCGCGATCCTATACCAACAAATGTAATTCGCGTCCAATCATGGCTAGAAGCAAAGAATTGGGTAAATAATTGGCTGAAAGGATCAATTTAAAATTTAAAATTTAAAATTTAAAATTTAAAATGTAGAATGTAGAATTTTTTTTAGGTTTTTCTTCGAAGGAAAACCGGAAATAATTCTAAATTATTAATTCTTAATTCTAAATTAAAAAGACGGCTCTTCAGCCGTCTTTTTGTGTTGTTACTTCTTCGGTTTAAACGTGTGGCAGCATGTTTGAGCAACGCTTTCTGCTTTATCTTCATGGTTTGCGTCCCCGACTAATTCTCCACTCATTTCAACATCATAATCTTTATTCGCATGGGAATCGATTTCTACGAGAATAGATTCCGCGAAGCAATTGTTACCTTCTCCCCAATAGGTACAGTTAGAAACATTACATTTTACAACTGGTCTTTCCATGTTTGTATCCCCCCTTGGTGATAGCTTGCTCAACTTTTAAATAAGCAAACAAAAAAAGGGTGGGAATAACGGAAAATCCTTTCAACTTTTAACTTCTTCTTCATTCTCCTTACAATCGCCACAATAGCCATAAATTTCAAATTTATGACCTACAATTGAAAAGTCATCTAATTTTGTATTTAATTGAACCATTGGACAATCATTTACCTGTTTTGTTTTGCCACAATCTAAGCAAATCAGATGATGATGGTGATGATCAGTTGAGCAAGTAAATCGAAATCTTTTTTCTCCTTCTAATTCTGTAAATTCTAGGATGTTTAATTCGACGAATAGTGAAAGATTGCGGTATATTGTATCAAAACTAAGTCCCGGATAATCCTTCTGCATTTTTTCTAATACTTCTTTTGCTGATAAATACCTTTTCTCTTCTGCAAAAAGCTGCAACAAATCCTCACGTTTTCCAGTATGTTTATATCCTTTGTCTTTTAGTAACAAGATGGCTTCGGAAACATTCATTTACCTGCTTCCCCTTTCTAAACGAAAAGCTTTGTCAAAGTTTTATATTGATTTTTATAATCAACATTCTAACTTTAACTGCTAACGAAAAAATCTTTTAACTAGTGACACAATTAGTAAAATGATGATTGATGATAAAACGATGACTCCACCGGTGGCAATATTAAAGTGATAAGAAAAATAAATTCCACTCAATATTGCTGCTTCTCCAAAAAGAATACCATAGAAAATCACTTGTTTAAAACTTTTTGCAATACGAATACTTGCAGCGACTGGAAGAGTAATCATCGCTCCTACGAGCAATATTCCGACAACCTTCATTGAAATTGTAATCACAAGGGCAACTAAAAGTGAGAATAATATGTTAAGATTCCGGATCGACATACCAGACGTTTTCGCAAACTCTTGATCAAATGAAATGGAAACAAATTCTTTGTATAGAAAAAGAATTAAAAATACAACAATAATGGTTGTTATAAGCATAAAGAATAAATCATTCACAGTAACTGAAACAACACTTCCAAATAAATAAGTAAACCAATCATTATATCCACTCTTGCTAATGCTTATAATAATCGCACTTAAGCCAATTCCTGATGAAAGAATGATCGGTACAGCCAATTCCTGAAAGTGCTTATAGATTTGTCGTAATCTCTCTACTAGTAATGAGCCGACAAGAGAGAAAACTAACCCCATGTAGAGTGGATTAACCATTGTGAAAACAGTCATTGTTTGCGTAAGAAGAATCCCAGCAGCAATGCCGGTTAACGTGATATGAGATAATGCCTCAGAAACAATCGTAATTCTTCTGACAAGCAAAAATGATCCCAACAAGGGACATATAAATCCAATGAGTAAACCAGCTACTATCCCGCGCTCAATAAACGTTAGTTGATATAAAAAATCAAATGCCATAAATATTCTCCTACATACGTAACAGAAGTTAGTTTTCTGTTATTTTACACGAGTTAAAATCTATTACCCATCAATATTCATTTCTTAACCCGCTTTTTTCATTACTCTTTTCCTATTTAATTTCCAAGTTTGTGACTCAGTTTTACTCCTAATTAAAATGGTAATAAGCAGTATGATTACCGCAATGATTACAATTGTTCCTCCCGGTGCTATGTCGAGATGATAAGCAGAAATCAAACCGCCAATAACTGCGACCTCCCCGAAGAGAATTGCATAAAGAAATAACTGCTTAAACCCTTGAGCAATTCGCATACTACTAGCTACTGGAAGTGTCATTAAGGAGGATACCAGTAGTATCCCGACAATACGCATTGAGGCAGCAATGACAAGTGCCACCATTACAATAAATATAAAATGAACAAGACGTCCATTAATTCCAGCAACAATCGCTTGTTCCTCATCAAAGGATAGGAAGAACAACTCCTTATAAAAAAGAACAATTAGCATAATCACAACAATGGTAATAAGTGAAATAATCCACAAATCTGAGCGGCTAACTGCAATAACACTCCCAAAAAGGAAATTAAATAGGTCTGTATTAAAACCGTCAGCCAATGAGATAAAGACAACCCCTAAGCCTATACCACCTGATAAAATAATTGGGATTGCCAGTTCTTGATAAAATTTATAGATCGACCTTAGCTTTTCAATTAAAAGTGACCCTAACACTGAAAACGTCATTCCCATGTATAAGGGATTCACACCTTGAAAAATCACAAAGTGCTTGCTTAAAAGTAAACTAAATGCGATCCCAGATAATGTAATATGTGAAAGTGCATCCGAAATTAATGATAATCTTCGTACCACTAGGAATACGCCAAGCAGAGGTGCTATAAAACCAATTAATAAACCTGTATATAAAGCATTTTGTAAAAATTCATATTGAAAAAAAACACTGATCATTTTTTAATGACCTCCATGATCATGGTTATGGGCTAAGACTTGAATATCATGACCATAAAGAGAGGATAATGTACTATGCTGACTTTTTTCAAATTCGGCCGAACCTCCATGAAAATGAATGTTTTTATTTAAGCAGGCTACGTCCGTTACATAATCTGTCATTGCTCCGATATCGTGAGTAACCAATACTAATGTAATTTGGTTTTCCTCATTTAACTTTTTTAACATTGAGTAGAAATTCTGAACTGATTTTACATCAACTCCAACAGTAGGTTCATCTAAAATAAGTAGTTCAGGATCACTGACCAATGCTCGCGCAATAAACACACGCTGCTGTTGGCCACCTGATAGTTCTCCTATATTTTGATGAAGATAGTCACTCATTCCCACCATTTCAATTGCTTCTTTCACTTTTTCTTTATGCTTTTTTTTCAAAAAACGAAATAAACCAATTTTGGCAAATAACCCCATTGATACAACTTCAAACACAGTTGCGGGAAATCCACTATTAAAGCTATTGGCTTTCTGAGATACAAAACCGATTTTATCCCACTTTTTGAATTTCTGAATTTCAGTCCCAAATAAATGAATCGTTCCTTGTTGGGGAGTAAGGAGATGTAGCATACATTTGATTAACGTTGATTTTCCCGAACCGTTTGGGCCAACTAATCCTAAGAAAGACCCTCTAGGAACTTGTAAAGTTATATCTTCTAATACATTTCTCATACCATAATGAAAGGATAATCCTTCAATTTCAATGATGTATTCCTCATCTCTTTGTTTCAATGTAATAACCTCCAAAAATAAATCCAACTAACCGTCTATCAGAACGATTACGATTTAACAATTTGTAGTATATCTCAGCTGCTCTCATTTGTAAACGAACATCTCCTGGCTAGTAACTGGAAATAAAACGATTCAACAAGATATAATAATGATAACAATAGCTGTACACAATAACCATTTACAGAAATCCTATGTACTAAGGAAGTGGGAAAATGGAAAAACAAAATTTCGCCCTCATTGATATGGGTTCAAACTCAATCCGCTTAGTGATCTACCTTATTCATTCCAATGGATATTATAAAGAAATACATAATATGAAAATTGTTGCCAGGCTAAGCAGCCATATTGAAGCTAGTGGTAATCTTTCTAACAAAGGACTAGACATTTTAATAGAGGCTCTTCAAAACATTCAAGAAGTGACAAGAGCCCACCAAGTAACAAATGTTCAAGGAGTAGCTACTGCAGCAATCAGACAAGCCAAAAATCAACAAGACATTCTAGATCGGATTTCAAGTGAAACTGATTTTGAATTTAACGTATTTTCAGAATATGAAGAGGCCTATCATGGTTATTTAGCTATTGTCAATTCAACGAATATTAAAGATGGAATCTCAATTGATATTGGAGGCGGGAGTACCGAAATCACTGTTTTTCAAAACCGAGAGCTACTTCACTATCACAGCTTTCCATTTGGTGCGATTACATTGAAGCAAAGGTTTCTCGAAAATGAAATACCAACAGATGAAGAGATTACACTGCTTAAAAATTACATCCAAGATCAATTCCAGACGTTACCTTGGTTAGAAAAATATAAGTTCCCCGTCATAGGAATTGGCGGTAGTGCTAGAAACATTTCATTAATCCATCAACGTAGCATTAACTATCCTCTTGGTGGACTGCATCAATATGAAATTCTCCCACAGGACATTCATCAAATTAAAGAGTTGCTACAGCGAAAATCACTGCAAGAACGACAACAAGTGGAGGGGTTATCAAAAGACCGCGCAGATATTATCATACCGGCGGTTGAAGTTATATCTTCATTAATCGACATCGTTAATGCACCAAAATTTATTTTGAGTAATAAAGGACTGCGTGACGGTATTTTTTATCAGGAGCTATTCAATCGAATAGGAATTGAACAATTTCCTAATGTTGCCGAGGAAAGCTTTCATCAGTTCACCCATGAGTACGAAATCAACATTGAGCACATTAAACAAGTAGCGAAGCTTGTTACAAAACTATTTTATGAGCTGCAAGGGTTAAAAATGTTGAATTTAAACGGAGTTGATCTGCAATTACTACGGCAGGCTTCTCGAATTTTGTATGTTGGTGAATACATTAGCCGTGAAGCAAGCAGTCAACATACATTCTACCTGTTAACAAATCAATCAATTGACGGCTTAACACATACTGAAAGATTATCAATCGCCTTAATCGCTTCCTTTAAATCAAAATCTGTATTGAACGATTACATTACACCTTATAAAAATTTGTTAACAAAGACCCAAATCAAAAAAATTGAATTACTTGGAGCTATGTTAAAGTTTGTATACAGCTTGAACCGAACTAGGAGAAATGTCATTTCAAATGTTTCAGTTTTCCTTAATTCAGATATGACCCTCTCATTTAATTTGTATTATAACAACAATGCCTATTTTGAAGAACAATTAGCTGCAAAGTATAAGAAACACTTAGAAAAAGTATTAAATTTAAAAATCCACTTAAATTTGCATGAGCTTCCTTCTATATAAGTGATGACTCACATAAAATTAATATAATATGGTGAAGAGGAAAGGGAAAAGACCTTCGATTTCTGACTATTTTGCTTAGAAAGGTTGAGCAATTATGGAAAAAATAAATGCTAATGAGTTACAAAGGATTAACTTAGAAAACCCAACCTTTTATAACAATCGTGAATTAAGTTGGCTCGCTTTTAACAAAAGAGTATTAGAGGAGGCTATTGACGAAAGAAATCCATTACTTGAACGGCTTAAGTTTTTAGCAATTTTCAGTTCTAATTTAGATGAGTTTTTCATGGTGAGAGTAGCGGGCTTGAAAGATCAAGTAAAAGCCGGGTTTACAAAACCCGAGAATAAGGCCGGATTAACACCTAAGCAACAACTTTCAAAAATCGCTTTGATGACCCACAAACTCGTAGATTTACAAGATCATTATTATACGAATATCCTTTCTCGAATGCTTGAGCAAGAAGGAATTGAGTTTTTAGCTATTGATCAATTAGATGAAATTCAGCTTGAATATGTTACTACCCGTTTTCATCATTACATTTTTCCGGTCCTTACACCAATGGCAATTGATGCTTATCGTCCGTTCCCAATGTTAGCAAATAAGAGTCTTAACCTTGCAGTTGTACTCACTAAAAATGGTCCCAATTCTAAAGAAAAGCTAGCAATTGTTCAAGTACCGGCTGTATTAACACGATTTATCATCTTACCTTCACAAAATGATAAGAAACAATTTATTTTACTTGAACAAGTTATTAGTCATTTTATCTATCAGTTATTTCAAGGTTATGAAGTGAAACATGTCTCCCCGTTTCGAATTACCCGTAATGCTGATTTAACCATTCATGAAGAGGGCGCTCAAGATTTACTCAGAAAGATTGAAAAGGAGTTGAAAAAACGGAAAATGGGTGCAGCAGTCCGGTTAGAAATACAAGAAGAGAAAATAAACGGGAAAGTATTAAATTTTTTACTCGATGTCCTTGAAATTCAACAAAAAGATGTTTATGCCGTAAAAGGACCATTAGACTTGACTTATTTGAACAAGTTTTACCGGATTTTAGCTGAGGAGTTTTCCCATTTGACCACAGAACCACTTTTACCGCAAACACCAGAAGATTTAATTGAAGAAGAAGATATTTTTTCAGCCATCTTAAAAAAAGATATTTTATTGCATCATCCTTATGAATCGTTCCAACCAATTGTGGATTTTATTTCTCTTGCTGCTGAAGATACAAACGTCCTGGCAATTAAACAAACCCTTTATAGAGTCAGTGGTGATTCCCCAATCATTAAAGCATTGGCTAGTGCAGCTGAAAATGGAAAACAAGTGACAGTGCTTGTTGAACTAAAGGCAAGATTTGATGAAGAAAACAATATTCAATGGGCAAAAAAATTGGAAAAATCCGGCGTTCATGTTATCTATGGAATTACAGGCCTAAAAACACATAGTAAAATCACCTTAATTGTTCGACAGGAGAATAATCAAATTCAAAGATTCGTTCACCTAAGTACCGGAAATTATAATGATACGACAGCGAAATTTTATACCGATACGGGATTATTAACATCAAATGAATTATTTGGTGTTGATGCAACTAATTTTTTCAATTATTTAAGCGGGTACAGTGAAAAGCCAACCTGGAACTATATCTCTACATCGCCCAACCAAATCCGCGAGAAATTTCTGGAATTAATCGATAAGGAAATACAATATCACAAACAATATTCTGAAGGTCATATTATCGCCAAAATGAACTCCCTTACAGATAAACCCATTATTATGAAACTGTACGAAGCATCACAAGCTGGTGTAAAAATTGACCTTATCGTTCGGGGTACGTGCTGTTTGAGACCAGGCATCCGTGGTGTAAGTGAAAATATAACTGTACGAAGTATTGTCGATCACTTTTTGGAACATAGCCGGATTTTTTATTTTCATCATGCAGGTAAGGAAAATATCTACTTGTCATCGGCGGATTGGATGACAAGAAATATGGATAAGCGGATAGAAATTCTATTTCCAATTCTTAGCAACCGAAATAAAGATCGATTAAAGAAAATCCTAGAAATTACTTTACAAGACAATCTTAAGGCACGACAACAAGATGAAGCTGGGGAATATTATTATGTACAACGATCAGAAAATGAACTCCCTATCCAAAGCCAATTACTATTCTATGAGATGGCTACACAAGCCGCTTCAGAATCTTCAAAAACGTAGTGAACCATGATACAGAATAAAGAGCAAGGAATCTGGGGACTCCTTGCTTTTTTTCGTTGAAAGAGAGTTTATGATAAAAAAGTACACCACTAAATTGTAGTGATGTACCGTTTTGGATAATTGTTATTTTAACCCATTAAGAATAGTCTCTATATTCCATTCCATCATTTTTATATATGTGTCCCCCTCTTCACCTGGTTTACCAAGAGAGTCGGTAAAAACCTTACCTTTAATTGGCACACCCGTTTCTCTTGAGACCATTTCCATACTCCGAGGGTCAATACTAGTTTCTAAAAAGAGTGCTTCAATCTTCTTATCTCTAATAATATCAACAATGCGTGTCACTTGATTAGGCGTTCCCTGGTTTTCTTGATTGATTTCCCATATATATTCAGCCTGGAAATCGTAAGCTTCACTAAAATATTTAAATGCCCCTTCACTTGTAACCATAATTCGCTTTTCTTTTGGAATTTCATTATATCGTGTCACAGCTTTTTGATGTAAATCTTCTAGTTTGGCAATATACACTTCTGCATTTTTCTCATAAATATCACGATGATCCGGATCAACTTTTATTAAGCCATCTCGTATATTTTCTGCATACTTAATACCGTTTCTAACATCTAGCCATGCGTGAGGATCTTCTTCCCCTTCATTTCCTTCTGTTGTTAAAAACATAGGTTCAACATTTTTACTAGCACTGAAGACCGGTGCATTTTCCCCAGACTTCCCGGCTGTTTCCATCAACTTATCAAACCATGCATTACCTGCTTCTAAATTTAGCCCATTATAAAAAACAGCATCTGCATCTGTTGTTTTTTGTACATCTAGTGGAAGTGGTTCATATTCATGTGGGTTAGAACCAATTGGTGCTAAGCTGTGAATTTCCAATCTTTCTCCACCTACATTTTTTACAATGTCATAAATAATAGAATAAGTTGTAACAACCTGTAGTTTTTCATCATTCTTTGCGTTATCCGTTGTACCTTGGTTTGTTTCTTGACTATTAGAACAAGCGGCTAAAACAAATACTGAAACTATGCTAATCAATAAATACTTAAGAATTTTTTTCATCATGATCACTCCTCTTATTATTTTGATCGTTATTAGTTAGATAGTGCATCTTTTTTCTTCTTAACTTTTAACTCACGCCATAACATTCCTTGTTTTGGTGAGAACAGAAAAGCCAATATGAAGAGAGCTGTCGCTGCAAGAACAATAGTTGCCCCTGATGCTAGATTGTAAGTAAAACTAAAATATAGACCTATTACAGATGAAAACATACCTATACAAGCTGATAGAAAGATCATTACTGATAATCGATCTGTTAATAAATAAGCAGTAGCAGCAGGTGTAATCAGCATTGCAACTACCAAAATAATCCCAACAGTTTGTAGTGATGCTACGGTTACCATAGTTAAAAGTGTCATTAAAAAATAATGAATCATTTTAGTAGGCAGACCATAAGCTGCTGCCATTGTTGGATCAAAAGATGTAATTAAAAGTTCCTTGTAAAAGAAATAAACGGATGCTAAAACAATTAATCCAATGCCTAGTGTAATCCACATATCAGAAGGACGAACTGCTAATACATTCCCGAATAAGATGTGGTATAAATCTGTACTACTTTTAAGCATGGAAATTAAGATAATCCCTAAGGCGAATGCAGACGTAAACATAATTCCCATTGAGGTGTCATGTTTAATTCGACTGTTTTGACTAACAAAACCAATTCCTATCGCCGTTAATACACCTGTAAAAACAGCACCAAAAAAGAAATTGATTCCAAACAAATAGGATATCGCAACTCCAGGTAATACAGCATGTGAGATTGCATCCCCCATCATCGCCATTCCCCTAAGAATAATGTAACAGCCTATAACCCCACATATAATGCCCACCATTATGGAGGTTAAAAGTGCCTTTTGCAAAAAGTCATACTGCACTAACGCATCAAGAAAACTCATTACACATGCACCCCGATTTCCTTCATAAAGGATAACTGACCTTCATATGCTCTCATCATTACTTCTGGCTGTAGTACATCATCAACCCTCCCGAAACCGATTAATTCCTTATTTAATAGAACCAATTCATCAAAATAATCATTGGCTTTACTTAAATCATGGTGCACAACGACGACTGTTTTACCTTGATCACGTAAATCTTTTAATAAATGAATAATGGTTTCTTCGCTTGCCATATCTATTCCGACAAAGGGCTCATCTAGGAAAAATACCTCTGCTTGTTGTGCAAGTGCTCTTGCTAAAAACACCCTTTGTTGCTGCCCCCCAGATAGTTCCCCAATTTGTCTGTTATAAAAGCTTTCCATACCTACTTTTTTTAAGCATTCGTATGCCCATTCTTTTTCTTTCTTTTTAGGTCGTTTAAATATTCCTAAGGATGGATATGTTCCTATTAGTACTGTATCAAGAACATGAATCGGAAAATCCCAATCGATTTGACTACGTTGTGGAACATAGGCAATCTTTTTTCGAACATCGTTGATACTGCTTCCGTAAATTTCGATTTCTCCTTTATCAATAGGAATTAAATTTAATAATGCTTTGATAAAAGTTGATTTACCTGCACCATTTGGACCAATGATCCCAACAAGATTCCCGGCTTTTACTGATAAATTAATTCCATTTATTGCTTCTTTACCATAATAAGAAACGTGTAAGTTTTTTACCGATATTGTATTAATCATTTTTTATTCCTCCTTTTTGTCCACGTGAACAAAAGTTTCCCTAACGCAACTCTAATCCAAAAAAATATAGCTCGTAAGTTGGCTTTAGTTTTTCTGAATTATAACCTATTTAATTTTATAGGATAATTTGTTGTAATTTATAAAAATAATTAAAGGTTGTGACCAATTCAAAAACTGGCTATCAAATGATTAAATTAGTTCAACATGTAACGATAAAGAGTTTTCCCTTATTATCTGTTCTAAGTATATGCGACTAATCTAAAGTTTGTGCTAGGATAAAAAGTTTCCTTAGGGAAACTTTTTATCCTGAGTCAAATTATATTAGATGGACACAACATTTGTAAACTTATTTTTTAAAATTATTTCAAAAAAGAAAAAAAGACCTACGATTGTAGATCTTCTTCATTCTCTTTAGCCTGAATAGGTAATGTAAAGATTATTTTTGTGCCTAGCCCTTCTTTACTTTCAATTGTAAATGTACCACCATGATCTTCAATGATTTTTTTACACAAAGGGATCCCAACACCTGTGCCTTTTTCCTTAGTTGTAAAGAAAGGTTTTCCTAACTGCTCTAAAATATCAGGAGCCATTCCTGGTCCAGTATCTTCAAGTGACACAACATATTCGTTCTCATTAACAAATGTATTCATATAGAAATATCGTCGTTCCTTTATCCCTTCATACGCTTCAATGGTATTTCGAAGCAAGTTTAATAGGACTTGTTTAATCATCGATTCGTTCACATTGACATATCCATTCACTTTACTAATTTGATAATCAAAAACAATATCGTGCAACAGACATTCAGAACGAATAATATACACCAGTGATTGCATAATGTTCTGCGGTAATAGTAATTTCTTTTCGATTCTTTTTCTAGATACTGATAAGAAATCTTCAATAATCTTATTCATTCGATCCAGTTCAGAAATAATCGTTGGGTAATACTTTGCTAAGTTGTTTGTTAAAGATGACAATTGAAAAAAGCCCCGAATAACAGATAAAGGGTTTCTCAGCTCATGTGCTACACCTGCCGCAACATGTGTAACGGCCTCCATTTGTTGCTTATACGTTAATAGGTTTTCAAAGCGCTTTTGATAAGAATGATCATAAACAACAACTAGAATGCTATTATCGTCTTCAAAGTATATGCCTTTTATCGTATAAAAGTCTTCGTCTTCATAAAAACACCGTTTACTTGCTTTATTTGTAATTCTAATTTCACGAACAGTTGTTTTAATATCAACCAAAATCGGATGTACTTCCTCTACATCATGAATAACTTTTCCAACTAGCATATCCTCGCAATCCTCATTAAAATCAAGCAAATCAAGGAAGAGCTTATTACAATAACTGACTTTATCAGCAGAATTAATTGATAATAAGCATACATCTAATTCAGTGTAAAGCGTATCCTGAAACTTCTTCACTTTTTCTTTTTCAAGTAGTAAAAGATCTCGTGATAACCAATCATTTGTCTCGTCATTATCTTCTTTATAAATGGTTTTACCAGATAGCAATATTAAATTATCAATAGATCTTCCTTTATACAAAACGGTCTTATTTACTCCATGAACATTATGTATGACCTTTTTTGTTATTTCCTTACTACTCATAATTGATTGAAGAAACGTATATATGTCAGACCACTGATCATCAGAAAAATAATTAAAAAATGAGCTGTCTCTATGGCGAAAGTACCGTATGGCATTTTCATTCATGTCAATAATTTCACCCTTTGGATCGAGAAGAATTCGTAAATCTAGCGTCATTTCTTCAAAATTATTCTTATATTGATCTATATTTCGATCATATAGGGAGCTATTCATGAAGATCCTCCTTACCATGTTAATCCGTCTAAGAACAAAATGCCTTTCTTACTATTATACAGAATATTTTTTATATTTAATAGTTGTTTCTCTCAGATGTTCTTAATCACAACTTTTTTTTTTTTTCATACATTAGAATAAAGTTTTTATTTGCCTAACTGGAGGGGGGCACACGATGAATCCTTTTATTTATCAATTAGTAAATAACAAAATTAATCAATTAACTGTTGAAGAGCTCTTACAATTAAGTTCTCAGTATAATTATTCATTAACTAACAATGATGCAAAAAAAATTATTAGTATCTTACATTCTGAAGTTATCAATGTGACCGATGAAGAACAACGAAAACGTATTCTTAAACGAATAGAGAAAGAAGTTAGTCCTAAGATTGCACGTGAAATTCAAAGTTTAATTCAACATTATACGAGTTACCTTTAAACTATTTGAACGTTCATATTAATTGATATAAAACACAAAACGAGACGTCAAACATTCGTCTCGTTTTGTACTGCTTATTCAACTTATGCTTCAAGTAATTCCGCTTGTAGTCGCTCATTAAAATCTTTTGCTTTTAACATTTCGATTTCATGTTTATAAGGTGGTTTTTTATTATTTTTATCGGTCCCTACATAAGGAGTTTCAAGAATTTTTGGTACGCTCATTAATTGTGGATGATGAACAATTTCATTTAATGCTTTAAAACCGATATGTCCAAAACCAATATTTTCATGGCGGTCTTTTCTTGCTCCTCGTTCATTTTTACTATCATTGATATGAAGAACTTTGATCCGATCAATCCCAATTATTTTATCAAACTGATTTAAAACACCATCAAAATCGTTCACGATATCATAACCGGCATCGTGTGTATGGCAAGTATCAAAGCAAACAGAGAGCTTATCATTTAAAGTAACACCATCAATGATTTTGGCTAGCTCTTCAAAGCTCCGACCACACTCAGATCCTTTCCCAGCCATCGTTTCTAATGCTATTTGCACCTTTTGGTCTTTATGAAGAACTTCATTTAACCCCTCAATTATCTTATTTATCCCAGCTTCTGGCCCTGCTCCCACATGTGCTCCCGGATGCAAGACAATTTGCTTTGCACCTAACGCCTCTGTACGTTCAATCTCAGAACGAAGGAAATTGACACCAAGCTCAAACGTTTCTGGTTTTTGTGTATTTGCAATATTAATAATATAGGGGGCATGAACAACAATTTCATCAATCCCATGTTCTTTCATATGTGCAAGTCCAGCTTCAATATTTAATTCCTCTATTGGCTTACGTCTCGTGTTTTGTGGTGCACCAGTATAAATCATAAATGTATTTGCGCCATAGGATACCGCTTCTTCACTTGACGCTAACAACATCTTTTTCCCACTCATTGAAACATGTGAACCCAATATCACCTTATCTCCACTCCCTTTGATTTCTTCTATTTATTTAAGAACTTCTCTAAGTTACCCTTAAGTAATTCTACATTCTAAATTTTAAATTCTAAATTAAATTTTACTTCCTTTTTTTCAACTTTCTTTCTCTTTTTGCTTGCTTTTCTTTCGCCCATTTTGCTTTCTTTTTATAGCCAGGTTTTACAGCACGCTGTTTCGCCTTTGCTTTTCCACCCGTTCGTTCCTGCTGCTCATTTTTTTGTGGTGTTTTTCTTTGCTCTTGTTCCTCTTCTTTTTTCACTGTTTTTCGATCAAGCGATACCCAATCCCCTTGGCGAATATCTTTTAGAGAAAATGAAATACCTCTTTTTGTTAATTTTGCAATTGCTTGATCATCAGAAGGCTCATAAATGGTAGCAGCAATACCACTTTCTCCAGCTCGGGCAGACCGCCCCACACGATGGATATAAAAGTCTAAATCCTTTGGGATTTCGTAATTAATAATATGACTGATTCCTTTAATATCGATACCTCTAGCAGCCAAGTCAGTTGCAACTAAATATTGAATTTTGGCGTCTTGTAATTGTCTCATGACTTGTTTTCTTTGTCTAGGATTAAGATCCCCGTGTAAACGTTCAACGTTAAGTCCAGCCGCTACCATAGCATCAGCAACTTCATCTGCTTTTTCCTTTGTATTTGTAAAGATAATTGCTAAGAATGGATTATACAACCGAGCCACATCAATGAGTAATTTGTGCTTATCACGATGCCGTAATGGTATAAGAACATGGTCAATCGTTGCCGCCGTTACATCCTTTGGTTTGACTTGAACATGTCTAGGATTATTCATATACTTCCTTAAAAAAGGCTGCAATTTTTCTGGAATCGTTGCTGAAAAAACGAGCATTTGTATCTGTTCAGCCATACGTGCAGCAATTTTATCAACATCAGCAATAAAACCCATATCTAACATTTGATCTGCTTCGTCAACAACAAGCTTTGTCGCCGTATACACTTTTAAGGCTTGACTATTAACCATATCATAAATACGACCAGGTGTTCCAACAACGATATGTGGTTGATTTTTTAGCTTGTCCATAGTACGTACACGGTCAGTACCTCCAACTAACAATTTGGCTGTAATGACTTCATCTTCTGAACAAAATTCCAATAATTTTTGAAGCTCAGTATAGATTTGACTGGCTAGCTCTCTTGTAGGCGCAGTGATCACCGCTTGTACTTCATCCCGACCTGCTTCAATTTGATCGACAATTGGTAATAGAAATGCTAATGTTTTTCCGGACCCAGTCT
Organism: Anaerobacillus sp. MEB173; assembly: GCF_052119505.1. Classification (NCBI taxonomy): domain Bacteria; kingdom Bacillati; phylum Bacillota; class Bacilli; order Caryophanales; family Bacillaceae; genus Anaerobacillus; species Anaerobacillus sp. MEB173. Next base: position 225,132 of record NZ_JBJMAU010000002.1, read on the forward strand.
GAGATTGCCCAATTGCATCTACTCCATTACGAATAGCTGGAATTAGCCTTTCCTGAATTTCAGTAGGTAATAAAAACCCTTGTTCTTCTATCGCATCAATTAAAAAAGACTGCAAATTAAACCGTGCAAAATTTGATTGTTTGATCATTACTTAATTCTCCTCATACTTTATAATAGTTCACATTTTCCCTAAATAAGGCTCAATAGTATATTTTATCATGAAATAAACGAAAATAACCATCACGAACAAATAAAACATGCATATACCTATTTATAGATATAATATATCCATTGAAAGGAGACCAATATGTTTCCAACACGTCCACCAATTCCTGTTCAATCGTTTCATCCTGGTCACTATCCATTTCCTTCTGCTGGATTCCCTCCAATGATGCCCTCTGCAGGACATTTCCCCCCGCAGTCAGGTGTTCCAATGCAATCTGGCGGTTTGCTGTCCAGACTTTTTGGAGGGGCAGCTCGAACCGGTGTACCAGCCGGATTTACTGGATCTGCAGCTCCTGCAGGAGGAATGAGTAACCTACTTGGAATGCTCCAGCATGCACAAAGAGCATTCGGAGTCTATCAGCAAGTGAAGCCTATGATTGATCAATATGGTCCTATTATACGAAACGTACCAACAATGTATCGTGCATTAAAAGCAGTAAATGCAAATACAGAAAACAACGATTCTACTTCTTCATCAAAAAAAGGAACGAAAGAACCTTCAAAAAGGAAAAGAAAAAAAGGTACCACCAAAAAAACAGCTGCTCGACCTAAGAAACGAAATAACAAACCGAAATCGACACCCTCACCTAAATTATATGTATAACCATACCTAGTTTATCATTTATATCATTACTATTATTTTGGTCTAATCTAGTCTTTTTAACCAGTGTCAGTAGATTCTTTTACTGACACTTTTCATTTTATGTCGTTTTTTAAACTTTTTTCATAAAAGTACATATTTCCGGTAATAATATTATTGACACAACTCTCATCTACATAGTAAAATTTACTTTTATATTTTTTTATGTTACACTTAGCTTATTACATTAAGTGGAGGAATGCTCATGTTCAATGTCGGTGATCACGTAGTTTATCCTTATCATGGTGCTGGAACAATTAAAGAAGTACAGGAAAAGGAAGTTTTGGGGGAAACACTATCTTATTATGTCCTCTATTTCCCTTTAAATGATGTTACTCTCATGTTACCAGAAAACCGGATTGATCAATCTGGATTGAGAAGAGTCATTGATGAAGACCAGCTTAATGACGTTATAACAGCATTAACTAATGGAGCCCCAACAAAAAATGAAAACCCTAAACAATATTCAAGAGAGAATGAAAATCTCCTGAAGTCAGGAAGCATTATTGATGCAGCACATGTCATTGCAAATTTAAGCTTGAAAGAGAATGAGCGAACAAACGGACTCCACATTCAAGACAGAAAAAACCTTGATAAAGCAAAGCAATTTGTCGTAAGTGAACTTATTCTTATGAATGGAATGAGTGAAGAAGAAGCGTATTCATTTATCGATAAAAACTTGCAATCAGTCAAAGGTGCGTAATGAAGAAAGCATACTTTATTGATAAGAATTTCTTATCACAAACCTCCATTTAAAAAAGTGGAGGTTTTCTGTTGTTGTCTTATTAATTCAGCTCCGATATAATGGAGGACGAAACGGAATAGAGTGATGACTCTAGTGTAGGGGGAAAGAAAATGAAAGTTATAAAAATTTCACCAAGAGGGTATTGCTACGGCGTTGTTGATGCAATGGTACTGGCTCGCCAATCTGCAAAAAACCTAGATTTACCTAGACCAATCTATATTCTAGGAATGCTCGTTCATAACAAACATGTAACTGAAGCATTTGAAGAAGATGGAATTATTACATTAGATGGACCAAATCGTGTAGAAATTTTAAATAAAGTAGAAAAAGGAACAGTTATATTTACTGCTCATGGTGTCTCACCAGAAGTACGACGTTTAGCTCGCGAAAAAGGACTAACAACTGTTGATGCAACGTGTCCTGACGTTACAAGGACTCACGATTTAATTCGTGATAAAAAAGCAGAGGGATACCAGATTATCTATATCGGAAAAAAAGGACACCCAGAGCCTGAGGGTGCACTTGGGATTGCACCTGATATTGTTCACCTCGTCGAAAACGTTGAAGATGTTGAACAATTAACCATTGACTCCGATAAAGTAATCGTAACCAACCAAACAACAATGAGCCAATGGGATGTCTCACATATTATGAAAAAGGCCGTAGAAAAATACCCACACGCTGAAATTCATAATGAGATTTGCATGGCTACTCAACTTCGTCAGGAAGCTGTTGCTGAACAGGCAAAAGATTGTGACCTCGTTCTAGTAGTAGGAGATCCAAAGAGTAATAACTCTAATCGCCTGGCTCAAGTGTCACAAGAAATTGCAGGAACACCAGCATACCGTATTGCTGATGTCACAGAAATTAATCTCGATTGGCTACATGATGTAGAGATAGTTGGTGTTACTTCAGGTGCGTCTACACCAACCCCTATTACAAAAGAAGTCATTGAATATCTGGAGCAATTTGATGCAAATGATGAATCAACATGGACAAAAGAGAAAAAAGTTCAACTAAACCGAATTCTACCAAAAGTGAAATAAAATAAGAAAAATCCTCTTCTTTAGAGGATTTTTCTTATTTTATAATTTAGAATTTATAATGTAGAATTAAGAATTGGTGTATGCTATTTCTCAATGAAGGAATTTATAAACGACTAGCTACGAAGGTTATTACCTCTAATAATTCTTAATTCTAAATTCTACATTCTTAATTTTAAATTCTTACATGAATTTAAACGGATTCGTATTCGCCTTCGAAACTATGACTTCTGTTTCGTATGATTTTTCGTCAACAAATGATTGAAGGTAACGCCTTACCCCTTCTTTCATGATTTTCTCAATATGATGACCTGCATCAACCACATGTAAACCTTCCATTAATGCATCATGAGCAACATGATAATAGACATCTCCAGTAACAAATACGTCAGCCCCTCTTATCCTGGCTGTTGACATATACTTATTCCCGTCACCACCAAGCACAGCGACCTTCTTGACCGTTGCATTTAAATTACCGACAACTCTTACTCCATCAAGTTCAAAGACGTTCTTAACATGGTTAGCAAATTCTTCTAAACTCATAGACTCACGTAACGTGCCAATTCGTCCTAATCCATAACTTTCACCTTTATTATCAAGCGAATAAATATCATAGGCAGGCTCTTCATATGGATGAGCCTTAATCATTGTGGAGATCACTTTGTTCTGCAAGTAAACTGGGAAAATACTCTCTATCTTCACTTCATCAACAAACTCCAATTTCCCGGACTGACCGATATGAGGGTTTGTATTGTCACCAGGTAGAAATGTACCTGTTCCTTCACTATTAAACGTACAATGACTATAATTACCAATATGACCGGCACCAGCATTTCCAATCGCTTCTCGCACATGATTTGCCTGTGACTTTGGAACGAATACAACAAGCTTTTTTAAAATTATTTCAGTTGTTGGAGCTAGAACTTCAGTGTCTTCTAACTGTAATGCCTCCGCAAGTAAATCATTCACTCCACCCTTAGCCACATCTAAATTTGTATGTGCTGCATAAACAGCAATATCGTGCTTCAAACATTTTTCAACGATTCGTCCAGATGAATAATCAGTATTGATGTTTTTTAGCGGGCGAAAGATAACTGGGTGATGAGCAATGATCAAATCAATGTTATGTTCGATCGCTTCATCAATCACATTTTCCAAAATATCTAATGTGATCATAACTCTTGATACTGGCTTATTTAATGTCCCTATTTGGAGTCCGATCTTATCCCCTTCAACCGCCAATGATTTAGGAGCTAACTTTTCAAATGCCTGAATTAACGTTTGACCATGAATCGGCTTACTCATCGCTTAGAACCTCCTCTACTTGATTTATTCTTTTCCTTAAATCCTCTTTTCTTTGAATGAGTTCATCAGTCTGATTCGCATTGTCCAATTGCTGTAAAACCCTATTCCAATTCTTTACTTCAAGCATCCATTTTTTTCTAAAAGCATCAGATTTCTTTTTCATTAAATAAGGGCCAAGCAGTAATTCTACCCGTATTTGATCAGAATAGGGACGCCCCCCTTGACCAGGTTCTGCAACTAATATTTCATAAACTTTTCCATCTTCTTCAAGAATATCTTCAGATAACAGTTCCCAATCATGATCTTTTAACCATACTCTTATTGTATCAGCTGCTACATTAGGTTGTAGAACCAGTCTTTGAACACCCTCTAATTTCCCCTTGCCTTCTTCAAGAATTTGGGTAATAAGGCTTCCACCCATACCACAAATCGTAATGGTATCTGCTTCCGCTTTTTCGATAACCTCAAGCCCATTTCCTTTACGAACTGATATTACTTGCTCAAGCCCTGATTTCTTTACCTGAGAGATTGCTGATTGAAATGGACCATCATTAACTTCTCCAGCAATTCCTCCACGAATTTTTCCTTGAAGATAAGCATAACAAGGCAAATAAGCATGATCCGATCCAATATCAGCAATGAAAGCGCCAGCCGGAATCTTTTCAACTACACTATTTAATCGTTCAGATAACTTTAATTCATTCATTACATTTCACCACAATTTATGTATTTGTCTATCTTTTCTTATATTAGCTTTTCTATTTTACTAATACAAGTAATGTCAATCTCTAAATAATTCCAATAAAAAAAGGAGGCTATATATCCTCCTTCTTTCCACTGTATTACTGTTCTAAAATATATGTAGCAATCGCATCTGCTTCTGCTTCAGATACTAAACCTCCTGGCATACCAGTGGCACCGTTAATAATCGTATCAACAATCTCATCATGTGAAAGATCAGTTCCAATTAATGCTGGTCCTGCTCCACCTGATAGATCGCCACCGTGACACCCTACACAAGATCCAAGCTCTGGACCATCAGTTCCTGTTGCATCAGTAGCTTGTTCTTCAGCTGGTGGTGCATCGCCTTCAGCTTCTTCTGTAGGCATTTGACCTAAACCTACAAAGGAAAGAATGATCATAGCAACAATCCCTACTACTGCTGTAACCGCCCAAGGGTAAAGTGGTTTACCTTTCATATGCTTTACCTCCTTTACAATAAAATTTCTATTCTATAGACAAGTTAATAATCACTACCTTATTTTACTTGAAAAACTCAAAAGAGAAAAGGGGTATATCAATTTTTGCTACATTTGGTCGCCTTTTGTAACAATTTTATATGACTCCGTTATTGTTTCCAGTTCATTTGTTTACATGACAACCATTAAATAAACCCGAAATTTCTAATCGCTCATTTGCAATACAACAAAAAAGTCAGTAAAATAAATGACAAGAAACAAATTTTCCAGTAACATACATTTATTTAAGATATTATAATTAAAAGAAAAAGAATGGTTTACTCCAGTTATCTGAAGTAAACCCCGAAGTTTTACTATTACTATTCTAAGAAATCTTTCAAACGCTTGCTACGACTTGGATGGCGTAATTTACGCAGTGCTTTCGCTTCAATTTGACGGATACGTTCTCTTGTAACACCGAAGACTTTTCCTACTTCTTCTAGCGTTCGTGTACGACCGTCATCCAAACCAAAACGAAGTCTTAGAACATTTTCCTCTCGATCAGTAAGAGTATCTAAAACATCTTCCAGTTGTTCTTTTAAGAGCTCATATGCAGCTGCATCTGAAGGTGCTAGTGCTTCCTGGTCTTCAATAAAGTCGCCCAAATGTGAATCATCTTCTTCACCAATAGGAGTTTCCAGTGATACTGGTTCTTGAGCAATTTTCAAAATTTCTCGAACCTTTTCAGGTGTTAAATCCATTTCTTCACTAACTTCTTCCGGTGTTGGTTCACGGCCTAAATCTTGAAGTAATTGACGTTGAACCCGAATTAATTTATTAATTGTTTCCACCATATGCACTGGTATACGAATAGTTCGTGCTTGGTCTGCAATTGCTCTCGTTATCGCTTGACGGATCCACCATGTAGCATACGTACTAAACTTAAAACCTTTATCATAATCAAACTTTTCAACTGCCTTAATAAGCCCCATGTTACCTTCTTGGATTAAATCAAGGAATAACATCCCACGGCCAACATAACGCTTAGCTATACTGACAACTAATCGAAGGTTCGCTTCTGCAAGTCTGCGCTTTGCCTCTTCATCTCCATCTTCAATTCTTTTTGCCAGCTCAATTTCTTCTTCAGCTGATAGTAGTGGGACACGACCGATTTCTTTTAAATACATTCTAACCGGATCATTTATTTTAATACCAGGGGGTACACTGAGATCATTAAGATCGAACTCTTCTTCTTCTTTTACAACCTGTTGTAAATTAGGCCCATCTTCTGACTCATTTAACACTTCAATCCCTTGTTCGCCTAGATCTTCAAAGAACTCGTCCATTTGATCAGAATCTTGATCGAACCCCGACAGCCGCTCTGTAACTTCAGCGTAGGTTAATACACCACGCTTCTTCCCGAGTTCTATTAGTTGTTCTTTAACTTGATCGATGGATAATTCGCCTTCCGCCACAGGACGTATTGGTTTCTCAGCCATTCGATCCCCTCCTTCCGTAATTTACAGCACAGCTAAATTGTATTTTTATTTATATCGATAGCTTAAAATTAACCCCCAGAGAGATTTTTTTTCATCTGAATAATCTCCATGGCAATTTGGGCAGCTAGTGTATAATTTTGCTTTTTTTCAGCCTCTTTTTTTTGCTTTTCTTTTTCCTCGATTTCAATCCACTTAGGGTAATTGCTAATGAGTTTAATATAGTCAGATAATTCCTGATCAGATAATTCTTCATTTGTCGTCATCATAGCAACTTCAGTTGTAATTTGAATGAGTTTTTCATCGTTCAGCTTCTGAATAAATTGACTATAATCTGGCCTGTTTCCTTCCGCATAATAGGCGTATAAGTATGCGGCAATTGCATCATGTTCTTCTGTTTGAAATGAACCACCTAGTTTTTCTTGAACTTTAAAGGCAATTTCATCGTTTTTTAACATGTGATAGAGTAAAATCCGTTCAGCATTTTGAAATGCCGGTAATAACCTTTTTTGGGCGAACTCTTTTCGTTTGATCTGTGCATCTATTTTTTGAGATGTATGATTCTTAGCTTTCCCTTTTTGACGACGATAAATTTGATATTGTTCTTGTTTTAATGCATCTAAAGAAAGCGAAAATTCTTCGGCTAACTGTCTTAAATAATGATCGCGTTCGACCGAACGTGAGAGCTGACTAATCTCTGTTAGAACTTCTTCAATATAGTGCAGCCGTATTCCTTCATCCTGAAGATTTTTCCCTCTTCTTAAATATTCCATTTTGAATGCCATTAACGTTAAACTTGCCCCTATTACATCCGTTATAAAGCGTTCAGCTCCATATTTTTGAATGAAGTCATCAGGATCAAATCCTTCTGGCAATCTTGCTATTTTCACAAAACAACCTGCTTCTTGTAATATAGCCGAAGCTTTATAAGTTGCTTGTAATCCAGCTTGGTCAGAGTCATAACAGATAATAACTGTTTCTGCATTTCGTCTGATTATTTTCGCTTGTTGTTCTGTCAACGCTGTACCTAGTGTAGCAACACCATTTTCAACACCTGCCCGCCAGGACGAAATCACATCGACATATCCTTCAAAAAGGACAATTTGATTTAACTTCCTTATCGCAGGTCGAGCAAGATGTAAGCCATATAATGTTTTACTCTTATTAAATAGCAATGTCTCAGGACTATTTAAATACTTTGGTTGACCTTCTCCTATTATTCGTCCTCCAAATGCAATTGCTTTGCCTTGACTATCCCAAATAGGAAACATAATCCGATTTCTGAACCGGTCAAATTGTTTTCCATCAAACTCTCTCTTCGCTAAAAGGCCCGCCTCCTCCATGATTGGCAGCGAGTACTTTCTCTTCATGAAAAAATTTGTTAATGTATCCCAAGTGTTCGGTGCAAAACCTATCTTAAACTTATTAATAATTTCATCAGTAAAACCTCGGCTTCTCAGATAGGAAATCCCCACCTCCCCATGTTCAGTAGTTAGTAGAAGATGATGAAAGAGCTTAACTGCCAGTTCATGCCCCTCTATCATAACGTTACGTTTATCAGAACCTTCATATTGTTGGTTTACTTCCAATTCCGGAAGGGGAATATTCGCCTTTTCAGCCAATATTTTTACTGATTCAATAAAGTTAATTCCTTCCAATTGCATTAAAAAGGAAAGGCTGTTACCTCCTGCTTTGCAACCAAAGCAATGATATAATTGTTTTTCAGGCGACACTGAAAATGACGGAGTATTTTCTCCATGAAAAGGACAAAGTCCTATGTAATTGCGGCCTTGTTTCTTCAAATGAATATATTCACTGATGAGGTCAACAATGTCCACTGATTTTTTTATTTTCTCAATTTTTTCTTCTGAAATTCGACTCCCCATTTCCCAATCACCTATCAAAAGGAATGAAATAAATATTTTCTTGCTATTCTACAAAATTCCTTCTTTTTTTATCAAATTTTTTTTTAATGTATTGCAAAAGGACTGGCGATCAGCTTCAGTAAACTTTGTCGGCCCCTTTGTTTTCCCCCCTGCTCTTCGTTGTTTTTGTGACATATGTCTACTATGCAATAACCCTAGCATATCCTTTTCTAAATATTGTTTTCCTCTCGGGGAAATGACGATTGACCCGCGAGGGACTAAGATCGATGCTAGAGCATGATCTTGAGTAATAACTATGTCGTTTCGGGAAACATTGTTCATCAAATATAGATCGACTTCTTCTCTTTCACAGTCTACAAATACCCATTTCTGATCAGCATGCTCACTCATATGGGCATAAGACGCTACAAAAACCGCCTCAACATCGTTTTCAGCCGTAATCGCAACGATCTCTTGCTTGACCGGACAAGAATCAGCATCAACAAAAACTTTTCTGCTTTTTTTCGTCATATTTCACTAATTCTACATCTCCTTAAAGATTCCTTCTTTCATTTTTTGTTTTAAATACAAGAATTTTGTCGAGAGTTCATCGTACCACTGCTACTATCTTTTCCCAAAAAAACAAGAAAAAGTCTTGACTTTTTTATTTTATTTGATCTTTTTTCGTTTTATGTATACTTTCCATGTGAAATAATTTAATTCACAATATTCTATTATAGTTCATTTTTTAAATTCTAACCACTATTTTATTAGATAATGTGTTTTTAGATATCTTTCAGTTTGTTCATACCTATACTGTGTATACTTCTGGACAGAAAAAAAAGAGTACAGCTTTGTACCCTTTCCTAACTATTGCTTTTCCCCTGGAACATATTCCAAATTAAATTAGCCGTTTCTTCAACTGCTTTATTTGAAACATCAATCACTGTGCAACCAATCTTTTTCATTATTTTCTCGGAATACACTAATTCTTCTTTAATCCGATCCATATTAGCATAATTTGCCTGTGATTTTAATCCAAGTGCTTTCAAACGTTCTGCACGAATGTCATTTAATTTTTCAGGACTAATTGTTAGTCCAATACATTTTTTTGGTGATACCTTAAATAATTCTTCTGGTGGTTCAACTTCGGGAACTAATGGAACATTAGCTACTTTTAGTCTTTTATGAGCTAAATATTGCGATAGAGGTGTTTTGGACGTCCTAGAAACGCCAATTAAAACAACATCTGCACGGACAATCCCTCTTGGATCTCGTCCATCATCATATTTTACGGCAAACTCTATCGCCTCTACCTTACGAAAATAATCTTCATCAAGCTTATGAATAATACCCGGTTCATAGCGCGGCTCAAGTTTTGTCTTTTTTCCAATTTGATTAATCATAGGACCGATGATGTCAACCGTATCTACTCCTGCCGCCTGAGCATGTTCAAGAAGATGTTTCTTCATTTCTGGTATGACGAGTGTAAAAGCGATGATTGCATTTACCTCTTTGGCAAGCGCGATAACTTCATTTATCGTGCCAATATCTTCAACGTATGGAATACGTCGAATTTCGATTCCCGAATAATGAAACTGACTTGCGGCAGCTTTCACTACTAATTCAGCGGTTTCTCCGACTGAATCAGATACAACATATACAATCGGGGATTTATTAAGTCCTTCCATCATTACCTCCTTATAACGGTATCAATAATGATTTATATTACTTCATCTTTCGCAAGATCGACTAAGGCTTTTGTTATGTTTGTTTTGGTAATCCTGCCTACGACCTCAAAGCCAGAACCTTCTTCTGTGTTTCGAACAACAGGAAGCGCGTCGATTTGTTTATCGATCAGCTTCTCAGCTACATCGATGAGTAAATCATCTTTCGTACACATTGTTATGTTAGGCATTCTAGTCATAATAATACTAACAGGAATACTTTCAAGGTCTTGCTTTCCGATACTTGCACGTAATAAATCTTTTCTTGATAATACACCAAGAAGAGATGACTTTGAATCAACTACAAATAATGTACCTACATCTTCTAAGAACATCGTTACTATAGCATCATACACCGAAGAAGCTTCATTAACAACTACGGGAATGGATTGGTAATGATGAACTGTTAATTTTTTTACTTTTTCTGATAAGACTTGTGAACCTGTTTTACCTGTATAGAAATAACCAACACGTGGTCTAGCATCTAAAAAACCAGCCATCGTTAGTATAGCTAAATCAGGACGAAGCGTCGCCCTAGTTAACGATAACCTTTCGGCAATTTGCTCCCCGGTAATCGGACCATTTGATTTAACAATATCTAAAATTTGTTCTTGTCGTATAGTAAGTTCGATTATTCTCACCGCCTCCATAACACAATTAAATGTGTTATGCTTTTTGCAATAATTATATACTAATTCTGCAAAATTATAAACAATAGAATACACTATTACTATATTTTATATTTTCTGTATTTTCATTATCACGATGAAAAAGGAGATGCCTTAATTGCAAAGTAACAGTCACCTCGAATACAAATATAGAAGTTAATTGTGATGTAACCTCTTATATTTTATAAACGTTGAGGAAAACTGTCACCTATGAGACATCCCCTTTTTTAGAATATTTTATGCAAATACAATAGAGTTAAAATGGGCAAATGAAGTGATGACATCTGAAAGCTGCTTCATCTGACTCAAACGGTTCTTTTTAATTTTTTCATCTTCTGACATAACCATTATTTTATCAAAATAACGGTTAATCTCATCTCTTAGCGATGAAAGTGCCGCAAATGCTCTAACAACGTCCCCTTCTGCTAAAGCTTCAGTTACGATGAGCTCCACTTCCTTGTAAGCTGCAAAAAGCTTAACTTCTTCATCCGCTTGGAAAAGCTGCTCCTCGATTACAATCTCCTTCTCGTCTGCCTTTTTAGCAATATTCGTTACTCGGCTAAGTGCTTCCACTGTATCTTTAAATTCAGCTTCATTTAGCTGCTCCATCAAAAATTCAGCTTTTTTCACTGCAACATCGATACGTTTAATGTTGCTAGATAACACTGCATCAATCGCGTCATATCGAACATTTCTCTCTTGTAGTGTATTTTTAATACGCAGCTTAAAAAATTCTAATAAATTAGCTAATACTTCACCTTTATCTTTCTTTAGTAATTGTCTCTTTTCAACATTATCAATTGCAATTTCTAATAGATTGTCAAATTCTACAGTCCAGCCTTTGTCAAGGATAATTTGAATGATACCCGCTGCTTGTCTGCGAAGAGCATAAGGGTCTTGAGAACCTGTAGGAATTAATCCAATTCCAAAACAAGTGACTAACGTGTCCAGTTTATCAGCTATACTTACGGCTGCACCAATATTTGATTCAGGACTTCGATCTCCCGAGAAACGCGGCATGTAATGTTCATTAATTGCCTTCGCAACTGCAGCTTCTTCACCTGCAATAATTGCATATTCTTCTCCCATTAGCCCTTGCAACTCAGGAAATTCATAGACCATTTGTGTAACAAGATCAAATTTAGACAACTCAGCCGCTCGGTCAACTTGCCCTTTTTCACTTTGACTAAATTGAAGTACTTCCGCAATCGCCTTTGCATGGTCACGGATCCTGCGCACTTTATCTCCAATTGAGCCGAGACTTTCATGATAGACAATGTTTTCTAACTTCGCCAGGGCGTCTTCAATCTTCATTTTTTGGTCTTCTTTATGGAAAAACTGCGCATCTGCTAAACGAGCTCTTAACACTTTTTCATTTCCTTTTGCAATGTTTTCAAGATGACTATCATTGCCATTGCGGACTGTTACAAAGTAAGGGAGTAATTCCCCATCTTTATTTGTAACTGGAAAATAACGCTGATGCTCGCGCATGGAAGTAATGAGTACCTCCTTTGGTAAGGATAAATAACTTTCATCGAACCCTCCAAACAATGCAGTTGGGTACTCAACTAAATTATTAACCTCTTCAAGAAGAGCCTCGTCCACCGGGATCGTCCACCCTTGTTCAGATTCAATTGTCATTAACTGTTGTCGTATTAACTGTTTTCTTTCATTTGGATCTACAATGACATATTGTTCTTTTAGTGCTTCCACATACGAGCCTGGTGCTTCTATATCAATCTCGCTGCCAAGGAAACGATGACCGATTGATTGTTGACCTGATCGTACATTTGTTATCTCCACAGGAACAACATCATTCCCAAACATAATGACAAGCCATTGGATAGGACGTACAAAGCGGAGATCATAAGCATTCCAACGCATGTTTTTTGGAAAACTCATTCCTTTAATAATTTCCTCTATTTTAGGTAGCAGGTTCACTGTTTCTTTCCCCTCAGTGAATTTTTTAGCAAAAACATATTCAACACCTTTTACCTCTTTGAAAAATAAATCTCCAGGCTCAACACCTTGTCCTCGAGCGAAACCTAATGCCGCTTTTGACCAATTCCCTTCATCATCTTTAGCAATTTTCTTCGCAGGCCCTCTGGCTTCTTCTTCCATATCTTCTTGTTGCTCAGCTACATCATGAATAAGGACAGCTAATCTACGAGGAGTTGAAAAAGCTTCAAGCTCACCAAATTTTACTCGCTCGTTTGTTAGCCAGTCAGCGATCTTCTCTGTTAACTGGTTCATTGCATCCGTAACAAAACGGGCTGGCATTTCTTCAAGACCGATTTCTAATAAAAAGTCTCGTTTACTCATTTTCATTCCCCCCCTTATTTTTTAACATCGGAAATCCTAATCGTTCTCTCTCTTCGTAATACGTATTCGCACATTTTCGAGCTAGATTACGAACCCTGCCAATGTAGCCTGTTCTCTCCGTTACTGAAATAGCCCCTCTCGCATCGAGCAAGTTAAACACATGCGAACATTTCAAAACGTAATCATACGCAGGAAAAACGAGATTTTCAGTTAATGCACGTTCTGCTTCTTGCTCATATGTTGAGAACAAATTAAAGAGCATTTTGCTATCAGATACTTCGAATGTATACTTTGAATGTTCATATTCTGGTTGTAAAAATACATCACCATATGTAAATCCATTCACCCATTCTAAGTCAAATACATTTTCTTTCTCCTGAATATAGGAAGCTAATCTCTCGATACCATATGTAATTTCAACGGCAACCGGATTTGCATCAATACCACCTACTTGTTGAAAATACGTAAATTGAGTGATCTCCATTCCATCTAACCAAACTTCCCATCCAAGACCCCAAGCACCCAGCGTTGGCGATTCCCAGTTGTCTTCCACGAAACGAATGTCATGCTCTAATGGATTTATCCCTAATTCCTTTAAGCTTTCTAAATATAGCTCTTGAATATTATCAGGCGATGGTTTCATAATAACTTGAAATTGATGATGCTGATAAAGTCTGTTTGGATTTTCACCATACCTTCCGTCAGCTGGTCTTCTTGATGGCTCAACATAAGCAACATTCCATGGTTCAGGACCAATACTCCGTAAAAATGTCATAGGATTCATAGTACCTGCACCTTTTTCCACATCATACGCTTGCATAATTAAGCAATTTTGCTTCGCCCAAAAATTTTGCAGCGTTAAAATCATATCTTGAACGTTCATGTCATACCTCCATTTTTTCTTATAGTTTAGAGTTTAGAGTTTAGAGTTTAGAGTTAAAGACCTTCTGTTAAAATTTTAAGAAAGTAAAGCATCCGTGAAATTACTTACAAATAACTCTACACTCTAAACTTTCAACTCTAAACTAAACAAAAAACTCTCGTCCCTATGCCAAACATCTTTGGCATAGGGACGAGAGTTTTTCCCGCGGTTCCACCCTATTTGCTTTGTACACAAAGCCACTTTCCTGCATTCGTGCTCAGGACTGCCCTTCCTTATAACCCATATCCCTAGCTCACACCAACCTAGGTTCGCTTTATATGGAAACATAAGTACTCCTTTCCTTCACAGCACATATCAATTTGTTAATAGAAATCATACTTAAAAAAAAGACCGTTGTCAACATCGCTCAATTTTTTCACAACGACATATTATCCAATTGATCCAGAAATCGTTTTGATTTTAATCTTAATCCAGAATACTCATCATAATACGTATTAATCACTTTTTTTAACTGCGCCCGTGTCTCTTCTTTTACAGAAATATTCCCTAGTCGTTGTAAATCAAAATGATAAAATAGACGTAACAACTTAGCTGTACTTGTCGAAATACTTAATGAATGAGAGTCAATATGCCGGCACCGGTGACAAAGAAATCCAGCCTCTTTGATCGAAAAAACAAACTCCCCGTCTTGAGCAGAGCACCGAGCACAGCAATCAAGTTGAGGGGAGATTCCAGCTACTCTTAGCATTTTTATTTCAAAAATCCGAGTTAAAATTTCTGCATCCATCTCTTCATTGATGAATGTCAGTGTTTGACACAAAAGCTCAAACAAATAAGGATTACGTTCTTGATCATCAGTAAGTTTATCTAGCAATTCAACGATATATGCGGCATATGCTGTATGAAAAAGATCATTACGTATCACTCGAAAGGAATTAATGATTTCTCCTTGATTGAGAAGACCTAACCCTGAATTTTTTTGAAAAAGGAACGTTCCATATGTAAATAATTGAGAGAGTGAGGCGAGGCGACTTTTTGGTCTTTTAGAACCTCTAGCCATCACTCCAATTTTTCCAAATTCCCTTGTATAAAGGGTAAGGATTTTATTCGATTCTCCATAATCAGTCGTTCTAATGACAATTGCTTCCGCTTTCTGCAGCATCCATATTCACCACAACAATTATTTATATTTAATTTGTTGAAGTGTCGATCTCACTTTGGTTTTCCATCATTAATGGTCCATGATTATCCTCGGACTCTCTCTCCATTTCCTTCATTAAAAGATAGGTGTCAATATTACCCGTCATTGAAAACACTTTCCAAGAAAATTCCAACATAAGAGATTCCACCTTTCTTATAAAAAAGCTTATTAGACTCTCTTTCTTTATAGTTATTATCTTGACCTATTTAAGAAAAATCATGAGATGGAAATTTTACTATTTTTTATTTAGTTGAAAGAACGAGTAAAGACCGAAACTAAGCGAGTGACATTCAACATACTTTATATAATAATTATACTTTTAGACATTACAAAAAAACAATGGCTACAATACAATAAGCCATTGTTTTGATTTACTTCAGCTTTTTTAATACTCATCTTCTCTAAAGCCGAAATCACGAAGTTGCCCAGGTTTATTTCGCCAATCTTTCTGAACTTTAACCCATAACTCCAAAAATACTTTTGAGCCGAGCAATGATTCGATATCAGTTCTCGCTCTTTTACCGACCTCTCGAAGCATACTCCCCTGCTTCCCAATAATAATTCCCTTTTGCGAAGAACGTTCTACGATAATTGTTGCCCCTATATATACCGTTTCATTATGTCTTTCCTTCATTTGCTCAATTGCCACAGCGATAGAGTGTGGTACCTCTTCTCTCGTTAGTTGCAGAACTTTTTCGCGTATTAATTCTGCTACAATAAAACGTTCGGGATGATCAGTAACTTGATCAGCAGGGTAAAACTGTGGTCCTTCTGCCAGATAGCCTTTAATTTGCTCTAATAACGTTGAAACATTGTTTCCTTCTAAAGCAGAAATGGGCACAATTTCTTTAAAGTCATATTTCGTCCGATATAAATCAATTAACTCAAAGAGCTCATCAGGGTGAATTTTATCAATTTTATTAATGACGAGGAACACCGGTGTTTTCACTTGTTCCAATCGATCAATGATGAATTGATCTCCTCCTCCAAATCCTTCTTTGGCATCAACAACAAATAATATTAAATCAACTTCCTTTAATGTATTTTGGGCAACCTTCATCATGAAATCCCCAAGCTTATGCTTGGGCTTATGTATTCCCGGTGTATCCAAAAAAACAATCTGTGCCTGCTGATCCGTATATACACCTTGAATTCTGTTACGTGTTGTTTGAGGTTTATCACTCATAATAGCTATTTTTTGTCCGATTACATGATTTAACAATGTTGATTTTCCAACATTAGGACGTCCGATTATTGATACAAATCCTGATTTGAAACCTTCTTTAGTCATTTAAATCCTCCGCTGAAAAGGCCCCTGGCAATAAATCCGCGACCGTCATTTCTTGTACATCACCATGTAAATTCGTTAATATCACTTTCGTATCTTGCGCACACAATTCGGAAATAACCTGCCGGCAAGCCCCGCATGGCGGTACTGGACGTTTTGTATCAGCAACAACGGCAATGGCACTAAATTGCTTATCTCCTTCTGAGTAGGCTTTAAAGAGAGCAGTCCGCTCTGCGCAATTACACATACTATATGCAGCATTTTCTATATTACAGCCTCGATAGACCTTACCTTCCTTTGTTAAAATAGCTGCACCAACCTTAAACTTTGAATACGGTACATATGCCATTTCTCTGGCAGATTTTGCTTCTTCGATTAATTTATCAATTTCTATCATACTCATCATTCCCTTCCGCTTTTTTACGAACATTAATATTTATTTCATTTAAAGAGGAATTAAACTTTACATCTGTCTTTTTATATTGATCTTTAGCACCTAATTTATCAGGGGGAACAACAACACCTCCTGAAATAATAAACTTCAGTCCTTGTTCAACCGACATATCAAGGATAATTACATCTTCTCTCGGAACTAAGATCAGCCAACCTGACGTTGGATTGGGGGTTGTTGGCAAAAAAACATTAATGACATCTTTTTTTGTATGTCTCTGAACTTCTCCTTGTGTTTCAGCCGTCAAAAAGCCAAGTGTATAAATTCCTTTACGTGGATATTCAATTAATACAACCTTCTTAAATGATGCTTTTTCTTGAGTGAATGCATTAATCACTTGGTCAATAGAAGTATATACGACATTGGCCACGGGAATACGCCTAAAAAACTGCTCAACTCGATCTAGTTTTTTCCGGCCCTCTTCTTTTTGACTCATGGCCCCAATGGCTGCAATAATAATAATTGTTAAAATAAAGCCAATTCCGAGTAGCCGATCTGAAAATGGTGTATAAACACCAAGAAAGTAAATACTCCCTTCGTGTACAGTAATGATCCTTAGCCCTTTTAAAACATCGGTAATAAATTGACCTAAAAAACTATCAATTAGTGTAAATAATAACTGCAGGACATAGATTGTTCCGATTGCCGGCAACAAAAATATAAAGCCAGTAATTAAATTTCTTTGTAACTTCTTCCACATGGACGCAAGGTGCTCCTCTCATGACGGATATTCAATTATAAGAACAAAATACTCTTAATCCAGTGAATAAACGGTCCATAAAAAATGTACAAACCAACAATCATAGCAATCATACTAAATAAGAGTACTGCACCGGCAGAAACATCCTTAGCCACCTTTGCCAATGGATGATATTCTGCTGTTACAAGGTCTACAACTCGTTCAATTGCTGTATTCATAATCTCAAGTGAAAGAACCACACCAATGACAATCAATAATAAAATTTGATGTGTGGTAGGAATTGCCAATATAAAAGATAAAAAGATCACAATCACACTTATAACAAGGTGAATACGCATATTTTGCTCGTATTTAATTACATTTCCTAAGCCAGCCCAGGCATAAGCAAAACTTTTAACAAACCGTCTCCAATTGCTCGTATGTTTATCTTTTAAGTCCATAGGCAGCCAATATTTCTTCTTGTCTAGAAAACATGATCTTCTCATCTTCTTCTGTCATATGATCATAACCAAGAAGATGGAGAATGCCATGAACAGCCAAAAATCCTAGTTCACGTTCAAAAGAATGTCCATATGAGTCAGCCTGTTCAATTGTTTTAGGAATGGAAATAATAATATCACCTAATAAGTTTGGAATCCCTTCACCAATAACCGCTAATTCATCTTCATCTTGTTCATTTAGAGCAAAAGAAATAACATCTGTTGGCTTATCAATATTTCGGTATTCACGGTTAATTTCTTGAATTTCATCATTATTTACAAATGACACCGAAACCTCTGAACCTTCTTCTATTCCTTCTATTTCTGCAGCTTTATTTAGTAAATTTTCAATTAGCACTATTTGTTCAGGTGTCAATGTCTCAGTCTGATCATGAAAATCAACCTTTAATCGCATGTTTACTCACCTTTTCTTTAATTTTTATGTCTTCTGGATACTCTATACGAGAATGAAAAGTCCCTTTTAAAGTTTCACACATTGACTTGGCAACTGTATCTAGTTCCTTTAATGTAATATCACATTCATTAAATTGTCCATCCTTTAATCGATCAGCAATGATGTTCCTGACGAGGTTTTCAATTTTGTCGGGGGTTGGCTTTGCCATGGATCGGACTGCCGCTTCTACACAATCTGCAATCCCTACAATCGCAGCCACTTTTGTTTGTGCCTTAGGACCAGGGTATCGAAATTGTGACTCCGGGATCGTTGTTTCAGAGCTTTCGTTTGCCTTGTGATAAAAATATTTTAGAAGAGTTGTTCCATGATGCTGTTCAGCAATATCAATAATTTCTTTAGGCATCTTGTGTTCGCGTAACATTTCAGCACCATCATATGGATGGGAAATAATAATTGTTTTACTTAATTGTGGCGAAATTTTATCATGAGGATTGTCCATCTTCATTTGATTCTCAATAAAGAAATGCGGACGCTTTGTTTTTCCTAAATCATGATAATAAGCACCGACTCTCGCTAATAATCCATTTGCCCCAATTGATTCACAAGCAGCTTCTGCTAAATTTCCAACAATCACACTATGATGGTATGTTCCAGGTGTTTCAGTCAATATTTTCCTAAGCAATGGGTGATTGGGACTTGACAATTCAATTAGTTTCATCGTTGATAAAATCCCGAAACCAGCCTCAAAGAATGGCATTAATCCTAATGTGAGAACAGCTGCAAAGAATCCAGATAAAAACGCAAATCCAATATTTGAACCGATTTCTACCATACTGTATTGCCCATTTTTCAACATTAGCAATGAAATGATGATAGCGACATTAATAACCGCAACAAATAAGCCCGCCCTTAATATCCTTGACATACGATTTGATTTTCCAAGGAAAAATACACCCGCAACTGAACTGAATAAGATATAAATTCCGTGTGTAAAGTTAATCACACCAGAGGATTCACTGTTGAAAATAATACTGCCGCATACAGCAAATATCATACTTGAAAACAGTGCAACCCTAGGACTAATTAACATCGTTATCAACATCGTTCCTACAGCAACAGGAACAACAAGGGTAATCGCCTGATAATCCAGTACATATAGCAGACTAGAGATCTTCATCAAAGAAATTGTCACAAAGAATATCGCAATATACATTAATAAATGTGTATTATTTGTTCGAATGGAGGTCTGTGTTTCACTAACATAATAGACAACCATTGTGATTAATAATCCAACAAGAATAGCCAATCCTATATAAGGGTAGACATTACTATGCTCATCCAGTAAACCAACCAGACGCAATTGATCATAGACATCGCGGTTTATGACTTCCCCTTCTTGAGCAAGAATTTGCCCTTCTCGAATAATGACCGGTTCTACCGCCTCAATTGCTGCCTGGCGCATCCGCTCTGTTTCCTGGTCATCATAAATATAATTCGGTGTAATCGTAAACCTAGCTAACTCAACCATTGCATCATATAAATCAGAGTTTACCGCTGAAACAACAATTCTCTCTTCAACAGATTGCCTCGCACCTTCTAAATCATCAATCTTAATCTGTTTACTCATGACATCAAATACTGCATTCGTTGTTGATTCATGTGCAATAATTAACTCTTGCTCATTTGCCTCAAGCAATGTTCGTAACGTTTCGTCTGATAAGTCAGAACTTGTCCTAAACGGAAGAGACTGTTTCAATTGTTCAACCCGCTCTTCAATTGTGATGGTAATTGGATCATTGTTTCGTAATCCGGTCTGCTCTCCATTTTCATCAAGCTGTACTGGTTGTTTTGATTCTTCTTCCTTTTGGTCAGCTTCTTGATTAATTTGAGATACAAGGGCAAAAAGATCATTTATTCTCTCAACTTGATTTTGTGCGTATTCCTTCCTTGGCGTATATTCAGCTTCTACAGACTCAGCAGCAATTTTCTTCTTTTCCTCAGTTTCCTGCTTATTCTCTATTGTGATAGGAGATCTTATATCTTCCTCTACTATCGATCCGACAGTGACATCAAATCTCTCTGGAATCACATTACTAATCATCGATATATACAGGAAAATCCCTAATAAAAAAAACAAAAAGAATCGTATATAACGGTGATCTCTCATGCTTTTCCACCATTTCATTTGATCGATGGGAGACCTTCTGCTCAAGATTGCTCACCTCTTATCTTTTCTAAGTATCAATTGTATCATTAATCATTTCTTTTATGACATAAGACCCTCAAACACAATAGAATGAGGGTCTTGGTCAAGGCTTTACACCAACATAATTATTCTAACTTTTCTCTTCCACCTTGTCATAAGCCTGAATAATTCGTTGTACTAAAGTATGGCGAACAACATCGGCTTGCTGCAGATGAATAAATTCCAACCCCGGAACTTTTTCTAGTACTTCTAACGCCACTTTTAATCCTGACTTTTTCCCTTTTGGCAAATCAATTTGTGTTAAGTCGCCATTTACAACCATTTTTGAACCAAAACCTAACCTTGTCAGGAACATTTTGATTTGCTCAGATGTCGTATTTTGAGCTTCATCGAGAATAACAAATGAGTCGTCTAACGTTCGACCTCTCATATAAGCCAGTGGTGCAACTTCTATTGTTCCTCTTTCCATTAAACGGTTTGTCTGTTCAACACCCAAAACATCGTGCAGGGCATCGTATAGAGGGCGTAAATAAGGATCTACTTTTTCCTTTAAATCACCAGGGAGAAAACCAAGACTTTCTCCTGCCTCTACTGCAGGACGAGTTAAAATGATTCTCTTGACCGCTCCATCCTTTAAGGCGGTCACAGCCATAACGACCGCTAAATATGTTTTCCCGGTTCCTGCAGGTCCAATACCAAAGACAATATCCCTGCGTTGAATGGCTGAAACATAGTGACGTTGCCCTAACGTCTTCACTAATATTGGCTTTCCTTTTACATTTACTGCAATTTTCTCTTGATATAGTTCTTCTAGTTCATCAAGCATTTCTCGCTCTGCTAATTGCATAGCATAAATGATGTCCCTCTCAGAGATACTTATTCCTTTTCGAATTAATCCAATCAAAACATGCAGAACGTCATGAACAATTTTGATTTCATCTTGATTACCTGTTACTAATAATGATTCACCTCGAGTAACAATCTTTACATCGAGCTTTTCCTCAATTCGTTTTAAATGAGCATCTCCTGGTCCAAATAATGCCTGAACCTCATTTGCATGATTAAACTGTAACTGAATTGTTTCCATATGCTCTGACAATAGCATCAGTCTCCTTGAATAATTGGTTGTTCCTCAGTTATATCTTCAATCACTTTATAGTGAATTATTAATTTAACTTTACCATTCTCAACTTCCTCGTGCAAAACTTTTTCCGAATGAATCGATGAATCTTCCTCCAGATTCTTAATTAGTTCCTTTTTAGCCATTTCTTTCCCAATTTTAACCGCTTCATCCTTACTATATTCACGAGTTACGATTTCATTTTCTAACCACTTCCGTTTTTCAAATGCAAGTGGTAATGACCACTTTAGGAACTGTAATGAACGGATATCCTGGTTTATTTCATATTCTTCAAACTCTATCTTTCCAAATCCCCAAATTGGTATATTAATGTTGAATATATTTAAATAATACCTTGTCTTAGTATTCCCGGTAAATGTTGAAAAATCGTTAACAAAAGGAATATCCACAGTAGACTTGTACCAAATTTCGCCAAGCACCTTTGCTTTTGCTGGAACAATTTCGGTTTTCCCCTCTTTTCCTATAAATCCTGAGACAAGCAAATCACCCTTATTTACAAAATCATTTACACTCACTTGAGTTTGCCCATGCTCGACAAAAATTTCGTGAATAATTGCTTTTTTCTTGGCAACAAGATGTCTTGGACTTAATAACTCTTGCTTCTCTGGGAGTTTTTGTTCTACAACCTGAAAGTGAAAGGTAGTCCCGTTTAGCGTTACACCAACCCACGTAGCATCTTCTAATCGATTGGTTACCTCACGTTGAATATCTTCTACACTAGGCAACAAAAAATGAAATTTCCCTCTCTTTATCCCCATTTCGGAAACGATTTGTTCTAATTCGTATTCTACTTTCGGATTTGCACCGTCAATTTTTATTCCCCAGACCATATTTGATAAAATAAATAAAATAGCAATAAAGGCAACAACCCCGCCAACAAAGCCTATCCTCAACAACAATCTTCGTATGAAAAATGGAAAGCCTCTTCGTTCAATAAAAGAAACTTTACAATTTGTTTCTCTAAGAAGCGGCCGTACTTTCTTGGCATCATCTAAAGAAATATAACAAATGATATGCTTATCACTAATTCTTTTAATATGCCATATTGAAAGTTCATGTTCAATACAGCGGTTCAAAAACAATTCTGCATAACTGCCTTCGATTTTCATTCTTACGTAACCTACAAATGTAGTCGCCCATAAATTTTTCATACCAATCTCCCCCGAAACAGTTTAGAGTTTAGAGTTTAGAGTTTAGAGTTTAGAGTTTAGAGTTTAGAGTTTAGAGTTGGTGTAATGTTTCATAGAAGTTAATTCAGCTTAGGATGACCTGAAATCATTCTAAATTCTACATTCTAAATTCTAAATTTTTTTATTTATTTTTATCTAAGTAGAGTACTTGTTCAATTTTTCCTTCTAACAATAGTTCTTCGGGCAATATCGTTTTTATAACGAAGTCCTCTCCTTTAATTAACAGCTGTCCTTGTTTTAACAGGAGGCGTAGTTCCTGATTTGAAAATTGCAAAACACCACGGTGATTTTCTATATAAATATGTAATTGTCCGATCATCGTGATTCGAGGTAAGTCCATCATCACGTCTGCAGGCAGTTCCATTTTTTGTGTCATCCATTTTCTCATCCAGTGATTTAATTTACCCATCCTACCTACCCCCCTTATATCTCATCTTTATGAATGTAGCCATACGACTATCACTAAACAACAAAAATTATTTTTAAAATACATGCAAATCAAAAAAAAGAGGCTAAGCATATGCTTACCCTCTCATTCGTTTTCCATATTGATTTTGATTTGAATATGTTCTTCTTGCCTTTGGTTTGTTTAGAATTTCTGCCCAAATGACACCCTTCATCGCTTGTTCAGCTGAGACTTTTTTAAAATTTAAATCTAATTTTGAACCCGACTTTGTAATGTCATTTTTAAAAATAGGGGAGTCAACGGCTCTTTCAAGCCTCTCATTTGCTTTTTCCTTTTCCCTTTTTGCTGCTTCAATTCGTTCGTATAATTCATTTCTTCTTTCATCAATAGGAGCTATTGTCTCTTCGGTACGGGAAATGGGTCTATTTTGCTGTGTAGGTCTAGACTGATTAGGATTGTTCTTTTCTTGGCGAAAAATTTCGTCCCAATCAATTTTTGGTTCTCTTCCCGGTTGTCTTTGCTGCCCTTGAGGACGTTGTTGCCTTTGTGGCCGTCCTTGCTGTCTTTGTTGTTTCTTTTTCTCTTCTTCACCACCAAGGCGTTGAAAAAAACTAATAATCCCTCCTATAACTAAGAGAAAGAAGAACAAATTTTGCATAATGAATTGAAAGAGGTTATCGAACATAAGCGTCACGAACTCCTCTCAATTTTATTTGTGACCACCAGAATTTGGAGTACTTTCATCATCATCTTTCGTTGCTTTTCCAATGGATTCTCTCATATCTGTATCCGCATTAATATTTTGCATATTAATGTAGTCCATTACACCAAGGTTCCCTGAACGCAATGCTTCTGACATTGCAAGCGGCACCTCCGCCTCAGCTTCAACAACCTTCGCACGCATTTCTTCAACTTTGGCTTTCATTTCTTGCTCTTTCGCTACAGCCATTGCACGGCGTTCTTCGGCTTTTGCTTGGGCGATCTTCTTATCAGCTTCGGCTTGGTCAGTCTGAAGCTCCGCACCGATGTTTTTCCCAATATCAATATCGGCAATATCAATGGAAAGAATTTCAAATGCTGTACCCGCGTCTAGTCCTTTTGAGAGGACTGTTTGTGAAATTAAGTCAGGATTTTCTAGAACCTTTTTATGATTTTCAGCTGAACCGATAGTTGATACAATCCCTTCACCAACACGGGCAATGACCGTATCTTCACCCGCACCACCGACTAGACGATCAATATTTGCACGAACTGTAATCCGCGCTTTCGCTTTTACTTCAATTCCATCCATCGCCACCCCGGCAATAAACGGTGTCTCAATAACTTTCGGGTTTACACTCATTTGTACCGCTTCAAGTACATCACGACCTGCTAAATCAATCGCAGCCGCACGCTCAAAGCTTAACTCAATATTTGCACGTTGTGCAGCAATCAAGGCATTTACAACACGGTCGACATTACCACCCGCTAAATAGTGTCCTTCTAATTGATTTGTACTTAAGTCAAGACCAGCTTTAACTGCCTTAATTAACGGATTAACAACGCGTGCAGGAATAACTCGACGTAGTCGCATCCCTACAAGTTGAAAAATACCTACTCTTACCCCAGCAGCCAATGCGGAAATCCATAGCATAACTGGAACGAACGAAAATAATACTGCGAGCCCAATAATAATTAGTGCCAGTATAACTAATAAACCAAGATCAAGTGTCATTCTTCATCCTCCTAAAAACTTTTATTGTCATTCATTTCCCTTTACTTCTCTTACTACAATTCTCGCACCTGATGTTGCGATAATTTCGATTTTCTTTCCCTGGCTAATGTACCCGCCTTCTGAAACAACATCCAAACGTTCCCCTGAAAAAACTGCCGCACCAGCTGGTCGAAGTGGAGTTAACGACTCACCAACTTGGCCAATTAATTCTTTCCGGGTAACATTCGATACATACCCTAATTCAGATTTAGTTGAATCCGTTAATATCATTTTCTTGAGTGGACCTCGGTAACCAAAATATTTAAAGATGAAAACAGATACTGCAGCAGTTATTACAATCGCAATTAAAATAGAAATAACAATGTTAACTGTTGAATGAGCGGCTAATATCATACTAGTTATAATTGCGCCTATTCCTAAAATGCCGAAAATTCCAAACCCAGGAAAGAATATTTCAATAACAATCAATACAATACCAGCAACAAAGAGGATTACTACTTCCAAACCAGCAAAACCTGCAACAAGATGCCCAAAAAAGAATAGAAACAGAGCGGTAAGCCCCATAATACCTGGAACACCAAAACCTGGTGAATATAGCTCTAATACCAGTCCCAGACTTCCTATTGAAAGCAAAATAGGTATAATAACGGGGTGAGTAACAAAGCGTGCGATTTGCTCTGCAAACGATATTTCCATTTCTTTCTCAATTGCACCTTCTAATCCTAAAAATTGTAGGAGCTCGGTACGATTACTGGCAATTGCCTCAGCATAGCCTACTTCAATGGCATCGTTTGCGGTTAATGTTAACAATGCTCCTTTTCCAGCCCTGTACTCAGGTAAATCAACTGAATTATCAGCCATAGCCCTCGCATAGATCGGATCTCTATCATTAAGTTCTGCTGAAGCTTCCATTTCAGCTAGCCAGTATGATTGTGCCTTCTCCTCAGCAGCATTCCCTGAACCATCAATAACAGCTGCTGACCCCATTGTTGAGCCTGGGGTCATAACAATTTGATCAGCATTTAAAGCAATGTATGCACCCGCTGAGATCGCTTCTTTTGTTACAAAGGCAGTAATCGGTACATCCGTATTTCGAAGAATACCGGCAATATTTCCTGCAGCAACAACCGCTCCACCTGGTGTATTAATCTCTAAAACAATGTGATCAGCATTTTCTTCAAGCGCCGTATTAATTGAACGTTCCATAAATGCTTCAAGACCACGCTCCACAGCCTGTTCCACAGGAATATAAAAGACTAACTTGCCCTTGTCTTTACCTTCTACTGATTGTTGAAATAATAACAAAAGGAAAGCAACACATAAAAGAGCTCCATAAAACAAGAGCCTTACCTTTTGTTTAGATGTGACCATCCATCTTCTCCCCCCTTTCATACCTCTTCTCTTGCATCAATATTTACATATACGTATATAGTATATCGAGGTTTCACTTTTTTTAATAATTTGTTAAGAAATATTCATCTTTTTTATAATCATGCTTTAAAATAAAAAATAAAAAACGCCTTGTATAAACAAGGCGTTTCATTTTCTTATGATAAATGTTGTTGTACGAGACGATTAATGAGTCCACCATCAGCTTTACCTTTAACTTTTGGCATAATAGCACCCATTACTTTCCCCATATCTGCTTTAGAAGAGGCTCCAACTTCAGAAATTGTCGCTTTCACAATTTCAGAAACTTCTTCTTCTGATAACTGCTCAGGCATATATATTTCTAAAATTGTAATTTCATCACGTACTTTAGCAGCTAAATCCTCACGGTTAGCTTTTTCAAATTCATGGAGGGAATCTTTACGTTGTTTAAGTTCGCGATTTAGAACAGTAAGCGCATCTTCATCTGTAAGTTCTTGACCTAGTTTAATCGCTTCATTTTGCAATGACGATTTTACCATGCGAATTACAGAGAGCTTTTGCTTTTCTTTTTTCTTCATCGCTTCCTTCATATCGACATTTAAACGATCAAGAAGATTCACTTCAAAACACCCTCTCTTTAGAACTTACGCTTCCTAGCTGCCTCAGATTTTTTCTTACGTTTAACACTAGGCTTCTCATAGTGTTTACGCTTTTTCACTTCAGCCAAAGTTCCTTCTCTAGAAATTGACTTCTTAAAGCGACGAAGAGCAGCATCAATTGATTCATTTTTGCGAACGCGAGTTTCTGCCATCTTTATTTCCCTCCCTCCGAAACAACACAATAGACACAATACAACATGTAAATAAACTTGGCAATTCAATAAAGCCTTCGTTTACTCATACTTTTAAACAATAAAATAAATTCTATTCAAAGTATAAAAAAACATGTCTTTTAAGATTATAATATAACCAAATTTCTTGGTCAACTTATTTTCAATTTCTTATACTATTTCCTCACTTGTAAATTGAGGAAATCTACGTCTGCCTGCCTAAACTAAACAATATAATTATTTAATTTTGATCGTAGGCGTTGATCAATATTTTCACTTTTTTGCTTCTCAAAGTTAAAAACAACGATTGTCTCTTCTCCTTTCCCGATTAACTGCTCAGTTTGAAAATCCACAATATCATGTTCTAACCCGAAGCTTTTTGTACCAACTCTAGTAACTGTCGTGGTAATTTTCAATTTTTGATCAAAGTACGCCTGATTTATAAAATCATATTTTGTTGAGGCTAAAATAAATTTAAAATCATTTGTATCCATTTTGGCTCCTAGCCCTTTAAAAAATTCTACTCGTGCTTGCTCAAGGTATGTAAAATAACTGACATTATTTATATGACCAAGTGCATCAGTCTCACACATTCTTGTCGTGATTGTTACTTCATTCTTCATCTTGACACCCTCTTTGACTTAAAATATTACGTTAACATTATAATGTTAATCTTTCATAATATGTAATATTCTGACTATTGATTAAATTTCCCTTTATTTTCATTTAATTTTTTTAGTGAACAGCTGTGTTATCGTTTGATGTTTGATTTCACACGAATGCGCCCCAAATCAAACATCAAACGATAACACAATCCTCTTACTAATTAATTCCTGATTATTTCAGTAAGAAATTTATAGCAAAAAAAGAAGTCATGAAAACAACTCTTGTCCATACAATGATTAGTGAGGTGATTGCATGGTACAAGAGTTGTTTTCTCTTTTTGCTGTTTTTATAGCCATGTTTTTATTTGGTATGACTGTGATGAGAACTGGATTACAAAATCTATCACAAGATAAATTGAAAAACATTCTCTTATCCCTAACTAATACTCCATTAAAAGGATTGCTAGTGGGAACAGTTGTCACAGCTATACTGCAGAGCAGTTCTGCTGTAATGGTCATGACAGTAGGACTTGTCGCTGCTGGTTATATGACATTTAAACAATCAATAGGGATTATTCTAGGTACGAATATTGGAACAAGTGTTACGGCTGAAATCATTGCCTTTGACTTAACATACACGATCATTCCACTCTTAATCATCGGTGTCATTTTACTCAATACAAACCATCAAATAAGTTATTGTCTAGGCTGTATTTCATTTGGACTTGGTACAATTTTCATTGCGATGCAAGGGCTGGAAAAACTTGCCTATCCACTTGCCTCCATTCCGTTTGCACACTCTTTTTTCGAGTTAACGAATGATAGCCAATTACTCGGGATCGGTGTTGGAACCATTCTATCAGCGATCATCCAGTCAAGTACTGCAACAACCGCTATTGCGATGGGGTTTATGAGTCAACATATCTTAACACTCCCAGCAGGGATAGCCATTATTCTAGGAGCAAATATAGGAACATGTTTTACAGCCTTTCTGGCAAGTATTGGAGCTAATCCTTCTGCTAAATTAGTTGCCTTTGCTCACATTTGGCTCAATATACTTGGTGTCTTATTATTTTTACCGCTTATAGAATGGCTAAGTTATATTTCTACAATGCTTACATCTATACCGAATTTACAGTTAGCTCATGCAGGCACAATCTTTAATATCATTTCATCTCTCGTTGTCCTACCTGTTGTTGGGCTGTTCTCGAGATTTGTCATTAAGCTTCATGGTAATCCTCGTACACTCTAATATGTTGATTCTGACTTTTCACCCTTTACAATGGCAACACCACTACTTGCACCAATTCGAGTGGCACCTGCATCGATCATCGCTAATGTTGTTTGTAGATCACGTACTCCACCTGATGCTTTAACACCAATATCAGGACCAACTACTTTGCGCATTAATTGAATATCTTCAATTGTAGCTCCACCTGTGGAAAAGCCGGTCGATGTTTTTACATAATCTGCTCCTGCCTGAACAGCAAGCCGGCAAGCTCTTTCTTTTTCTTCATCAGTTAATAGTGACGTTTCGATAATGACCTTTGTTAACGCTTTACCTTTTGCAGCATTAACAACAGCACGAATATCATTTTCAACAAGTTCATCGTTTTTATCTTTTAAAGCTCCAATATTAATAACCATATCAACTTCTGTTGCACCTTTTTTTATTGCATCTTCTGTTTCAAATGCCTTGACTTCAGATGTTGTTGCTCCAAGTGGAAAGCCTATTACTGTACATACCTTCACGTCTGGTGCCTCTTTTAACACATCATATGCTGCCTCAACCCATGCTGGATTGACACAAACAGATGCAAAAGAATATTCCTTAGCCTCCTTGGCTAAAGTAATAATTTGTTCTTTTGTAGCTTCCGCTTTTAATAATGTATGATCAATCATACGAGCCAATTTTTCATTATTCATAACTTACATCCTCTCATATACAGACTTTTACAATATTAGTATACCTAATCACCTTTCAATCATTAATAAAAAACACTGTTTTCAGAAGAAAACAGTGTTTTTTCACTTTCAACTCTTTATACGATCACTTTATTTTCCTCAGTAACAACAGCTACAAATTCACCTTCATTATATGGGTAACCTGCTTTTGTAACTTTCACCTTTACTAATTGACCGATTAAATCGTCATTTGCAGGAAACTTAACTTTTAAATAATTATCTGAATAGCCGACATAGAAGCCACTACCTGGATTGTCCTTATCATGTTCTTCTGGAATAACCTCTAGTATTTGTCCTTCGAAGTTAGACGCATATTCTTTAGCCAATTGATTAGAAAGTTCAATTAGACGGTGTACACGGTTATTCTTTACCACTTCATCTACTTGTTCTTCCATCCGGGCAGCAGGCGTACCTGTACGTTTCGAATAAGGAAATACATGTAATTCAGAGAATTTATGTCGTGCGATAAAATTATACGTCTCCATAAACTCCTCTTCTGTCTCTCCAGGAAAACCGACAATCACATCGGATGTCACTGCTAAGCCAGGTAGTGCTTCTTTCAATCTTTCAAGTCGTTCCGCAAAGAAATCCATCGTATATTTACGACGCATACGCTTCAATACAGTATCCGAACCTGATTGAAGCGGGATATGCAGATGACGGACTACCTTTGTTGACTGATTAATAACGGCGATAACTTCATCTGTAATTTGACTTGCTTCAATTGAAGAAATTCGAATTCGTTTCAGGCCTTCTACTTTTTCTAGTTCTAGTAATAGTTTAGCTAAACTATAATCCTTCATATCCTCACCGTATCCACCTGTATGGATTCCAGTAAGGACAATTTCCTTGTAGCCTGCCTGAACTAATTGGTTAGCCTGTTTAATAACCTCTTGCGGTTCACGTGATCTCATTAAGCCTCGGGCCCATGGTATAATACAGAACGTACAGAAGTTATTGCAACCTTCTTGAATTTTCAATGAAGCTCTAGTTCGATCTGTAAATGAAGGAACATCTAATTCTTCATAGACTCTTGCCTTCATAATGTTGCCTACACCATTAATTGGTTCACGCTCTTTCTTGAAATCCTCGATATATTCAAGTAGCTTACTACGGCTTTGTGTGCCAACAACGATATCAACACCTTCAATTCCCATAACTTCAGCAGGAGATGTTTGCGCATAACATCCCGTTACACAAATTACAGCATCGGGGTTTTTTCGAACTGCACGACGAATAATTTGACGGCTTTTTTTATCACCTGTATTCGTAACCGTGCATGTATTGATGACATATACGTCAGCACTACTTTCAAATTCTTTCTTCTCATAACCTTCTTTTTCAAACAGTTGCCAAATGGCTTCTGTTTCATAATGGTTCACTTTACATCCTAATGTATGAAATGCTACAGACGGCATTTAATTCACCTCATTCATTAACTCAAATTGATATGACAATGCTGAAAGTACATATAAAGCTGCTGTTTCCGTTCGTAAAATTCTAGGTCCAAAACTACAAGATAGAAAACCATGCTCTTCTAACGTTTTAACCTCATCTTCTGTCAGGCCGCCTTCAGGACCAATGACAACAAGGAGTGATGAACCTCTGTTTAATTTTGCGAAAGCTTTTGCTAGCTGTTGCATCTCCCCAGCTTTTGCTTGCTCCTCATATGCGACTATTTTTACATCAAAGCTTTGACTTTTATCTAACAATTGCTGGACATCCATTGGTACTGTTATAAAAGGAATACGTTCGCGATGGGATTGTTCAGCTGCTTCCTTAGCAATTTTTTGAATACGCTCTATCTTTTTAACAGCTTTTTTTTGGTCCCATTTCACAATTGATCTTGCTGCTGCAAACGGGATAAACTGAACGGCACCAAGCTCTGTTCCTTTTTGAACAACGTACTCCAACTTATCACCTTTAGGCATTCCCTGAGCAATTGTAACAGCAATTGGCAACTCGCTATTGTTAGATTCCCACTTCATAACTTTAGCAGAAACTGAATCACTGTCAATGCTAATAATTTGGCAGATAGCTGTACGACGTTCATTATCACTGCAAATAATTTCATCACCGACTTGCATTCGCATTACACGTGCAATGTGATTAACATCCTCACCAGTAATCAAAACACTTGAATCCGTCATGTTCTCTTTAGTAACAAAATATCGTTGCATAAAAACACCAACTTATTAGTTTAGAATTTAGAATTTAGAGTTTAGAGTTGTTTGAGTGAAATCAGTGTTGTCTTCTTTGAAATACAAATACAAACACTAACTCTAAACTCTAAACTCTAAACTTTAAACTCTTAACTATTTTTCTTTGCTATAAACGCTACCCAGTCATCCATTTGTAGGGTTTCTTCGATCTGAAAACCGTGTTCTTGTAATGCTTCTTTTACTTCTTGTTTCTTTCCTTGAATAATCCCAGATGTAATAAATGTACCATTAGGTTTAAGAATGGTATGTGCATCTTCAATAAAACGAACAATGACTTCTGCTAAAATATTAGCAACAATGATATCCGCTTGTTCAGTTATATTTTCTAATAAATTATTTTGACGAACTTGTACCACATCGTGAACTTTGTTTAATTTAACATTAATTTTCGCGCTCTGGACAGCGACTTCATCAAGATCTAAAGCTTCTACTCGTTTTGCTCCAAGTTTTGCAGCGGCAATACTTAATATCCCTGTACCTGTTCCAACATCAATGATGAAATCATCTTCGTTCACCTTTTTTTCAAGAGCTTGTATACATAAAATGGTCGTCGGGTGAGTACCTGTACCAAAGGCCATGCCAGGATCTAACTCGATAATGCATTCATCCGTACTAATAGGCTCGTATTCTTCCCATGTTGGTGTAATTGTAATTTTCTGCGATACTTTTACAGGCTTATAATACTTTTTCCATGCGGTAGCCCATTCTTCCTCATTTACTTCAGTTAGTGAAATATCATTATGGCCTAAATCGATGTCGTATATTAACAGCCCATTGATCGCCTCTTTAATTGCATCAACCGTTTCACCAAGACAGCTCGTTACAGGAAGATACGCCTTAACAATTACACCTTCCTTAGGATAATCATCTGGCGAGAGCTGGTAGATTTCACCGTACTTTGATTCCCTTTCTTTAAATAAATCGAATGGATCCTCAATGACTACACCGCTTGCCCCAGCCTCATGAAAAATATTTGAAATCGGCTCAACTGCCTCTTGTGTTGTATGAATGCTTAGCTCAGACCATTTCATAACATAACAACTCCATTTCTTTCTATTTCCTGACATATTTTTTCGCTGACAAATTCCTTTAGCTACAGTACTACACGTTTTTTCACTACATTATACCTTTCTAAACGTAGCAAAGGCTGACGAAACGAATTCGTCAGCACGATAAAATTTAATTTATACACTATATATTAACTTACATTATCCTTTAAATGCTCGCTTTACTTTCGCAAAAAAGTTTTCATTTTGTTCATCTTGTACTTGATCCCCACTAATTTCAGCGAATTCCCGCAATAAGTCTTTTTGCTTTTCTGTTAAATTCTTTGGAGTAACAACAATCACTTGTACATGTTGATCCCCTTGGCCCATACCCCTTACATTTGCAACACCTTTACCACGCAATCTAAAGTTTGTTCCTGTTTGGGTGCCAGCAGGGATTTTCAGCTTAATCTTCCCATCTAAAGTAGGAACTTCAATCTCATCACCCAAAGCTGCTTGAGCAAACGTTACCGGCATTTCACAGTATATATCGTCTCCATCACGCTCAAAAAATTCATGCGGTTTTACATTGAAGACAACATATAAATCTCCAGGAGGCCCCCCATTTGTACCAGGTTCACCATGACCAGAAATACGGATTTGCTGCCCATGATCAATTCCTTTAGGTACTTTCACATGAATTTTCTTGCGTTTCTTCACCTTACCACTGCCACCACATGTTCGGCACTTATCCTTCACTAGCTTTCCAGTACCTTCACAGTGGTTACATACTCGGCGGTTCACTATTCTGCCAAATGGTGTGTTTTGCTCAATATTTAGTTGACCTGATCCCCCACAGTGGTGACATGTTTCTGGAGAAGTACCCGGTTTCGCACCTGATCCATCACATGTTTCACACGTTTCCTCACGTGGAATTTCAATATCCGTTTCCATTCCAAAAACGGCCTCTTTAAAATCAATGGTCATCGTATATTGCAAATCTGCTCCTTGTCTAGGCGCATTCGGGTTTCTTCTTCCCCCGCCGCCACCAAAGAACATATCAAAAATGTCACCAAAGCCACCAAAATCAGCTCCGCCACCACCAAAGCCTTGATTAGGATTAGTATGACCAAATTGATCATAATGGGCTTTTTTCTGAGGGTCACTAAGGGTATCATATGCTTCTTTTACTTCTTTAAATTTTTCCTCAGCGTCTGGGGCTTTATTAACATCTGGATGATACTGACGTGCAAGTTTTCGATATGCTTTTTTTACTTCATCACTTGATGCACCTTTACTGACACCGAGGACTTCATAAAAGTCTCGTTTACTCATTTTATCCACTCCCGAATCCTTAACATAACGATAATCATACCATTATATGAATGAAAAGTGCAATTATACAACGCACCATTTTCTAGTAAAAAAAGTCAAAGTCAAGAAAGCCTGACTTTGACTTTTTTTCGTTACGATAAATGTAAAGCTTCTACTTTTCATTGTCTAGTTCCAGCACCTAGCAAAGCTCGAGGTCACTTCAGTCCACCAAACGTGTTCAAAAGGCAGGACACGTTTGGCGGACTTCCAGTGAAGCAACTGCTTGTGAAGCTCCTTTTTGTAGCTTTGCGACGAGGAATTCGCTACGAAGCATCTCTTGTAGACACAGGAGCACGGTCACTGCTCCTGCGATTACTCGTCGCATGCCAGCATCGAAGTAATACAAGTAGTGGGCAGGCTGAGCAAGGCGCTTCCACTTTTCTTTATTATTTATCGTCTTTTACTTCCTCGTACTCTGCGTCTACTACATTGTCATCTGCTTTCTGCTGTCCCGCTTCTCCTTGTGCTTCCTGTGCTGCTTTTGCTGCTTGCTCGTATAATTTTGTTGAAAGCTGCTGTACAACCTCTTGCAGTTCATCTTTTGCTGCACGGATCGCTTCAATATCCGTTCCTTCTAATGCAGTTTTCAGCTTACCTTTTGCTTCTTCAGCTTTCGCTTTATCAGCTTCATCAACATTTTCAGCCAAATCTTTTAGCGTCTTTTCAGTTGTAAAAATTAACTGGTCTGCTTCATTGCGAAGATCAACTTCTTCACGGCGCTTTTTATCTGCTTCCGCATTTGCTTCAGCATCTTTTACCATCTTCTCAATTTCTTCATCAGATAACCCTGAAGATGATGTGATTGTAATTGATTGTTCTTTATTTGTTCCTAAATCTTTCGCCTTAACATTTACGATACCGTTAGCGTCAATGTCAAATGTTACTTCGATTTGTGGAATACCACGTGGTGCTGGCGGGATATCTGTTAATTGGAAACGTCCTAACGTTTTGTTATCCGCTGCCATTTCACGTTCACCTTGTAGAACATGAATGTCAACAGATGGCTGGTTATCTGCTGCTGTAGAGAATACTTGTGATTTACTCGTTGGAATTGTAGTATTACGCTCAATTAAACGTGTAAATACACCACCCATTGTTTCGATACCAAGAGACAATGGCGTTACGTCAAGTAAAACTACGTCCTTAACGTCTCCAGTTAATACCCCAGCTTGAACAGCTGCACCAAGAGCAACTACTTCATCTGGATTTACCCCTTTGTGAGGTTCTTTTCCAGTTAATTTCTTAATGGCTTCCTGAACAGCAGGTATACGAGTTGAACCACCAACAAGAACAACTTTATCAATTTCGCTTGCGGATAAACCAGAATCAGATAGTGCTCTGCGAGTTGGTCCCATTGTGCGCTCAACAAGATCTGCAGATAATTCTTCAAATTTAGCACGTGACATCGCTAATTCCAAGTGTTTAGGACCTGATGCATCAGCTGTAATAAATGGCAATGAAATCTGTGTTTGCGTTACACCTGAAAGATCTTTTTTCGCTTTCTCAGCCGCATCTTTTAGACGTTGCATAGCCATTTTGTCTTGTGACAGGTCGATACCGTTGTCTTTTTTGAATTCTGCAACTAGATAATCAATGATTACTTGGTCAAAGTCATCTCCACCAAGCTTGTTATCTCCTGATGTAGCTTTAACTTCAAAGAAGCCATCGCCCATTTCAAGGATTGATACATCAAATGTTCCACCACCAAGGTCATAGACAAGAATTGTTTGATCTTCTTCTTTTTCTAAGCCGTATGCGAGTGCTGCTGCTGTTGGTTCATTGACAATTCTTTCTACTTCCAATCCTGCAATTTTCCCAGCATCTTTTGTTGCTTGGCGTTGTGAGTCATTAAAATATGCCGGAACAGTTATGACTGCTTTTGTTACTTTTTCTCCTAAATAAGCTTCAGCGTCAGACTTTAGTTTCTGTAAGATAATCGCTGAAAGTTCTTGTGGTGTAAATTCTTTTCCTTCGATAACTTCCTTGTGATCCGTTCCCATGTAACGTTTAATAGAAATAACAGTATTAGGATTTGTAATCGATTGTCGCTTTGCCACTTCACCGACTAGACGTTCCCCATCTTTAAAAGCAACAACAGACGGAGTAGTACGATTTCCTTCAGGATTAGGGATTACGACTGCTTCGCCCCCCTCCATAACTGCAACACAAGAGTTTGTTGTACCTAAGTCAATACCAATTACTTTACTCATGACAAAAAATTCCTCCTACTTAATAAAATATGTAATGTTACGCGTTTACTTTCACCATAGCTGGACGAACAACACGATCCTTTAATTTATAGCCTTTTTGTAACTCTTCCACTACTTGATTCGATTCAAATTCATCAGACTCAACTTGCATAACCGCTTGATGCAAATGAGGATCAAAGCTCTGTCCTACAGTTTCAATCACTTCTACGCCTTCATTTTTCAAGCTTTCTTGCAGTTGTCGGTATACCATTTCCATTCCTTGAAGTAATGACTTTGTTTCCTCGTTTTCCGTAGTTACCATTAACGCTCTTTCGAAATTATCTAATACAGGGAGTAATCCTTCTACTAGACTTTGCGCTCTATATTTTGCAGCAGCTTCCTTTTCTTCTCTTGTTCTACGTCTAAAGTTGTCATAATCTGCTTGAACACGCAGTAAACGATTGTTGAGCTCTTCAACTTGCTGTCCTAACAGGATAACTTTTTCATCTTCTTCAGTCAATTGTGTTTCCTCTATGTCGTTAGTCTCGGAAGTTTCAATTTCATCATCGATTCCTGCTTGCTCAGAAACTTCACTTTCCTCAACTATATCTTCATTTTTAAATTTTTCTTCTGTTGGATTTCCTTTAACGTGATCCATCATCATTCACCTCCTATATTACTAGCATCAAATTTTTAAAACTATAGTACCTTATTATAGCTCGTTCATTTGATAACTGCTTCCTGCACAGATGAAAGTTATGGGAGAGACTCCCATAACTATTTGTCAAATTTAAATATTACCATTACTACCCTCTTTGATACAATTGTGTAAGCACTTTTGTTAAATCTTTAGAGATATAATCTAGTAGACCGATGACACGAGGATACTCCATCCTTGTCGGACCTAAAACTCCAACTGTTCCCATATGCTTTCCGCCAATTGAATAGGATGCGGTAATAATACTACAGTTTTCAATGGCCTCATTTTGATTCTCATGACCAATTTTCACTGTAATTCCTGATGACTTAGAGCGAAATAGTTGATGAATAGTGTCTTCTTGCTCTAAAACATTTAGCAAGAGTCGAACTTTTTCTATATCACGAAATTCTGGCTGTGTTAATATGTTCGTCTTTCCACCATAAAAAATCTTTTCATGAGAATGCTTATTGAACGATTCGTTCAACATTGACATCACTTGTACATAATTGCGCATATGCACCTTTAACACTTCAGAGACTTCACTAAAAATTTTACTGCTCAATTGAATCAGTGGAACTCCTTGTAACCGCTCATTCAAAATATTAACCATGATTTCAAGGTCTGACAATGACATGCCTTTTGGAATAGTGATTGTTTGATTCTCCACATGACCAGTGTTTGTAACAATAATTGCTACAGCTGTCTCGTTTGAGACAGGTACAATTTGCATATGCTTCACTTTGGCTTCCAGCATCTCAGGACCTAAAACAATTGATGTATAATTCGTTAAACTCGATAAAATTTGTGCTGACTGTTGAATCACCTTTTCAGTTTCGAATATTTTTTCTGTAAAAAGGCTCTTTATATTCGTAACTTCCTGCTTAGATAAAGAATGGGGTAGCAATAAATGATCCACGTAATAGCGGTACCCCTTTTGTGAAGGGATTCGGCCTGCAGAGCTATGCGGCTTTTCTAAAAAACCCAACTCTTCTAAATCTGCCATTTCATTTCTAATTGTTGCAGGACTATAGGAAACATCTTCCCTCTTAGAAACACTGCGCGACCCAACAGGTTCAGCAGAACGAATATAATCATCAATGATTGCTTGCAATATAAAAAGCTGACGTTCTGTTAACACCTTCATCACCTCTGTTAGCACTCAAGGATAACGAGTGCTAAATCTATAAATAAGGTACCAAAAAGAAGCCTCCTTTGTCAACTAGAAAAGCTATCTAAACAAGCGTCTATTCTAATGAAAGTCCAATAAACTTCTCGAATACCTCATTCCCTAACATAATCCCTTTCTTTGTTAGAAAGACTCGATCTCCTTTATCACATAGAAGTCCCTGTTCTTGTAACTTCTTTACCTGAGTACCGAAAACAGACTCCAGTGATAACCCGAAGCGACGATGGAAATCAGTTTTACAAATACCACTTAGCTTTCGTAACCCCATAAACATTTCTTCTTCCATTTTTTCTGACTTTGTCACTTCGTGTATATCGATATACGGGAAATTTCCATCCTCAATATGTTTAATATAATGAGTAACTGGCCCTGCGTTCACATGACGAACACCATCCACATATCCATGTGCACCAGCACCTAGACCATAATACTCATCATTATTCCAGTATGTTAAATTATGCTGGCTTTCAAAACCTTTTTTCGCAAAGTTACTTATTTCATATTGTGCATATCCATACTTATCCATCTCTTCAATTAATAATTCATACATTTTTACTTCTTCATCTTCAGGCGGTAAAGAGAGCTTGCCTTTTCGCTGCAAATGATAAAACACTGTCTTTTCTTCCACCTTTAACGAATAAGCAGAAAAATGCTCAACCGATAAAGAAAATGCAGTTTGTAATGTTTCTTTAAACATCTCTTCTGTTTGTCCCGGCAAGCCAAACATGAGGTCTAAAGATAAATTGTTAAACCCTGCTTTTCTAGCTAATTCTATCGTCTTATATACGTCACTCGCCCTATGAATCCGGCCAATTGTTTGTAATAATTCATCTTGAAAAGCTTGCACTCCAATACTTAACCGGTTGACACCAGCTTCTTTGAGAACTGTTAACTTTTCTTCGTCTACTGTACCTGGATTCACTTCTACCGTGTATTCGATATGCTCTCCTTTAATTAAGAAATTTTGATTAACAACCTTCAATAGCCGCGAAAGTTGGTCTGAATCTAATGCTGTCGGTGTACCCCCACCTATGTAAATACTCGTGATCGAAATTGGCGGTTGTGCAGCAACAGTCATTTCTACCTCTCTCTGAAAAGCCGATAAATATTGTTCAAGAGGCTGACCTTTCAAGAAAACCTTATTAAAATCACAATAGTGACAAATTTGCTCACAAAAAGGGACATGTACATAAACTGCTTTCGTCATCATTACATTACCACTGCTTTCTACTTTGAAAAGCGCAAGCGCCTTGTCCGGCCGCGACAAGCACTGGAGGCCCGACAATAAGTGTCCCGACTTTGGACACGTTTGACGGACCGAAGTGACCTCGAGCGGCTAGGCGCTGGAGCTAGACATCTGCGAATTTTTATACTTATTTTACAATTTAGAAAAAGCCGCAAAGGGTCACTCTACTTTACCCCCTGCGGCCTTTTTTATTCTCGTTTAATTATCATCCATTCGTAATACGGCCATAAACGCTTCTTGAGGAACTTCTACACTTCCAACGCTTTTCATGCGCTTTTTACCTTCTTTTTGTTTTTCAAGTAGCTTACGTTTCCTTGAAATATCTCCACCATAACATTTTGCAAGTACATTTTTGCGAATCGCTTTAATCGTCGACCTCGCAATGATCTTTTGACCAATACTTGCTTGGACCGGAACTTCAAACTGCTGACGCGGAATTAACTCTTTTAACTTCTCAACAATGATTTTTCCACGTTCATAAGCCGAATCACGGTGGACAATAACAGATAAGGCATCAACTTTTTCAGCGTTTAAAAGAATATCCATTTTGACGAGCTTGGATACTTTGTAACCAATTAATTCATAATCAAATGAAGCATATCCTTTTGTACTTGATTTCAGCTGATCAAAGAAATCATAAACGATTTCAGAAAGTGGAATCTCATATTTGATCGTAACCCGATTTGCGTCTAAGTATTGCATATCAATGAAAATCCCGCGTTTACCTTGACATAATTCCATGATCGCACCGACAAAGTCATTAGGCACCATAATACTTGCTTTAACGTATGGTTCCTCTACATGTTCAACTTTTTGTGCGTCAGGCATATTCGCCGGGTTATCAATTGTAATTTCCTCGCCGTTCGTTAATTTTACTTTATAGATAACACTAGGCGCAGTCGTTATTAAATCAATATTAAATTCACGTTCGATCCTTTCTTGAATAATCTCCATATGAAGCAGTCCAAGGAATCCACAGCGGAAACCAAAGCCTAACGCTTGGGACG
This sequence comes from Anaerobacillus sp. MEB173, assembly GCF_052119505.1. Classification (NCBI taxonomy): domain Bacteria; kingdom Bacillati; phylum Bacillota; class Bacilli; order Caryophanales; family Bacillaceae; genus Anaerobacillus; species Anaerobacillus sp. MEB173. The sequence continues at coordinate 266,100 of NZ_JBJMAU010000002.1, forward strand.
TCTCTGGTTCATATTGGAGTGAGGCATCATTTAATTCCAGTCTTTCTAATGCTTCACGCAGGTCATTATAATCGTTTGTATCAACTGGATACAGACCACAGAACACCATTGGGTTCATTCTGCGATACCCTGCTAACGGCTCAGCTGCTGAGTTATTAGCACTTGTTACCGTATCCCCAACTCGTGTATCCCCAACATTCTTAATTGATGCTGTTAAGAAGCCAACATCACCTACCGTCAGTTCATCACGCTTTTCTGCCTTTGGTGTAAATACACCGACCTCAATGACTTCAAATTCTTTCCCAGTTGCCATCATTTTTATTTTTTGGCCAGGCTTAACGGTTCCTTCGACAATCCGCAGATATACGACAACTCCTCGATATGAGTCATACAAAGAATCAAAAATTAGCCCTTTTAATTGTCCATCTGGATCTCCAGTTGGTGCAGGCACTTTCTCAACGACTTGTTCTAAAATATCTTTAATCCCGATACCGTTTTTAGCCGAAGCAAGCACCGCATCCGACGTATCGAGCCCTATAACATCCTCAACTTCCTGCTTAACACGCTCAGGCTCTGCACTTGGTAAATCAATTTTATTAATAACAGGTAAAATTTCTAAATCGTTATCAAGAGCTAAATAGACATTAGCTAACGTTTGGGCTTCAATCCCTTGAGCAGCATCAACAATGAGAAGGGCACCCTCACATGCGGCAAGACTCCTGGAAACCTCATATGTGAAGTCCACATGACCAGGAGTATCAATAAGATGGAAAATATATTCTTCACCATCATCGGCTTTATATTTCAATTGCACTGCATTTAACTTAATTGTAATTCCTCTCTCACGCTCAAGATCCATCGCATCTAATGCTTGGTCTTTCATTTCACGATCTGAAAGAGCACCCGTAGCTTCCAAAATTCGGTCAGCTAATGTAGATTTCCCGTGGTCAATGTGGGCAATTATTGAGAAGTTTCGAATTCTCGATTGTCGTTTTAATCTTTCTTCTCTGTTCATCTGATGATCACTCCTATAAAGCGACGATCCAATAGTATGATCACGATCATATAACCAATTATATCGTCCGTTTCGTTTCCATTCTGAAAAATCGTCAAAATACACTATTTTAAATTATATCAATTGCTTACCTATGATTCAACATAAATGGTTGACCGTATGAAATAATTATTTTTGAAGAACTTAACATTCTTTTTCAAAAGCTCCAACACATAAGGCGAAAAACAAAAAAGTACCACACCTTTTGAAAAGTTGCAGTACTTTTAGCCGAAGGAACTTAATACTTTATCAACCACCGATGTGAATTGCGTTAACAATGTTGAAAATCCTTTTGAAAATAACTCTGAAATTTGAAAACCAAGTTGTGAAAAGAAATTGAACGCTTGAATTTCTTCTAGCTGTTTTTGTTTTGCTTGCAAATCATGGCTGGTCACTTTTTCAACTTCTTTTTTTGCTTTTGGTTTTATTTCATTTGCCTTCTTCTCATTTTGATTTTTTTCTTGAACATTCATTGATTGCGAGGATCGCGATTCTTTTGCCACAACTGTCTCAGCTATATGTCCCTGCATTTGCATAAAGCCATTGTTTGCTTGATAAATACCGAGGAGGACACCAAACAGTAAAATTGTCGTCAACATAAAACATTTCATTAAAAACTTTACCATCCTTACCCCTCCTCAGTATCAGTATCAGTATCACTTTCACCTTTTAACTTTCAACTTATTCACTATTCACTTTCTCTGCTTCCCAATAAAAATCACTAATGACTTCAGCCAGTGCTTCTGCTGTTCTAAATGTTTCTTCTAAACTATTGTCAACCCCGCCAATTTCAATTAAGACTGAATTTGGTGAGAGATCTTGATTAAAAATCCCATTCGTACCAGCTCCGCCTTTAGCTACAACCCCTCGACTTAAACCTGGATACTTTTTATCTAATGCATCATGTAATTGTTTAGCTAACTTCGAGTTTTGCTCATAATTTTTATGATCTTCTCCAATGACAAAGAAGGTCTTGGCATATGTTACACCATTAATGGTAACGGTGGTAACATCTCTTCTTTGAGCATCACGGTGTAAATCAAAGAAAAATTTCAAATCCTCATTTGCGCCCATTGCCGATTTAACAACTTCTCGTGAAGCAGCATACGACTTCCCATACTGCCATCCACGTTCAGTTAGCATAGCCCCAATATCAGTTTTGTCAACCTCTGTACCTATCCCTCGTTTTTCAAGTTCCTGACCTAGCCTTTCACCAACCAATGTAATATTTACTTTTGAATGCCATGCTTCATTAGGTTTGGTGGCATCAGTTAATTCCGGTAAAAACGATTCCCTGTTATGTGAATGCGTAATATAAACGACTTTTCTACCCTCTGTTGTCATTGGTGGTGTCACTTTTTCTTCTGGAGCTTGCTTGTCCAGTTTTTCCAGACTTTCCATCGAAGCTTCTCTCTCTGCCATCATAACTTCCATAGGCGGAGGCGATTCGATTGGCATTGTTGTATAGTCCGTCCCCTCACCGGCAACAATGATTTTCCCATCATAGAGTGCAAATCCAGGTAACTCCCGCCCTAATAAACTCCGGGGATCATCAGGATTTATACTTGTCGCCATTTCAAAAGCAATTGCCGATAATTTTGGTGGTGAACTATCCTCTGGTAATACTTGCGTAAAATAGGGATTTTCTGTCCCAATTAAATAGACCAATGCCTCACCTGAGAGGTGGGTTGTCCACTCATGAATTGACGAAGATGAGAGATTATATCCAGGCTCTAACGAGGTCAACATCCCAGTAATAATAAACAAAGCCATAATTCCTACAATACAAAGTACCGCAACCCTTTTTAAACTTGTCCGGTTTAGCGTAACGGTAAAGCCACTATAGCGCCCTCCACGCATGTCCTCACCCTTTCAAAGCATCTGTACAACACTATATGCACAGAGTTTGGAAGGTAGAACAAAGAAGTTAAATTTAGAATGTATAATTTAGAATTTAGAATTGTATTGAAAGTTCTTTCAGGAAGCATCCTTGAAATACCAACAAAGGTTTTTAATTCTAAATTCTACATTCTTAATTCTAAATTATCTTTTAATGCGTATATGACCCTACATTTCCTTGGTTGACGTCACCGTGTAGGGCGGCATTTAAGCCTTGGGCAATTACATTTGCCATATCCTCGATAAAAACATCAACCTCTTTCGGAGTCACCATTAAATTATGTCCTAACGGGGCAAGTACTTCCCGAATTAATTGACGCTTTTCGTCTTCAGCAAGTCCGCCGATCATCCCCATAATTGTTTGTCTTTGGTTTTCATCAGGCATGTCTTCATCGGTTAATTTTCTTTTTTCACCAAATGTCATGCCAGCCGGAGTTAATGCCCTTGATGGCTTTCCTCCTTCACGCATTTCTCTGCCAAAGTGCTTTAAAACATAGTCAATCGTATCACTAGTAATGGAAACAGCATCAACAACCGTCGGAATTCCAATTGCGATTACAGGAATTCCTAACGTCTCTTTACTTAATTCTTTTCGCTTATTACCAACACCACTCCCAGGATGGATGCCTGAATCCGATACTTGTATCGTTGAATTTACTCTTTCAATTGATCTTGATGCTAATGCATCAATAGCAATGACAAAATCAGGCTTTGTCTTTTCAATCACACCATAGATAATATCGCTCGTCTCAATCCCTGTTATGCCCATTACCCCCGGTGAGATGGCACTTACAGGGCGGAACCCTTCCGACACATGTTCAGGTTGCAAATCAAATAAGTGTTTTGTTATCAATAAGTTCTCAGTAGCAATCGGTCCTAGTGCATCTGGTGTTACATTCCAGTTTCCTAAGCCAACAACTAGACAACTTGCATCCTCCTTAATCCCTAAGTCATTTAAAAAATGGTAGAATTCTTTTGCGAAAACTTCCTGAACCTTTTCTTGTAAATCAGTATCTTTTTGCCGAATCCCTTGGACTTCTAATGTCAAATATTTACCGGATTTTTTCCCTAATCTTGCTGCACCTTGCTCGCTAATTTCTACAGTCGTAATATCGATTCCATCAATATTACGCTCTTTAATCACTACTCCATCAATCGTACTTTGGTTTTGCCCTTGTTGTTCTCCTTCTTCCACTGCTAATTGATGTGCCTCCACCGCTAAATCGGTTCGCACATTATATTTTTCAAGATCTAAATTATCTGCCATAATTATCACCTCTTGATGCCTCTATTAATTAAAAACCTTTAATCATTAAATATTTTTACCATTCTATAACTTTTCTTATTTTCTTAGCTTTTCCAGTACACAAGCTTTTATTCTCCTATTGCAATTATCCTTTGATTTTGATACAATGCAATGTGTTGTATTCATATTCGCAATTAACGGTTGCATCAAGGAGGTGAAAGGTATGCCTAATATTAAATCAGCTATTAAACGTGTAAAAGTAAGCGATAAGCGTCGTGCTCATAACGCTGCCATTAAATCTGCTCTTCGTACAGCTATCAAAACTTTCGAAACAAAAGTAGAAAGCAAAGAAGTTGAAGGTGCGAAAGAAGCATTCTTGGTTGCAACCAAAAAGCTAGATAAAGCAGCAAACAAAGGCTTAATCCATAAAAACGCGGCATCTCGTCAAAAATCTCGTTTAGCGAAAAAATTAAACGAAGTATCTGCGTAAGATAAAAAAATGCGTATTAAAAAACGACTCACAGAGTCGTTTTTTTGTTATATCTTTTTAATTTTTAACTTTAAAAAGTCCCGTAATAAATAACTCCAACACTAACTGCTTCTCCATTTGACCTGTCTTCATTTTAAAATCGGCTTCTGCCAATTGGTCTAAAAAACCTAGAAGCTCCTTGTCTTGAAATAAACGTCCTTGGTCAGTAGCCAGTTTTACTACATAAGGGTGAAGCTTTATTTGTCCAGCAATTTGTTTTTGCGAATACCCCCGACGTACTAGCTCCTTCACTTGATAAATAATTCGAAATTGCCTAGCAAGTAAAGCCAAAATTTTAATTGGCTCTTCTTTCTGTTTTAATAGATCATAAAAAATTCTTAATCCTTTTTCCAAGCGACGATGTACAATATGATCAACGAGGGCAAATATATCTTGTTCCACAGTTCTTGCAACAAGACTTTCAACAATACTTTCATCGATTACGCCACCAATACCAACGTGAATCGTTAATTTCTCTAACTCATTTGTTATCATCATTAAATTGAGTCCGACGAGTTGAATTAATCTGTCTTTTGCTATTTCAGGAATGTCGATCTGATACTCTTGACTATACGTATGTATCCATTCTTTCACTGCTTTTTCATCAAGAGAATTCGCGTTAAGCTGCTCACTATGCTGTTTTAACAATTTAACAATTTTTTTTCGTTCATCCAGCTTTTCATAAGGAGCTATCAAAACAAATATTGTTTCCTGAACCGGATTTTCAACATAAGTTTCTAATCGCTTAATATTATGTTCAATTTTAGCTTGCTCCTTACCTCCAGTTAGAAAGTAGGCATCCTTAACAAGGACGACTTTTTTTTCACCAAAGAAAGGTAACGTTTCCGCATCCTCAATAGCGACATCAACAGGAGTTTCCTTCATTTCATACACCGATAAATTAAACTCCATTTCACTTTCTTGAAGAGTTGCATTGAGAAGTGTCTGAAGGGTTTCTTCGATTAAAAATTGTTCAGTTCCAAAAAACAAATAGACAGGTGAAATCTGCTTCCTTTTTATCTTTTTCTGAAGATCTATATAAGACATTTTTTCTCACACACCTTTACCAACTTATCGTAACTTTTCATTCTTTTTTTGACAAGTGCTGAGAAGAAATGAAAAAGGGAAATTGATAACGCAAGTATCAATTCCCCATTTATGATAAACGTCAGAGTAAGGAGCCTAGGACATCCCTCCAATGACGATAATCATGAACTTATTTGATTGTAATAGTTATGATATCCTATGCAACTCCAAACTATATGTGACAACTCTTTACAATCAAGGAAGATTGATATAAAATAAAATATTACTTATAGGATCAGCTAACGTTTGATGTTGATTTTCCGCCCGTTTTATGGAAAGTTAGAATGAAAACTTGATAAAAAACGTCATTGTTTTGCCATTTTTTCGAGGTTCTTGACAAAGGATGGGAAAGTTTTTTTTGATTATGTAGATTTTTCGTATGTATTCGCTTATACTAAGATTGTTATAGGAGGGGTGCTAGATGAATCAATTTGAACATGAAGTTCAAAGTAAACGTAACGATGCAATCGATTCCGCTGTAGCCTTCATTGTTTCCTTCGGCTTTTTTACTACAATCTTTGCAATTGGAACAATTATTAAGTTTTTATTTGGGTAAAAACAGCAAGGAATGAAGGTCCAAAAAGTGCAATATACTGCACCTAAGAAAGGAGGTTACATGATTGTAACCTCCTTTCTTTTGTTAATGTTTAACAGCACGTTCAATTGACCTCTTGTTTCCTTTAAATTGAAAACGAATTGCTCCGTCTTGATCGGTTCTCATAACCTTAATATTTTGTTCATTAAAATAATCGATGACCTCTCCATGAGGGTGGCCAAACCTGTTGTTCCTCCCTACTGATATAATGGCCATTTTGGGTGTAATATGGTCAATAAATTCGACTGTAGAAGAGGTCCTGCTACCATGATGACCGACCTTCAATACATCAACAGACAATGCAGGGTAAGCTGATATAAGGCGTCTTTCCCCCTGTTCCTCTAAATCACCAGTAAATAACCACGTTAACCCGCCTATCTTCGCAAACAATACAATCGATGAATCATTAATCGTCATCTCTTTTCCTGTTGGCGCTACGGCATAAAATTGTGAGTCACTGACCTCCCACTGTTCACCTTCCCAAATAAATCGCACCTGAACACCTTCTTTCCGAGCAAAAGCCAGCAATTCCTTTTCAAAGTCATTGAAGTCAGAACGGTAACTATAAAGAATTTCGTCTATTTTAACGTTTCCTATAACAGCACTTGTCCCACCTATATGGTCATAATGGCCATGCGTCAGAATAATTCGGTCTAGTTTCCTGATACCTTTCGCTTTCAAGTAAGGAAGTACAATATCCCTGCCAACCTCAAACTCCTTTTTTCGCTTCTGCCATCGTTCTTCTTTCCCGAAACCTACCAAACCACCTGTGTCAATTAAATATACTGCTTTTCGATAAGGAAGCTCAATAAAAATACTATCCCCTTGTCCTACGTCTAACACGGTAACTTCCCCCGATGCCGACAAGTAAGGACTATACCACTGAATGAAGCAAACGAGAACAAATAGAACTAGAGGTTTAATATATCTCCTTCTCCCGTTCCCTCGTTCCCAACAGATGAACCCATAAAAAATAGTGCAATAAAATATACAAAGGATAAGAATTGAAGGTTTGCCAAACAGCAAATGTCCAACAGCCATTCCGTCTATATACAGCAATAGAGAATGGGCAATATGCAGTAATCGTTCTAATCCAATAATGAAAATATGTGCTAACGGTTCCAAAACACTGACTAACAGGAGTGAAAGTAAGCAGGCTGGAAGAATAAAAATTGAAACAAAAGGAATAAAAAAGAGATTTAACGGCAGACTCCACAATGAAATTTCATAAAAGTGATATAGAATGATTGGAAAAGAAACAAGTTGTGAAATCATTGTTATGGCCATTAGCCGAGAAAAATAATTCGTATATTTTAACCACACTGTTGATGCTGAAACAATTAATGCAAAGCTAACAATAAATGATAGTTGAAAACCAAGTTGAAATAGATAATACGGATTTATAAATAGGAGGAGGAGGCATACAAAGCTGATACCATCCAAAGGATGTAGCGCCTTACGAAATCGAAGTGCAAGTAAGACAACAATAGTCATGCTCGCTGCACGGATCACCGATGGTGCCGCTCCAGCTACAATCATATAAATCGGCAAAAGAATAATAAGTATTTCTATTGTCCTTTCTCTTGTTATTCCGACTCTGATTAGCAGAAAAAAGAGTGACGTTACAATAAGGCCAACATGAAGACCTGATACGGCAAGTAAGTGAATAATCCCCAATGATTGATAAGCTGAAAGTAACTCACTATCAATGTCTCTTCTTTCTCCATAAGCTAAGGCTGAAACAATTCCTATTATACTTTCGGGGTAATTTTCTTCGATTTTCTGTAAGCCTTGCTGGCGGAATTTTTGCAGTTGGTCAAATAGAGTAACATCTATTGTCAGGCATTTTCGAGAGGAAAGCGTTCGTGGGGTCAAAATCCAATGAATACCTTGCTGACTCAAGTATTGTTGATAGTCAAAAGCATAAAAGTTTGTTGCCTGTGAAGGAGGACGAAGCTCACCTTCAACATAACATGTCATTCCGTATGTTATCTTTTTTAAGTCCAATTTTTCTCGTTCATTCTTTACGTAATATAGAGTTTGCAGTGTCTCAGAATCGGATAATTGAAAAAGGAAGGAGATCCTATCACCATCAATGACAGGAATGGAAGAGATTTTACCAACAAATGTCGTTTCAGATTGATTGAGATTTGATATATTTCTTTTTAGTGTATATTCACTCGTTAAAAAGAAAAAGAAGAAGGTTAATATAAACGCGCAAAGAATAAGCTTTTTGTTTTTCTTCTGATTAAGACATATCAAAGATAAAATAATGATAAAAAAAATCAAGAAACCAGTCATCCCTTGATTGGAACAGATAATCCCCGCTATTGCTGATAAAGCGAGGAGATAGTATTTACCATTCACGAGCCTCCTCCTTTACCAATTAAGTACTCATATACAATTGATTTGCTTGCTCATACAATTTCTTTATCTCTTCATCAGAAACACCTGCATTAGCTAATTTTTGTAATAATTCAGCTGTAAAAGCTAGTTTTTCGCTACTTTTAAGGTCTAGAATCATTTCCTCTAATTCTACCTGCTTAACGATTACTCCAGCATTATCAAATAATTCTACTGCATAAGGATTATTTTTATAATCATTAGCGTAATAAACATTTTTAATACCACTTTGAATAATCGCCTTACAGCAATTTAAACAAGGGAAATGTGTTACATATATTTCCGCACCTTCAGTCGGCACCCCAAACTTTGCACATTGTAAAAGCGCATTCACTTCGGCATGGATTGTCCGAACACAATGATTATCAACAACATAGCAGCCATCATCTATACAATGAGCATCACCAGAGATTGAGCCATTGTATCCTCCTGCTATAATCCGCTTATCCCGAACAATTGTTGCTCCAACCATCAGCCGACTGCACGTACTTCGTAACGCTAACAAATGACTCTGTGCCATAAAATATTGATCCCATGAAATCCGTTTCACAATAAATCCTCCTACTATTACGATCTTAAAACTTAGTGTAGACAAGAACAACTAAAGAGTCAAAGAATAATGTAAAATTTAAAATGTATAATGTAAAATTATTGAAAGTGTAACCAAGAAGAAAAAGCATTCTTAAAATAGCCTCGTCAAATTATGACGAGGCTATTTTATCTTTTTTATTAGTAATACTTCTTTGAATTACTGACAATTATTATTAATTTTAAATTATACATTTTACATTAGATTTTTACTGTTGGCTTTTCTCCAGGCCTTGTTCTAGATCGGCAATAATATCATTGATATTTTCAATTCCAACTGAAAGGCGAATTAATTCTGGAGTAACTCCTGCTGAACGTTGTTCTTCTTCACTTAATTGTTGGTGAGTTGTACTAGCCGGATGAATCACTAATGATTTAGCATCTCCAACATTCGCTACATGAGAATGCAATTGCAGAGCATTAATAAACTTCTTCCCTTCCTCTACACCGCCTTTAATACCGAATGTCAAAATTGCTCCTTTCCCATTAGGCAAATATTTCTCGGCAAGGTCATACGAAGGATGTGATTGTAAGCCTGCATAACTAACCCATTCAACAAAATCGTGCTGATCTAAGTATTCCGCTACTTTTTGGGCATTTTCACAATGACGCTCCATTCGTAAATGTAATGTTTCCAGACCTTGTAATAATAAGAAAGAATTTAAAGGAGCTATTGCTGGTCCCATATCACGTAAAAGCTGAACACGTGCCTTTATTATATATGCAAGATTACCAACTGCTTCTGTATAGACAACACCATGATAACTTGGATCTGGTTCTGAGAGACCTGGAAATTTGCCGTTACCCCAATCAAAATTTCCACTATCTACGATGACACCGCCAATTGATGTCCCGTGACCACCGATAAATTTTGTTGCTGAATGAACAACAATGTCAGCACCATGTTCGATAGGGCGACATAAAGCAGGTGTTGAAAACGTTGCATCTACGATAAGAGGAATTCCATGTTTATGTGCCACAGCTGATACCCTTTCAACATCAAGGACATGTCCATTCGGATTTCCGATAATCTCACCATAAAGAAGTTTTGTTTTAGGAGTAATCGCCTTCTCATAGGCGATTGGATCTGTTCCATCAACTAAATGAACTGTAATTCCTAGCTTTTTGAATGTATGAACAAACAAATTATATGTACCGCCATACAATGAACTAGATGCAACGATCTCATCGCCACTCTCACAAATATTCAATATAGCTAATGTAATGGCAGATTGACCACTTGCAGTTGCTAAAGCGGCTACCCCACCTTCTAGCTCAGCAATTCTTTTCTCAAAAACATCTTGAGTTGGGTTCATAATTCTTGTATAAATATTACCTGGTTCTGCTAACGAAAATAAGTTTGCGGCATGATCCGTATCTCTGAACACATAGGACGTTGTTTGATAAATTGGTACAGCTCTAGCTTGCGTAGTACCTTCAACCTCTTGTCCACCATGAACTGCTATCGTTTCTAAGCTCCATTTCTTCTCACTCACTGTTATAACCCCCTCAATTTATTACTGATTACATGTATGTATTGAGCATGATTATAAGGTTCTTTACTTGAACTGTCAATATAACTTTCAGAATTTTCCTACTTTAGTCGAATTTGTTCTTTCATCTTTTCAAATGAAGCAGTTCCTATTCCTGAGACATTCATTAATTCTTCCAATTGACGAAATGGTCCGTTCTCCTCTCTGTAAGATACAATCGCCCCTGCCTTTGCTGGTCCAATACTAGGTATTCGCTGCAACTCCTCTGCAGTTGAAGAATTTATATTTATTTTGCCGTCTAAATCACCACTACTACTCCCCGCTTGACGTTCAACTAACTGTACGTCTTCCTCTCCTCTAACTGGAATATAAATAACCATTTCATCTTCTAATAGAGCTGCAAAATTCACCTTATTTTCATCTGCATCTTCTAATAAACCTCCAGCCATTTCAACAGCATCAACCACTCTCTTACCTTCGGCCAATTCATATACCCCAGCCACGGAAACTGCTCCTTTTACATCTACAACAACTTTCATTTCTCGATGAACAAGACTAGGTTCTGGTTTACTTTCGGTTTTTTCCTCATCAACGAAAGAAAAAATATCCTGTTCGCTCTCATTTTCATTGTCAAATCCTCCAAAGAAGCTTACACTAACAACTATCAGTAAAATAATAATGACACTACTGAACAAGTATTCACGCTTTGAAAGTTTCATAATAGCACCAACCTATTTTTAGTTTGAAAATTTAACGTTTAAAGTGGTAAGTAAACAAGGTAGTTTAATAAGAAAATATTTGTTAGAAATAATAAGGAAAAAGGAGTAGTTATAATGAGTGTACATTTACAAATTCAAGAACAAATTAATAAACGTTTGGAGTCAGAAAAGGAATATCAAAGATTAGATGATCTTAGAGAAGCAGCTATTGAAAAAGCACTTAACGAGGCTCGTTCGAGCGATGACTTTTCAATTGTGGCAATTAATCAAATAACTGAAGAAATGAACAGCTTATCAAAAAAATACGGGTTTCCACTTCGTAAAACAGTTACAAAAGCAATGGTTAAAGAATATTTAGCAAAAGTCGAATAGACGAATGTAAAGTTTCAATACTAATCGATAATCATATTCCCTCATTGCCTCACATAAACTTAAAGGTAAAAGGTAGTTTTTGGTGAAGGAGGGGGATGTAAGTGAAGGTCGGCATTATTGGAACTGGCAGTATGGGGAGCATTATGATTAGTGCTTTTATTGACTCTCTAGCCGTCGCCCCATCTAAGCTTTATATTACAAATCGTACCTTAGATAAAGCAAAACAATTACAAAAAGAATTTCCAAATATTCATGTAATGGAGAGTCCACAGGAAGTTGTCCAAAATACTGATACAATTTTTCTTTGTGTAAAGCCATTGCAAATGTATCCATTGCTTCAAGAGTTGGTATCAGAACTATCTAATAATCAAATGATTATTTCGATTACAAGTCCAATTTCTGTTGAACAATTAGAAAAGGTTGTTCAATGTAAAGTAGCAAGGGCTATTCCAAGCATAACAAATCGGGCACTTGCTGGCTCATCATTATTAACCTTTGGAAAACGTTGCAATAAAGAAGATCAAAAGAAATTAACCGACTTAATGGAGCATATTTCTACCCCATTGCAAATTAAAGAAAATGTAACAAGAGTCTCTTCTGATATCGCTAGCTGTGGCCCGGCATTTTTTAGTTTTCTCATTCGAAATTTTATTGAGAGCGCAGTTCAGGAAACAGAAATATCGAAGGAAGAAGCAACGCTTTTGGCAACTGAGATGATAATTGGTTTAGGAAAACTATTAGAAAAAGGAGTGTTTACTTTACCAACATTACAGAAGCGGGTACACGTACCAGGTGGTGTAACCGGGGAAGGTTTGAAAGTACTTGAAGCAGAATTGGGAGACATATTCAATCATTTGTTCCAGCAGACTCATGCAAAATTCCGCGAAGATAAAGAGAAAGTATACAAACAATATGGAGAATAAGGAGGGATCATATCCCTCCTTATTCTTTTCTTTCTTTATGTACGATTTTCCTTTTTGGCAGTAAAAAAAATTCTTTCTGAATCTTCTGTAGGAGAGTGACATGAAAAATCACCGGTTATTTCTATCGTCGAAAAGCCAGCTTCACTAAGCCAATCTTGATATGATTCAATCGGAAATGTCCGTTGTTCATGAGTTTCATCATAACGATGGTAAAGACCATTTCCTTCATCAAGAACAAAAAATGTTAATTCATGCTCAACACTGTGAGGATATTCACCTTGGAAACATTGCCATAACAAAGAGAGTTCTTCTCCACTATTGCCAAAAGTTTGTCCTAGAAAAATCTCATCTACTTTGAAAGTCGAGTGAATATCAAATAATAATAACCCTTGTGGATGTAATAATTCATAAAAACGTCTAAGCGATTGTTTTACATCCTCTTCTGTTTGTAAATAATTTAATGAATCACAAAAAACAATAATAACATCGAATAAAGGTAAGCCATCTAATTCTCTCATATCTTGTTCATAAAAAGCCAGTGACACATTTGCCCGTTCTGCCTTTTGCCGGGCAGCAGCAAGCATATCACTTGAAATATCAACACCAGTGACATCAAAGTGTTTCACAGCTAATGGTATTGCTATGGAGCCTGTTCCGCATCCGACATCTAATACTTTTTTACCGCCATTTCCATAACGAGAAACTTGATGCTCCATATACGATAACCATTGATCATATGGAGCATCATTCATTAATTGGTCATATAAATAGGCGAACTTCTCGTATATCATTCATGACTACCCCTTTTTCAAATACGTCCACCCTTCCTCTTGGTAGACCAAATTATCCTTCATTAACTTTCCGATTGCACGTTTGAAACCAGCCTTACTCATACCAAAGCGATCTTTAATAATTTCCGGATCACTCTTATCCCAATAAGGCATTGCGCCATCACGTTCATTTAAATGCTTTAAAATTCGTTCGGCATCATCAATCTGACTCTCCTGTTTTCGAGGCTTTGTTGAAATATTAATACGCCCATCCTCTCGGACAAACGTTACACGAGCAGTAATTTTTTTCCCGATTCGAAGTCTTTCATTCGTTTCATTTTCATGAAGAAATGCAATATATCCTTCCTCTGTAAAAAGAAACGCACCTTCAGCGCCAATATTATACACAGTACCTGACACTTCAGTATTGAGGATTGATTTGTTTGCACGTTTTGACTCTTTTTCTACAGGTTCGCCTTTAACAAGTCTTGCCATCACACGCCCTTTTTTATCATACGTAAGAGAAACTGGTAGCTTTTCGCCTACTTGCGGCCATAAATCACGATCTTCATCAAGCTCATCCATAGATAGAAATAAGTCACGTGATATCCCATTGTATAAGAATAATCCATGACCGCGTCTAACACTGACAACCTCTAACCAACCAACTTCACCAAAAGCCACAATAGGCATTTCCATCGTTGCCGCTAAACGGCCTTGGTGATCATGATAAAGATAAACTTCAACTTGGTCACCTACAGCCACTTCTCCTTTCACTTCACGACGATGGAGTAAGATATCTTCGTTTTTATTATCCGTTAAGAAAAAGCCAAAATCTGACTCTCTGGCTATTTCTAACTTTTTAATCATTCCCGCTTGAAGGCTCATGGAGTCAATTCACCTTCCAATTCAAGTGTCGGTGCATCCCCCCATAATTTCTCGAGATTATAGTATAATCTTTCATCTTTATGAAAGACATGGACCACTACATCTCCTAAATCAATTAATACCCAACGCGCTTGGTCAAAACCTTCCAAACGTTTTAAGTCAATTTCATTTTCTTGGGCAACTTTTTTAATTTCTTGAGCAATTGCTTGAACTTGCTTCTCAGAATTACCATGACAAATCACAAAATAATCGGCAATAAGAGAGATTCCTTTCATATCTAAAGCAACAATATTTTCCGCCCTTTTATCATCTGCTGCATTTACAACTAGTTTAACAATTGAATTTTTTTCCTCCATCTACTAAATACCCTCCTAGTTTTTTCGTTGTGAAATTAATTCATTATATGTTGCCAATGTTTCTGGATACACCTTTTGCTTCTTCTTCATCAAAAAAGAAATTGTATTAATTAAAGACTGAATGACCGCTTCATCTAAATTGTCCTTAGCTAATAGTCGTACTTCATCGACGCCTGGAAAATGTCGTCCAGGTTCAATATAATCTGCGAGAAAAACTACCTTTTCTAACGTCGTCATCCCTACTCTTCCTGTTGTATGATAACGAATAGCATTCAATACATCATCATCAGCAATTCCTACTTCTTTTTGTACAAGATAAGCTCCAACGGGAGCATGCAGTAATTCGGAACTGTACGCTAAAATATCTGTATGTTTAAGTTCCTTTTTTACGACCTCAATCATCTCGTTAATTGGCCGAAACTTTGCATAATCATGAAAAATACCAGCAATTTCAGCTTTCTCAATATCTGCACCAAATCTTTGAGCTAAAATAACCGCAGTATCTGTTACACCTATTGTATGTTGGTAACGATGCTCTGTTAAATGCTCTTTAACGATTTCTAACGCCTTGTTTCTTTGCATATAATCCCCTCTCCATCAAAAACAACCTAACCGGTTCCGGAAGCATATAACGGATATTTTTTCTTTGGGCAACTCTGTTTCTTATAAAGCTTGATGAAATATCGAGTTGAGGAACATTAACTTCCACTACTTTGCCTTTATACGGTGACTGGGATGGATAACCAGGGCGTTTCACCCCAATGAATGTAATCATCTCAATTAATTCCTTAATGCCAACCCATTTCGGAAGGTAATCAATCATATCGCCACCAATAATGAAATAAAAGCGGATATTGGGATGCTCCTTTTTTAATAATTTAATCGTATCTATAGTATAAGATGGTCCATTGCGCTTTAATTCAATGTCGCATAACCTGAACTGCTCATTATCATGAATTGCACGTTGAACCATTTCTTTACGCTCTTCATCAGAGGTCAGATCATCTCGCTGTTTATGAGGTGGAATGTGACTTGGCATAAACCAAACCTCATCTAACGAACATTGTTCTAATACTTCTTGGGCGATTAATAAATGTCCAAAATGAGGAGGATCAAATGTCCCACCAATAATTCCCACCTTCTTCATCCAAAACCGCCCCCTTCTTTTTTTAATTTAGAATTGAGGATTTATAATTTAGAATTAAAGGAAGTTTATTCAAGTAAGTATATTAAAACCAGACTATAAAAGAAATAGCATGACAATACTTCCTTGAATTATACTAAGACAATTCTACATTCTAAATTTTAAATTCTAAATTGGTTTTACGGTAATTCAATCGTTTTGTTTTCTTTTGATTCTTTATATAAGACAATTGTATTTCCAATAACTTGTACTAGTTCGGCTTTTGTTGCTGAACTAAGTTCATCGGCAACCTCTTTTCGGTCATATTCACAGTTTTGCAATACACTTACTTTAAGCAGTTCGCGTGCCTCTAGTGCTTCTCCTATTTGTATGACCATATTCTCATTTACTCCACCTTTGCCTACTTGAAAAATAGGCTGCAAGTGATGCGCTTCTGAACGCAAAAAACGCTTTTGTTTCCCTGTTAACATTATGGTTACCCTCCTAGTCTTTTCATAACAATTTCCTTCATTCTTGCATAATCTGGCTTCGAATCAGTCCACATTTCAAACGCCTCTGCCCCTTGATAGACAAACATTCCTACACCATTATGAATGATAGCACCTTTTTCTTCACCAAGTGCTAACCATTTCGTTTTTAAAGGATTGTAAACAATGTCACTTAAAATTGTTCCTTTTTTTATGTTTTCAATTGCTAGTGGAATTTCGTCAATATTAGGGCTCATTCCAACTGAAGTAGTATTAATAATTACCTCAAATTGGTCAATCCCTTTTTCTGCTTCATTTAATGACAGGATCTTCATATTTTGCCCTCGACAATGTTCCACTAATTCCTCGGCTTTTTCAATGGTTCTGTTCGTAATTGATACATTTTGTGCACCAAAGCGCAGCATGCTTGTTACAATAGCTCTTGCTGCTCCACCTGCTCCGATAACAAGTATAGATTTTTGTTTTAACTCCTCTTTATCAACTAATTCCAAAAGGGATCTAACATACCCTATCCCGTCTGTATTGTAGCCGATTAGCTTATTGTCTCTTAAAACAACTGTATTAACTGCACCAATAATCTCGGCTTCAGTATCAATTTCATCTAAATATTGCATGATGGCAACTTTGTGTGGAATTGTTACATTAAAACCTGAGATTCCTAATGCTCTTACCCCTTTTACAGCTGTTTCCAAATTTTCTTCTCTAACATCAAATGCTTGATAATAATGTGACAATCCTAAATTCGCAAAAGCGTCATTATGCATAGTTGGTGACATCGAATGACCAACCGGGTGCCCAAACAGCCCGAAAAGTTTCCCCATAAAAATACCTCCATAAAGATAAATTTAAAATTTATAATTTAAAATGTAAAATTGATGGAAGTAACTCTTAGAAGCTTTTTAGACAAACTACCTTTTATCAACCAAACGGTAATTTACATTTTACATTTTTAATTTTACATTTAAATAAGTGATTTTCGAATCGACACTGCTACTCCTTTTGGAGCGTAGGCAGCAACTTTTATTCCTCTTTCATTAATCGTAACCCAACCTAATCCGGAATAGACAATGTCCACTTTGTCCTCTTTAATCGCAAACTCATGTCTCACGAGAGGCGGAAAATCCTTTAATGACTCAGGTCCTGGCGGTTGCAGCAATTCACCAACATGATCCTCATACAGCTTATCTGCTTTTTCGAGTTTTGTTCGATGAATCATTACTTCATTCGATAAATAGCAGACAAAAGATGAACGATTACCCGAAACAAAATCAAACCTGGCAAGTCCGCCAAAATATAAGGTTTGCTGGTCATTCAGTTGAAACACCTTTGGTTTTATTTCTTTTTTTGGTGTAATCGTTTTTAATTCCTTTTTATCTACAAAATGAGCCATTTGATGATGATTTATTATTCCAGGTGTGTCAAAAAGGGACTTCCCATCATCTAACGGGATATCAATCATATCAAGTGTCGTCCCTGGAAAGTGTGATGTTGTAATAAACTGTTCCTCATCGCCACCAAATTCCTTGATTAACTGATTAATAAACGTTGATTTTCCAACGTTTGTACACCCAACAATATAAACATCTTTTCCATTCCGCAAACGATCAATTTCACTGGCCAATTCAATGATTCCTTCATTTTTAGCAGCACTTATTAAGTGGACATCGACCGGTTTTAAACCAAGTTCCTTTGCAGATTGCTTCATCCAGTTGATTAGTTTATTTCGGTTCAGGGATTTTGGTAACAGATCAACTTTATTCCCAACTAATAAAACATTGTTTTTTCCGACAAAACGGTGCAATCCAGGAAGCCAGCTTCCATTGAAATCAAAAATATCCACGATTTTAACAATAAGGGCATCCTTCTTACCTAGTTCATTTAAAATTTTTAAAAAATCATCATCTGTCAAAGATACATCCTGCACTTCATTATAATGCTTTAACCGAAAACATCTTTGACAAATTACAACATCCTTTTCAAGTGCCGAAGCCGGAGTGTAACCAAGCTCCTCCTTAGAGTCACTTTGAACTTTTATACCACACCCAGCACAAATAATGCTTAATTCTTCCATGTACAGCCTCCCAGTACTATTACAGATCTAAACAATCATAGCTCCTGCCTGCTTTATAAGCCAAGCCTATTAAGTAAATAGTTTTTCCTCAATTTTTGCTTTCAACTTCATAATACAGAAAAAAACTTCACTTATACGTAAGGAAAGTTTTCCCTATAACTTTACCACTTTTCGTGAGATGTTTTAAATAGTTTTATTCGAGAAGAACTTTTTACGTTAAAAAAGGGGATTATGTCTAATTTTAAAAGTTTTCGACAAGATAGCATACTTTTCTACTCTTGTGGATAACTTTATGCACAGATCCACATAAGAATATTAATCATTTTATTTAGTTACAAACAACCTACCCACAAGTTATCCACTCTTAATTGTGGATAAGACGAACGGTTGTTCCATTTTACAATTCATGGTAGTATTTGTGTAACGTAAATGTTTAAATTATTATTTTATGAAATTACTACTTCCTATAGACGACATACTTTTCTACAAAATATACACAGAACGGAATTTAAGATTTAAGGAGGAGGTGAAGCTGCCATAACTGGCAGGAAAAAATGAAAAATTTATCTGATGAGCTTTTAATCGAAACCTACTTCAAAGCCATTGAATTAAATTTGAATAAAGATTTCTTAGAACTCCTTAAAAAAGAATTACAGCGTCGTTCATTAATGGACAAGCTAAAATTATCATCATAAAAAGAACATACAGAAAAAACGGTTGTCCTAGCATGGGATAACCGTTTTTAGGTGGATAATCATTCCGCTCATTAATATTGTTTAACCACAATACTTAATACTACTCAACAGGTACTAAACCTTGTCTATTCTGTACACGTATATATTCTCTTGGTTTAAATGGCTCCAAACGAATAAAGCGCTCATCCGGGTCAACTCCAAGTAGTTGAAATTCACCTTCACCTGCTTCTGGATCTACATGATAATAACGTTCGTTTATACCATTTCCCCACCATGCGACGACAAACATCACCGTAAATATCGATACACCAATAAATCCTTTTTTTCTAAGCATTATGTCTCACCCTTCCGTGTTACTTCTTAGGATGTAAAAAAATGCAGAAAAATATACATAGATTTTACAACTCGGAAAGGTTTTTCTATTTTTTAGTAACTATAGATAGCGATGAAAAATCATTTACAGAAAAAATTTTTTTTCTTAATTTCACTGTTTTTCTACATATTTAATAATTTAATCCAAACAGGTTAGAATAACGCTAGGCATTGATGCAAGTGATAAAAATTTAGTATATAATTATTTTTGTGTGAAAAAAATGGGGATTTTCAAGATAAGGCTTGACATTACTAAGTGATTCAACTTGTAATCTAGCACACGAAACTAAATTTATTACATAAAAGGAGGTTAAAGCGTTGTCTTTGTTACATTGGGCTATACTTGCACCATTTATAATGGCCATATTTATTCCATTCCTATATAAATATTTCAGACAAATACATACAGGTTGGTTTGTTTTAGCTGTTCCAGTCGTCTTATTTATATACTTTGTTCAGTTTATTGCTGGAAATAGTCGAGGGGAAACCGTCATCAACAGTGTTCAATGGATTCCGTCTTTAGGAATTGATTTCACTGTCTATGTTGATGGACTTGGTCTATTATTTGCATTGCTAATTAGTGGGATTGGCTCATTAGTTGTTCTGTACTCAATCTACTATCTCTCTAATAAAACGGAAGCGTTAAATAACTTCTATGTTTATTTACTTTTATTCATGGGTGCAATGCTAGGTGTTGTATTATCTGATAATTTGATTGTTTTATATGTATTTTGGGAATTCACAAGTCTTTCTTCCTTTCTTTTAATTGCTTATTGGTATCAAAGAGAAAAATCACGTTATGGTGCTTTAAAATCAATGTTAATTACCGTTTTTGGTGGTTTTTCGATGTTTGCCGGATTCATTCTTCTCTTTATCATAACTGGAACGTTTAGTATTAGAGAAATTATCGGTCAAGCAGATATCATTGCAACAGATGTACTCTTTATTCCTGCCTTATTGCTTGTATTACTTGGTGCTTTCACAAAGTCTGCACAATTTCCATTTCACATCTGGCTTCCAGATGCAATGGAAGCGCCAACACCTGTTAGTGCATATTTACACTCTGCAACAATGGTTAAAGCAGGGATCTACTTAGTTGCTAGATTAAGTCCAGTCTTTGCTGGGGCAATGGAATGGTTTTGGCTTATTGCAGGCTTCGGGATTGTTACGTTGTTTTGGGGCTCGTTCACTGCAGTCAAACAGACCGACCTTAAAGCGATATTGGCCTTCTCCACCATAAGTCAATTAGGATTAATCATGTGTTTATTAGGTCTAGGATCTGCTGCCTTGCATTATGACTTTTTAGATGACAACATTTATATTGCAGCAACATTAGCTGCGATCTTCCACCTTATTAATCATGCAACATTTAAGGGAAGTTTGTTTATGGTTGTTGGGATCGTTGACCATGAAACAGGTACAAGAGATATCCGAAAATTGGGTGGATTAATGAGTTTTATGCCAATTACCTTTACGTTGGCTATCATTGGAACATTTTCAATGGCTGGACTACCGCCATTTAATGGATTTTTGAGTAAGGAAATGTTTTTCACTGGAGTAATCCGTGCTGCACAGATGGATATTTTTAATATGGAAACATGGGGCATGTTATTCCCAGTTCTAGCATGGATCGCAAGTATTTTTACATTTATATACAGTATGATGATTGTCTTTAAAACATTCACTGGGAAATATCAGCCTGAAAAGTTAGATAAAAAACCACATGAAGCACCAATCGGTATGTTAATACCTCCAATTGTTTTAGCTTCATTAGTTGTTATTTTTGGTTTCTTCCCTAATTTATTATCATACAGCCTAATTGAGCCCGCAATGGCTTCAATCTTACCAAACCTTTTAGAACCAGGTGAGAAATTCTATGTCAATATTTATATGTGGCATGGGATTAATACCGAATTATTAATGACAATAGGTGTTATCGCTATTGGATCACTATTATTTTTAACGTTACGAAAATGGTCAGGATTCTACAATATCTTCCCTAAAAAATTAGCGTTAAATCATTTTTACGACCAAGGTCTTGTCTCAATGGAGCGTGGCTCAAATAAGCTTACTAATGCTTATATGACTGGTTCTATTCGCAATTACCTCGTCTATATTTTTGCATTTTTCATTATCATTTTAGGTGGAGCTTTATTTACACTAAATGCCTTTGTTATAAATACCAATGATTTAGCACCAATAGGTATATATGAGGCAATCTTGTCACTTGTTATGGTAATAGGTACGGTAACCATTTTGTTTGCAAAGTCTAGACTTACGGCGATTATTTCGTTAGGTGCAGTTGGATATACATTAGCTCTATTCTTTGTAATTTTTAGAGCTCCCGATTTAGCCTTAACTCAACTCGTAATCGAAACGGTTTCGGTTGCTTTATTCTTATTATGTTTCTACCACTTACCGAAACTTAAGAAAGAAATTTCAGCTGTTCGTTTCCGTCTTACAAATGCAGTTATTTCATTAGGTGTAGGTACTCTTGTTACACTTATTGCCATTTCTGCTCATTCAACACGATTATTTGAATCGATCTCAAATTATTTCGTTGAGGCTAGTTATGCAGAGGCCGGCGGTAAAAATATGGTTAACGTCATCCTTGTTGATTTTCGAGGCTTTGATACAATGCTTGAGGTACTCGTCCTTGGTATTGCTGCCCTTGGAATCTTTGCAATGATCAAATTACGCTTAGCAGGGAGGAATGAAGGATGAGAACTAATGATGTCATCTTACAGACGGTCACAAAGGCTGTAACATTCATCATTCTAACCTTTTCCGTCTATGTCTTCTTTGCTGGCCACCATAACCCAGGTGGAGGGTTTATTGGCGGGCTAATGACTGCTGGAGCTATTGTTCTTTTGTTATTAGCTTTCGATTTGAAAACAGTAAAGAAAATTTTACCGTTTGACTATAAAAAAATTATTGCAATCGGGTTAGTTTTTGCTGTTGGTACCGGAGCAGGTTCATTCTTTTTCGGTGTTCCGTTTCTAACCCAAACCTTTGATTATTTCAATTTACCGTTATTAGGAAAAACAGAACTAGCGACTGCACTTTTATTCGATATTGGTGTTTATCTTGTAGTTATTGCAGTGACGCTAACCATTATTCAAACGATAGGGGAGGATGAATAATGGAAATATTAATGTCTTTAGTTGTCGGCGTGTTGTTTACAGTCGGTACCTATTTAATACTCACGAAAAGTTTATTACGTATTATCATTGGGACCGCCCTATTGAGCCATGGAGCACATTTGTTATTGCTAACAATGTCCGAACTAAAAAGAGGGGCTGCACCACTTCTTGGACAGGAAGCTGCACTTTATACAGACCCTCTTCCACAAGCACTAATCCTTACTGCGATTGTTATTAGTTTTGGGGTTACTTCTTTCTTCTTAGTTCTTGCTTACCGAGCATACAAAGTACTGGGAACCGATGATATGGATAAATTAAGGGGAACTGATAATAATGAATAACCTTGTCATTTTACCAATATTAATACCGTTAATCGCAGGGGTTTTGCTTATATTCTTTAATCGTCAAATTGCACTTCAAAAATGGATCAGTGCAATTGCATCTTTTGTTTTAATTGGAATAGGAATATCGTTAGTAAATCAAGTTTCAACACTTGGAATTCAAACGCTTGAGTTAGGTAGTTGGAAACCGCCATTTGGAATTGTGCTCGTTGCTGATATGTTTGCTGCTTTGCTTGTTTTAACGACGAGTATCGTAAGTTTAGCCTGTCTTTTCTTTTCGTTTCGATCGATTGGAAAAGATCGTGAAAAACATTACTTCTATCCATTTTATCAATTCCTGATCACAGGTGTTATCGGGGCATTCTTAACCGGAGACCTCTTCAACCTGTTTGTATTCTTTGAGGTTATGCTTATCGCATCGTATGCCCTTATCGTATTAGGCGGTACAAAAATACAGCTTCGAGAATCAATAAAATACATTTTAGTAAACATTGTTTCATCAGTACTATTCATTGTCGCAGTTGCCTATCTATACGCAATTACCGGGACATTAAATATGGCAGACTTATCAGTGCGCGTTGCTGAAGCTGGTCAAGGACCACAGCTTACAGTTGTTGCCATCTTGTTCTTAATTGTATTTGGACTCAAGGGAGCAATATTCCCACTCTTCTTTTGGTTACCTGGTTCATATAGCGCACCACCTGCAGTTATTACAGCCATTTTCGGTGGCTTATTAACCAAAGTTGGAATTTATGCGATCTTTAGAACATTTACACTTATTTTTTACCATGACACAGGTGTCACTCATCAATTAATTGTTGTTTTAGCAGCCTTTACGATGATTCTAGGTGTCATTGGTTCACTGGCAAGCTGGAATGTAAAGACGATTTTAGTCTATACAATTGTTTACGGAGTCGGTTTTGTTGTGTTTGCAGTTGGAATTTTGTCAACTACGGCAATTGCAGGTGCCATTTATTACCTTATTCATGATATGATTATTAAAGCACTCCTTTTCTTATTAGCTGGAGCGATGATCACTGTTGCTGGGACAAGCAACCTCAAAGAGATGGGCGGACTTATTAAAAACCACCCTCTACTCGGCTGGATGTTCTTTGTTGCTGCTCTTGCATTAGCAGGTGTTCCGCCATTAAGTGGTTTTATCGGGAAGCTATTAATCACTCAGGGAGGTTTAGAAGGTGGATTTTATTGGGTTGTAGCAATTGGTTTACTTTCTAGTTTACTTGTTCTCTACTCTGTCATGAAAATCTTTATGAATGGTTTTTGGCGCGAACAAAAACTTAGTAAAGATGAAGAAAAAGGAACAACTAAAGGTCTGTTATATCCTTGTGCCTTTTTACTAATGATATCAATCGCACTTGGTTTAGGTGCAGAATGGCTCTACCCATATGTATGGCAAGCTGCAGAGACTCTAATGGATCCTTCTACCTATATCCAAGCGGTGTTAAAGGAGTAGATAATATGGCATATCAAATCATAATTAATCTTGTAATCGCATTCGTTTGGATGTTTTTGCAGAATAGTTGGGACTCAGTAACCTTTTTACTTGGATATTTACTTGGTCTAGGGATACTTTTTGTGTTACGTCGTTTTTTCAGTCACCACTTTTATTTTGTAACGGTTCTCGCCATTATTAAATTGGTGATGATCTTCTTCAAGGAGCTTATTCTGTCAAATGTTACTGTAATTAAACAAATTCTTGATCCAAAACTGAACATCAAACCAGGAGTGTTTGCGTATCCAACTGAGCTGAAATCTGATTGGGAGATTACAACGCTCGCTTGCTTAATTACATTAACCCCTGGAACGGTTACCGTTGATGTTTCAATGGATAATAAAGTATTATATATACATGCAATGGATATTCCTCACAAACAGGAAGTTGTTCGACAAATAAAAGAAACATTTGAAAAAGCAATTATGGAGGTGAGCCGATAATGTTTGATTCCATCTTAATTGGGGCTACAATCATATTGTCGCTCTCCATTCTTGCTTCACTCTATCGTGTCATTAAGGGGCCTTCAATGCCGGATCGAGTGATTGCCCTAGATACAATTGGTATTAACTTAATTGCTATTGTTGCAATTGTTTCAATGCTACTTAGAACCTATGCTTTTCTAGAGGTTATTCTCTTGCTCGGTATTTTAGCTTTTATTGGAACCGTTGCTTTCGCCAAATTTATAGAAAAGGGTGTTGTCATTGAGCGCGATCGAGATAGTTAAATTAATCATTGCAGCACTCATTCTGTTAGGGGCATTTCTTAGTGTATTAAGTGCATTCGGCCTAATTCGTCTTCCAGACATTTATACACGATCACATGCAGCAACAAAAAGTGCAACGTTAGGTGTACTCTCAATCCTCTTAGGAACGTTTTTATTCTTTTGGATTGAAGATGGTTACATCAGTGCCAGGTTACTTCTCGGTATCCTTTTCGTATTTGTAACCGCACCAGTCGGGGGACATTTAATTACCAGAGCAGCTTATTACTCCAAGGTACCTCTTTGGGAAAAGAGTGTTCAAGATGATTTAAAAAAAGTAGTTGATAATAAACGTAAAGAACAAAGCGTAGATAAATAAAAAACGAAAGCTCCTTATGTGGAGCTTTCGTTTTTTATTCATTGTAATAGATCAGAACGCATATACATGTAAGTACACGTATCATAATTGATAACATCCTATTTTCATTCCAACTTTAACTTCAGAAGGAACTGGCACAGCTTCATCAAAAGCAATTGTCCCTTTCTCAAACAATAATACAACTGTTGAACCAAAAGAAAAATAAGCCATTTCCTGTCCAATATGTAAATTATCTCCCGTAAATGTTGAGTGAATACTATTGACATTCATAGCTCCAACCTTTACAATAGCAAGACATTTATCATGAAATTGCAACTCTGTTATGAGGCGATAATTTCTAGACAATGGCCGTTTACCATATTTTAATCCTGTTTTATTTACTGGAAACGATTTTCGGCCTAACTGCCATTGCTTGAGAACTGTTCCATTTACAGGGCTATGAATACGGTGATAATGACTCGGGCTTAAATATAAAACCATATAGTTACCATCTCTGTATCTTTCTGCTTTATTTTTATCACCTAACATCTCGTGAAGGCTGTAATGCTGCCCTTTAACATAAAATTGGCATGCATCCGTTATCTTTCCTCTCTCAGCTAGTACTCCATCGACTGGACTCACAATATTTGTAGGTTCATTATCAATTTTTCTGGAGCCACTTTTTAGACGTCGACAAAATAGATCATGAAGGCTTTTATAATGTTCAATTGGCTTTTCCATTTCTTGCTGATTAATTTTGTATACCTTTACGAATGACTTATTTAAATGGCGACTTATACGGGAACTGGTGAACTTTTTTAATAAATAAGAATTAATTCGATTTCCGCTTAATTCAACAAACGACCGGTAAATAACTTTTCTCATGTAAACCCTCCATGGTAATTTCAAATATATGTAAAATAATCAAGTAAAAGATATCTAGTCTACTTAATAAATTTATGATAAAATTATACTTTAAGGAAGTATATAATATTTTCCGCTTGTTATTCTTTATGATTTGCTAAAGATAATTATAATATATAATGATGCACTCATCTCTTTTTGTCAGTTTATTCTAAGGAGTGATAACGATGTTTTTATTACAACATATAGATCATACAATTAAAAAAATAAAAAGCCAAACAGCAAATTTGCTTACAATTATGAATCTTAGCTTAGGGGCATTGGCGATTCTATTTATTATCCAAAATGATTTAAGAGCCGGTTTATTGTTAATTTGCTTGGCAGCTGTATGTGACCGATTTGATGGAATTGTCGCCCGAAAAATGAATATTACGTCCGAATTAGGAAAACAGTTAGACTCTTTATGTGATCTCATTTCATTTGGAGTAGCACCTGCATTATTACTTTATTCAGGTATTTTGGTTGAATTCGGAACGCCAGGAGCAATTTTTACGATTATCTTTATTGCATGCGGTGCCATTCGCCTTGCACGATTCAATGTCTCAAATCATAATGGTTATTTTGTCGGTTTACCAATTACTGCTGGAGGATGTATTTTGACAGTAAGTTTCCTGCTAATTGGCTTAATTCCTGCCTATATCTTCATGTTCATCACCTTAATTATGTCATTATTAATGATCAGTACGTTTAAAGTAAAGAAAGTATAATTATAAAAGATCCCACATTGTAAAAATGATAGGGATCTTTTTTATTTTAAGCTTAGTTAAGGTTTAATGTTGGTTTACATTTCTGGAACTTCCTGTTCATTCTCCAAGCTGTAATTAGGTAGGATCAGTACTTCTACACGCCGATTCTTTTCTCTGCCATCTGACGAATCATTAGAGGCAACTGGTTGGTATTCACCATAGCCAGTTGCACTAAAATCCTCAGCGTTTAAGTCCTTATTATCAAGCATAAATTTCATAAAATTTACTGCTCTCATTGCACTTAAATCCCAATTTGAACGAAACTGTTCATTAAAAATGGGAACATTATCGGTATGACCAGCAACAGAAACTTTACGAGGAGGGTCTGTTACTAATAATTTAGAGATTTCAACTGCTAATTGTTTTGATTCTGTCTTTACCGTGGCACTACCTGAATCAAACAAAGCAAGATCCAAAATCGTGATTCGCAGTCCTTCTTTTGTTAAACTCGTTTCCAAATGTAAATCTAGATGATTATCATTAATGTAATTGTTTATTTTTTCTTGTATCTCTTCAAGATCTTTTACTTCTTGAGCAGCTTCTGATTCATTTCGGTCTTGTTTTTCATTTTTTTCCCTTTCACCAGTAACAATAGAATTCTCTATTTCCGGAACAATACTGTTATTTTCAAGCAATCCTTGTCCACCAAAGCTTGAACCAAATGACTCAACAATTTGTTGGTATTTGATAGAGTCAATTGTACTTGCTGCAAAAAGGACAATAAACAAAGCAAGGAGTAGCGTAAGAATGTCAGCATAGGGAATTAACCAAGATTCATCGATATGCTCATCATGCTTCTTCTTTCTACGCATCTACTCCCTCTCCTTGCTTAGCTTGTGCTCTGCTACTTTCTCTTTCTTTATACGGTACATACACAATTAACTTATCTTCTATCGCACGTGGAGCGACACCATCTTGTACAGATAATACACCTTCAATCATGACTCGTTTTACCATAATTTCTTGTTGAGATTTTCTTTTTAACTTATTGGCAAAAGGGTGCCATAATACATAACCACTAAAAATACCAAAAAGAGTTGCCACAAAGGCTGCGGCAATTGAATATCCTAGCGCTTCAATATCTTGCAAGTTACCAAGTGCAGCAATTAAACCTATGACTGCCCCTAATACTCCAAGTGTAGGTGCATAAGTCCCTGCTTGCGAAAAGATTAAAGCACCACTGGCATGACGATCTTCCATTGCCATCAATTCTTCATCCATTGTATCTCGAATGTAATTTGGATCTTGTCCATCCAACACCATTTTCATACCTTGACGAAGAAACGAGTCTTCAATTGTATCAACTTTATCTTCGAGTGCTAATAAACCTTCTTTTCTTGCAATTGTCGCAAAATCAACAAATAATGGAATGATTTCCTTTATTTCTGTGACTTTTTGCTCAGTCATAATAATCTTAAACAGCTGTGGTATTTTTTTAATTTCTTTCATTGGAAAGGCAATTAATATGGCTGCTGCAGTTCCTGCAAAAATAATTAAAATGGCTGCCAAATTAAATAAAACTCCTAAACTTGTCCCTTTAGCTAACATTCCAAAAAGGATTGCTAAAACTCCTAAGATGATTCCTACAATTGATGTCTTATCCATAATTTACCCCACTATTATTCTCCTAATTTTAATATAAATCTACCTCCCTATCATATTCTAATTCTGAGTACATTGAAAGACTTTATAAGTAATTTTTCCTGACTCACGAACAAAAATCGACATATTTATTAATGAAGACCGCCAACATTTTTTGATAAAATACCCTCATTGAAACATTAATGCATTTCTCTTACCCTGAAGAGCAGACTCATTCATTAGGTATGATTCATAAACTTTTTAATGACTATTGTAATGAATCATTGCTTACTTATATCGTTATGAAAAATTTAAAAAAACAGGAAGAAGCCTTACTTATTGCTTATGTGAAGAAACGTAAATCGATACCTCGTTTGTTAACAGGTTCAGATTTAAAAAGACTGGGATTTACTCCAGGCCTCTATATTCACAAATTTTAAATGAAATGGAAAGTGTGTATTTGGATCAGCAAATAAAGAACAATAAAAAAAGTGTGATTCAATGGGTGCAAACCACGTATGGTAATAAGAGTACTGATTAAATAAATCAGCACTCTTTTCTTCGGTGAGTAATCATATTTTCTTCATTAGTAAGGTAAAGATCTAATGGCGGTTTTTCCTTTAAATACCCTTTGTTCATCAAAAGGAAGTAGTTTAGCCTATTATTAGGATCAAAATCGATGACTGGTAATTTATTTTCTATATAAATATATTTATCCACTGCTTGTTGAACAATATCTAAGTATTTTGGGATCTCTTTCTCTTCTTCTTCAAATGTTTCATAGGTAGCCTTGGACATAAAAAATTTTTTTTTCGGAATCCCCTTCAAATAAGGTAATAATAACGTTGTATCAATACTATTATCTTCTTTTACTAAAACAGATCTATAAACCCCTTTGGGTGCATTTTCTTCCCACTGTGTTATCGTACTGCGAATATCATGGATTGTAGCATCAATTTCCTGATATTGCACCTCTTCCTTTTTCTTTTTATTAAACCAATCAAACATGAAAACAAACACCCCCTCCTAGTCTTTTCCTTTTTATATTTTACTTTATTCTTTGATTCATTTCATGAAAGAATCAAAAAAAAAATTGACATCTCCAACCATTTAGGTTGATTGTCAATTTTTGATCCATAGTACTTTACTTACTCTACTTTAAATAAGAATCAGTTGTATCGTATTGATTACTTTTAGATTGCCCAATCATTTTTTTTACTTTATTAACAAGTGAAACTGTTTTCTCATCACTAATACCACAAAAAATATAAATACCAACAATGACATAAACAAAAATTGTTATGAAACTAAGTATAAATAACATCATACTCACTCCCTAATTTATTGAAAGTGATTCTCATCATCATTATAACCATAATTAGGGAGTACTTCAAGCTTTGATTAGAAATTACATAATACGAACTCTTTCACCCTTTAACTAAGTTTAAACCTTTCAACTACTGATTTAAGTTCATTCGACATCGCACTTGTTTCCTCTGCACACGAAGAGATCGTTTCCATTGACGCAGAGGCTTCTTCTGTTGATGCGGAAACTTCTTCTACACTTGCTGCCGTATTCTCGATAATCGTGGCTAATGAGTGGATTAAACCAACTATTTGTTCAGATGAGGCGACCTCAGAGTCAGTTATTTCTTCTATTTGACTAATATCTTCAACCGTCATCTTAACAGCTGTTAATATACTCTCTAACGCATCACCGGATTTCCTCACAATCGTCACCCCTTGTTCAACTTCTAGTCGACTAAATTGTGTAGCTTCAACAGCTTCAGCAGTACTCGTAGTAACTTTCCTCGCTAGATCAGCCACTTTACCAGCACCTTGGTTTGATTGTTCTGCTAACTTTCGAACTTCATCGGCTACAACTGCAAATCCTTTGCCCGATTCACCTGCCCTTGCAGCTTCAATCGCAGCATTTAAAGCAAGTAAATTTGTTTGCTTAGCAATCCCTGTAATCGTTTCTGTAATGATACCGATTTCTTTGGAATAATCATCTAATGTAGAAATTAACTGCTCAGTTTCTATTGTTTTTGCACGAATTATACCCATTCGTGCAATTGTCTCTTCAACAGTACTTTTACCTTTTACAGCCGCATCCAGCGTCGTTTTTGAATTATTAGTTGCTGATGTAGCCTTCTCTTTGGCAATTTGAATGAGTGATGAGAGCTCTAATAATACTTTTGAGGTTTCTACAGTTTTCAAATTTCCTACTTCAGCTTCTTCAGCGACTTGTTGAGTATTTGTTGCCATTTCATCAATACCAGCCGTTACCTCCTGTGAGGACGCTGCCATTTCTTGAGAAGCAGCAGCTAAATCATCTGTAGAAGTTCTTACAGTATGAACAATTGATTGAAGACCTTTTATCATCTTATTAAACGAAACCGTAAGTTCTCCAAGTTCATCCTTACTTTTCACCGGCATTTCACTGATCGTTAAATCACCTTCAGCAACTCGGTTTGCTTGCTCTTTTATTGCATTGACTGGTGTCACTATAATTCTGCTTATTACTAGCCCAATTGTAATCGCCAAGACAATCCCAATTCCTACTGCAACAATTAATAAAAGCCTAGTTTTTTCGAATACATTCTGATTCTTCACTAATAAACTTTCCGCACTTTGTTTATTCATTTCTAATAAATCACCCAGATTTATACTTGCCTCCCGAAAAGGAGTTTGTGCTGCTTGTACACCCTTTTGTAATTCTTCAACATTTCCTTCGTGGACTAAAGAAATATTATTTCTAACAATGGTAATATAGTCACTCCAATTTCCTTTAAAGCTTTCAAATAGCTCTCTTTCTGTATGGGACATAGATGCTTGGTCATATTCTTCTATAATTTGATTAATCTCTGTAATATTTTGCTCAGCACGGTCTGTAAATGTAGAGTCAAGTGATTTTCCAGCTTCTAGCATTTGAACTCGTGTATTCTCTGCTAAACGACTTAGATTACCAATATTACTTATCGGCACTAAACGTTCATCATACATAGACACTCCATTTTCGTTAATACTTGATAACGACGAAATTGCATAAAAACTTAGTGAAATCAAAATCAATACAATTAACATGAATGAAAAAATTAACTTTGCTGCTAGTTTCATTAGTACCTCCAGGCATTTAAATGTACTCGGCCGCCCCTTGTAAGTCAGTCATCCAACCATGCTAACCTAAGTGGAAATCCTTGATTTTAATAATACTATTTATTAAGTTTCTTGAATGAACATTCTTTCATCGTTTTCAACAATTCTATGAATATTTAGAACTACTTTTATTTGATGATTAGTGCTATAATCCTACATATAATAAAACAGCTGCCCTCATTAATAGGCAGCTGCTACGGTATTATTTCCCTACACTATGATTCTTTTTATAAAACTCATGTAACAACTTCATTAATGCCCTTTTCTCTATTCGGGATACATAGCTTCTAGAAATCCCTAATTGCTTGGCAATTTCCCTTTGCGTCTGCTCCTTACGCATATCCAAACCAAACCGGCCAACAATCACTGTTTTTTCACGGTCATCTAGGATATGGATGAATTCATATATTTGACTTTTCTCCATGTTTAAATGGATCGTATCAACAACGTCTTCTACATCTTCTTGCAGGACATCAATTAACGTGATCTCATTTCCTTCCTTATCTGTACCAATTGGATCATGTAGAGAAACATCTTTTTTTACTTTTTTAAGCGCTCTTAGATGCATGAGAATTTCTATTCTAATGTCAGAAGGGGGCAATCAAAAAAAACTTGTCTAGGGCTATTATAGAGCGTTTACCTTTAATAGTCGAGTAATGAATAGTTATTACTTATGACAAAACAGATTGCTTTTTACAATTTATCCTTAAAAGGTTTAAGAAACAACTTCGATTTACATTATATCCAAAAGCATTTTTTTCACTTGCTGTTAAATATACTTGTTTTTTTGCTCTTGTAACAGCAACATAAAATACACCTAATTCATCAATAAGCTGAGCTTCATTGTTTTGATTGATTCCCAATTGACACCAGCGTTTAAAACTGCAATTTTTACACATTCCATGATAATTTGGAAAGGAATCTTTCTCTACATCAGGAATTATTACATAATCCCATTCTAAACCTTTTGCCCCATAAACAGTTGTTACAATTAAATTTTCTTCAACGTACTCCATATAGTTTTTTAAATTTCTACTAACAAAAAAATTGATAATTGAATGCTTCCTTTGCTCCATTGTTGATTGTTTCCATACTTGTTCCTTTGGAAATTCATGTATAAATATCTTTAATAATTTTAATAAAGGTTGATTGTCACTTTCGATATTCTTATACATTTCATAAACTATATTATAAAATTCAACTAATGTCTTTTTTGTTAAAGTATGTTTAGTTTTCATAAATTCAATAAACTTCGAGAGACATTCATCATTAAATTTAATATAGGATAAATCCTCATCCCTTAAATTTAATCCATTAAAAAATTCAATGTCTTGTGACTCAAGTTGGTTTAATATTTCTTCTAGATTTTTTCCCCTTTGTCTCACAATTATAGAGACTTTAGAATTTTCCTGTTTAACAGGAAGGTTTTTTAAAATATTAATAATTCCTTTCGCTTCATCCCTTTGGGTTTCGAACAGATTTACATATATATTGGATTGTTCATCGACTAGAGGTAAAGTTGGATTTCTGGCTATTCGTCTTATACTTTTGTCTAATAATAGCATTTCTTTATTTTCCATAAACCGATAATTTTTTTCTAAATGTATATACTCTGTACCAAACATTTCAGCTGCTTCATCAAATAAGTTAGGAATTGCACCTATAAATCCGTAGATTTTTTGTAAAGAATCTCCAAAAAATATTACTCTTGTATCCTGCTTTATTAGAAGTTTTAATAAACTCCAGCTAAGATAATTTGTATCTTGAAATTCATCAATAATAATAGTTGTAAACAACTTTTGATAAAAGTTTAAAATAGTGGGGTAATTAATAAATAAATATTCAGTCAATAAAATTATTGAATCATATGTAATACAATTGTTAGGAATTAATTTTTCAACTACTAACTTTAAATATTCTTCCCTAAACTTTTTGATATTTTGATAATCTACACTATTTACAGCATTACTAAAGTTACTGATTATTTCCAATTCAAGTTTAGTTAAGGATATATCGTTATTATTAGTTAAAGGTATTAGTTGATCAATATTTTTAAGGTTTTCGTGTATATAATAACCATACTTCCCTAATACTTTTCTACAAAAACCATGATAATTCGTTACTTGTACCTTATTCTTCACTAGATTTTCAGTATATGTATCCGAGTATTGTTCAAGTAGTGATGGTAGTTGTAAAATAACATCCTTTTTCACTTTATGTGCTGCATTAACACTAAAAGTTAATACTAAAACTTTTTTATGATTATTAATTTTTTTAGTTGCAATGTCAAACGCAATTTTGCTAATTAAAGTTTTTGTTTTACCGTACCCCGCAGGTGCCTCAACTGTTAGCTTTTTTGAATTTGAAAAAATAGCACTAAGTTGGGCGTCGTCATCCTTATGTTCTTGTTTAAACTTTTCTCTAATTTCTTCACTCATTTGTCTTTCTCCCAACAGCACAGTATATCGCATCTTGATAAACTTGAGGTATATTTGGTACGTGTTTTGCAAGTTCTTGTCCAATAACTATGCCTTTTAAAGTCGAAAATTGTTTAATTAACTCTCCAGTTATGCTTTCCATAAGGGCATTTAATTCTTTAACATCTAATTTTGCAAACTCTTCAGTTAAATTGGGGTTAGATGGATTTATATCTAAATTTTGCCTCTTGGCTTTTCCAATTATTAACCCTTTTTTATCACTTATATTTTCAAGCATAAATTCAACATAACTAGGGATATCAAAGGATTGCACCATCTCCTCTTCAAAATGTCGATTTGAAGTAATGAACAAGTTAGAAAGACCTTTAAATGCATCACGTTCACCATTATTATCATCTCGATCAATTATCCCAACAGATTTTATACCAAATTTATTAAATAAATTCATTAACGGTGGTACAGTATTAACGCTACCAGCGTTAACAATGCTTACTGCAAATTTATCAAGTTCTACACCTAGTCTTTCCGAAAATACAGGAAATGCTCCTTGTTCGGTCTCCCCTTCTACAATTAAAACTGACCTGGAATAAAACGCCTCTTTTAATACAGCCATATTTTTATTAAGATGTTTTATCATATCCTCCGTAAATTCAATATCCATACCACTTTTAACCTTTAACTTTGAATTTTCATCTTTATAAAACCGAATAATATGTCTATAATCATCTTGAATGATATAAGGAGAATGTGTAACAAAAATTAGTTGCCCATCAACGAAACTTAGCTCAAACAAGTCTTCTAATAGCTGATTAAATTTTCTCTCTTCTCCATTAACAATCTTTACTAAATAGTTAACCAAACTCCTTTGCATATGAGGATGAAGGTGAATTTCTGGTTCATCTAGTCCAATTATTATCGGTAAAAAATTAGTTCCATCTTCTCTTTCAAAAAACGGAGAACTCAATTTACTTTGTCTTTCAATGATATTAAGTATTGTATCAATAATTACTAAAGGGATAATGTTAGCAAATTGCACCCCATAACCAAGTTCATGCAGATAATATTCATCATTTCCTTTTAAAACGATTAATTTAGCAAGAACTTTTTCAATTTCTTCATCTAAATGGGCTCTGATTGAGAAATGGTCAAATGTTTCAATCTTTTCTATTTGACTGTTTAAAGCCTTTAAAAGATCCAAAAATTTATCTTTTTCCAGATACTCAACACCTTCCCCAGATTCATTTAAATAACGATGGACTAAATATTTTAAGAATTTCCCCCCACCTCTGCCCTTATCAAAATTTAATTCATTCATGGGACTTCTTAATGAATTATAATTTATAAAATTTAGTCTTCTTAGAGTTTGGTAAGAGATTTTCTCTTGTGTTTCCAGATGGATATACTCAATATTAGTGTCCATTTCCGATTGCTTAGCTATAATATTAATAAAATTCGGATGCTCTTCTTCAGGGGAAAAATAATCTTCAAAAATACCTATTTCGTCATTTGTTAACTCTATTTTCATATGAATCTCGATAGGACAATTTGGATCGTTAAAGTCTTCTTCATTAAAACTTCTTGAATTCACTATTGTATTTATTAATCTTATAAGATTTGATTTCCCAAGGTTATTTTCACCAACAATAAAATTAATTTTTGGATGTAAAGTAACTTTTATATTATCTAGATTTCTATAATTATTAATAAATAGGCTTCTAATTTTCATAAAATTCCTCCTTTTTATCACTCTTAATTTTGACATTCATCACCATATAATTCCAGAGAAAATTTAATATAATTAAAAAAACAGTCCTTGATAATTCAAAGACTGTCCTTATTATAATTATAATTAGTTCTTTCTAAACTTTGATCTTCCTCTATCGTTAACAACTCAATCAACTTCTCCCTTTCCCACACTTTAACATTTACCTTATTCGCTAACTCCCGTGCTCTAGGTGTAAGGTAATTATTGGTTAATATGATTCCTTCATCAGCATCGTAAAATTGAACTGCTGTTGAGGTTTCTTGAACAGCTTTAACATCAACTTTATTATTCCACCTTTTGCACTGTATTACGGTCTTTTTATTGTCTTTTGATTCCAAGATAATATCACCACCAAAATCATTATTTGGAGTGATCGATGCTTTATAACCAAGGTTAGAAAATAATATTGCCATTCTCTTTTCAAATTCAATTCCGCTCATTTTATCGATTTCATTAATACCAGATTCAAATAATGCTCTTTGTTTAGCTGCTTCACGCTCTCGT
The DNA here is from genome assembly GCF_052119505.1 of Anaerobacillus sp. MEB173. NCBI lineage: Bacteria > Bacillati > Bacillota > Bacilli > Caryophanales > Bacillaceae > Anaerobacillus > Anaerobacillus sp. MEB173. The sequence continues at coordinate 302,966 of NZ_JBJMAU010000002.1, forward strand.
TCCTTTTGACCACTTTGCCACTTTTCAAAAATTTCTTGGTCTCTTTCTCTATTATCCAATGAAATAGGTGGACTATCTATAATATTATTATTTAATCTTGTTGGATCGGAAATCGCAATTTCCTTCTGATTAACCCTGTTCCCCCTTTCTACATTTACTAGACTAAAAATTAACTTATACACAAGATAAACAAACACGATTGAAAGAACAATGATAGCTCCTAGAATGATTTGACTTGAATGTGCATCTAACCATTCCACAACCTTTTTTCCAACAAAATAAATAATAACTAAAACTCCCATTACTGTTGTCATATCATTATTCCGATTTATTTTTCTCCTTCTTCCTCTTCTCCCCATAGCTCCTCCCAATACACTTTTTTACATAATATGTATTGAAATGATAAAAGTATGTCCAAAAGAAAACAAATACTTTAAAGCACTATTACAAAGCAGAATACAAACTAGACACTATTAGTAATTTTTAAAAAAGTAATGTTACTGATGTAAAAATAGTATTTTTTTTAAGGAGTAAATTTACTTTTGTTAGATTATTTATGTAAGGATACCCCATTAATATTTAAGGCGTTTTATTACGAGAGTAATTTTATGAATAAAAAAAGTACCCTAAATCAGGGTATTAGAATCGAGTTAATGGACAAATAAATATTCAACTTCCTTACCGTTTATTTTTACTATTGGATTGATTTCAGAATGGTACTGCTGGAACGGGGCATCCTTTGTTTCCGCTTTCGTGTGTTCCCTAGCCTGTGTTTCATGCAAATGAATTTTAAATTTTTCATACATAAATTCAATGGTCTTTTTTACTTCTCTGATGCTTTCATCTGTCATTAACTCAACGGTGGAATCTTTAATTAGATTTAACTGTTCTTGTATATCTTTACAAATATAAATAATCCACTTTTCGTACTTTCCCATTTCAGGATTATGTTTCATGATTGTTTTTTCAATAATTAAACTTCCTTTTTGTACAGTAAACTCAGCTTCCTTAATTACTTTATTGATTACCTCATGTTTAATGTCATCATTTAAATAAGGAAATAGTGGATGCTTAATTATTCTTTTAAGAGCTGTTGCGTGTATTCCAGTAATATCACGGTTCCATAGTCTTTTAAATAAGGAATTGCGAAAACTTTCATTGATATCCAAGTAATAAATAACTTCCATCGCTTCTTTACTAGAACCCGCTTTTGCAGTTTCATCACGGATGTATTCAGGTATATTAGAACCCTTTTCTAATCTTTTTCTAACATCTCTTGGTAAACTATCCTTTCCTAGCTCATCTAAATCATTGTACATTTTCTGCTTTTCCAACATTGTGGATCGCTTCTCTGATGTTTGCATCTTCAATCGGGTTTCATTCCGTTTTTCTTTTGATGTAATTTCTCTTATAACGTTACATTCCACTTGCGGAAATTTTTCTGCTGCTTGTTTCATAGCTTTGACTCTTCTTACTCCGTCAATTACATAAAATTCACCTTGTTTATTTGGACCTTCTACTACAATGGAACTAATCAAACCTTCAGCAATAAGACTGTTATACATCGCACCAACATTTAAGTAAGTAGCTTCAACCACATCACACTTTAATTTCTTTAGCGGTATTTTTATAACAATCCCTCCTTTGTTCCTATATATGTATTCTATAAGAACTTTGTACTATTCTTTGTTACAGAATGGTTATCCCTGACCATCCAAATAACCGAGAAATGTTATAACCATCTCCCCTAATTGCCGAGGTGTAATTATAGCTTGTATTTTTGTCTATAATAAAAATAGGACAAACATTAGCTTATCCCTTGATATCAAGGCATTCCTTGTCCATCACAGTGATACCAATTACGGCAATTAGGAGTAATCCCCGATCACGAATTACTCCTATTTACCGAGAATTTCAAACTTGTCCTTCCCAAAAACCGAGATTTTTAGGAATAGAACTCAGAAATAAAATAAGCAAAAATACTCTCCACCCATGGAGAGTATTTTAATTTGCCATCGAACCTAAATTGTATTTTAATTTTACTTCCAAACTTCCAAATTCATCGGTCACGATCTCATCCACTAAACAAATAAAAAGCCGTCTTACATGAAACTGGTCTTGCTTTGTTATTTCCTTTAATGCTTCCAATCCATTAATTAAAATTTCATCATCCAAATAGACTTCTTGTAGTGTTTCAATGTTCCACTTGGTTTCATTTATTGATTCATTTATTTGATAAATTTGTTCTTGAACATGTTCTTTGGTCAAAATTAAAATTTTAATCAACTCTTTAAATTTCTCTTCTTCTTTAAAATATTCATCCAACTTTTGATCACACTGATATAGCTTTGATTTTTCCACTTTTAATGCCTCTACAAGATTTTCCATTTTGTCATTTTCTATGTCAATCTTTTCACTTACTTTTAATTTCATATTTTCAACGATTTTATCTTCTTCTAATTTAAAACTGGTTTTAAAAATATCGATGATTTTTTCGTGTACATCATCAGCTATTAACTTATAGCTGCAACTCTGACAATAATACACTCGTTTTCCGTACACTTTTCCTTGGTTGCTTGTTGTGCGCTGATCCTTATTTTTTAATGACAAATTACAGTTGTTACATATTAATAATCCATTAACTAAAAACGAAGTCTTATAATGCTTTGGATTTTTATTTTCACTCTTCTTAATTGTATATAAATCCCAGCAATACTCCCACTCACTCTTTGTAATCACGGGTTTCATCAGTGAACTTTCCTTCATTCTCCAGTCTGCTCTTTCTCTAACAGCATTGTGCCTACCAAGATCTTTTCTTCTAATCGCAAGATATCCAGCGTAAATTGGATTTGTAATAATATTCTTCACTTTGTCTTTCGTCCAATTGGAGCCACGATGACTTTTTAAAGGTAGTTGTTTAGCTATCGAAGCAAAACCATGATTTTCTTTATATAGTTCAAACACTTTTTTCACTAATACTACTTCATGCTCAACTTGTTCAAAGTGTCCGTGTTTCTTCTCCCCTTTTTTGTGATACATATATCCAAAAGGAGCCACACCACCAGTCCAATGCCCTTTATCTGCAAGTGTCTCCATCGTTTTTTTGGTATTAATTCTGATTTTATCTAATTCATATTTCGCAACTCCATCTTTTACAGCTGCAAGGATTAGGTCACCCGAATCATAAAGTGTTTCTGTGCTGCTTTCAAAGATAGGAATCTCTAAAAGACTCATTGTAATTCGTAACATATCATGATCTTCTGGAATCCTCGCTAATCTTGAATGGTCATAAATCACGACAAAATCAAACTTTTTCTTATTTGCATCAGCCAAAAGATTTTGAAATTGTTTACGATCCCTTCTTCTTGAAGAAACTGAGCTGTCTAGATACTCCTTTTCAATGGTACAATCATATTTTTCCACAAACTCAAAAGCACTCCGTAATTGCGTTTCCATGTTTTGTTTTTCGGTAGAGTGTCTCCCATAAAAAGCTCCCACGCTGCCTGGTTTTAATAAATTAGATAAACTCAACTTCATCACATCCTGTTAAACTTTCATTATAAGGGTGTTTAAATACAACCTCTGCTTTATCTTGATATAGCTTTATATGGTGGACAATATCATGCAAAAGCTCAATTTTCTTTTCATCCTCCAGGTCATGGGTAAGAATGACTGGTTCAACATCTTTTTTTACCTTTTCTAGTTCACTAAATCGCTCTTTTATATCAAAAATTCTCGATTCCATTTCATTTATTAAATACTGCTTTTCTTCAAATCTTTTTAATTGATTAATAAGCTTCTCATCTACACATTCCATATCACTGGAATGTGTTAAACATTGACCTTTTAAAATAAGAACCTTTTTTGTCTGATTCATCTCCCTTTCAAATTTCTCAACAGCAGATTCATAAAATTCAATCTCATCTTTCATTAACCGATCCACAATCTTTCCCATATAACTTGTAATCAGGTTTATAAAAAATTGATTGGCTTTATCAATCACTTCCATCTCTAGAAAATCTTTATGAATGCGGTGAGTATGATGTGTGTCACATTTATAAGTTGGGTTTTTACCATATTTTTTTCCCTTTACCTCTTTACCGCATTCCGCGCATACAATAAGTCCTTTCAACAAATAAATTAATTCTTTTTTTTCACTTTCAGGAACTGGAGTTTTACGGATCACTTCTTTTAATTTTTGTTGGGCTGCATCCCATACGTCTTCTTCAACAAGTTTAATATGAGGAACATACCTTACGATCGAGTCTCCTTTATCATTGTAAATCCGATCTCCTTTGTATATGGCTTTCTCTAAAAGAGTACGGAGACGATTGTAATTCCATCCGTCATTGTTTTTATAAGTGATCCCTCTTTCTTGAATGACTTCTAAAAATTCACTTATGGAATCAAACTCCAATTCAACAAACAAGTGAAATAGAGTTTTTACTGTTTCAGCTTCCTCTTCATCAATGATCCAGTCCTCTACTTTAGATTCACTTTTTCTATATCCATATGGAATCCGTCCAACGGCATGTCTTCCATCTTTAGCTTTTGTTATTTTGGCATCTTGCAATTTATAAACCAATTTTTCTGCTTCTTGTTGATTAAAAGCAGCAATTATCCTCTCAATTAATTCAGCCTCTGATGTATAAAGCATTGGGAACTCGTACTCTGCTGCGAAATACACCTTTACTTTCTTTTCATTTAGCAAATCATACAGTCTCATATAATCCCCAACATTTCGCGCCAAACGACACCGACTGTACACAAGTAATCTTTTCACTTGCCCTTTTCTAATTTTATCCATTAATAGCCCCATATTTTTCCTATGGTGTGTATCGTTTTTTCTAGCCGATGTTGCTCGATCGATAAATTCTTCATCGATTAAACATTTTAGGGATTGAGCTTTTTCTTTTACACTTCTTATTTGCATTTCAATTGACATTTTTTGTTTCTTTTCATCGATTGAATTGCGGTAATAAGCAACGGTCATCAACTATAAAACTACCTCCTTTTTATCCAATAATTAAAATTATGATTCAACGCCTTGATTCATTTCTTTTTCTTTTCTTTTTTTATTAATCAAGAAATCTAGATATATTTCACACCACTTTTGTGTTGCGTGAGGATCGTGAACATAACTAACTGTTCTAACTTTTACTTCTCTAACTTTCTTCATTAAATCTCTCCTTTTTTATTCAAAACTTTCTAGAACAACGGAATGTTACATTAAGGGTTTAAAAAATACTCTGCTCTTGCTTAAAAAACCAAAGATAATGTGTTCCTACGAATGGTTTGTTATAGTTGTATTGTTCAAAGTAATGGATATCGTTAATTTCCTCAAGATAATAGCTCTCGAAGAAGTGTCTCATAATTTCAAACTGAGTTTTGCGATCCTGATAAAACACAAAGTCTTTTGTTGGGATGGGAAAAGCATCTTTGACAGTTTTCCGATTAGGTGTCAAATAATAATAAAGCTCAAATGGCGTAGAAGCATTCAATATAGTAACCTTTTCTTGAAAGAAAAGCATCCCTTTTCGTTTATTGTGACTTAAAAAACGCTTTACTTGTAAAATGCTTTCTTTTTCGTCATATTCCGTATTGTACGCTTCTTGAAATTGTAACAATGTAACTTTCATCAACTACCTTCCTTATCTATCAAGGGTTTGCAATTTACACTACCTCACTTCACTTATCCTTCTTCCTCTTAAAAAATTGAATTTAATCCCACCTGAACTCATTTTTCGATGGTATAATGAAATCAGTAGTACAGACATGAATACCAATGTTGGTATTTTTTAACTCACACTTCAGACATCCATTACTACTAAAAACAAGAAAGGTTTAGTCATAAACCGTGATGATAAAAATGGAGGTCCCTATGCTAAAAGACATCGGCGTAAAAATCAGAATATTACGTAAACAAAAAGGTCTTGGTTTAGAAGACCTTGCATCTAAACTTGGTGTTTCCAGAGCATATCTTTCTAACTTAGAAACCTCAAAAACCGATAGCATTCAACTTTCTGTTTTAGAAAAACTTCAAGATGAATTAAACCTATTTCCAGAAGAAATGATTAACGGCTTTGAACAAGAAACTGAATTTGATTTACAACTAAAAAAGATTCATCACCTCCTACAAGAGTTGCATCAACACGATCCGAAAGATACAGAATTTCTTCTTCATATCATTGAAAAACGATATGAAATGACTTTTGGTGAATGTGATACATCCCTTGATAAAAATCATTATAGACAAGAAAAATAAAAAATATTCTACAATAATAGAAAATATTTTATTTTATTCCATGTCAGTAGAATAAATATCGATAATTATGGAAAGTCTGTCACTAATTAGGCAGACTTTTTTGTTTGTCGTTAAATATAGGAGTGATGTTTGATTTGTTTCATAAAACTAAATGGGTTCCATTAACCCCAACATTAGAAAATCATCCTGATAAGGCTTTGATCTATTATTTGTCCAGGCGGTTTATCATTGACCCAATCCTCATGCACTGGTTATTTGAACAAGGGTATAACAATGAAGAAAAAGTGGAAAAGTTGTTTTTTCCTAATTTAGATGACTTTCACGATCCTTTTTTGTTAAACGACATGAAAAAAGCCATGCTTCGAATCATTAAAGGAATTCTTCAACAAGAAAAAATACTCATTTTTGGTGATTACGATTGTGACGGGATGACAGCAACAACCATATTGTATCAGGCATTAAAAAGATTCGGGGCAAATGTCACCTTTCGTCTTCCTCTTCGAAGTGAAGGATACGGCATAACAAGTCAGGCGATATTAGAAGTTGCCGAGCAAAATGTTTCTCTAATTATTACAGTTGATAATGGTTCTTCCGCCCATGCAGCGATGCAAGCCGCAAAAGAAAATAGGATTGATGTGATCGTGACTGATCATCATGACATTCTACAAGGTCACCCCGACTGCTATGCTTTTATTAACCCAAAACGAAAAGATAATACTTACCCATTTCCTGATTTAGCTGGGGTTGGTGTAGCACTAAAAGTGATTCACGGTCTATATCAACTTGCAAACCGTGATTGGAAAATCAATATCTGGAATTATTTAGAGGTAGCAACGATTGGGACAATTGCGGATTTAGTCCCCTTACATGGTGAAAATCGAGTAATTTGTCAAATGGGGTTAAAGAGAATGGCAAACGGCTCCAATCCTGTATTAAAACTGATGATGAAAAACCTGCACGTTTCATCAGTAGATAGTACCACCATTGGATTCCAAATTGCTCCCATCTTTAACGCCTGTGGAAGAATTGATGATCCAAATTTGGTTGTTCAACTCTTGAACAACCCTAAAACAACAAAATTAGAAGTAGAACAATTAATTGCAATTAATAAAAAGCGGCAATCGCTAACACTCGAACAAGTTCACCTTGCCGAAAAAGTAATTCAAGAGAAGAAGCTATATGATAACAATGTAATTATTGTACATGGACCTTTTCATAAAGGGATTATTGGAATTATTGCTGGACGAATTTCAGAAACTTATCACAAGCCAGCCATTGTGATTTCAGAAGACGGTACAGGTTCTTGCCGAGGAGTTAATGGAACCGATTTTTCCATGATTAGCACCCTTGAACGATGTGGTGAGTATTTCAAAAAGTTTGGCGGACATAAAGCAGCCGCGGGGTTTTCAATTGACCTTAATTTAATACCTATGTTCCAACAAGCTGTACAACCTTCAGCTGCTTTAGAAGGTTCGATTGCGCCTGTTAAAACGGTTCAATCCATCTTTCCAGTACAATCATTAACAAACGAGATGATTAAAGACTTAGCTTCCCTTGAACCGTTTGGAATGAACTTTCAAAAGCCGCTTTTTTACTCAGGTAAAGTTTCTCCAAAGGATTTGGCTACTTTCGGTCAAGCAAATCATCACTTATCCTTTCAGGTTGGAAAGAAAAAAGTTTTATGTTTCGGAAAAGGAAATTACATTAATCATCTTAAGAGCAAACAAATAGGATTTTTATATAAGCCGCCATCAACAATTGACCATTTGTTTGTAGATGATTTGAAAGTAGCAAAATAAACAGATTTAATTATAAAAGCCAACAAAAAATCCTTGAGTGCTTCTTAAGATTTTTTGTTGCTTTTTTAAATATCCCTATAAATTGATCCACACAATCTAATCCGCTGCTAAATTAAAGCTTCCGTTAGTGGAATAAAGAAATATTTCAAAATTATAGGAATGTGAGCTGATGGAATATGTGAGCTTTTCCATTCCAGTCAATTATATATTGTTCAACACCTACTACTGCTGTTTCTGGTTTTATGTTTTGATTATGAACCCATTCCTTAATTGAAGGCAATACTTCATTATGAAATTCATTCCTTGCAATATGTGGATAGTGGTCTTGGGATATTGGATACAAATTAATACATATATCTTTATCTCTATTACAAGAAACTGATGCTACAACAGTACCATTCAGTTCTGGCGGGCGTTTACAACGACTATCAAATTCAAACTTTCGATTTAGACCAAAAAAAACATCAATATCTTCATCGTTGGAAAAATGATATTTAATTTGCCGTTTATTCGTCGCGTAAGTCTCTAATGTGTTCAGATTCCGATAAAAACTAATCTTCATTTTCTCACCCCAAAAAAATATCGAAATAATTAATATTCAACTTAATACCCTTGTTGAAGTATCCTGCTTTACTTCAATAAGCAATAGAGCAATTCCTGTTTAGTAAAGGATTGCTCCCTTTACTTTAATAAGCGAAGGAACTACCTTCAAGACAACTCCTTCTTCCGTTCAAGCCACTGTTTGTTGAGATTAACTCTTTTTTATTAGTGAAAAATGCGAAAATAAAGTGCAATAATATAATTGACGACAATAAAGAGGGAGTAAATTTTTCCAATTAATAAAATACACCCTTTTTCATTTCGGGTGAAAATTAAGTAGCCAATACACAATATCAGTTGAATTATATACAAAGGGGCTACCGCAAGATTTGAGTATAGTTCTGGAAAGGGCATTTCCATAATTTTGTCATCCATTTGATTTTCTCCACTGTGAGATAAAAAAATGGACAATATACCGAAAATAGAACCTATAATAATCAAAATAACTTCTCTTGAGAATTTTCTATCCCATTTACTAACAAACCTCTTCGAAATACTTCTATCATCATTGGTTGCCTTTTTTAATTCTTTACCAAATCTAGATGTCTGGATAATTAAATATAAAAATATGCTAATTGAAATTACAGCAAATATTAATCTTAACCAATTCATCAATTTCACCCTCAATATTAACGTGTTTCCATTATACATTTCCAAGCGAAATATGGTTTACTCTTTCTTCAACTAAAGGGAGTTTAAGTGAAACGGTTCACAATTGCCTATTCTATTATCTCGCCTGAATAAACCTTCAGTTTCTCCTTAGCAATTGTCAATGCACTATTTAAGTTGTCAGTAAGTGAAAAGTCTGTGGACTGTTGTAGCCAAGTTTCCCATTCACTATCCCAAAAATAAACATCAATTTCTAATAGTCCGTCTTTCAATCGCTTATTAATTTCAACTTTATATGCCTTACTTGGTGAGTATATTTCTTTAACAAGTTCAAGCATAATTCTACACTCCCAAATTAATTTGTATTAAACACAACTTTCTTGTTCAATCATTGCACTCGTAAATTGAATAAGTATTATCTCTATTTTGAATGTAATTACTTATTAGGGACATCCTTTATAAAAACTCTAAATTCTTTTTTCCTTCCTCGTCTTTTAATCCCTAAAATATACATACTTTTTTCCTTATCATGTACAATTCTGAACTTGTAACATCCATATTTAGTAAGAATGATTTTACTAATAACTTCTATAAATTCTTTTTTTGTGCCTTCAAATGACAGGACCTCATAACCATTGCCACCATAACCTGGATTTCTAGTAATGTAAAATACAGTATAAGATTTTTTCATAGCTTCACCCTACATTGAGTCTTCGTAGTTTATTTTTTCAAGTTATAACTTATTTTCTATTTTCTCCCTTCATTACCTTCAATAGTTAAACAAGCGATAGCATTTGTTCCGCTATCGAGCATCCGTTAGTTGAGTAACATGTCTTATTTAAGTATTTTGCTTAATCGTTTCCTCTACGTAACTAAGAAGATTACTGTATGGTGAGTTCCCTTTCAAAAATTGCGATACCACATCCAAAGGTAATATCACCATATCCCTCTTTTTAGAATAAAGAACACCCTGAATTTTGCTATTACTAAACTCTCCATTAAGATTGGGCGAATAATTACGTACAGAATCAGACTCATACCAGTAAAAATCTTGATTAATGCTATTTTTAATAACCTCACCAATATACGCACCTATACGTTCCGCTAAATTATCAAAATGCCTACTTAACAGTTCATTACCAAACTCCGTATTCATTAATCTTTTTGCATAGATATCAATATAACGAACGCTTTCAATAGTGAAGTCTAAATTTCTTTTAGTAAGGTTCTCTTTATCCCATAAATCATCTGAAACATCCTGATACATTAATTTTGCAATGCCTTTTAAATCATCTTTTTTTAATTTTGCTTTATTTAAAAAACTAAACATAGGATGGGATTTCTCCTTTATCAATTGACTACATGTACAGCTATGATAATTATATCTCTTATTCCACTAACCTTCTCTTTTGTGAAAAAGCGACTAGTCTTTTTGAACAAATGCTACTCATTGTTGATTAAGTTAATATTCACTACCATCACAACCGCACTCATATTCCTTGAAGTTATATTCTTTGTACAGTCTGAAATCTTTAAGATCACTTGTATCTGATTCATAAACCTTAACCACGGAAGCAACATCAACCTTTGCCAATACCCTTACTTGTGTTTCCAAATCCTTAGTTGAATCTAAATTATATTTGTTCATATCTAAATAAATATTATTGTGTTCACAAATCTCATACGTCACTGCGAAATAATATTTTTTCATCATTCTACTCCCCAAATTTTTGTTACCCTAATTTACCCAATCCTTATTGAACTATTCTGCTTACTTCAATAAGAAGAAGCGACTACCCTTTATTGAGCAATCGCATCCGAATACAACACCAATAAATACATAAATAAACCATCGTATAAAAAGCCGTTTGTTAAGAAGGATTTTTCATTTTATTCTCTATCACTCTCAAAATCACTTGCTGGAAAGCCATTATTATTGCACCTAATAAAAGGATAAACATCGGTCTATCGACTCGATTAGCAAAATTATAAATACAGATAATACCTATTAATAAAAATATCAAACTTGAAGTTGTTACAATCAAAACTACACGTTTTGAAGGTACTATGTTATTTTTGGGGTTACTGGTTTTAAGAATTTTAAATAGCGGATATAAAATAACTACCAAAAGAAAAAATAAAGCTATTTGAATGAAATTAAACCAAAACATAAATTACCCCTTTATCACTTGAATTTTTTAATTGTATTTTACTAAACTCGTATGCTTTTATATATTGGAATTTTTTGTTATTTATTATTATACAACCTTCCACTAACCTCTACTCTTTAGTTTAGAACAACAAAAACAGGAGCAACCCCAATATAGTTACTCCAATTAATTAATTATTGCCCCCGTCAGATAAAATTTAAGGGTTATTCAATAAACTTTTTAATTTAATCAACGCATCACTTACTTCTTTTCTTAGATCCATTTTAATGATCTTACTTCTTCAAGTAAGCCTCTAATACTTCCTTAAGAAGTGTCACTGCTACTATTATTAATGCTTTTTTAGATCCTATTGAATGTTAATCGATTTTTCCTGTGTATTTAACGACTCATAAATAGAATTCACAACATTCGTAATGACTTTTCCAACATATTTGTACCGCTTCTTTTCAATTGGACATTTATATGTCCCATCTTCTAAATAAATCTCTTTTCTCCATGTGTGGTTTTCGTCAAAAAGAGTAGATAAAACTTTATTTTTTAATTCCGTCTGCATCTCTTGATTTATAGACATTTTTTTAATCATATTCATCAAGTTATTTTTTGTTTCATCATAGGATTTAGGTAATTGAAAATTTTCGTCGTCTTCAATCCTATTCTTTTCCTCTTTAGTTTTCATTTTTAATTTATTCTTCAATGATTGAGCTTCTCTTTCGTATTCTTCACATAACTGATACATTTCTTTATATTCCTCTTCCCACTTTGATGCTTCTTTCTGAACATCAAATAATGCTTCTTGCAAATATTGAATTTCTGTTTCTTTTTCTTGGACTTGATTTTGTAAATAATTCACCATTTCATTTAATAGTTCATAGTTATCTTCCTCACCAACATTTATAGGAAGCACTTCCCCTTCCACTTGATGGTCTATATCTCCGCTCTTCGTTTCTTTTATCATTTCGCCTTTATGTTCGTTAATTTTCATTGAGATTTCTTTTGGTACTTCTTTTTCTTGATACTCTTCATAAACAGCCATAATTGATGGTAATCCTGGGCGTTCTTCTTCAATAAATTCAAACAAGTCATCATGATAAATACGATAACCTTCTTTCCTATTTTCAGACCGTTCCCCTCGCATCTTCCCTTGCCGAATCCATCGTGTGACCATTTGTACACTGTCTGTAATATAATATTTTCTTAATATGTTTACTACCTGATGAACATCATATTCAACCATTTAAGTCACCGCCCAAATTTTTATCCCTTGTTTAGTAACTTTATGGTGGTAGCGTTACAACTATTACATTACAAAATAAAAAAGCTTAGAATCTATTGAATTCCAAGCAATCGAAAACTTATTTATATAATTCCAGCCTTTTTAAATCAATAATGAATTCACCTTTTTTGAGAATGTCCAACCCGATTAAACCATTTATGCCAAATTCATTATCAAGTGTGCCGAAATCAATTTTTATTTTTTCTAATTTAACTGTATCTAATTCAACACTATCTAACTCTTTTCGGAAAGAATATTCTTCTCCTCCGACACCTACCATTGTTACTAATTGATCACCTGGTTCAAAGAAAATTCCGATATCATCGACAACATCAGATGATATTAATGAATGAGCAGCTCCAGTATCAATGACCATTCGGTCAACAACTTTTATTTTCCCCTGATATTGGATTGTCAGCGATGTTTGCAAAAGATAATCAACATATTCAATCTTCATGTAAGAATACCTCGAAAAGCAGCTCGTCGTCTAATCTCAATTACAATTTTTTCATTTTTCGTATGATACACAAGTGTACCTGGTTTTGCATGGAGTAATTCATTGGTGGCTTCTTTTGCATCAGTTATAGGACGTATTATCGCTACTTCATCAACATACTTTTTATCACCATCAATATGGGATTCTAAAATGTTTAGCAAAACATATTGATCAGGAAAAATCTTTCGCACTTCTTCCCATTTCATAATGCCACCTCCATATAAGCTTGTTTCCTTTATTTTACCATAAGATATATTTGTTTTCTTTTTATTAGTAATTTTTTTCACATAACTAGTTTAACAATTGTTCCTAACTAATCGCTCCAATACTAGGGATAAATGATAAAATAAATAAGAAAAAATTTTTATGGATATATGTTGAATATTGTTACTGTATTTCTTTGTATCTATACAGGGTTTCTTGTTAAAATAGGCAATCTCATTGACTAGGAGGATACATCTATGATTAAAAATGGAGGTGTTAGTATTAAGTACGACTTTTATAAAGGAAGCAATTTTTGGAAAGAAAATGGTTGGATGATTCGTGAACCCATTGATGTTGAGACAGTTAATCAAGCAGAGAAAATTTTAAATGTGCAATTTCCAATATCCTATATAGAGTTACTGAAGCAGCAAAACGGTGGGGAACCAAATTATCCAAACTTTTTTATATCAACGGGACATAAGAAGGATATAACCGATATTGAAGGGATTATTCTGGACCCAGACGATGGAAGTAGTTTTTTATATACAAAGGGTGTATTAAAGGAAGTTGGACTACCCCAGGAATTATTTGTACTATGGAATGATTATCACAACTGGTTAGTATTAGATTACCGTAAAACAAAGAAAAATCCTCCAGTCTTTTATATTATGGAAGACTACTCAGCAGAAGAAAAGTCCTGGGATTATTTTGAGGTTGCACCTTCCTTTGATAATTTTCTAAAAAAATTGTTTCGTGTACCTCCGTTAGACCCTAAAAATCTAAAACCAAGTTATAGTCGAAAAAAATAAATTTCTTAATAAAGAAACAAGTGCGACGCTTAATAAAAGGAGATCGCTCTCCTTTTTCGACTATTATTTGTTTAGTTGAAGAAACAAGTTATAAAAGTATTCGAGGTGAAATGTATGAGATATACTTGTCCTTGCTGTGGGTATAAAACATTAGATGAAGAACCACCAGGTACATATGGAATTTGCAAAATATGCTTTTGGGAAGATGATGATGTTCAATTTCGAGATCCTGATTTTGAGGGCGGGGCTAATGATGTTTCATTAAGACAAGCACAAAAAAACTTCATTATGTTTGGGGCTTGTGAAGAAGATTGTATTGAATTTGTAAGAAAGCCAAATAAAAAAGATATAAAAGATCCTAATTGGAAACCCTTTATTTAGAAAAAGTTATTTTTTTATCGGTGCTTTGATTATACAAGAAGGAGTGAAAGCAGGATATTTTAAGAATTCAACCTGTAAAGGAATATAACCTTATCCTTTTTATTTCGCCTTTATTTGCTTCTAAATACCACATTGGACTTCCATATAGTTACCTTCATCTTCTTCAATACTTAAAGTTACTTATCTAAACCGATGATTTATTTCTTCTCGATAATATTCACCGATCATTTCATTGTATTTGTTATATATTGAGCCTATCGATTCTTTATTACTAGCGATAACTTCACAGCCTCTATCATCATATATAAAAAAGATGACATTTTTTGTGACATTAATAAAAAATACGTCTGGACAGTATATACCGCATTTTTTTCTTAAATTGGGCTTCAAGAAAAAATCTTGGTTGCAAATTGCTTTAATTAGTAATGGATATCGAATATCTTGTTTGCTGCAAAATAATGAATACTGAGAAGTGCAACATTTCACAGCTTCGTCTTCATCATCAAAAAGATACGGTACGGTCTCCTGTTTCAATTTAAATTTTAGATTTTTGTTCTTTATGTAGTGTTGATAAACTTTCATTTTTTTCAAGTTTTTAATTGAACGATTATTATGATGATAATCATTCGTAACCAAAAGGATTTTATCTTTTTCTGAGAAAATATCATTAAAAATGGATACAGCTTCATTGTACACTTGACTAAAATACTCACCATTTAGCTCATCTGTTTCTGATTTAAATTGATACATTCCTTTACCAAATTCAAGATGAAGACTTATATCCCATTGGTAGTAAAGACTAGGCTTTAAAATAAGACCAGGAAAAGTATTATTTATATATTCTCTTAGCTCCATGACCTTTAACTCCATTTATAAAAATTTTTGTTTCAAACTAATATCTTACTTCAAGCCCTCTATTTCATAACTCATTATCCATTCAGTATTGGACAAATAATAAATTTTAAAAACACGCTTTCGCATTTCCTCAGCCGAATAATTAGGAGTAGGATTTAGCGGTACCCCTCGCCTTTATGTTATGTTTTTAATGAAACGGAATAATAACTTTGGAATGAAAGCTATTATGTTCCAAATAATTGAAAATACTATGGAGTCTCGAATTTCGATTAAAACACTTTTGAAAAAACTTCTTTTTCTTATTTTTTGTTTGTCCTCCATCCTCTACACCTTCTCACTCTAAGATTACTCCTTCAATATCCCAACCGCTGACAAATTGCTCTTTCGTAATTAGACCATTCATCCACTTTTCTATGTGGTCTCGTTCCATAAAAATTGCTTCTGTTAGTGTATTATTCTTATATACCCAAATAAAAATCTCTTGTGCTGGTGTTTCTAGGGCTAATGCTGTTAATTTGAGAAGATAATCAACATCTAGGTCTTCCGTGCCAGTCGATTCAAATGTAATACTTAAATAGAGTTCTTGTCCTATTTGTTTATCTAGATATAAAGCTGCACCATTGTATTTGATTACTTTTGGCAAAAGCTGATTTTCTATTTCTCTATATTCATTGTTTACTTTAAATTGATTGATAGCAATCCCTATACCAATAAGTAAAATACATGATATTAAAACAAAGATGTGTTTTCTTTTAATCAACTATGGGTCTTCCTTTCCAAGTGTACTTGCTGTTGAATATGGTAAATAACTTTGTATGTAATAAAAACCATAAATTTACGGAATTGAATAAAAAAACGTATATTATGGCTTACATAAATTATTAAGTCATTCAAAAGAATTTTAATATTCCCCCCTGGTTTTTTCCCAGTTAGGGTCTTTTTTCCAATGATAAGTATCGTTAAAAATGTTTAACTTATGATCATTTATTTCAATTGTTTCGTTGTCTAACCATTTTATATTTACTGTACTTTCATCATAATTCCAATAAATTGTTTTTATTTCATTCCCAAAATCAATTTCTACTCTTATTGCTGCTCTTACCGTAGCCCCGCCTTCGTCTATTAAATAAGCTTTAGCCATATACTCATTATTTGGTGATGGATATTCTGTTAAAAATTCTCCCTCAGATAATTCATCTAACTCAACATTGAGAAAATCATAAATAGGTATCCCAATTATAAATATAATTCCTAATACAACAAGCCATTTTTTCATTAACTTTTCTCCTTTTTTTCATGCCATGTTTCGCTAACCTGTATCGTTACTTGAAAAAGAAAAAAGCACTGCAATTATTTAAATGATCTTGCTATTTTTAAAAATTGAGTTTTTTTTATAAGATCATTCGAGACATAATCCATGGAATAATAGAGTCCATCGTGGTACCAATCAATACGGTTTACTTCATCAATTTCAGTATAGTAACCTATGGCATCATCATATAAATAGACTTTTTCTCCTATTTCCCTATAATATAAAGGTTTTTCGGGGGATACATTGTATGTTAATTCTTGAGAAAAACCCCTTTGATACGTTATTTGTAATTGATTTAATTCTTTATCAATCCAGCCATATTCTTTTTTGGGTTTAAACGTAATATAACTAGGGGTCTTGACATCATAACCGAAATCTGAAATAGCTTCATTAATTGGTTTTGTTTTATATTCTTCGTTTTGTACCACCTCTATAAAGGAGAGGCTCATGGAACCTATCCAATAAAATGGTAAGAGAACAAACCAAAGCAATAGTGCTTTCTTTATGGAAAAACGATGAGCTTCACTAAGACAAATAACAAAAATTATAATACTCCAAACTGATAAAATAATTGCAATTCCTGATAGGATATAAATCCCTAGGGATATCAATCCTTCATCAGATAAACCACTACTATCGCCAAATAATAAAAAGGCTAAAATCGATAAACCAGTTAAAACAACATATGGAATTGCATGACAAACCACGGCAATTTGTAAATCTCTGTATCTCCCTTTGCCACCAAGCAAACTTCCTAGCCATTTAAGAAATCCACTAATTAAGTAATACCAAATAAGACCAACGACTATCCCTAATATAATTTCTATAAATAAAATAACTACACGAGGCATTTCCTGCCCGATTCCTCTATCAGACAGTTCAAATAAAGCAGTTGATAATCCGTAAAACAACATCATAAAATAAAAAAACTTTGGATTAGGGTTTTCTAATAAATTTCTCATTGTTTCTCTTGGTTTAAACCATACAGTAAAAAGGGAATTAAAATGTGTAATTTTTTGATCCAAGAATTTTACCCTCCTGATTTAAAGGTATTTTTAGGTTAAACAACTTTTTACATTTGTAACTCCCTTATTAATACACAAAATAGAGTTGCTGATACATTTTGATATTCAAATCTTGCACCCTCTCAATAAGGGTACAAAGAAACCCATAACTTCACCTCACATTTTCTCTTTTCCTTTTAAGTATCAAACTGTCTTGTCTTTTTAAACTAAACTCCTGCTTCTAATGCAAAAGAAACGATCACTTGTAAGCAATCGCATCCGTTAACATAATAAGGATTATTTACTTAATTGCTTATCCAATAATGATTTAAAAGCCTTTTGAGCATTTGAATTATTTATCATCCTTTTAATTAGAAACCGACTTTGTAAAAATTTCCTTACTCGCCTGTTCCCGAAAAACAGACGATGATACTTTTCATCAGTATATAACTCATTAAACCATTTATGCTTTCTTAGTTCTTCAATATGTTTGTCTATTTTCCTTGTATCCAAGGAGTCGTCTTGACCGATACTTCCAAGCAACCCAGCAATAATTTCAAAAATCATAAAAGGAGTCTCCTTTAAGAGAAATAATCATTAGTATAATTCTCCCAAAAATTTGACACAAGTGACTAATCCTTCTTCCGCTAAAAAAGCGTTAGTCGAATAAGTAAGCGATGTTCTTGTTATTTGAAGCATAGCACCCGTTTGTTTGGGAACAATACTTCCCATCTTTTGCTTTAAAGACTTTATTTAAAAATATAATTTCTTTTTAACGCTTAATTGGGCATTCGAAATTAATTTGGCTTTCGCAATCCCTCTCTTAAATCTTACATTGTTTAACCATTCAATAATTGCTTTTGCATCGTAATTTGGGCAATATTTTCCGCAATTTTCGTAAGTCCAATATTTTGTATTCTTCGTCTCATCAAAAATCCACGTTTCAAAGTCGTTTCTAATACGATTAATCTTCCTACCTACTTTTGTTGAACAGGAAATATATTGAATAAAATCGTCCCCAAAGTCAATTTTAATAATCATAAGATTTTCGACTCCTTAAAACTTAAAAGCGTAAGTGTGAAGTTTATAAACGCACCCGTTGAACAACATTAATTTATCTTTTCAAAATAAATCTTGGTGGAGGACCATATTCCTGCTCCGCTTCAAAATAGGCGAGTTTACCAGGAATACAAGAGATGATTGATGGAAAACCCTCACCGACTGCCACCTCTAAAGCTGAAATTAAGGACAAATGCTTACCATCGATAGAATCATTCCATGACATTACGTAACAATCATTACCAGCACCTTGTTTTTTCAATAATTTCTCTATTTCTGCTGGGTTAGAGTTTGGCTTTGGTATTTCAATCATAAATTCCTCTAGGAGTGTAGTTAAATAATTATGGTTTAATCTATTCATTGCATCCATTCGTTTTTTTGCAGAAAAAAGTTCAAATAAAACTCTTTGTTGAATTCTTTTAACAAAAAATGCTTTAACAATTATTTCTTCAAGTCCTTTATCCATTCCACTCCTCCTGTTAACTAAATATAATAATAAATTACACCATTCTTATCAAACAAATCCCCGTTAGCTCAACAAAGTGAAGCTGTTACAGTAACCCCTTGTTACCAGTTAGTTAAACAACTTTTTATTCTTTTTTCTTAAACACTCTTTCTAGTAAAATAAGAACAAGCATTGATATTAGAAAAATAACTGCTGGAATCCAAGGGGAACCAGTATAGAAGTAGTATTCATAGATAATCATTAAAGTAATATAAACTGCAAATGCTAAACCATATTTAATAATTATTGTTTTCAATCTTAATCCCCCTTGAAGAATTGCAACCCGTTTAGCAAAAAACTTTCAACTTGGAATTGTTTATAACAAACCTCTTGCTATAAAAGATACTGTCGTAATAAATATTCCTAAGATACAAAATCTTACATACTTCAAAAATCCCCTTTTATCGTTTCTTGGCGGTAATTCTTCATCCTTAGATTTCGTCTTTGCACTTTTTAGTATATTGCTTGCTTGGATGTATGAATAAATCGAAATAATTATTCCGAAAACTACACCAACATCAGTTATCCTAAACCATTCAAAAAACAGTTACAGCACCCCATTTATTCAATTATACATAGTCCCATATGCTAATAAAAAATCATAGTGCTTATTTAACAATCGCTACCTTGTATTGATAGTTACTCCTACGATTAACCAAAAAACTGCATCTAGTAAATAAACAATGTATAATCTTTCTTCCTTTTTATAAATGAATTGTTCTATACTTGAAATTAGAGCTACTAATGTACCAACAAATGGAAATATAAGATAAAAATCAAAATCAGGATACATAATAGCAAACAAGATACAAGCTGCTAGACCAATAGTATAAAACAATATGGTAAATCCTTTATTTACAAATCTCCAACTTCTTTTTGTAGTTATATCTAGTCTCTGTTTAATCAATCTTTCTATAAATAACCATAAAACGAAAATTACCAATAAGGTAAGAAACATCATATATTTAACACCCCCTGAAGACCAATTTTGTATTAAACTGCCCTTTACTCAAAAAGCAAAAGAGCAATCCCTGTTTCTTAAAGGATTGCACCCGTTAGCCAAAAAGCGTTATGAAAAATTTGCCGAATGTAATGCACGCATTGCATCAACAGCGTGACTACCCCAATGTACTTCGAAGTGAAACTTCCAATGCCAAATTGCTTCCATATGCTCATTTTGTTCATACAATAAAATTCCTTCCTTAACATCTTTATATATATCTAGGATGTCATCGGCTAAACTCGTACATATCAGCTCTTCTAAATGATAAGGTTCAAATACTTCCCAGTATTTTTCATATTGTTTAAAATTTACTCGTGGTAAATCTATATCAAAACTGGCTACTTGTGAATTTTTGGGTTCAACTTCGGGAAGAGAAAGAGCCTTTGTATATAAATCAGAAAGAGAAACAAGGATTTTGTATAGTTTGTTACCTTCATCATTATTATTAAATAAATCAATTTGATTACAATAATGTAAAGCCGATTGAAGGAACCATTCTGCTTCTTTAATTTTCATTCCCTCCACAACATTATAAGTCAATTATAGCATTGGAACCGCTGAGGATATCTATTTTTTAACAGTATTAAAAAGGAGCTACTAATATATTTATCGATCTTCAACTCTTGTACTCTTGCCTCCGTTAGTGCAATAATTCTAAAAGGTGATCTCCCAAAACTCACGGTCTTCTAAGACCAAATCAAAAGGTTTTTTAATGTCCAACCAGCGAATGTGTCGTTTTTTTGAAATTGCCAAATCTTCTTTACCACTCAAACAAGTAAAATACTCTACAACCCCACTTGCTTGGAGGGCTTCTTCTAAATAAGAATATAATATGGTTAAACATTTATCTTCTTCCGCAGTTCCTTTTAATTCAAGTTTTAAAGGGATGTGACTAACGTAAGCCGCCACCTGGTGATTGAATGAGAAGTGCGGACTATATGGAAATCTTCGTTTTAATTTGCTATCGTAATTATTTTCAAAATATAAATGTACGAAATCTAATTCATTTTTAAAGACATTCGGCTGTTTAGGAGACAGGGGATTTGACCCGAATGAACCTTTTGGCAATTTCATTGGTGAAGCAATATAAATATACTGAGTCATAAATTGTTTTCCCCTCTCTTTACTTGAAGAAGAAAATGTATAACCGTTGTTCCAGAAATGCACCCTTTAGCCACCCATGAAACTTTGTTTTACCACAAAATAATGAGAGAAAAAATCATTCTCTCATGGTAGTTGAATAAAGTTTTACTGAATTTTTCTTTTTAACACAGTTAATTTCTTGAATTTTTTGTCATAATCCTCTCGTTGAAGAAGATTATTTAGCCAAAATTCTGCTCTTTCTGTTTCTTGATTTTTGATGAAAGTCTCAATGGCTTTGTTAAAATTACTACTGTATTTAAAGTTTTCATCTTTCATTATTTCAAGACCCTGATTATAACATTCTGATGCTTTACTATATTCCTTTATTTTAGAATATAATATCCCTAAATAAATTAAACCACTTGATTTTTCTTCTTTAGTGAATGGTTGTTTAATCGCCGCATTCATAGTCTCAATAGCTTTATTTCTGAGAAATAAGCTCTCATAAGTATTGGCTCTATAAACATAATCCTCATACTTTTTTAAAGGTTTTATTAGTGAAATAATACCCATAATGCCACCTCCTTCTAACGATTCTTATTAAAAATACATTGCTATTTATGAAGAATCAATATTCCTTTATTTTGAAATTATTTATTTAAATGCTTACTTCAATACAAATTTAGCGATTCCTCTTATTGAAGAATCGCAACCGTTCGTATAATAATCGAGATGTTTATGAAATTGTTTCCCATAGAAGAAATACACCAAATCCAGTAATAACTAGACATAACAATATTAAAAAAAATTTTGCGTAACTATAAGACTTCTCGCTTAACCAAACAAAAATCCTTACAAACAAATTAGAAAATAAACTGCCCAATAAATTACCCCAGTCCCAGAAATCTTTTTCATCACGACTTTTAGTGACTTCCCTTTGATGTACTTCCTTAGTGTACTTGAAATAAGTAAGTAAGGTTAACGAAACACCAATAATAAAAACGAACAATCCAACATAAAAACTTGGCGGCATAAAATTTTCCATCCTTTGTTATCTTTTTACATTACACAAAAACCATTAATGTGAAAAACTTACTTATCTGAACTGTATTTAACTAAATAGGGTAAAAATAATGAGATTAGAAGAGCAATAAGGATCATTATTAATAAACTAATAAAAAAATGAAAATCAGAGGTATCCTTAAAAACTATATTATTTAATACCAAACCTGTTAACAACATTGGTAATGTTACTAATAAAGTGAGTCTCCCAAGGTTAGTTGCCTCAAGCTCTGTCCCACATTCACCGCAATGTATTGTCCTACTTTTAAAAAGTGCAGTATAGGTTTTTTTCCAGTTAAATTGATGGTTGCACACATTACACCTTGGTAGTTTCATTAGTACATCCTCCATAATTCTGTTTTTCATATTTAGTCATTGATAAATTAAGCTCTTGAATAAAAATTAGTTACTGTCTGTTTTCGTCGCCTTTTTCAAACAGATAAAAAATTAAAAATCCTCCTCCTAAAAGTAAAGGAAATCCAATGAAAACATAATAAATATTTTTTGGCACTTCAAGAATATCTCCAAGATAACTAAAAAGAAACATCCAGATGGCTAAAGTTGCATATTTCCCAAAGCGCTTCATTGAATAACTCCCTTTCATCATTAGACCGATGTGCATTTTCTTTAATAATAAAAGATAATGTGCAGGTTTTATACTTCCATTTTCCTCCACTATTCTGCTTTGTGAATAATACCGCTAAAACTAAACAAGATAATTGCCATTAATACGAAGATGTGGACTGCATCAATAGATACAGTCCACACTTTTAAATCGCTTTTACAATGTATATATGTCAATCTTATTATCAACTGTAACTCTTATTTCCTTCACCACACTTCTTATTACGTCTTTTTTAACATCATGAGATAGTTCATTTTTAGATAATGATAGGTAATATTCCGATGCTTTTTGCATTAAATTTTCACTTAATTGATTTTGGTCCGTTTCGGTTAATAATTCTTCCAACTTTTCTTTACGCTTTATTAATTCTTGTTCATTTTCTTTTAATTCTCTTAGTTTTTCCCGTATATCTTGTTCCTCAATTGCATCATCAACCATAAGAAGATTAAGCAATTTTTTTCTTCCACTTCGTATTCGATTTAGTTCATGAACGATTCGATCTAATTCTGTTCTTTCATAAGAATAGGGTTCCTCTTCATCATCCAAAGTAGCTGCAATTTCTTTCGGGTTATTCAACCATTCTTTAATGGTTTCCCAAACCATTTCATCAAGTTCTTCACATTTGATTCGATTGCCGCACCCTTTATGCTTAGCTCCTGCTGTGTTTTTTACATCGGTATATTCAAAGACATATGTCCCCCAGTTTTTTGATTTTCGCCCTGTCATTGTATTTCCGCACTCGGCACAACGAACGAGACCGCTTAGAAGATATTCATTTTTCTTTATTCCGCTCCACCTTCTTCGTGATTGTTTCAATAATGCCTGAGCGTGTTCAAATTGCTCTTCATCAATAATGGCAGGACAGGGAACTCTAATCCATTCTTGTTTTGGTCTTTCCTTCATTTTGACTCGCTCATCCGAACTTTTATATTTATTGCCGAGCATTCCTTCTGTATTCCAGCGATTTTGATAAAACTCACCGACATAAACTCGGTTCATTAATATCTGCCGAACGACTTGTCTGTGCCACTGCTTTGCATTCCGTTTCGTTGGTATTCCCTGATTGGTTAAATATTTTGCAATTCCATTTATCCCTTTTACTAGTTCATTTGGTCTTGTAAATAACTCAAAAATTAATTTCACTACTTTTGCCTCATATTCATGAATGATAAACTGTTCCTCTTCTTTATCATAACTGTATCCATACACCTGAAAATCCCGAAGCACTTTTCCTTGTCTTGCCTTTTCTCTTCGTCCACGGCTCATGCGTTCCGTAATTTTGGCTTTTTCAAATTCTGCGATGGCTCCTCGCATTTGATAAAAGAGCATTCCTTCGGGTGTTCGTTGATACTCCCCATTTACAAAAATGAGTTGGGCTTTTTTCTCGATTTCTTCTGATAAGATGAGCTGGTTCATGAGTTTACGAGATAGTCGGTCTGGATCCAAGCAAATAACAACTTTTATGATACCTTCCCTTACATCTTTTCTTAAACGAGTTAATGCAGGGCGGTCAAGGAATTCCCCAGACAGCCCCTCATCAACATACTCGATAACTTCACTCGTTGCTGCTTTCTCGCGACACGCTCTTAGCTGTTCCTTCAAACTGTATCCGCTTCGTGCTTGTTCCTCTGTCGATACGCGAGCATAAATTCCGATCATTGTTGTTTGGTTTCTCCTTTCGATAAAGTTCTTTCAAATAGTGATAAGCGTTTGAACGAGCTTTTTTCGAAAGTTTCCCTTCAATGATGCGTACTTTCATGGACTCATCCTCCCCTTTGCTCTACCTTATGAGCGGGAGAATTTGTCCTATGCTACACTTTTGACATTAGTATTTCATTTTCAATACAGCGAGCAGCATATGTTGCCAACTTCGTACCTTTCCCACGTGAGTAACTTTCGATTGCTTTAATTAAACCTATCGTTCCAATTGAAATGAGATCTTCTGTATCTTCACGAGTATTTTCAAATTTCTTTACGATGTGGGCAACTAATCGTAAGTTATGTTCAATTAAAAGGTTACGGGCTTCTTCGTCACCTTGTTGCATCAAGTCGAGATACTTCTTCTCCTCCTCCTCTTTCAACGGCTGTGGAAAGGCATTGTTCTTGACATACGAGACAAAGAACAGAACTTGTTTGATAAAATACGATAGTGCGGCTAATATACTCGACAACACACTCACCCCCAAGAAGGTATATAACTATAGTTATGTACCCATGGGCTTGCTCGTGTCTGTACATCTAAAATAAAAGGTGAGAAACAAATAAGTTTCCCACCCTTTCAAATATTATTTTTCTACTTATAAAGAATGTCTTCCCTGAGCCCCTCTACTTTCGTTAAAGCTGTGTCGATATCAGCTTCACTCACCCCAAAATGAGCGAGTGCTGCATGAAGGTGCTTAACGATGGCATTAAAATGTTCAGGCTGTAAATTCATTCCTTCATGAACCTTCGCCATCGTTCCGCCAGAGTATTGATTTGGTCCGCCTAGTGCATAACTAATAAATTTCGTTTGGTGCTCACGTTGCTTGACCATATCCGTATTTTCAAAAAAATGATTCACTGTATCATCAGCAAGCACTAAATCATAAAAGTAATCAACAACTTTGGCAATCGTTTCTTCACCGCCAAATTTTTCATACAAATTTTCCATTGCAAGACCTCCTAGAATTTTAGCTACATCAAAAATTATTTGCAATCTAACTAAAATTATCCAAGGAAGTACACTAAAATTGTTCTTTAATAAATGCTGGTACTTGATCTTCTGAAAACGTTTGGAGTTCAGGAAAACTCGAATCATTAAAATAAAAGCCTATCACATATTTACCTTGATCATTCCATGAGGCTTGTTTCAGTGCTTCATCGAGTTGATCATCGTCTTTTATTAGTAAAACATCCTGTCTATTTTTTAAACCTTCCATCTCTTCAATGGAGCCCATAAACTCATGAAGTAATTTTTCATTCTCATTTTTTATTACAACAGCATATGCAACATCCTTTGCTGTAATTCGCGCTTGATCTACCAGTCCATTTTGCTCAAGCCACTCTTCAATGTGGTGATATGATTTATACCACACAGCACGCGTACTTTTTTCATTTTGCCATTTATAATCAATTTCAGCCCATGATCCATAACGTTCAATTTCTTCGTCATACGTTTCTTCCACTATATCATCTTGTAACATTGCATGAAATTCTTTCATTTTCTCGGGATCATTAATGATCACCCGCTTTTCGATTGATCGATGAGAAGAAATGATGATTCGATCTAAATCTGATAAATCATTAACGCGAAGGAGCGGATTTTGACCTTGCTTATATTCTCTCGATTCCACAATTGGTTTATAAAGCTGTTCATAATCTTTGACTTGAACATCATAACGACGAACCACCATTTTTCCGTTCGTTAATTCATAGCCAATAACAATTGGCATTAATTGTCCGTGATAACGAGACTTAGGTCTTTCCTCAACTAATTGCTTATGCAACTGTTGAATATTCTCTATATTATTTAATTCCTGTAGATAATAGTTTGGTCTAAGATCCTCCCGTTCATCATTATTCCAATACATGTCTTCACCTTTGATCATGTAGACAGAATGGCCAAAATAAATCCGTTCTATATCTTCTAGTGGAGGAATCTTTTTTTCATAACCGGTTATATCAAATTGGATAATAAAACCAGTTATTCCTATACTAATTGCAAAAACTAAATACCCCTTCCAATTTGCAAATACTCGCCATGTTTTTTGGAGTAACATCTCTGCTACAAAATAACCTAGTAATGAAGTAACAAAGTAGCCAAATACAATCCAACCTATATCGCCCTGCGTTTCACTAAAATAAAAACCTCCAATGAGCATACAACAAAAAGCAACACCATACTTAAATATTGGCTTCAATGATTTAAACGCAATTGCTTGAGTTGCAGCTTCCACATTTCTTTTTTTGTACACGATTAATGCGACAACATAAAAACCTATACTAAATAAAAGATAGAGGACTACTTCCTGCCAAGTGAAAGGGCTGCGTGATAACTCACTTGCACGTACAAATGGGATCATCCTTTCTATATTCGTACTTAAATAATAGTCAGCTGCAAAACCATAAAGGTAAGGTTTGAGATTCATAACAAATAGTATCGTTATACCTGCCGGAAAGAGTAACATGATATAAGTTAGAACTCCCTGTAAGGCAGACATACCAGTAAACATCGCTACAACAACACCGGCAAAGAAAACAAAAATCGTTATTAACGATGTCATTCCCATCCAATGCAAAATTGAAGTGGCTGATAGGATTTCTTCAGTATTAAAAACTCCGCCTAATATGGCCAAAACCGCACCTGATAACAATATTGGCAGCAAGAGAAGCAGTAATCCTAGTAAAATATGTTGATGGAATATTGTTTCTCTCCTAATTGGAAGACTATGAATAAAGTCTGCAGATAACTTTACTTGCATAAAACGAAATAAAAATATCGCCAGTAATACTGGAACAGCAAACATAAGCAAAATTTGAAAGCCTTCAAATACATCAAACAGATTCTCTAGATGAGTATAATAATAATAATATCGTTCTTTATTTGTATATCTCATCAATAATTGAAGAGGCAATGCAAACAATAAACATAGAAAATATAAAAGACTAATCCAACCAACATTTCGCAGTCCTTGGATGAATAATCCACGATTAAACAATGATATTTTCGATTGCATAACCGACATCCCTCATTTCATAAATAAAAATTTCTTCTAATGTAAGTGGGAGTAAATCAAAAATTACTGGTTGAAGTTTTTGAATATAAGAAGTTAGTTTTTCTTCTTTCCCTCTAACAATAAATAAAAGTACACTTCCTCTCTCCTCCTTGTAAAGCACATCAAAATCTTGTAAAAAGGTTTGAGGCGGACTTTCCTTAAATGCGACTTGTATTTTATGAACATCTGACTTTAAGTCATCTAGTTCTTTTTCAACCATTAGTTCACCGTGATGAAGAATCCCAATATGATCACAAAGGTCTTCTACTTCCCGCAAATTATGCGAAGAAATAATGATTGTCATCTCCCTTTCAGCTACATCTTGAATGAGTAAATTTTTCACCTTTTGACGCATCACTGCATCTAAACCATCAAAAGGTTCATCTAAAATAAGAATTTCTGGCATGGCTGATAACGTAAGCCAAAAGGCCACTTGCCTTTGCATCCCTTTGGATAAACGATGAATTTTTTTATTTACATCTATTGGAAAAACTTCATTAAACATCGTAAAGCGTTTTTCATTCCAGCTCTGATACGTATCCTTATAAAATTTAGCCATCTGTTTTATTGTCGTATGCGGGAAGAAATAGAGAGAATCCGCTAAAAACATGATCTTTTGTTTTAATTCGCTATTTTCAAAAACAGATTGATTTGAAATTTTCACCATACCGTTATCTTGCTTATATATACCCGCAAGTGTCTTAAGCAGCGTCGTTTTTCCAGCACCATTTGATCCAAGTAATCCATAAATTGAACCTTTTTGAATGTGTAAATTCACACTCTTTAAAGCTTCAATATCCTCGAATTCCTTTCGAAGGTTATTTACATCAATCATTTTCTTCTCCTCCTCTCACGGACTGTTCTGCAACCGCTATTAAAGAGATGATTTCTTCCTTTTCCATACCTAAATATAACGCTTCTGAAATAAGTTTAATAATCTCTTTTTTCACCTTTTTCACCTTTTCATCATTAATAGTCACTGATTGTGGTGCTACAAACTTGCCCTTACCAGGAATTGAATAGATGTACCCTTGGTGCTCTAGTTCACGATACGCTTTTTGAATTGTATTGGGATTAATCGTTAGTTGTTGCGCAAGTGCTCTTACAGATGGTAACTGCTCATCTGCTTGAAATACTTCATGAATGATTGCTTCCTTCATTCTCTCAACTAGCTGCTCGTAAATGGGTACCCTACTTCGAAGGTCTATTTGAAACATCGTACTCCTCCTTTCAGTAAAACTGCTCTGTACTCTGTGTATTAACCGTATTATATTACTTAGTACAGTTTTATTATACTAAAATGTAATTAATTTACAACTGTTTTTTTCTAACAAAAAAAGACAAGGTAACGGGGTATTCCCATTACCTTGTCCTTCATTAGTAAATGTACGTTAAACAAACAGTTCGATGTTCGCATCCTGTTTTAAGTTATCGATTAGTTGAAGTGTATGTTCATTTCTTTTTTCGTCCATTAGTTGTTGTTCAATTAATGGTTTTACTTCTTCATAATTAAGTTCTTCATCTTCAAAATTCTCGACATATTGATTAAATAATGTTTCAATCTCTTCTTCCGTTACAGTGATTTCACCAATTTCAGAAGCGATTAGTTGTTCTAATTTCACCTGTTGAGCAATTAACTCTTTTAGTTCTTCAACTGTTAAATTACTTGCAAGCAATGTTTCTTCAAACTGAGTCTCGTCCTCAAATTCTGACTTAATTAAGGCTAATTCTTCTTGAACCTTTTCATCAGATACTTCTATATTTCTTTCAACAAAAGCTTGTTCAATAAGGGCTTGACTGATGAGTTCTTCTAATACTTGATCCTCAATGACCTGCATCATTTCCTCATCTTCAGTAACATCAAAGCCATTCTCTGCATACATTGTTTGCTGCTGCAATATTAACTCTTCATATTCAGCTCTTGGAATTTCCTGATCATTAACAATTGCAACATACTCTTGATTTTCGCCTTCTATTTCTTCCTCTTGCACTTGTTCTTGTCCACCACAAGCAGCAAGTAGTGTAAACATAACTGTGACTAACAGTACATATAAAGTGGTACGAAACACCTAACCAGCTCCTTCAAAATAAATATCTCTCGATGGTAATTCTACTTTTTTATCAGGTACAAGTAAAGGGGATAGAATTTTATTATTCAAAAATAACGCTCTAAAACCTTACTATAACAACGATAAATGAGATTATGTAAAATCATGTACTTTTTATGAATAAGACTTGGGTCACGTGAATAAGTATAGGTAAAATAAAGTTAAGGAGACAAGCCGATGATATTCATTGATAAACGAATAAAAAAAGTCAAAGGACACGGAGATATTATTCTTTCTAAAAAAGGAGAATTATATGCCCTCGTATTGGATAATGGAGAACGTTATCCCTATCATTTAATTAGTTTAGATGAATATGTTGTTATTCAAAGTTTTGACAAAATACCTACGAATAAAGAAATAGAAGATGAAATCGAAGCAAAAATTGATGCCATCTTCAATAACAAATCCGTTAAAATGATTTACGGAAATTAACCACTCTCTTAGCTATTACGTTCTTTAATTCTAAATTCTACATTCTCTTTATTATTTAATAAGCCCATTACGATGCGCATAGATAGCAATTTGAGTACGGTCCTCTACCTCAAGTTTGTTTAAAATATTACTTACATGTGTTTTTACAGTTTTAATTCCAATCACTAATTCATCTGCAATTTCCTGGTTGCTCTTCCCATCAGCAATTAAGACGAGCACTTCCCTTTCTCTAGCAGTAAGCCTTTCATGAGGCAATTCTTGTGTCCCCTGTCGCATTCGCGCCATCATTTTTCCAGTTACCTTTGCTTCTAATACTGACTCTCCCTCAGTTGCTGCCCGAATGGCCTCGGCAATTTCCGGGGCACGTGATGTTTTCAATAAATAGCTTAAAGCACCAGCTTCAATAACAGGATATACCTTTTCATCATCAATAAAGCTCGTTAAAACGATAATCTTCGTATCAGTAAGAAGAGTGGTAATTTTTCTAGTTGCCTCAATTCCATCCATGCCGTCCATCACAAGGTCCATTAGAATCACATCCGGTTTCAGCTCAATCGCAAGCTTAACCCCTTCCTCTCCACTAGAAGCCTCACCAATTACTTCAATGTCCGCTTCCGTAGCTAAGTAGGCAGCTAAACCCATTCGAACCATCTCATGATCATCAACGAGTAAAACTCTAATCATCCTATACTCCCCCAATATTTTTAACAATCGGTACTTTTACTTCAATCTGTGTTCCTTTGCCTGGTAAGGAAATCACCTCTAATACACCACCAATTTCATTTGTTCGCTCATTCATAGAATTCAAACCATATGATGAGGTACTTTTTTGATCGGATGGTTCAAATCCAATCCCATCATCAATAATTTTAAGCCGGATTTGTTCATTAATTACTTGCAATTGTAAAAAAAGTGAGTTCGCTTTTGCATGACGCAATGTATTTGAAATGGCCTCTTGGATAATACGAAACAGATGATCTTCAATTCCTTTCGCCAGTCCCTCGACATCTTCAATCTTCCATTTAATTGTTAGACCATGCTTTGTCTCTAATTCGATTAGCAAGTCTTCAATCCCTTGTTTTAATTTCTTTCCTTCTAAGTGCGCAGGTCGCAAATGAAGCAATAGCGCTCTCATTTCTGCCTGTGCGGTTGTTGCCATCTTTTCTATCATTCCTATTTGGCTTTTTGCTTTTTTGAGATCTGCATTTAATGAGTGTGGTAATGCAGATGTCATCATTGAAATAGCAAATAATTGTTGACTGACAGCATCATGAAGCTCCCTCGCCAATCGTTGCCGCTCTTCATTTACAGCAGCTTGCTTTAATGTTTCGTTCCACTCCGCCCGCTCTGATGATAGACGTTGCAGAGAGGCTACTTGATCCTCTACGCGTTCTGCCATAACATTAAGGTGTTTCCCCATTAGTCCAATCTCATCATCACCGAGTTCTATCGTACGATGCGCAAAATTTCCCCGTTCAAGTGCCATTGTTGATTGAACAAGGACTTCAAGTCGCTTTTTTACTAAATTACCTATGACATACCCAAAACAGGCACCAACAACAATGCAAATTAGAGGTACAATAATTAAGATCGGGAATAACCATAACTTCTTTTCTATCATTAAATCAAAGGGATTTGTTTCATTAAAAAAAAGGACAAACATAACTAGAATACCAGAAATGAGGCATATCCATATCGAATAGCGAATGAATTGCCATTGAATATTGGCAAGCTTCTTCCTGCTCATTAGACATACCTCACATCAATATCACCAATAAATAATGAAAGAATAATCTTTACCCGTCTTGATGACTGCTTATATTCTTTTGTAGATAATGTAATATTTCGATTCAGACCACCCTGCTTATAATTGAGTACCTCAAGATCGCCTATCGTAACAGTTGCATTTACTGAAACGTCTAGATCATATGGAATATAGATATCAATGTCCCCGATCCAACCGTTAACAACAAGAACGGTTTCCCCTTGAGAAATTATTGCTTTCGAGAGGTCAATTTTGACATCACCAATGCCATGCCAAATATTCATATCATTTAATTCATAACGATTTCCCATTAGGTTTAAATCACCTATTAGAGAACTCTTAATTTGCGGTGTGCCAACTGACTTTTTCGATTCATATTCAATCTCTATTTCTTTTCGAGGATCCGTTACTTTCTCATCTCGGTCCTTCTCCTCTGGTGATGTTTTATACGAGTACTTTTCTACATCTTTAAAATCGTCATCAAAATCGAGATCTTTCTTTTTTCGTCGGATAAGACGATAGCCAAAATAAACAAAAACAGCAGCTACAATGACTCCCCCGATATTGATCCGTAGAACACTTTCAAAAAAAGCAATTAGTCCAATAGCAAAGAAAATCGTACTTAAAATACGACGCTTTTTTTGATAAAAAAACACGCCAAGAAATAAGAAAATAAGAGGACCGATAAAATTGCCAATATTAATATTTAAAGTATTTAGTAAAATAATAACACCGATGAAAATCACAAAAATGCCTATTATATAATTGCTCGATGTACGCATAAGGTGCCTCCTTCCTTTCGCACTATGAAATTTAAATAACGCATTATCCTTATCATATTTAAAAAAAACTAGAATTTCCAATTCTATTTCTATTATCTGACCAAAAGCGGATATGAGTTATGTTTCATATCCGCTTTTTTACTATTTAATTTGCATTTTGTTTCGCACTACGAATGGCTTCTAGCTCTTGATCAATTGCATCATGATTATCAAAATCCGCTCCGGGCATCTCATTTGGTTCATAACGAGACTTACGTTGAAT
Organism: Anaerobacillus sp. MEB173; assembly: GCF_052119505.1. NCBI lineage: Bacteria > Bacillati > Bacillota > Bacilli > Caryophanales > Bacillaceae > Anaerobacillus > Anaerobacillus sp. MEB173. The sequence continues at coordinate 336,184 of NZ_JBJMAU010000002.1, forward strand.
CGTTGAGCTTACTTCCATTTCGAGTATCCGTTCCTCAATTCGTGCAAAACCTTTCGCTGTGCTTTCATAGTCAAAACGATTCATTGTTGCATTCATTTGTTGTTTTGCCATCACTGAATTTGCTCGTGCCATTAATTGATATTTTCGATCTCTCATTTCATAGAACTTTTCCTTCATTTCATGGAGTTGTTCATTTAATTCGGTTACTTGCTTACAAACATCCTCGAAATGCTCATTATACTGCTTTACCTTTTCTTCATAGTGGAGTTTTTGTGATAAAGCTTTTCTTGCTAATTCCTCTTCACCAGAATCTAGAGCAATTTCTGCTTGGTGTTTTCTTTTATTTATCATTTGCTTTGTTTCTGTAAGCATCTGCTCAAATCTATTTTTCATGACGATTTGTTTTGTTATGGCCTGTTCAGCCTTTACAATTTCCACTTCAAGGTCACGCATATATTGATTAAGCATGACAACCGGATTCTCAATTTTATCTAATCCCTCATTGATTGTAGCCACTGTCATATCACGTAAACGTTTTAATACCATTGTATTTTCCTCCAATTCAACTTATTGTTATTTTGTTTTATACTCATTCATAAAACGATCCCATTCTTCATCAAACAAATCTTTAGATTCTCTTTGTCCTTTTACTTCAATGGGATCATTTTTTACTACTGAATCATCTTGCTTACCTTTCATAATTGAGTAGCCAAAATACATGATGAGTCCTGCCACTATTAAACCGATAAATAAGTGAGCTGCTCCTAGTAAGAGGAGGACCCCAAACAGAAGAACAATCATACCGAAAAACTTTTGAAACTTTGTTTCTGCCAGGTTCCATTTTTTATAGCCATAGATGATTAGAAGTATTGGAATAATCATTCGAAGCAGATATCCAATTGAAATGCCAATTAACTGCAACACAATACTAACCCCTATTAATAGTAAGATCATTCCAAATACTGTTTTAGCTGACCAATTCATATTTCTCGCCTCCTTTGCAATTCCTTGACTTTAGTGTAAGCCATTTTCATTCTTTTCTTAACGAGCTCGAGAATGGTCTTTCTCTCAGTCCTTAGACTGAGAGGAACTAAGACCAAAAAATCACAGGTGCAGGAGCTAGACAACAAAAAAATAACCATACCTATCAAGAAGATAGATATGATTATTTTCGTTATTTAAACGAGACTAAGTTGTTTAGTATTTTTATATCTTGATAATTCATCATCTAACGAAACAATTCGGTCGACAACACCATTAGCAATGTAGACAATTCGATCTGCAAGAGCTTTCGCATCTGCTTGATCATGCGTAACAAATATCGAAGTGATACCAGCATCCTTTAAGATCCCACGAAGCTCATCTCTAATTCTCACTTGGAGACTAGCATCGAGGTTACTGAATGGCTCATCAAAGATTAAGAGAGAAGGTGCTGGAGCAAGCGCTCTCGCCAGTGCTATACGCTGTTGCTGGCCTCCGCTTAGCTCATAAGGATACCGTTTTTTATACTCGGACATATTCACTAATGTTAACATTTCTTCTACACGCAATTGTTTTTCTCTACGGTTCATTTTTCTCAAACCATATTTAATATTATTTTCTACAGTCATATGCGGGAAAAGAGCATAGTCTTGAAAAACCATTCCTACTTTTCTTTTTTCTGGCGGAGTAAAGGTTGAGTTATTAACAATTGTTTTTCCATCAATTGATATTGTGCCTGATTTTGGTATTTCTAAGCCTGCGATTAATCGAAGAATCGTACTTTTTCCACTTCCACTATCACCAAGAATCGAAACAATTTCCCCTTGATTAATATCTAAGGTAAAATCTTTAATCGTTGGCTCACTTGTATTCTTATATTGATATTGCAAGTTTTTTATTTGTACAAACATTAGTTACTTTCCCCTCTCTCCAGAACTTTATGAAAGACAAAGATACAAATCCCACTTATTAAAATAATTAAGATCGATGCCGATGCAGCCTCACTTACCATCTCATCATTCGCATAGCGAAAAGCTCTCGTTGCTAACGTTTGAAAATTAAAAGGTTGGAGAAGCATCGTTAGTGGTAACTCTTTTAAAATATCAACAAATACAAGGATGAAGCCACCAATTATTGCTCCTTTTACCATCGGAATATCAACCTTAAAGAACGTTCTGACTGTTGATGCGCCAAGTGTTCTTGATGCATCAGTAAATGTTCTGCCAACCTTCTCAAAGCCTGCTTCAATAGAATTGAAACCTACTGCCAAAAACCGAATGACATATGCAAAAACTAACATTACCAAACTCGTTCTTAAAACAATAACTGGATCAGTATTAAAAAATGTTGAGATTAATAGAATAAGATCATCAAAAGCTAAAAAGATTGTAATAACACCGACAGCAATAACAGCCCCTGGTATCGAATAGCCAATTACAGTTAATTTAGAAAGAGTTTTAGGGATTACACCTTGATGTATTCGTGAATAATTCGCAATAATTAATCCAACAGTAACGATAAGTAAAGCCGCAATGGCTGCAACCATAAATGAATTTTTTACTAACAAATAAAATTCTTTAGATAAGATCTTTTCATAGGTCATGAACATCCATAAGACTAATTGAACAAAAGGAATAAGGAAAGCAAAGCTGAAAATCCCAAAGCAATAGCTAAAAGCGAACCACTTTTTTGCTCCTTTTAATTGCTGAGGTTGAATCGGTTTAACCTTTGAATTCGAATAACTAAATCGCTTACGACCTCGAACAATTTTCTCAAAAACTAAAATGAAAATGACGACAACCATTAATGTTCCGGCTAGTTTAAAAGCTGAATCAAGATCCCCCATCCCAAACCACGTTTGGAAAATGGCCGTAATAAACGTTTGAATCCCAAAATACTTCACTACTCCATAGTCATTAATGACCTCTAACATAACAATCGTCACACCGCCAATGATCGCTGCTCTTGAAATTGGCAAAATCACTCGAAAGAAAATTTCTAATGAACTTCCGCCTAACAGACGAGCGTTTTCAACAAGAGATGCCGATTGATTTTCAAAAAATCCTTTTGTAATGACATACACATATGGAAACAAAAACATTGTAAAAATAAAGATTGTACCTTCTATTGTCATGATGTTAAAGTATTTTTGATTAACGGTAATATCAAAGTTATTACGTAACGTTGATTGGATAATACCAGTATAATTAACAATGCCATGATACGTATAAGCACCAATAAAAGGTGGAATCGCTAATGGTAAGATTAGACCCCATCTTAAAAAGTTTCGTAAAGGGAACTTATAGACAGTTACAATCCATGCGAGACTAGTGCCTATAATCGTTGTTGCCAATCCAGTAAAAAATAAAATAACTAACGTGTTTGAGATAATATCAAGTAATAAATATTCTTTAATGTGATGCCAGTTCTCGTTACCTTTTGCAAAAAATTCGATTGCAATTAACATATTGGGCAGCAAAATGAAAAAAAGAAATAAAAAGCTTAATACTGCCCACCCATTCATTTGCCGTTTAACTTGTTGTACTAGCTTCATATATTGCCACATCCTTAAATACATCAGGAGAAAAACTCTCTATTGAAAACGATTATTATTTATAGAATAAGTATAACGCAAATAAAAATGAAAGTGAATACCATTTTCAATTAAAAAAACGTACCACCAATTAAGTGGTACGATTTCTGTTCGATTTAATTATTTCCAACCTACTTCGTTAAGAATCATGATTGCTTGTGCGTTATTTTCACCAAGAATTGTTAAATCGATATCTTGTTCTTTAAACTCGCCCCATGACTTTAATGTTTCGCTCATTTCAGCTTCAGGGTTTACAGGGTATTCGTTATTTCCTTCAGCAAATACTTCTTGCGCTTCTACATTCGTTAAGAACTCGATAAACTTAACAGCATTCTCCACATTTTTCGCATGTTTTACTACTGCTGCACCACTAATGTTTACGTGAGTACCATTCGTGTCTTGGTTAGGGAAGAAGACTCCAACAGCTTCTCCAACTTTTACATCTTCAGGATCTTCTGAGTTTATTAATCGACCAATATAATATGTGTTAGTAATTGCTACATCACCTTCACCAGCAACAACAGCTACTGCTTGATCAGTGTCGCCGCCTTGAGGCTCTCTAGCCATGTTCTTAACAATGCCTGCAGCCCATTCTTTCGCAGCTTCTTCACCATTTAATTCAATAAATGAAGCCATTAGTGATTGGTTGTAAATATTTTCAGAAGAACGAATTAATACTCGACCTTCCCACTCTGGCTCAGTTAATGCTTCGTATGTTGAAAGTTCAGATGGATCCACACGGTCTTTTGCATATACGATAACACGTGCTCTTTTCGTAAGACCAAACCACTCATTGTCAACATCACGTAATTTTTCAGGGATGTTTGCTGCCAGTACTTCACTTTCTACTGCTTGTGTAAGTTCTTTTTCTTTAAGACGTGCTAAGTTACCAGCATCAGCTGTAATAAATACGTCAGCTTCAGTTGCTTCACCTTCACGGTCAAGACGCTCCATTAATTCGTCGCCTTTACCTTGAATAACATTAACTTCAATTCCTGTTTCTTCAGTAAACTTTGCATAAAGTGCTTCGTCAGTGTCGTAGTGTCTGCTTGTATAAAGATTTACAACACCACCAGCTTCTTCAGTTGCTTCTTCTTCAGCTGCATTTTCTTCTACTTGCTCTTCTGCCGGAGCTTCTTCTGGTTCTTCAGTTGTCGTATCGTTTGAACCACCGCAACCAGCTGCAAATACTAGACCAAACGCTAGAATTGCAAATAAGAAAAACTTTAATGCTTTACTCATTTTTTTGTTTCCCCCTAGGTATGTATTTAATGATAATGAATTTCATTACAAGTTGTATTATATTGCTATTGATAATCATTGTCAACAGTATTTGAGAATTTTTTCTAAGAAAAAAGCTATAAACTACCAAGAGGCAATTCATAGCTTTTAAGATTCATCATTTTTTTTTTCGCATGAAATGTACAATGACCAAATAAATCACTGTGTTCAAATAAGAAGTAATTTTCCTAAACTGCTAAAAACAAATAAGCCGGCATTTTTGTGGCGTTCATAACAATCCTCCTTTAATAAACATTTTTATTTTAAAGACTCTTTGCCATCTTCATTTTTTGCTGCATGTGCTGCTTTTTCTTCATCCGCTCCATTGCTGCTTGATTTGACATTTTCATTTGCAGCATCAGGTGAGTTCGTAAAGCATCCATGTGAGACTGATAATGACTCCGCTCTTTTATAGGCTTATCTACAAAACAACTACAAGTAACATTGACTGGCTGACCTGCAAATACTAATATTTGATGTGATACAGCTAATGCGTCTTCAACATCATGGGTAATATAAAGAACAGTAGGTTGATAGGTTTCCCAAAGAGAAACGAGCAAGTCTTGAATTTCCTGGCGTTTCATTACATCTAATCCCTGAAGCGGTTCATCCAGTAGCAATATATCCGGTCTTACGACAAAAGCACGAGCAATCGAAACGCGTTGACGCATTCCCCCGCTTAATTCATGGGGAAATAAGTGTAAACAATCGGCTAAACCAACTCGCTCTAACATCTCTTCAGCTACTTTTTTTCGATTTGCCTTTTCCAACTTATCTAGCAGAACAAACTCCACATTTTCAAGAACTGTCTTCCAAGGCAGAAGTCGCGGCTCTTGAAAAATATAGCTTACTTGATTATCGGTAGTAATGATTTCACCTTGCTGTGGTTTTTTAATTCCTGCAACCATTTGCAATAATGTTGTCTTCCCTACTCCTGAACTTCCAAGAATACACGTAATTTCTCCCTCAGGTATATAGAGGGAAAAGTCTTTGAAGACTACCTTTTTATCATGTGCAAAAGTTATGCCCCCGATTTCCATTTCCTCACCTTCCCTACCCTCGTTTGGTCATTAAACCACTGAAAAATATGCTCTGTTGTCAACCCTAGTACAACAACCACTAATGTCCAAGCAAATACTTCCGCTGTTTCTAACTGTAATCTAGCTAAGCTAAGTGCCGCACCAACACCATTATTACTGCTCAACAATTCTGCCATGACAATTGTCTTCCAACTACTCCCAATACAGATTGTTATAGCTGAAGAAATAAATGGCCAAAGTGCTGGTAAATAAATATCCTTGATCATTCGAAAACGCTGTACTCGAAAGGTGTTCCCCATTTCAATTAAATGTTCCGGTAAATTACGAACCCCTTGTACCGAGTTAAAGAAAAAAATAGGAAATGTCGCGATAATAACAACAAAGATCGGTGCCCCACTACCAAATCCCATCCATATAATTGCAAGTAATATCCAGGAGATTGGTGGAACCGTTTGTAAAAATGTAACCATCGGCTTAAAAAATTTATATAAATTTTCATATGAGCCTATGAAGCAGCCAAGCATTGTTCCAATAAATAAAGAGAAGGAGAAACCGATAACCACCCGTTGGATCGTAATGGCAAGCTCCTTCATTAATTGACCTTCTACTGCTAACTGATAGGCTTTTGAAACTGTTTCAACTGGTGATGGAAGAATAATTGGTGGGTAGAAAAATGAGAGTACCCACCAAATCCCTACGATTGTAGATAAAGCCGAAACAGTCATCAATGAATTTCTATCGTTTGTAGTAGAATCCTTCATCTGGTAGTTGTCCCCCTATAGACTCAGGCTGTGATTCTAGTAATAAATTGAAATATTGTTCAATGCTAAACTGTGCTTCCTCAGCCTCAACTAATTTAATGACCATTTTGTTTAGTGAACTTTTTACAATTGGCGCCTTTAGATCTAGATGTGTTTCAGCAAGGGTTGCAATTTCATCTGGATTCTCGTACATTCTTTCAATGGCTTCTCCATATGCTTGTTGGAAAGCTTCTATTACATCAGCATTTTCACTAGCAAACTCCTTATTCACAACGATACCCGCCTGAGGCAGATCTTGACCATACATCTCATTCCATGTCGCTTGGAAGTCAACAACTTCTTTTAATTGCTCCTTCAAATTCAAACGCACACCACTTAAAACAGGTTCAGGTAAAACTGCATGTTTAATCTTTCCACCGATTAACATTTGCGCAATCTCTGGTGGTGTAGCATACTGTATTTCCACACTATCTTTTATTCCTTCCTCTTCTAATAAGAAGTTTGTTAATACATCTGGTGGACCGCTTTTATGGGAAACATAGAGTTGTTCACCTTGTAAATCAGCTAGTGAATTTACATTTTCGTCTATTGTGACTAAAAAGATTGTTCCCCACGTATTTACGTGAATTAATTGTAACGGTAAGCCTTTACTAACTAGATTTGAAGCAACATTAATTGGAGCAGCGACAAAATCAGCATCCCCATTTTGAAGGTGTGCCAATAACTGTTCAAGTTGATCCCAAGTTTCTAGCTCAAGCTGGTGATTGCCAAAGCCTTCCTCACTCACTATTAACCCAGGTAATGCAGGTGCTCCTTTTGGTGTTAAAAACTTATAAGTTTGGCCCTCACCCTCGGTCACCTCTTCTGAGATTTCCACTTCTTGAACTTCTTCTTGTTCAGTTACTTCAGGAACAGATTCTGTCTCTTCTTTAGATACAGAATTTGATCCGCATGCGGCCATCATTGCTACTGCGATAACAAAAATCATGAATAATGCAGATAATTTAAGCTTTTTCAACTTCTTCTCCTCCTATAGCGCTAAATGAAAACTATTATCAATGATTGAATTATAATGAAAATCATTATCAATTAAAGTGACAATAATCACATTAAAAATATTTTTGTTCAAAAATATAGTCGGATAAAAAAAATAATAAAAAAGCAGGACCCTATTTTATATTTAACAAATGGGTTTCTGCTTTATGTTTAATTTTATTTAGTTCATTAAGTCGTTTGACAGTAGTAAAAAATAATGTACTGTTCTTATCATCTAATGCTTTATTTAGTTGAAAAGATAGTACGTTTAATTCAATTTCAAGGTCAACGATAAATGCGAGCTTATTTTCCATTAATGCTGCTTCAATCGTATTCAAAAGAATATATTCATTTTCGATGTTATTAATCAAGACTTGAACATACCAGCCAATGCCAGGAATAAATCTACAGTTGTTTTTTAATTCGATGATGTCACCTTGTGAAAGAAATCTTTGCTTACGTATTGCCTTTTCTTTTTCATATCCATAATACAAACACTCCACTTGTAACCTACTAGAAGAAAGTACCATCAACCGATCCATCCATTCCTCCTTAGGTAGTAAAAAATTAGTTTAATAATTATGTAAATTGGAAATAGATATAACAGTGCTTTTTTCTATAAATAAAACAAAGGGGTGAATAATGTGTCGGAGCACTTTGGCGAATTAAAAGATATGTTTTTAAGAACACAAGAAGGTATTCATAATTTTATGTCGATATTAACGCCTCGAATTGAAAATGCATCTGATGAACACGAACGTCTTTATTATCATCATATTTATGAAGAGGAAGAGCAACGATTAGATCGTTTAAACGCTTTACTCCCGAAATTAGATTATTATTTAGAACATAGTGATGCACAAACAGAAAATAATTATGAATTTATCCGCCTATTACAGGATATTAGTTTAGAAAAGTTTGGATTACATAATTTTCTTGAACATTTGGATCTCTCATTATTTTCGTTTAAAGATACTGAATATGAAGATAGTCTAACTCAAATGCGAAATAAAACAAATGCAGATTATCAAGCAATCAAAGGTATCTTGAACTCACTAAATGATAATTTTGACGGTGCTGCAGTAGCACCTGGATCTGTACCAACTGATGAAAAAGAAGATGTTCACAATAGCTTAAAGGTTGAAAAGTACAGCACTACAACAGAATCAATAGATATCGAAAGTGATCAAATTAAAAAGTCACAAAGAATAACTAAGCGGTTAACAGTTGGAAGTCTTAAAGAGTTTAAGGAGGTTATTAAATGAATAGAAATTTTGAAGAAGCACCATTAAATGATAGAGAATGGGCGATGTTAGATGAAATTGTTATTGAAAATGCACGCAGAAATTTAATTGGTCGACGTTTTTTAGATATTTATGGACCACTTGGACAGGGGATTCAATCTGTTGTTAATGATATTATCGATCAACCAGGTCATGGTAGTTTAAGCTTTCACGGGAAAGACTTAGATCTTTCTTCAGCAACAAAACGTGTCCATTTGACAATCCCATTACTTTATAAAGATTTCGAGCTTTATTGGCGCGATCTAGAGCAAGCAAAGGCTTTGGATATTCCAATTGACTTTTCACCTGCAGCAAATGCGGTAACACAATGTGCATTATTAGAAGACGATCTAATTTTTAACGGTTCAACTGAGTTTGACCTCCCAGGACTTACAAATGTCAAAGGTCACCTATCACACATCCGTGAAGATTGGATGAAATCGGGTAATGCCTTTAGTGATATTGTAGAAGCACGAAATAAGTTGCTACAAATGGGGCATAGTGGACCATATGCGTTAGTATTATCACCTAAGCTTTATGCTCTATTACACCGTGTTCACCAAGGGACAAACGTTCTTGAAATTGAACATGTCCGCGAACTAGTAACAGATGGTGTATACCAATCACCGGTTCTTAAGGGGGATTCTGGGGTTCTAATTGCTACAGGTAGACATAATGTTGATCTTGTTATTGCCGAAGACATTAATACTACTTATATGGATAGTGAAAATATGAATCACTATTTTCGAATTTATGAATGTATTGTTCCTCGGATAAAACGCCCTAATGCAATCTGTACTTTAGAAGACCCAAATAGTTAAACAGTATATAGTAGTAAGAAAAGTAGGACTTTATAAGCCCTACTTTTCTTTTTATGCAATTTTTACTACTTTATTACCTTTTGAAAGGAATTTTAAATCTAAATCTTTTTCAACTTTAAGAACATCAGTACCAATGTCTTCTATAATTAACATTGCTTCCTCTACAAAAGGACATGTACATGCACCTTGATCAGCTTTACAAAGTCGCTTTAAATATTTTAATTTTTCTTTTACTTTATATTCTTTATAGCCTGCGTTATTTAGTTCATGGATCTTTTTATGTGTAGCTGATTTAATCATACTAATATCATTAACATGGACAATCATTCTAACACCATCTTTAGAGATAAATCCAATCGAATAAATGTTAGCGCCTACAACATCTACACTCGTAAATACTGGACAATCATATACCTCACCTGAACGTAATTGGATTTGTTCCGCTTCGATTACACCACCAATTTTCCGTTCATTTGAAATCACTGTCTGAATATCATTATAGCCGTTTATTGGATACATCATTTTGGAACCCCCACTTCGTAATGATGAGAATAAATCTCATTTTCACTGATATTAGTTCTCATTGTAAAACAAAAAAAAGGTTTCGTCAATAACGAATCCCTTTAATTATAAAACTTATTTTTATATTCTAAAAATTCATATTTTTATGTTTTCTAAAAGTTTTTCCTCTAACTGTATTAAAATATTTTTCCCGCTTTCTTTTTCTATAAGGCCAAGTCTAGTGGCAAAGTTAATCGAACAAGATAATCCATAGGTTTGCGTATCAAGAACCTCTTGATATAATGGACACTTCGGGAGTAGCAAATTGTCTTTTTGTACTTGAATCATTGTCCCTATTTCTTCGGCGTCCTTCTTTAACAACTCAAGCGTTTTCAACTTTAAGGTGTTTTCCAACGATATCACACTCCCGCTTTTCATAATTAATTACATTTGACGAGTGCCTGACAAGCAAGGCGATAGCCCAAATCAGTATTTCCTTTTAATTTTTCTTTTTCACTATTTGTTAATGCTTCTAAACAACCACTACCTTCTACAACCTTTACCGTACATTTCCCACACGTGCCTTTCTTACACTTAAACGATAACTGTTGATCTTGCTCGAGTGCCGTATCTAATAATGATCTTTTTTCTATAGTTGGTGTAATATTATATTCTTCGTTATTTTGAATTACCTTAATTACTTGCTGCTGATTCACATTTTGTGGTTCTTTTTTACTTTCCTCAGTTGATGATTTATCTTTTTTAGGAGCATTATGACTTACTATGTTTGCATCCTTTTTTAATGACCCTACAGTTAATGTTCTTTTCATATTCATCGTACTCACCTCAGTATATTTGCTACTATCCTTATCTATTACCAATTATGGCTATGTGGAAACCTTTTTTGGTGATTTTTAGAAAGTATTAAAGAAAAGTAGCAAACCAAAGGTGTTAACAATCTTTAGGACACCCTGTACACATCTCTCCACCTGCTGCCATTTCATAATAAAAACAACATGTTTTTCTAATTCGAACTTCAACTCCATTTTTTAAAGTCTTCTCAGTATAGAATCGTGTAAGTGGATTTCGATTATAGTTACCAAATAAATGACCACCAGCTTTAAGAACAACAAAATAAAAATCGTCGATCACTCGGCTTCTAACTTCCTCTGTCAAATCTTCTTTCAATAAAGATTCATACAGCCAAAAAATATAAATAGCTGTATTTTCCCAAAGTGTTTGCTTTGAAATCTTCCCTATTTTTGAAAGATGATCCCACATAACATTAAGATGGTCAGCAAAAATATTGTTAATAAGCTTTTCCCTGCATTCATTTCGTTCAATAGGAGTATCTGGATATGAAACCTTATCAGTAGGGAAATATAACATAGGTAACCATGTTCCATGTGATGATACAGCAGATTGTAAAGTTAATTGGTCAATAGAATAGTTTAACTGCTTATTTAGTTTCGCTAATGAATATAAAGCAGGTACAGCAATCAAATAGACATACCGTTTTGAAAACATTGATGATGCAACCATTTGATTTGGAGCATTAATCTTTTGTTGAACTTTATCGATATAATGATCTAATTGATCATACTCAAGTAAATGACGTATAGAGATAGTTAAATCTTCATCTTCCTCTTCTTGCTGGAAACTAATCCGATATTTACTTAAGAGGTCTTTTTCAGCCAATGTTAGCTTAGTTTGCTTCATCCTTTTCTACCTCCAATATGAAACACTAGTCCAAAGACATCACGATTTTTCTTTTATATTTACGAGTTCAAACCCTAAATAATTCCAACACTATGCTTTAAATAATAACTGTAAATAGTAATAAAAAACGTCCCACATAATAAATATGAGACGTTTTTTAAATTATTCTAAAATTCTCTTCTCTAAATCATCAATCATTAAGTTTGCTGCAATAACACCACCAGCTGTATTCCAGATGGCATCATCTACTTTATGAGCATTTCCACTTTCCACTACTGGAAGCTTTTGGAATAGTGGGTCATTTAACCATTCCTCTTCGACTTTTGAACCTTCACCATCACCTGTTTCGTAAGTGAAATAGAAGAGAATGTCGCCATCCATTTGTGGAATCATTTCTTTAGTTGCTCCTTTGATGGCAAACTCATCAACATCTTGAGATTCAGGACGGGCAAATCCAATTTCTTCAAGAATAACTCCTGAGAACGTATCCTTTTGATAAATACGAACATCTCCACCCATAAAACGAATCATTGATATTTTCAAATCTAACTTATCTCCAGCTTTCTCCTTTATACTAGCGATACGGTCTGAATATGAATCAAGAACTTCCTGTCCTTTATCTTGTTTGTTCAACGTTTCAGCATAAAGCTCAAAATTTATCTTCCAGTTTCCACGAAGTGTTTCCGCAAATACTGTTGGTGCAATGGCATTTAACTGTTCATACACCTCTTCTTGACGCATTTTGTTACCAATGATTAAGTCTGGTTGAAGAGCCGCAATCGCCTCAAGGTTTGGCTCACTTTCTGTTCCAACTTCTTGAACACCTTCCATTTGTTCACTAATGTGGTCATACCAAGGATCACCAGTCCATGATTTAACTGCTCCAACAGGTGTAACTCCTAATGTTAGTAGGGCTTCTGTTCCTTCATTTGTTAAAATAACGACTCTTTCGGGTGTTCCTTCAATTTCTGTTGTTCCCATTGCATGCTCTATTGTATAAGAAGATGTCTCTGCTACTTCTTCAGGAGCTGCTTCAGTTTCTGTTTCTTCTACTTCTGTTTCTTCTGCCTGATCAGGTTCAGCATTATTTCCACAAGCTGCTAACACAAATACAGACAAAAGCACAAGTGTTAATAGAATAAGTTTGATGTTTTTCATTTTAGTTTCCCTCCAAAATATGTAACTGATATTAAATATCATTTGCAATTAATATCATATAAGTGAACTTTTAAAAAGTCAATACATGAATGAAATTGATTTTCAGAGTCATTGACAATGATTTTCATTTGGAATACACTTGATTTGTATTTAAATTATTGTATAGAAAAAGATAGGAAAAAAGTAGAAAAGGGATTTAGTAGAGGAGTAAAAGATGTTATTAAAATCAAGTAGTTCTAAAATTTTGGGTCTTATTATCGGAATTATTCTATTTATAGGTTCTATTTGTTTTAGTATTGTTTATGGTTATACAAATACAACCTGGAGTATGGTGATAGATTCATATATAAATTTTGATGGATCAAATGAACATCTTATTATACAAACCGTACGAGTGCCAAGGGCATTCATAGCAGCAGCAGTCGGAGCAAGTCTTGGAATTGCAGGAGGTTTAATGCAAGCAATGACAAAAAATCCACTTGCTGATCCAAAAATATTTGGCATAAATTCCGGGGCCAGCTTTTTTATTGTATTCGCAGTCTCCTTTTTTTCGATCACTTCGTTAGGAGCTTTTGTCTGGATTGCCTTTGCTGGGGCAACGGTTGCAGCAACTATGGTTTATTTCATTGGTACGTTGGGAAGAGAAGGATTGACACCTATGAAATTCACATTAGCAGGAGCTGCAATATGGGCCCTGTTTTCTTCTTTAACACAAGGAATACTGGTGTTAAATGAAAAAGCATTAGAAGAAGTATTATTTTGGTTAGCCGGATCTGTATCAGGTAGAAAATTAGAGTACTTATACAGTGTATTACCATATATGGTTATCGCTTGGATTGGATCCCTAATTATCGCTCGTCACGTAAACTTGTTATCGATGGGAGAAGATGTTGCAAAAGGGTTAGGCCAACGAACTTGGTTAATTAAACTATCTATGGCAGTAATCATTATACTCTTAGCAGGTGGATCTGTAGCGATTGCCGGACCAATTGGCTTCTTGGGGATTATGGTTCCGCATATTGCCCGTTTTTTTGTTGGGATCGACTACCGGTGGGTGATTCCCTACTGTGCATTTATCGGAGGGATCTTGTTATTATTCGCGGATATTAGTGCCCGTTACGTCATTATGCCACAAGAAGTTCCAGTAGGAGTAATGACTGCGATTATTGGAACTCCATTTTTTATTTATATTGCACGTAAGGGGTTGACTAAATAGTGAGACTGAAAAAGTATATTTCATTGCGTCTTTGGAAAGAAAAAGTTTCCTTTTTAATTGACCGTAAAAGCTTGTTAATCACCTTTTTACTGTTTGGAATAACATTTTTGTTAGCACTACTAAGTGCTGGACTTGGTGATATGAACATCAGTCCAATAAATGTAGTAAAGGCATGGTTTGGTTTAGCATCTGATATGGAAAATTTAGTTGTTAATTCGTTTCGATTGCCGAGAATAATTACTGCAATTCTAGTTGGTATAGGACTCGCAATATCTGGTGCCATATTACAAGGAATTGTTCGTAATCCCTTAGCCTCCCCAGATATTATCGGTATTACTGGTGGAGCAACCGTTGCAGTCGTTGCTTTTTTAGCGATTTTTAGCGATCAGAATAATGCGTTAACCGTAAGTATTAAATGGTTACCTTTAGCAGCCTTTATGGGTGCAACGGTCATTGCGGTACTTATATATCTACTAGCATGGAAAGACGGTGCTTCTCCAATTCGGATTGTTTTAATTGGAATTGGATTATTTGCACTAACACAAGCAATAACAACTTTACTAATGATATTAGGACCGATCTATCGAGCAAGCCAAGCAAATATTTGGATTACAGGATCGATCTATGGTGCTAGCTGGCAAAATGTCTCGATTTTATTCCCATGGACTATCGGTTTACTTATCGTACTTACTTTAGTAATTAGACAATTGAATGTTCAAGAGTTAGGTGATTCGATTGCAACGAGTGTTGGAAGTGTAGTGGAACGTTATCGAATCGTCCTTTTATTAATAAGTACTGGTTTTGCTGCCGGAAGTGTCGCTTTTGCTGGCGGTATAAGTTTTGTTGGTTTAATCGCTCCACATATTTCTAGAAGACTAGTTGGTTCTTCTTTTGGGGCATTAATACCAGTTTCCGCACTAGTTGGGGCAATATTAGTTATTGTGGCCGATCTGATAGGAAGACTTTTACTAGGTCCAACAGAAATACCTGCTGGCGTATTTACTGCAGCTATCGGTGCTCCTTATTTCATTTATTTATTATATAAAAATAGAAACTTATAACAGAGAGGAGATTCACATGATGAGGGATGGACTTGTAACAAAATCGTTAACATTAGGCTATGGTGAATCGGTTATCATTAAGGATCTTGACTTACAAATTCCTAAAGGGGAGATCACTGTATTTATCGGCGGTAATGGTTGTGGTAAATCAACGTTACTACGATCACTTGCAAGATTATTAAAGCCAAAAACTGGTTCGATTATTCTTGATGGTAATTCCATTCACACCATGCAAACGAAGGAAATTGCAAAGCAATTAGCCATTCTTCCTCAAGGTCCGGAAGCTCCAGAAGGATTATCTGTTTTGCAGCTGGTTAAGCAAGGTCGTTACCCATATCAAAGCTGGTTAAAGCAATGGTCTGAAGAAGATGAGCATAAGGTCTACGAGGCATTAAAGGCGACACAATTGACTGACCTAGCAGAAAGACAGGTTGATTCTCTTTCTGGAGGACAACGACAACGAGCATGGATCGCAATGACACTTGCTCAAGATACAGATACTATTCTTTTAGATGAGCCAACAACTTATTTAGATATGACACACCAGATTGAGATTCTCGATTTATTGTTTGAGTTAAATGAAAAGGAGAAACGTACAATCGTCATGGTTCTTCACGATATAAATTTAGCTTGTCGTTATGCTCATCATATTGTTGCCGTCCAAGATAAAAAAATACATGACCAAGGAAAACCGGAAGAAGTGATTACACGGGAGCTGGTAAGAGATGTATTTAAAATGGAATGTCAAGTCACTAGTGATCCTATTTTTGGAACACCATTGTGCATTCCATACGGAAAAGGTCGAAAATTAATTAAACATTCTAAACTGTTAGTGAAAGTATAAATAATAATTGATAAAAAGCGCTAGGATAATACCTAGCGCTTTTTAACTTAAACTATAGTTTCGAACAATTCATCTACTTACTAGAAAAGTATTTTATTAATTTGATGAGACTAAGCACTTCATTCCAAAATTTTAACTATTATATGTTACGATTTTTATATAATAAATAAATAAAAAATGGTGCACCCATACCAGATACAAAAACTCCTGCAGGCAAATCTAATGGTAAAAAGGCTGTTCGTGCAACTATATCTGCCAATACAACAATTATTCCACCTACTAATGATGTCACTGGTACTAAGCTTCCAAATGATCTTCCGACGAGTTTCCTTGCAATATGAGGTGCAATTAACCCTACAAAACCTATTCCTCCGGCAAATGCAACAGCAGCACCAGCCAAAGACACACTGATACAAATTAATCCAAATCGAGTGAATTGAACTTTAGATCCTAAGCCAAGTCCCAGATCATCACCTAATTCCTGTAAATTAACTTTTCGAGATAATATTAATGTTAGTGGGACAAAGATTAACACCCATGGTAGCAAAGAATAAACATTAGTCCAATTTGCCCCGTAAACACTACCAGTCAACCAAATATAGGCTTCACTAGTAGAATATGTAGGGCTAAGTACCATTAACATTGTTACAAGAGCTCCCATTGCAGCTTGAACTCCAATGCCAATGAGAACAAGTCTTATCGGTGTAACTCCCTTTTTCCAAGCCAAAACGTATATAAAAAGCGAAACAACTCCTGCACCTATAATGGCTACAAATGGAAGAAACTTAATACTATATTCTGAAAAATAAGTAATAAATAAAACTGCTGCAACTGCACCACCGCCAGTAATTCCTATAATATCAGGGGATGCTAAAGGATTTCGAACTACTCCTTGCAAAATAAGACCAGAAACACCTAGACAAATGCCTGCAAGAAAAGAAAGAATCATTCTGGGAAGTCTAAGAGTTTCAAGAACAAATGAATGTTCTCCATCCCCCATCCCCAGTAAATGTTGAATGGTTAATAAAGGATTTATCATCGTACTCCCTACTGATAAACCTATAACAAATAACAATAAAGAACTACAAAAAAGTAACGCGATTACAGAAACAGCTTTTTTATCAACCAAGAGTGAAATCGTACCTGATCGATTCCGTACCGTAATATGTTTACTCATTATTTCTAAACCCCCTCCGTGCAATATAAATAAAAAATGGTGCACCAACCATTGCTGTCATCACACCTATTGGCATTTCTTCAGGCATAATTACAAATCTAGCTGATACATCAGCTAGCAGTAACAAACTAGCACCAAAAATTGCACAGTAAGGAATAATCCACCGGTAATCAATACCAACTATCCCACGAACGATATGAGGTACAATTAAACCTATAAACCCAATTGAACCTCCAACTGCTACCGATCCACCAGCCAAAAATACGATAACCATTCCCATTAGAATTTTAACTAAAATAGTTTTTTGTCCTAATCCCTTTGCAATATCTTCTCCGGTAGTTAAAATGTTTATGGAGTTTCCTAGTAGAAAGGACAAAATACCTGCCCCTAACATGAAGGGTAAAACAGGAACCAACATATCCAATGTTCTTCCTGCAACTGATCCTCCTATCCAAAATAATACCCCTTCTAAGCTCTGTTCATCTATCACAAGCAATCCTTGAGTAAAAGAACTAAATAAGGCAGTTAATGCTGCCCCCGCTAATACAATCTTAATTGGAGATAAACCATCCCTTCCAAGAGAACCTAGTAAAAAAACCATAATTGCAGCAAGACCTGCTCCTAAAAATGCGATCCACATCAAATGAATGAGAGAATTAAAAGAGAAAAAAACTGTAGCAGTTACTACAAAAAATAACGCACCTGCATTTATTCCAAAAATACTTGGAGAAGCAAGAGGATTCCTAGTTAAAGCCTGCATAAGTGCACCAGCTATAGCAAGACTTGCCCCTATTACGGAAGCAATGACTGCTCTCGAAAGACGAGTCGTCGTAACAATAATATGTTCTGTTGAGGATTCATCAAAATTAACAAAAGCATTAATTGCGGTTTTCATTGATGTTGGCGTTTGACCAAAGACAATACTCATTACAAAAGAAATAAACAAAATACAAAGGCCAATCAAAAGTCCAAGAATCTTTAGTGAGGTTCTAGGAAATAAAGGTTGCATAATCTCACTCTTTTCAAAATGTTTTTATATAAAAAGCAGGAGGGAAAATTCCCCCTCCTACCTAAACTAATAATCAACTATTTTTCTAATTCGAAGTGATCATAGATTTGATCTAACATATCGTTCGCACCAATATAACCACCCGCCATATTCCATGCAACCTCATCAATCATGTAAGTTTTGCCGTTTTTAACAGCATCAAGGTTTTTCCATAACGGATGATTTGTCCATTCGTCATAAGTCTTTTGAATGGCATCTGCGTCTGCATTGTGACCATCAGCATTAAAAATGAAGAAAACATCTGCATTCATCGAAGGAATACTTTCCTTGGTTGTTAACTTTAGAACTACATTCCCTTCTTCGGCTGCTTTTTGCTGAGATTCAGGCCGAACAAACCCAAGCTCACTTAAAATATCTCCTGCGAATCCAGTAACATAAATACGTGCATGGTCTGTTCTAAAGTTAAGGACAGATACCTCAATCGGCCATTGGTCTCCTAACTTGTCAGTAATTTTCCCTTTAAAATCTTCTACACGATTCTCCCAATCTGATAGAAGTTGATTTGCTTCTTCCTCTTTATTCATTGCTTTCCCCATCAAGTCAACTGTTTCTTTAAATTTAAAGACCGTCTCATGGGTAACAGTTGGTGCAATTTCAGAAAGTTGATCATAGACTTTTTCGTGACGCAATTCGGAAGCTATGATTAAGTCTGGTTTAAGTTTAGCAATTTCTTCTATGTTTGGCTGTGTTTCTAAACCAACCTGTTGAACATCTCCTAAATCATCTCTTAAGTATTCATATACGGGTTGTTGTACCCAAGATTCAACAATACCTACTGGTGTTACCCCTAAAGCAATAGCCACATCTGTAGCACCTTGATATAATGAAACAATTCTCTCAGGAGTTCCTTCAATAGTCGTTGTTCCCATGGCATGACTAATTTCACGAACATTTTCTGATTCTGCTGCTTGTTCCTCTTCGTTTGTTTCTGTTTCTTCTACTTGTTCTGTACCTTGATTATCTTTAGGAGCCTCTTCCTTTGATTGATTTCCACATCCAACTAAAAGAGTAACGAAAGATAAAATAATGACTAAGAATGAAAATACATATTTTCTATCAAATAAGTATGTAATTGCAAACATAAATTAACCCTCTTTCTTTATAGCTAGTTTATTAAAAAATAAAGAATGTAATATAATAAATCTAAATCTTTTTCGTTATGCTGTAACCCCTTTAACTGCTTTTGCGAAATTCACTCCGAATGTAATACAATAATCTCGATCTTCACCTTCCGGGTTGAGCTCTACTTTTAAACCTTCTAATACTACGCTTCCACTTTGTTCTTTAACCCTTTCCTCTAATAAGTCAACAGCGCCGCAAAAGTACTCATAAGAAGTATCCCCTGAACCAAATACTGCAAAAATTTTACCCGATAAGTCAAGATCCTCCAAGTCATCATAAAAATCTATAAAATCGTCAGGGAGTGCTCCTTCTCCCCATGTATAAGCACCTAAAACAATAGCTTCATAGTTTTCTAAAATAATAGCTTCATAGTTTTCTAAAATAATAGCATCTACATCCATTACTTCCTTTACTTCGACTTGAACACCCTCTGACTCAATACCTTTTTTAATTAAATCTGCCATTTCTTCAGTATTACCACTCATACTGGTATATACTAACAATACATTTTTCATAAAAAACACTCCTTATTTGTTTAATTGATATTACTTAAAAACTTTATAAACGCATCAAAGTGATATCGATTATCAATATCGATTGTATATGAAAATGATTCTCATTGTCAATGGCAAAAAAATAAATTTCTCCATCATGATTTAGGAATGGATATAAATTACGTACATTTTTAGCTGTACAATAAAAAAGCCACGAAAATGAACTGCACCCCAATTGTTAGCTCAATCTAACATTCTTTAAATTTCATACATGATTGACGAAAATTGCAATCTTCCTGATAACAGTTATCTATTGCTTTATAAATCGAACACCATGATCTTTTCGCATAGCATATCGGAATGCCTTGATCCGTTGCTTTTTTCTTTAATACCGATGTTAAGTTATGATTGATATAATCTGTTAGCACTAATACTAAATCTACTTGAACAGGTATCTCTCTTTTAACTTGCTGAACCTTTCTTCCGGTTATGTGTATAACTTCCTGAAATCCAATAGTTTCTAACTTACTAGGAATTTTTCCTAAATGATCCGCCCCGACTACTAGTAATGAAGCCACCTTACTCATTCCTTTCTAAACGTTTTTAAATGTTAGTATTCGTCTAACTTTGTCTATCTAAAGATTAATTGAAAACGATTATCATTGTCAATGTTTTTTTTCTAATTCTATATGATTACAAAAAAGAACCAATGTTTAACATTAGTCCTCTCTACTTTTAATATTAATATCTTTTTCTTAGAAATATCATATAGTATCTACTTCGATCCACTTTGTCTTTTCTGTAAAAGAAACTCTCTTTCCTTTCAATGGCGACATGTCTGGATAACCAAGATAAATAAACCCTAGGACCTCATCCTGCTCTCTTAATCCAAATAATTGTTTCATTTTCGAATGATAGGTGGGCTTTCCAGTACGCCAAATAGCACCAAGTCCAAGTGCATGTGCAGCTAATAGCATATTCTGAATTGCAGCGTTTACTGCTCCTACTTCTTCAATATTGATGACTTTCGGATTATCAGATGGTATTACAGCTACTGCAATAACAACAGGTGCTCGAAACGGCTTTTCTTCGGCTTTCTTTAACTTCGCTTGATTTTCTGTTGTCGATGGATCATCCATACTCTCTTTTGCAATTGCAGCTAATGTCCGGCCTAATGGACGTCTACCCTCACCAGTTAAGACAAAGAATTTCCACGGTTCTGTATGAAAATGATTCGGAGCCCATGTAGCAGCTTCAAGCAATTTTTCAATCTTTTCCTTCTCAATAGGATCCGGTTTCACCTTTCCGATACTTCTTCTTTGACGTATTGCCTCAAAAACATCCATGTAAAAACCACCTTTCTTCTATTATATTAAACGATTTTATTTATCTATCCTTTATTTAATTTTCGCAAACAGTCAAACCATTTGATTGTTCTTTTAATATTATTGAAGGAAGAGTATCTTCCGGTTTTTTAACACAACTATAACTGTAGTCAACACACACACAAACCCCATGATAAATAAAGCTGGTACAGCACCAAAATGTTGTGCTAGAAAACCAATCAGTAAACTTCCAAGTGGCAAAAAGCCAGCATCCATCGTAACAATACTAAGTATACGTCCCCGTAAATGATCCGGGACAATTTCCTGAATCATTACCCTATGGATTACCCTATACCCCTGACTTACGATTCCAACGATAAACATCAATAACATTGAGAGAACGAAGCTATGAGACATCGAAAATAACATTAATCCTATACCAAAAGCCAGGATACAAATAAAAAGCAATTCACCTTTACGCAGTGGATATTTCCCCCAACCTAATGTGAAAGAACAAAGAACAGCACCAATGGCAGCAGCCGAAAGTAGCATACCGAATTCTTGAGAACCTGCATGAAGGATTTCCTTAGCAAAAACTGGCATTAATGTA
Organism: Anaerobacillus sp. MEB173; assembly: GCF_052119505.1. Classification (NCBI taxonomy): domain Bacteria; kingdom Bacillati; phylum Bacillota; class Bacilli; order Caryophanales; family Bacillaceae; genus Anaerobacillus; species Anaerobacillus sp. MEB173. Next base: position 358,275 of record NZ_JBJMAU010000002.1, read on the forward strand.
ATATAAGAAAAGCCAAAGACCATCGGAACAATTCCTAAAATTACGATTCCTAAGACTAAAGGATGATTCTTTAAATAATCAGTCATTTCTTTAAAACTTTCTACAAATCTAATTTGGCTATTTTCTTTACGTACTATTTTTTCTTGTTCATAAAATTGATTATTTTCGGGTCTTATATAAAATAATGTAAGAATAACCGCCAGGAAACTCACACCGTTTATTAAAATAAGAGATGGAGCTGCCCAAAATCCCAACAAAATACCAGCAATCGCAGGCCCGATAATTCGTGAAGTATTTAATGTTGCACTATAAAATGAGAGACCACTAGTCAGAGCATGCTTTGGTATAAGATTAGCGACTAGAGCGTTACGTGTAGGGATTTCAAATGAAAGGAAAACACCCCTTATTAGTATTACGACTGCTATAGGAAAAAAAGAATCGACACCTTGAAGTAGGACAAAAGCAAGGGCAAATGTCGAAACCATTGATCCTATTTGGGTAGCAAGTAAAACCTTTCGTCGATCCCATATATCAGCTGCCATACCTCCAAAAAAACTAAAAAGGAGAATCGGAAAGAGTCGACAAAATTCCACTAAGCCAATATAAAGCGCAGAGTCTGTCATCGTAAACACAAACCAATTTAATGCTACTCGATCAAACCATTCTCCTGTTCTCGAAAGAAAACTCCCAGCAAGAAACCAGTTATAATTTTTATAATGGAAGGCAAGACTTCGGTTTTCTTGGATTGCAGTTATAAACTTTGGCTGTGCCATTTAACCATCTCCATTGAGCAAATTATAAAACTGAACTGAGCCCTTTTTTCCATTCACAACTTCCATTACAGCCGCATATACCGATTGGCACACACATCGGAGTGTTTTCGACAGGATCTTGGATTACACGGGCTTGAAATCCAAAGACATCGTGAATAAAGGACTCTGTGAAAATCTCTTTCAGATTTCCCTCTGCATAAATATTTCCTTTAAATATACTAATTAAATAGTCTGCATAACGGGCAGCTTGATTTAAATCATGTAAAACCATGACAACCGTTCTGCCAAACTCACGGTTTAACTCCCTTAACAATTCCAATACCTCAATTTGATGAGCAAGGTCTAAGTATGTTGTAGGCTCATCAAATAATAGTAATTCCGTGCCTTGCTCCAAAGCCATCGCAATCCAAGCCCTTCCAATGGGCGATCAGCAAATTCCTGCATTCTTGTAGATGAAAGCGCCCACTCTACCAAAGCTCTACGTTTTCTCCCAACCCCTCAGCAACCTCGTCACCTAAATTCAAAATATCCAACTTGACTTTATAATCTACCCTTGGAGCAATTGTAATGCGGGAATTCAATACTTTATGGTTAAGTTCCCAGTAGATGTAAATGCGGCGTTGGCATAGTTAACAGGGAGTATTTGGGGCCGAAGTTTTGAAGATGCGGTAATTCTATTGTCGTGGATATTGGTATTATTGCCGTTAAGTATGATCTTAGCAGTCCGGAAGCATTGTCTGGTGGCCAAAGACAATCGTTCACAACTATGTAATCTATGAACTGCTTATTTATTTTTTTCTCTTGATTTATAAAAATACCACACTTTACTATAATAACATTAAACTCTCCTATTTTTGAGAACTAGAGCAGGCTAATAAATAGGAAAGTATTGGTCAAAGTTAAAGTAAATTCAATCCTAGAATATTAAAGATTTTATTCCAATATTAAGAGTAGCCAATTTTATTAATGCAACGACAAAAAAAGAGGTTTCCCTCCTCTCATTCATAACATTACAGGTCTACAATTGTTAACACTTTTTTTAGTATTCATACTTTTGATCTCCCTATCTCTCTCTCTGTTCTCTTGAAAAAGACTCATGAATAACAGCATCAGCAAATTTCTTTTTCCCTTCTCCTTGAAACACAACAAATCTCCAAGGCTCTCTTAAACCATGGTTCGGAGCCCAGATAGCATCATTTAAAAGTTCTAGAATAAGATCTTCTATGGCAAATTCCTTACCTTTATTGGTTAAGACCCATTAAAATTGGATAGTGGAAGATCTTATTTTTTATATAGGGTCTTTATTACACATAAGTGATATTAATTATCATTATCATTTAATATTATAAATGATAATGATTTTCAACGTCAACACCTACAGTAATTACTTTTTCTTCCTATAAAAAGTATTTTTTCATAGGTATGCAATTGCCATTACCGTCAATAATAAAGTTTGAAGGGAGGGATATCAAATGGCACAAGATGTATTATGCGAAGTAAACAACTGTAAGTTTTGGGCAAACGGAAACAAGTGTTCAGCTGATTCAATCTATGTAGTTAGCCATACTGGGAAAAAGGCTAATAAACAAGAAGAAACAGACTGTAAAACATTTGATCCTGGCTTGTAATTTTGTTAAAAAGGCAACTGTTGCGTAGTTGCCTTTTTTTCTTTTTTAGTATTGAGAATAATTATCGTTTTTATTCATGAAATTCCTCATTTTATTAAAGATTGTAAATTCATTACCGGTTGACAATCCATTTTCCTTCGTGATAAAGTCATCATTGTGAATTAAATACCTCGTTAGGTGAGGCTCCTGTGCTGGAGATACGCTGCTGCCCAAAAATGTCCAAAGACGCCAATGGGTCAACAGGAACTATCGACATAAGGTGGTTCTTAATGTAGCTGGATGTAATCCTATGCCGCACAGTGCTAAAGCTCTACGAATGGAGGTTAGTGGTAGCGAAAATGTTTTTTTGTCATGCGCAAAAAACACCTTCATTTGATGAAGGTGTTTTTTTTATTACGATAAGGAGGTGATTTGAAATGGATACTAGTCCTGAATCGGATTCGATAAAACCTAAAAAAGATTCTAACAAAATTTGTACAGGGATCCTTTTCAAATCATCTAGATTAAAATCGGATTCCTCATGAGGAGGAATTACTATGGTAAGGCTTAATGATCAAACACGGGAAGAATATACAAACAATGTCCTGCAAGCATTATATAACCAAGACGGACAGCTCTTTCGTGAAACTTTTTTAGAACTCCATCCAACCGATCAGAAAGAAATCTTTCTTTCCTTGGGTATGAGAGAGCGAACTTATATTTATCAATATATTACACCTTCAGAGTTTGCAGAGATCTTCCAAGGTCTTGAAGTAAACGAACAAAAACAGTGCGTATTAGAATTAGAGGAAACATACGCAGCTGAAATGTTTAATAACATGTATGCTGATGACGTTGCCGCTTTTTTAGGAGAAATAAAAAATATAAAAGCAGAAAAAATTCTTAGCGCAATGGATACGAAAGATGCAGCAAGTGTGAAAGAATTACTGGCTTATTCACCTGGCACTGCCGGTGCCATTATGACAAAAGAATTTATTGCTATTAAGGCTACAGATACAGCGTCAGACGTAATTGAACAGCTAAGAGAAGAAGGTCCAGATGCAGAGACAATTTATTATTTATATGTCATCGATATGGAACATGTACTGGTTGGGGTCGTTTCCATCCGTGATTTAATTATTGCCCCATCAACAGAAATTATTAAAAATATCATGAGTACCCGTGTCGTTTCAGTCTCAGTGACCGATGACCAAGAAGAAGTTACAAAGATGATTAGAAAATACGATTTCCTTGCTGCACCCGTCATCACTGTAAATGGCAAACTAGTTGGTATTATTACAGTAGACGATGTAATGGATGTTGTTGAGGAGGAAACTGAAGAAGATTTTGGTGAAATCTCAGCAGCTAGAGGTTCTTTAGATACGACTATTTCCTCTTTTACAGCTGCAAAAAAACGTGCTCCTTGGATTATTATGCTTATGTTTTTAGGACTGATTACAGCAGAAGTTATTGGACAATTTGAGGAAACATTAGAGGCTTACATTCTACTTGCTGTGTTCATCCCATTAATTATGGACTCTGCAGGAAATACAGGAACACAAGCGCTAGCTGTTGTCGTTCGTGGTTTAGCAGTAGGAACGGTTGATCGCTCATCCTTTGGAAAAATGCTTAAGCGTGAGTTCGGCACTGGTATTATGCTAGGAATAATGTGCGCGATAACGTTATTTATCATTGTTCCAATCATGCATGGAAGCTTTATGTTAGCGGGGATTGTTGGCGTTTCATTATTTTTAACATTAAGTATTGCTACAATGGTAGGGGCGACCATTCCTTTACTCATTAATAAATTAAAAATAGACCCGGCAGTTGCTTCCGGTCCTTTTATTACAACTATTAATGACATTCTTGGTCTCTTAATCTATTTTTCAATCGCTACTGCATTATTACAATATATCCCTCAACACTAATAAAAGTCTCAAACGTAAAACCTCTTAATAAATATATAGGGGTTCTCGTTTGAGACTTTTATTGTTTTTATCTCTTTTATTTTACAATCATTACGGGGCAATGAACTCTTTTGGCAACTTTATGACTCACGCTGCCTAGCACCATCTCCTGTAATGTGTTTAATCCTCGACTTCCAATAACAACAAGATCAAATTCATTTTCATTAGCATATTTCACTATTGTTGGGCCTGGTTCTCCACGTAAAATTTTAACTTCATAATTTATTTTAGCTTCTTTGGCCTGACGCTCAATTGCTGCGAGCTTTTGCTTTCTTTGTCCAGCAATTCCAAGTGCATCCCAACTTCTTAACACATCTGCTTTAGAAGTAGAACCATCCACGATATATACAACAGTTACTTGAGTATTTACACTTGCTTTTGCCAATTCTATTGCTTTTTCTGCTGCTCTTATCGAGTGTGCAGACCCGTCTGCTGCCAGCATTATTTTATTAAACATCATTCAACATCCCCTAATCAATCTTTATACTCTTATGGTATCATACTGTAAAATTACGGGTATTATTTTTTCATTAAAAAAACGAGCTCATGTTAATTAAACACTTCGCTCGTTTGATTCTCCTAACAGCATTCACTTTGTCCTAACATTACTAACCCTTTTCCTTCAGGTGTTTCTTCCATTTCAAGTGTTAGCTCTTTTGTTTGCGAATAAATCGCTTCCTCAAAGGCAACTCGAATACCATTAATTTCTTCAATAATATCATTTTCCTGTGGTTCATCCAGAACCAACCCTAATTTTGGACCACCTCAGCCCATTCCGTTAAATACAACACGAATACCATTCGCATTGTTTTGCTTTAGCACTTCTTCAATAAATGATTTCGCACTATCAGTAATGTTCATTATCTTTCCCCCTATCATTGTTCACATAAATCACTCATGTGTCTTCTCTCATTTTCAACAAAATTTGCAAGCAAGTCAATAAATACGCTCATCCTTAACCCTTAACTTTCAACTTTTAACTTTAAACTACTTATAAACTCTGACTCCAATCATGTGATGCACTTCCTTCTAAGAAACGCTCACAATCTAAAGCTGCCATACAGCCAGAACCTGCTGCTGTAATGGCTTGACGGTACTTATGGTCTTGTACATCACCACTTGCAAACACGCCAGGTACGTTTGTTTCACTTGTTCCAGGCTTAACAATAATATACCCTGTTTCATCTGTTTCAATTTTTCCTGCTAAAAAGTCGGTATTCGGTTTATGACCGATGGCAACAAATATACCATCTGTTTCAATAACTTCTTCAGTACCTGTTTCATTGTCTTTTACTTTAAGACCAGTCACTTTATTTTCTTTTGCAAGCACTTCAACAGGTGTTTTATTTAAACTCCAGGAAATTTTCTCATTTGCTTTGGCTCGCTCTTGCATGATCTTAGATGCTCTTAGTTCATGTCGCCGATGAACTACACGTACTTCTTCAGCAAACTTAGTTAAGAAGTTTGCCTCCTCCATTGCAGAATCTCCTCCACCAATAATGATAACCTTTTTGCCTCTAAAAAAGAAACCATCACAAGTAGCACATGTACTCACACCCCGACCTATATTCTCTTTTTCTCCAGGAATGCCCAATAACTTTGCAGATGCCCCTGTTGAAATAATGATAGATTCACTTTCTATTTCACCGATACCTTCAACAGTTATTTTATAAGGGGGTTTTCCAAAATCAACACTCGTCACCCAGCCCCGTTTAAATTCAGCACCGAATCGTTCTGCCTGTTTACGCATACTTGCCATTAATTCTGGCCCCATTATTCCTTCAGGAAATCCCGGGAAATTTTCAACCTCGGTCGTTAACGTCAATTGTCCACCAGGTTCAGGTCCTTCTATTACAATCGGCTTCATATTTGCTCGTGCCAAATATATTGCTGCTGTATACCCAGCAGGTCCAGTTCCAAGAATAACTGCTTTATGTACCATCACTTTTTCCTCCTCTGTTCAATAAATTCCTGTTCATTTTACCCATCTAATTTTTTGTTAACTCTTTGTAGTTTTTACAAAATCCTCAGCATTATTAAAGCTTTTTATAAATCGTTTACACAGTTATGCAAATCTCTACAAATTCATATCCTTCAATTTTTGCCCAATTTAAAGTAAACTTTATTACATAAGCTTTAATACATAGAGGTTAGGTGATACCATGAATCGAAATCAACATTCTGTAGAATCAATAAAACTTCAATTACAAAATAGAACTAGAGGAATCTTGGGTCATGAGAAACTTGTAAACTCTGCAGTATTGTTGCCATTAGTTGAAATTAATAACGAAATCCACATTCTGTTTGAACTGCGCTCTACAAAATTAAGAAGTCAGCCTGGGGAAATTTGTTTTCCAGGTGGCAAAATCGAAAGTGGAGATGACAATGAAAAACAGACAGCCATTAGGGAAACATGTGAAGAATTAGGCATCAATCCTGAACAAGTAGAAATAATTGCCGAACTTGATTATATGAGAACCTCATTTGACTATGTTATTTACCCCTTTGTTGGGTTTATTAAGCAACATGAAAAAAACAAACTCAATCGTAATGAAGTAGAAGAAATCTTCTATGTGCCATTAAGCTACCTATTAGAAACGGAGCCTGAATGCTTTACAATTGATTTAGAGGTAAAACCAGAAGAAGGATTTCCTTACCACCTGATCAATAATGGTAAGAATTACAAATGGCGCACAAAAAAATATACAGAGTGCTTTTATTTCTATGAGGACTATGTCATCTGGGGTCTGACAGCAAGAATTTTACAACATTTTCTGGAGCTTATAAAAACGAATAAAAAAATATAAAAAGGCAGCCAAATCAATTATGATTTTTAAGCCACCTTATATTCGTAATTTTTTAATTATCTTGTTGCGGTAAAAAGAAAATAATCAGCAAACTAACTAGTGCTAACACAAAAACCCCGATATAAACTCCATTCAGTGAGTAGGTTAGCCCTTGTTGAAGCAAGTCTAATTCTCGATCAGAAAGCCTCCCTTTTGGATCAAGAAGAATATTAACAGCATCTAGATCTAAAGGGATGGTTAGTTCTTGCTTATACCGTTCTAAATAGCCATTCAGTCGACTATTTAAGATTCCCCCAAGTAATGCAACACCAATTGCACCCCCAAGCTGTCTCATAAACATATTTGAGGCTGTTGCCACTCCTCTTGTTTTCCAGTCGACACTGCTTTGTATAGAGACAATAAAGGTCGTAGTCGAAAAACCCATTCCTACACCGATAAAAAAAGATCCAATCCCTGCCCATACAGGATGGCTTATCCATTGTAAACTGACATAAAAAGCAGAACCAATTACAAGAGCAACGCCACCAATTAGAGCCGTTTTCCGATAACCTATCTTCAAAATAAGTTTCCCGGCAATTGTTGATGATATTGGCCAACCGATCGAAATGACCGTCAATGTAAACCCGGCTATCATTGCAGGCTGGTCCATGACCCCTTGTACATATGTAGGGAGAAAGCTAGAAACACCGAGTAAAATTGCTCCAGTTGTTAAAGAAGCAAGATTAGCTAGCGCAATGAGTCGATGGTTCCAAATTGAAAGGGTCATCACTGGCTCTTGAGCCCGTTTTTCTTGAAAAATAAACAAAATAAAACTAATACTGAATAATAAAAGCAAAGATAAAATCGGAGTCGATGTCCATGACCATGTCACTCCACCTTGGATTAAAACAATCATTAGTGTACTTACAGTAATCAATAGCAGGATGGAACCAAGGTAATCAATTGAATGTCTTTTCTTATCGACATCTTCTCTTAGAAAAAACAAGACACCTGCTAAAGCAATCAAGCCAAAGGGCACATTCATCCAAAACACCCAAGACCAATGAATATACTCAACAAAAATCCCACCCAAAATAGGTCCAATAACAGCAGAAATACCCCAAATACTAGCCAAATATCCCTGAATATTTGCTCTTTCTTCTTTCGTATACATATCTCCTACAATCGTAGTAGCAATTGGTTGAACAGCACCTGCTCCAACACCTTGCAAAAATCGAGAAATAATCAGCATTTCCATTGAGGTTGCTAAACCACATAAAATAGACGCAGTCAAAAAAAGGATGATACCAAATGTAAATACAGGTTTTCTACCAAACAGGTCAGCTAACTTCCCATAAATAGGAATCATAATGACTTGCATTAATAAATAACCTGAAAATACCCAACTGAACATTGAAAATCCGCCAAGATCAGCTACGATCCCAGGCATAGCCGTTGATACGATTGTTGCTTCCACTGCTGCCATAAATATCGCTAGTATTATAGCAATTAGAACAAAAGGCCGCTTTGTTTTAGCTGGGTTGATGAATAGTGCATGTCTTTTTGTCATCTTAACCACCTCAAACTGGTGTTATAAATAAATATATTATCTTTTCTTCATTACTAACACTACAAAAAAAATTTTATAAATTACTGTAATAATAATCATACTCTATAATTTGGTTAAATTAAACAAACTAGTTTGATTATGACATCTTTTCACATAATTTGATTTTACATTAATACGTTTTTCATTATTTCAATACTATAATCCCTGTCAAACACCTATAATTAGACTTTTTTTAATAAATTTCCCGATATTTTTAATTTTCTAAACATTTACTATTGCAAGAATTGTTTAAATGAGGTAAATTTTATTTATAGTAGTTTACTAGAGATACTTATTCATGTTGAAAGGAGGACGAATTCGTCGAACCATACGCGAATGAACATACACCTTAGAAACTACGTACTTACATCTAGATTCATCACAAAGATAGTTTTTTGAAGTATTTTTTATTTTTTTGTTCCAGAATGAACGCTCGCTCACTAAGAGAACCATACATCGTTGATCTCTTTTGTTAAAAGACGGTTCAAAAAGAAATTGTTGACGAGCAAAGAAAACAATTTTTTTAGAGAAAAAATGTAAGCACTTACAAAATAGTAGTAAAGGAGTGTCGATGATGTCCGCTTATAAAAAAGAAGTTTGGTTTACCATTATCATGTCATTACTATTTCTAGTTTCGGGTCACATGGGACTTATATTTACAATTATCCCAATTGACGGTTACTTATTTGGATTCCCAATTATGTATATCGTTCCTATCCTTGTCGGTTGGTTTGGTGTACTTTTCCTTACAATTGTAGCTGGAAAAATTGGTAACAGCCTAGATGTAGCGATTGAGGAAGAAAACGAACGCAACAAACAACAATCAGATAACCAAGGGAAAGGAGCGGTATAGATGGAAGAGCAAGTATGGCAATTATCTAATCCTATTATCGGGATTATCATTGTAGTCTTAACATTTTTACTATTTTACGCAGTAAGTTACTTTTCAAATAGAGCAAGTAAATCAGTTGAAGATTTATATGCTGCTGGTGGAGGAGTTGGACCAATAACAAACGGTCTAGCGATGGCATCTACCTATATGAGTTTAGCAACTTTCTTAGGAGTAACTGGTCTAATTCTCAGATTACAAGTACCTTTCGTACTTCTATGGATTCAAATGATCTTAGCGATTCCGTTAATCACAATCATTTATGGTACAAGTCTTCGCCGTATGGGGGCTTTCTCACCAACACACTTTATTCGTGACCGTTACGGGAAATCAGCTTCAATTATTGCAGCATTATTTATGATTCTTGTTTCGATTATGTATGCATTAGGACAAATGATTGGTATTGCCGTAACATTCGAAACGTTATTAGGTATTCCTTATATGACTGGACTAATTGCCGGCGGTATCATTATTGTTGGTTACGTAACTATTGGGGGAATGAGCGGAGCAACGAACAATGCCGCAATCCAAATGGTCATAATCGCTTTAATGTTCATCGTTCCATTAGGTGCGATTATGAAAGCAATGGGTGGTTCTGGTTGGTACTTCCCACCACTATTTTACGCTGATATGGTTCCTGCAATGTTAGAAGCAATGCCTAATTTCTTTGATTATCAATATGGTACTAAATGGTACTTTGCTCTTATTCCAGCATTTACAATCGGAGCTTTAGGTTTACCTCACTTAGCGATGCGTATCTATACTGCTTCTAGCTTAAAGAGTGCACGTTCAGCAATGATTTGGTTTGCTTTTGCATTAGGACTTGTTTTCTCAGCAACTTATGCAATGGGTTTCACAGGCGTATACTTTACACAATCAACAGGTACAGCGATTACAACTGCTGACGCAGATAAATTAACAATTATTTTAAACTTAGTTTATAACCCTGAATGGGTAACAGCACTAGTTATTGCTGGAGCGATCTCTGCTGGTCTTTCCACATTAAGCGGTAACTTACTGGCAATCGGTGCTTTAATTTCACAAGATATTGTTGCAACATTAAAGCCGAATTTATCAAACAAAGCAAAAGTAAAACTTGGTTATTTTGCTATCGCTGGTGGGGGTCTTGCAAGTGTCCTGCTCGCAATCAATCCACCTGACTTCCTTGTTGTAAGTATTTTATGGGCGTTTGGATTAGCTGGTGTTACAAATGCACCACTCATTATGATGGGTGTTTGGTGGAAAGAAGCGAACAAATATGGAGCAATTGCAGCATCAGTTGTCGCTGGGGCAATCTATATCATTGTTTCTCCGTTTGTATTCCCATCAATTGTCATTAGTGGACACGCTCTAACAGATGGCATGGGTATTTCCGGAGCAATGCTTGCTGTTCCACTTAGCTTTATTTTATTAATTGTAGTATCATATATTACAAACCGAATTCCAGCTCTAAAGTCTACATTAACTACTGAAGAAGATCATAAGTTAGTTGAAAGAATTCATGGTTGGAGCGATATTAATCCTGCTCGTTATAACAGCAGTTTTGGAGCAGCAGTTATTACAGCTCTTTGTACATTAGTTATGATTTGGTCTATCTTACCTTGGGATCTATAATAATTATGAAGCTCCAGGCATTTAGCAGTATAGCTTGTGCCTGGAGCTAATATTCTATTAAGATCCTTTGTTCCATTTTTATTACCCTAGTTAATACGGAGGTTATTATGACATCAATTACAACAATTCTACGCACACTTATATTTGACAAACATTCTATAAAAGAAATAATAGAATCTCCAAAATGGAACAAGTGGTCTCATTTTATTACACTTCTATTAGGTTTGTTTTATGGATATTTAAATATCTTACACAACCGTGAACTTATTATGAGCTTTGAAACCGACTTCCTAAGAAATATCCTTGTCCCAGGATTTTTCATACTAGGTGGATTATTAATGCTTTATATCACACGATTTGGTCTTACTTTGCTGCTATGGGCGGGAGCAAAGGGTGCTGGCGGCCCAGGCTATATGGCGATACTCAACCGTTTAACCGCTTTTGCATTAATCCCACTCATCATTGCTCTCCCAGCTTTTATGAATATCAATGCTGGTGACTCAATATCAACCTTAGGTATTTTAACATTGGTCATTGGACTAGCATGGATGTACCTCTTTTGTGTAAAAGTATTGGAAGTAAGCCAAAAAATTTCTACAACAAAAGCTTATATAGCTGTTGTCTTTGTATTCATCTTTTTTATCAGTGTATTTTATATGGTTACACCACCACCGGCAAAATAAACAAAGAGAAGCGAACCTTGATTCGCTTCTCTTTGTTTATTTCCGAGGAAATTCGACGGTAGAAGCTATGCTTACTCCTCTTCTAGCTGTTCTCTCGATTTCATCGCTATGCGATGACAAGCAAAAGCAAAACCTAGAAGTAATAGACTTCCACCTATTAATGTTATGTCATTTCCCATATTTCCTTCAGCAGGAATAATCAATCCAAGAAATAGAAACACACTTAATGCTATTAAAATATAACTAAACCGTTTATAATCATTAACTTTCTCTGTTAACTGTTTAACTCTATCCTCATTCATTGGGAATCCTCCTCGTAAATCTGTACACCTCCATTTTACCATTGATCCTCTATCAATCTATGATGTAAATCCAACCTATAAAACCAAAAAAAACCCTGCAGTCTATATAGAAATAGAACTACAGGGGATTAACATCTTCTATCTATGACTTCTTTGAATCACAACAATTCTAAATTATTATTGTTGTTGAAATACTTCCTTCCACTCATCCTTTTTCTCAAGCATTTTTCTTGCTACAGCTTGCGCACCTTCCAGGCTATGACTCGCTGCCCATCCACATTGTATTTCATTACATGCCGGTACTTCTGTCGCTTCAAGTACATCTTGTAATGTTTTTTCAAGTGCTACGATAATATCATCGATTTCAGAATGGTTTAGTTTTGCAAGGTAAAATCCAGTTTGACATCCCATTGGCCCCAAATCAATCACATTATTTAGGTGATTACGGATAAATTCAGCCATCATGTGTTCCAAAGAATGTAATGAAGGCATTTCCAAATGCTCTTTATTCGGCTGGCAGAAGCGTAAATCATATTTATAAATTTGATCACCTTTCTCTCCAGTTGTTATTCCTACAAGACGAACATACGGTGCACTTACTTTCGTATGATCCAAATTAAAGCTTTCAACATTCATTTTTTTAACCATTGTTCTTCAGCTCCTCTATCATTAATATTACTAAGTTGGCAGAGTTGACAGATGCTGTTTCTAAAAATTGATCATAAGATACTTTTGCGTCTGATCCTGCAATATCAGAAAGTGAACGGATAATTACAAATGGACATCCAAATTGATGACATACTTGTGCAATTGCTCCTGCTTCCATTTCAGCACAATACGGTGTATCAAAACGATTTTTTAAATCTAGTACGCGCTCATGATCACTCATAAAAGAGTCTCCCGACAATATCAAGCCTTTAACAGAATGTACCCCCACTTTTTCTGCGCTCTTCTCAGCTACACTCATCAAATTTTGGTTGGGCTCATAATAGGCTGGCATCCTCGGTACTTGACCAAATTCATAACCAAAGACTGTTGCATCGACATCGTTGTAGCGAACTTCTGTGGAAATAACAATATCACCAACATTAAGATCTTCCTTAAACCCGCCAGCAGATCCAGTATTTATGATGCATTCTGGAGCATATAATTGTATTAACAATGTTGTCCCAATCGCGGCATTAACTTTACCGATACCCGATTTTAATAAGATCACTTCCTGGCCATTCATCATTCCACTATAAAATTCACAACCCGCAATTGTTTTCTCTTCACACTGCTCAAGTTTACTTTTCAAAAGTTCTACTTCTTCATCCATTGCGCCAATAATTCCAATTCTCATTTCATTACCCTTTCCTATGTAAATTTATAAATAACATCTAAAAATTGTATTGAATTGTTTGACCATTTAAAATTAAACTACCATATCTTACTTTGTTAATCAATTATGATTATAATATAGTCAAACATTCCACTTATGTTGATTAGTAAGTGAGTTAATTGGAAAGGGTGAATATGATTGGAATTTAAATTAGAGCGAATTGACGATAAAGTTGAATTTTTCGAAGCAAAGAGACTGAATGATCTAGAAAAACAAATTAATCAACAAATTGAAAATAATAAAGTTCTCCTTCTAGAAGTATTTCATGTTTCTCATCAAGTCCAGTTAGATCCTTCAACTTCGCAAAAGTATTATAGTGCCGTTGTTCATTTTAAAGCGAAAAAATAAGGAGAGGCTATGAAAAAAATATACGTTCTGTTTATGATCATTGCCAGTGTATTGCTAGGATGTACTAACGAGCAAAATGACTCTTCTGCCTTTTCACTACAGATCAGTCCAGAATTGCCACAAGCAGGGGAATTTGAATTATTTACCGTTACATTACCTAATGATTTAGAAGCTGAAAAAGTAACGATATATTTAAATATGGAGGGAATGGATCATCCTATGGAAGGAACAATGAAAGAAGAGAATCCCTTTACATATACCATTGAGCTTCCAATATCTATGGCTGGACAATGGTATGCGATCGTTAGAGTTATAAATGGCAATGAAGTTGTAACTGAGCGTTTTGATTTCGAGGCTTCAGGAGAATTATCAAACGATCATGAAATTAGTAAAATGAAATAGAAACGAAAGTCTATCATAGACTTTCGTTTCTATTTCGTCATATTTCCAAATTAATTTTGAATGACTTCTACACTGACCGGCTTCCAACCTTGGTGCTCCACCCATTCAAGCCTAACTTTATATGGTGTATTTCTATTCTCATACGTACTTACAATGCCTTCAGCACTTTGAGGGCTTCCTCCATTACCAAGCCTCCAAATAACCATATCTTCACCAAGTCTTGTTGCATATTGAAGTGCTTGTCTCATTTCTACCCAATTCTGATGTTCTTTATCATAGACTGCAACAAATGGCTCCGATTGAACCGTACCTATTGGCTCCCATGGTCCTTCAATAATCTCAGCATCTGCAGGACCAAAAACTACTTCATTATTATCAGGCTCTTCAACATTCTCAAAAGAATCCTCTCTCATTTCATGGTCGTTATCTACTGATGTCTCAGTCTCAAGTGTCTCATTTGTCTCTTCTGCTTCTTCCTCTTCATGGACGTTATCTATATTCTCTTCTTGTTGATTAATATCATCTACAGCCACTTCTTCAGCCGTTGACCCTCCAAAGATTAACTTACCACCTACATAGAGAATGACAAGAACAACGAGAGCTATCGAAATATTTAATGCCTTATTCATTTTTTTTCGTTTACGATATTCTATACGCGAATTTTCCATCCTGTTTCCCCTGCCTTTTTTTACTGACCCTATAATAATTATACCTGATTTTTATCTTTCCTTCGAGAGTAATTCATGTCTCTATTTGTCATTATAACTTCATTCACTCGTGATTATTATCAAATTCATACAGTTTTTCAACTAGCTCTTTAAATGCATTATAAATCTTTACTTCCCCTTCTTTTCTGCTTAAATCAACGACAACCATGGCATACTTTGGTTTATTTGCAGGAAAATAGCCTGCAAACCAGTGATTCATCGTTCTTTTATCAATGGTCTCAGCCGTGCCAGATTTCCCTGCAACAGTGTAAGGTAATCCATTTAAAAATGTATAAGCAGTTCCTTTTTCATCTTGAACAACTCCATTTAAAAGCTCCTGCAACTTCATTATTGTATATGGTGCTAAATTATCACCAACTAGCTGTTGTTTTTCAAAGTCGACCAACGTTGTCCCATTTTCATAATTAACTTTCCTAGCAGCCCGTACTTTTAGTTTCTCTCCACCCCTGGCAATGGTCGCCATCATATTTGCTATTGAAAGTGGGCTTAATTGTACATTTAACTGACCAATCGCTGTTTGAGCAATTGATCGATCATTATATTTTTCGTCTTCATTTAGCCATATTTGTCCGGCTTCTTCCTCAGGAAAATGCTTGATTGATTGAAGATGATAAACAGTACCTTCCCAGCCAACGTGATATCCAATTCCTAGACGTTTGGCATACGTTTCTATCACTGCTCGATCTTTTTCCATTAATTGCTGAGCTAACAGAGCAAAAGTATAATTGCAGCTTTGCGAAAAGCTTTCCTTAAATGAAAGCAAGCCCAAATGACGCTTCTCTTCTCCATCATCATATAAATTTTGGTCACAATTGAATTGTTGATTATATTCGACTATATTGTTTTCGATCGCTGCTGCTGCAATAATTACTTTAAAAATTGAACCAGGGAAATGGGCCGTAACCATCTCATTTCTTCCACCTGCACCAAACGGATCATTAACGTTTATCCTTGGGCGACTGACTAGCGCTAGTAACTCACTTGTTTTCACATCTAGTAACACAACGCCCCCTTTTGTAATACCATAATTGTTCATAACTTGTTCTGCTATTTCTTGGATTTCTTTATCAAGAGTCGTCTCTACTTCGGTTGGATAATATGGATTCGCCGGCGAAGTATACTTGACTTCAAAACCTAGTAAAGGGTTTCCTTTACCGTCTACATGGTAGGATAATTTTGATTCTCCAGCAGATAATAGAAATGGATCAAAGGCTCTTTCTAAACCTGATACACCGATTTCCGCATGCTTTGATATCAGACCTTTTTCTACCTTTTCTGGATACCTTTTTAAGACTTCTGCTTGATTTTCACCCGTTAGGCCTATTAAATGTTCAGCGACTTTCTCTTGTTGATAAGTATCCAGATACTGTGCGTAAACACCAGGGATTTTCAGTTCATTAATTTTCTTCATTTGATGTTCGGTTAATTGAAGGAAGTCTCCATCACTGAAAACAAATGGTTCCTTCTCATTAGTAATCCTACTTTCTATTTGCCTAGGGTCCACTCCAATAATCTCTGCAATCTCGTTTACAGGCCATGATAAATCTTTTAAAAACGGAAATAGAATAAGGCCAATCTGATATGAATGATTTAATGCCACACCATGGCGATCAGTAAAATATCCACGTCCTTTATGTAGGATAAAGTTTTGTGTTCTTTGCTTAACACTTTCCTCTATTAAATTGATATTATGTTTTGTAAAACTTTCTGTATGAATAAGCTGAATCTGAGCTATGCGAGCGATTAAAATAACACTTATTAACAAGAAAATCAGTCCAATCGATAACACTCGCTTTTCCATAAAAGACACCACTCTAAACTATATTTATATTTATTTTCGTCATTTTATGGTATTTTAAAACAAAAAAACAAGCT
Organism: Anaerobacillus sp. MEB173; assembly: GCF_052119505.1. NCBI lineage: Bacteria > Bacillati > Bacillota > Bacilli > Caryophanales > Bacillaceae > Anaerobacillus > Anaerobacillus sp. MEB173. The sequence goes on from NZ_JBJMAU010000002.1 coordinate 375,239, forward strand.
ATTGAGTATCTCAATAGCTTGTTTAGTAATTATTTCACTTCTAAAATTTGTACTTTCATTTCTCCACCTGGTGTTTGGACAGATACTTGGTCTCCTACTGACTTCCCAAGTAAACTTTGGGCCATTGGTGAATCATTTGAAATTTTCCCTTGAGATGGATCTGCTTCGGCACTACCGACAATCGTATACTCTTCTTCTTCTCCATCTGGTAATTCGATAAACTTAACAGCCTTTCCGATTGCCACAGTATTCGTGTTTGTTTCATCATCTTGAATGATAACAGCATTACGAATCATTTTTTCTAATGTTGAAATTCGTCCCTCTACAAAAGCTTGTTCTTCCTTTGCAGAATCATACTCAGAGTTCTCTGAAAGATCACCAAAGCTTCGGGCAATTTTAATACGTTCAACTACTTCCTTACGTTTCTCCGTCTTTAAATATTCTAACTCTTCATTTAACTTTGCTTTCCCATCCGCTGTCATATAAAACTTTTTTTCTGCAGCCATTATCTCATCTACTCCTTTAACAAATATAATTCCCAAGTCTTTTACAATTTTTTGGTTTTGTAACCTTAGTGTATGTATAAGTCCATGGATACTTGATTAAATAATCTCATATATTGAAAGAAAAGCCAGGTACGTAAATACCTCGCTTTTCTTATGCTATTACAAAATTGCATTTTCTTCAAGAACCGTTCTTATTTTTGTTACCATTAAATCAATCGCTACTTGATTTTGTCCGCCTTCTGGGATGATTAAATCAGCATAACGTTTCGTTGGTTCAATAAACTGCAAATGCATTGGCCTTACTACATTTGTATATTGCTCAATTACTGAATCAATCGTTCTTCCGCGTTCGTTTATATCACGAACCATCCGTCTTATTATCCTGATATCAGCATCAGTATCGACAAAAACTTTGATATCCATAAGTTCGCGGATTATACAATCCTCAAGTATAAGAATCCCTTCGACAATGATTACATCTTTTGGTTCAATGAGAATTGTTTCCTGCGACCTAGTATGAGCGGCATAATCATATATTGGTTTTTTAATCGGCTTCTTTTCTAGTAGCCTGCTCAAATGTTTGATTAATAATTCATGGTCAAAGGCATCAGGGTGATCATAGTTTGTTTTGAGCCGCTCTTCAAAAGAGAGGTGACTTTGATCTTTATAATAGGCATCCTGTTCAATCATGACAACTGATTGATCTTTAAATTGACTATAGATTTGTTTTGCAACCGTTGTTTTACCTGATCCCGTTCCACCGGCTACACCGATTATTACGGGTTTTCTTTCCATTAAAACGCCCCTTTTCTCATCATGTTATATGGAAATAGAGGTTGATCTACTTTAAACTTAACAATTTGCAGAGGATGCCTTGCCGCATCGAGCTCGTTACCTTCCTCATCCCAAATTGTTTCTACCTTTTGCGTGAAGTTTTCAATTTCCGGACCAAAAAATTCAACTTCATCTCCTTGTTTAAAATGATTTCTTTGCTGTAAGGTAACAATTTTTGTTTCTTCATCATAATCTAACACCAATCCAGCAAAATCATACGTCGTCTTTTTACCGTGGTTACCATACATCTGTTCTTTATATGTTGGGACATTCTCAAAAAATGCCGGTGCAGTGTCACGGTTCGCACATTTGTCTAACTCTTCTAACCATTCTTGTTGAATTGTAAAGTTTTCAGGATCAGCACAATAGGCATCAATTACTTTACGGTACACAGACGTAACTGTTGCTACATAGTGTATCGACTTCATTCTTCCTTCTACTTTAAGACTGTCAATTCCTGCTTCAATCAGCTTTGGAATTGATTGAATTAAGTTAAGATCTTTTGGACTCATCGTAAAAGCGGGGTCTTCCTCACTGTAAAGCCCTTTTTCATCATCATTATTCGTCTCGAATAGGTGATAATCCCATCGACAAGATTGACAACAGCCACCGCGATTGGAATCTCTGGCTGTCATATGATTACTTAATACACATCTGCCTGAATAAGCGATACACATAGCACCATGAACAAATGTCTCAATCTCAATATCGACATGCTTTTTCATTTCAAGCATTTCTTCAAGCCCAACTTCACGAGCTAATACAACTCGATGAAGACCTTCTTCTTTCCAAAACTTCACGGCTTGCCAGTTAGATAATGATTGCTGGGTACTTAGGTGCACCTCAACATTAGGAGCAACTTTTTTACAGGTTTCAATAATTAATGGATCTGCAACAATAATTCCGGCAACACCAACATCTTGTAAATCCTGCAGATACTCTTCTAACCCATCCATATTTTCGTTATGCGCAAAAATATTTGTCGTCACATATATTTTTGCACCGTAACGCTTGGCAAACTCTACACCCTCACGCATTTCTTCAATTGAGAAGTTGTCCGCATTTGAACGAAGCCCGAACTCTTGACCTCCGATAAAAACAGCATCTGCTCCATAGTGTACAGCAATTTTCAACTTTTCTAAGCTGCCCGCAGGAGCAAGTAGTTCAGGTTTTTTAATAATAACTCTTTTTCCTTCTTCTGTAATAGTTGCAATGGTTTCCACTTTGATCCCTCCTTAATATACTGTTTCTTTAAAGAAGAACCCTGTATCGATATCACGATTTTTTGGTTGAATCGCTTTTATTCGTTCAATATATTCTTCCTTTTTTTCTTCATAGCTATCCGGATCTTCAAAATACAAGTCGATAGCCTCACGATACATTTTTGTAACTTCTTCCATATATTCGACTGTTTTTAAAATACCGTCTATCTTAAAACTGTCGATCCCAACATCAAGCATATCCTCTAATTCATCAATAATACAAATATCTTTCGGACTCATAATATGTGTCCCATTTTCATCTTCATAGATAGGGTATTTTGCATTTCGTTCAGGATCTAATAAGAACAGGTTACGATCCTTACCCCTCTCACCTTCAACTTTTAAATCTTTGCCTTGAAACTCCATATAGTTTCCAACTAAAAAACGCTTTGACTGAAACATTGCCGTCATTCCATGAACTTGAACCTCAATTTCCACCTCGGCATTTTCCTTAATTTCAACAATCGCATCCATATTGATTTCTCTTGCTAATACCGCTCGTTTTGCCCCTTTTTGTCCCCAATAATTAGCAGTAAAATAATTCGTTGCTGTTGTTTCAGTATTCCAATGCAGCTGCATATTAGGTGCTACTTCACGTGCTGCCATAAGAACAGCAGGATCACCAAATACAACAGCATCTACCCCTGTTTCAGCTAAAAAAGATAAATATTCCGGTAGAAGCGGTAATTTATCATTATGAAAAATAGCATTCATGGCTACATATACTTTTGCCCCTAATTGATGGGCAATTGTTGTTGCTTCTTTTACATCTTCCGGAGAAAATTCTCCGGCAAGGCGGAGCCCAAACTTTTGTTCACCGATCATAATTGCCGTTGCACCAGCATGAATAAGCCGTTCTATATCTTCAACTTTATTCGGTGTTACGAGTAATTCTGGTTTTTGTGACATCAATATATTACTCCTTTCATCCAATCGTTCATTCCAGACCGTTTATTTTTTTATACTTAACGCCATACCGTCACCAACAGGAAATATGGTTGTCCTATAATCAGGATGACCGATAAGCCATTGATTATAATGTTTTAATTTAGTAACCATTGATTGCAATCGTTTTTTCTCAATTGAAGACGTTTCTTGAGCTACTAAACCACGAAATAAAACATTATCAGAAATGATTGCCCCTTGGCTTTTAACTAAAGGTCCATATAACTCAAAGAACCTTTCATATTGACCTTTCGCTGCATCAATAAACAGTACTTCAAAAGCTTTCATTTCATTAATCTTTTCTATACATTCCAATGCATCACCATAAATAACAGTTATGCGCTCTAATAAATTTGCCTTTGTAATATATTCCAATGCTTTCTCATATCGCTCTTTGTCTCTTTCAATCGTAATAATCTCTGCATTAGGAACTGCGTTAGCCATTCGAATCGCAGAATAACCAATCGCAGTACCGATTTCTAAAATGCGCTTTGGTTGGACTATTCGCAGCAGTTGCAGCATGCATTCAATTCCTACTAACTCCATGATCGGAACATTGTGTGTTTTTGCATATTGTTCCATTTCCTGCAATAATGGATCACGTTCAGAAATTAACGTTTCCAAATAATAATTTATCTCATTAGGGACGACCACAATTCGTGCCTCCTCTTATCTTGTTCTATCCTCTTAGATTTCTCAGTTGACTAACATCATTTTAATGAATGATACTATTATACCCATTAACCCGGTATATTTTATCACATAGCGAAAGGGAATGCTAATTTTTGCATTCCCTTTCGAAAAGTGTTTATGTTTTTTAAGTTGCGGCTAAACATGAACATGACTATCGTTGATAAAGAATAGAGTTATATAACTTATCGTCCTTCTACCCATTCATTTCTGTATTGTTGAACAACTTTATTATGTTCTGTATACGTTTCGTTATAAATAACTTCCCCATTACGTCTTGCATAAAAATAAATATAATCTGTATCTTTTGGTTCTAGCGTTGCTCGAATAGCATTTTCTCCAGGGTTCGCAATCGGTCCAATTGGAATTCCGGCATACTTATAAGTGTTATATGGTGAATCCACTTCTAAATCAGCATAAGTTGTCATATAACGGTGTTCTCCAAGAGCATACGCTACAGTTGGATCAACCTGCAGAGGCATTCCTTTGTCTAAACGGTTATACAGAACACCAGCAATAAGATAGCGGTCTTCCTCTGTTTTCGCTTCTCTTTCAACAATAGAAGCCAATGTCATAAGCTCATGAATCGAATACTCTTGATTATTAAGTTGTTCAGTATATTTACCTAGTATTGTACTTGTACGTTCAATCATCGTTTCGATTATTGTTTCAAGTACGACATCTTCTTCTACAAAGTCATAGCGTGCCGGGAATAAGTAACCTTCAAGAGGCCATCTAATATCATCTTGTAATATTTCCTCATCTAAAATGGAGAACTTCTCAATAAGGGATGAAATATATTCACGGTCTTTCATTTTCTCCTCAATTTCCTCGGTCGTAAAATCTGAATCCTCGGCTATAATGGCAACAATATCTTCAAGCCATCTACCTTCAGGAATCGTAAAGGATAATGCTGCTTCTTCAAAAACCGTTCCTTCTTTTAATTCGTCAATGATCTCGTTCAAATTCATTGCAGTTGATAATTGATAATCACCAGCCTGAAATCCTGTTTCATTTTTGTAGCGTACATAATAACGGAAAAAAGTAGCATTTTTTATAAGTCCATTCTCTTCCAAAATCACTCCGATTTTTGACGAAGACGAGCCTATCGGTATATGAACCTCAACCATTTCTGCGCTTTCTTCATCCATTGGCCCCAGTGCACCTTTTACAAAGACAAAGCCGGAAACCCCTACAGCTCCAACAACTATTATGATTAAAATAAATAAACTAAAAACAATTTTTCTGACAATACTTGCTTCTTCCTGCTCCCGAACGAGTTTCTCATTCCTAAGTTGTTTGAAATCTTTTTTTTGTTTATCTTGGTCCTTTGTTGGTTCGGACAAGCTTCCCTCCCCCTTTCACCTGTTCTATTATACTACATACCGTCAATTTTTCAGCAATCTTGTCGAAATTAATTGTCTGCACCTAATCATTTCTTTTTAATACACATTCATCCAAGAAAAAAAAGCAGATCATTTACGATCTGCTTTTTTACCAATTTTATTCATTTTCCTCTTGCTCAGAGAAAGTATTTAACATTTCTTCAACCATATCCCATTCTTCGTCTGTTTCGATTGGAAAAAGGTTTAAATCATCTTCCGCTTTATCTTCATAACGGAATGCATGTACGTCAACCTCTTCCCCTTCACCTTCTTCATCTCCAGCTGCAATTAACACCATGTATGAGTTACCATTTTGTTCATTATCAAAAGTGAATAACACTTCAAATAAATGCTCATCACCGTTTTCATCTGGAATAATAATACGTTCTCTTTCTTCTTGTGCCATGTTAGCAGCTCCTTTACAGCTTCTATCGCTTACTATCAAGATATCCTTGCAGAATCATAACAGCAGCCATTTTATCAATTACTTTTTTTCTTTTTTTTCTGCTTACATCTGCTGAAATTAACATCCGTTCAGCAGCCATTGTTGTCAGCCGCTCGTCCCATAAAACGGTTGGTAATTGAAAACGTTGCTCTAATTCTTTAGCAAAGTCCTGACATGCTTCACCACTGGGCCCAATTGTACCGTTCATGTTTTTCGGGAGACCTACAACGAATGAATCAACCTGATATTCTTGAACAATTCTTTTTAATTGTTCCCAAATATCGTCTGGATTATCAGGATCACGCTTTAATGTTTCAACACCTTGAGCCGTCCAGCCTAATTCATCACTAACAGCAATCCCGACTGTTTTCGTACCTACATCTAATCCTAACACTCTCATTACTTTTCCTCTTTGTGCTGTGATAAATAGGACTTCACTAATTCTTCAATTAACTCATCTCGTTCCAATTTCCTTATTAATGATCTTGCATCCTTGTGCCTAGGAATATAAGCAGGATCTCCAGAAAGTAAATAACCTACAATTTGATTAATTGGATTGTATCCTTTTTCATCAAGAGCTTTATAAACTGTTAACAATACTTCTTGTACATCTGTTTCCACTGAATCATCTTGGAAATTGAACTTCATCGTATTGTCCATAGAACTCATCACACACACACCTCTTTCTTAGACTGCAAAATTGAGCCTTATTTAACTTTATTCCTGAAAGGTTCAGGAATTATTTCCAACTATTCCTTCCTTTCATTGTACACTATTTAAAGTTGAATTAGGAAACTAATTTAGAACTTTCATTCGCTGACTTCTTTAGGCATCCATTCAATTCTCGCTCTATTTGAAAAGTAAAATGCACTTCTTTACTTTTGTAATATTTCTGGAACTGCCTCAAGTGCAGCATCTAATTGCTCAGGATTCTTTCCTCCTGCTTGAGCCATATCAGGTCGGCCGCCACCGCCACCGCCGCATCGGCTGGCAACTTCCTTAACAAGCTTTCCAGCATGATACCCTTGTTCTACAAGATCCTTCGTTACACCCGCTACAAGATTTACCTTACCATTGTTAGCACCGCCAAGGATAACAATACCTGTACCTAACTTTGTTTTTAACGTATCAACAAGGTTTCTTATACTATCCATATCAGACAGACTTACCTTTTTTGCAATAACTGATACATTATTTACAGTGATTGCTGAATCAATTAGACTCCCAGCTTCAATGTTGCCCATTTTTGCTGCTAAAGATTCATTTTCACGTTCTAATTGTTGAATTTGTCCTTTTAATGCCTCAACTCTGGCTGGTACATCTTTAATATTTGCCTTAAGTGAAGTAGCCACCTCTTTTAGTAGATCTAATTGACTGTTCATAAACTGATACGCCCCTTGACCAGTAACTGCCTCGATACGGCGTATACCCGCACCAATTCCACCTTCTGAGACAATTTTAAACAAGCCGATTTCAGCAGTGTTTTTCACATGACATCCACCACAAAGCTCCAGACTGTAGCCGCCAACCTGGACGACACGAACTACATCACCATATTTCTCTCCAAATAAAGCCATTGCGCCCATTTGTTTTGCTTCATCAATTCCTTTATGTTCAATATTGACTGATATAGCTTTCCAAATTTTATCATTTACAATCTCCTCAATTTTTGCCAATTCCTCTTGCGAAATTTGACCAAAATGAGAGAAGTCAAAGCGTAAACGATTAGGTGCAACTAATGATCCCGCTTGGTTTACATGTTCACCAAGTACATCTTTTAAAGCTCGGTGTAATAAGTGGGTAGCTGTATGGTTTTTGATAATTCCTAAACGGCTGTTTTGGTCAATCTTTGCTTCAAGTTTCGCCCCAGTTGTTAGTATACCTTCAATTACCTCAATAGTGTGGAGGTTTTGACCATTTGGTGCTTTTTGAACGTCTTCTACTCTTGCCTTCACCCCATTACCAATTAGCTCACCTTGGTCAGCAACTTGTCCCCCACTTTCAGCATAGAATGGAGTCACATCTAGGATGATTTGAGCTTTTTCTCCCTTTTGAACTTCGTTGGCTACTTGCTTATCCTTCATCATTGTTAGGACTGTTGATGTCGCTTCTAATCCCTCGTAACCGACGAACTCACTACTTACCTTAATTTCGCCTAGAACACTATCTTGGACTTGCATCGAATCGACTTCTTGTCTTGCTGATCGTGCACGTTCACGCTGTACTTCCATTTCTTGCTCAAATCCTTCACGATCAATCGTAAAGCCGTGCTCTTCCACATATTCTTCAGTAAGGTCTACCGGGAATCCATACGTATCATATAAACGGAACACATCACGACCAGGAATTACTTTATTTCCTTCTTCTTTTACTTGCTCAATAACCTTTGTCAAAATAGCTAGTCCTTCATTTAATGTTTCATGGAATCGCTCTTCTTCGTTTTTGATCACCTTTTGGATAAAATCCGTCTTCTCTTTGACTTCCGGATAGTAATCAACCATAATTTCACCAACAACGGGAACAAGTTCATACATGAACGGTCGATGAATGTTAATTAATTTTGCATATCGAACCGCCCGACGAAGTAATCGACGTAATACATAACCACGACCTTCATTCGATGGAAGTGCTCCATCACCTACCGCAAAGCTTACTGTACGCACATGATCGGCAATCACTTTGAATGATACATCTATATCTTTATTTTCACCGTATTGTACATTTGAAATCTCTTCTGTTGCACGAATGATTGGCAAAAATAGGTCAGTATCAAAGTTTGTTGGTGCGTCTTGAAGAATAGACACTAAGCGTTCTAATCCTGCACCTGTATCTATATTCTTCTTAGGAAGCGGTGTGTATGTACCATCTGAATTATGATTAAATTGAGAAAATACTAGGTTCCAAACTTCTAAATAACGATCATTCTCACCACCAGGATATAATTCCGGATCATTCGAATCATTTCCATATGCTTCACCACGATCATAGAAAATTTCCGTATTCGGTCCACTTGGTCCCTCACCGATATCCCAGAAGTTTCCTTCCAAACGAATAATACGGTCTTTTTCTAACCCAATTTTTTTATGCCAGTAGTCATACGCTTCATCATCCTCAGGATGAACGGTAACAGTTAGTCGTTCTTGGTCAAACCCAATCCAACGGTCACTCGTTAAGAATTCCCAGGCAAATTCAATTGCCTCTTCTTTAAAATAATCACCGATTGAGAAATTTCCTAACATTTCAAAGAATGTATGATGTCTTGCCGTTTTTCCTACATTTTCAATATCATTTGTACGAATTGATTTTTGAGCATTTGTAATTCTTGGATTATCCGGAATTACTCGTCCATCGAAATATTTTTTTAGTGTAGCAACACCACTATTAATCCATAATAACGACGGATCCTCATGAGGAACAAGTGATGCTGATGGCTCTACATCATGTCCTTTTTCCTTAAAAAAGTCTAGAAACATTTGTCTCACTTGCGCTGATGTTAACTGCTTCATACTAAAACCTCCAATTAAATTTAGAATTTAGAATTTAGAATTATTTTTTGGGGTTGAACTGGGTGGTTTTTAGAACACCGCTGAGAAGCAATCAATTAATTAATTCTAAATTCTAAATTCTACATTAATTACTTCTCTGTGTTTTCCCACACAAAAAAACTCCCTCCCAAAAAAGGGACGAGAGTATCTCACGCGGTACCACCCTAGTTATGAACGTGTATATGCGTCCATCACTTAAACACCGTAACGTGGCGAAAACGGCAGGTATTAACTGCTTTCTGGAGTAGCTTTCTGTTAATCTTCATCTAGAATTTCTTCCAGCCTTGGAAATTCCTCTCTGTGTAAGCACTTTCATGCAAGATGGGCTTTAACATACTCTTTCCATCATTAATTTTTCTTTTTTCAATTAATAGTAATTATAGTAATTACGACAAACAATGTCAATATTCGCTCATCACATGCATTTTCACATGAACAAATATGACTTTGATAATCGCTATAATCGGAACTGATAAGATTAATCCAATCACGCCTGCCACCTCTGCACCTAAAATGAGAGCAAACATGATAATAACCGGGTGCATATGTAGGCTTTTCCCAACAATTAAAGGTGATAAAATATTACCTTCAATTAATTGAATCGTAAAATTTACCGCTAACGCCATTAAAACCATTTGAAAAGAGACAGTAAGAGCAATAATTAATACAGGAATTGCTCCAATAATTGGGCCAAAATAAGGAATAATATTAGTCATTCCTATAAATACCCCTAATAAAATTGGATAAGGCATCCCGATTATTAACATCCCAATGGATGCGATGATTCCAACAGTAAGACATACTAGAATCTGTCCACGGATATAATTGCCTAATGACGTATCAATATCACGAATAAGCAAACGCCCTGATTCACGCCATTTTCTAGGTGTAAGATACCAGCTTATTTTTTTTAGCAATTGAAAGTCTTTTAACAAATAAAACACAAGAAACGGGACAATGATTAAAATCAAAAAGTAATCAAAAATCCCTTTAAGGGCCGTAACAGCCAATAATAACCATTCTGCAACTGCCGTTTCAACACCTGCTAACCATTCATCAGCCCGTTGGTGGAACCCTTCAGGCAGTGAAGCGGTCTGTTCATTAAATTCACCTACCCATGTACGGTATGTTTCAATGAAAATTGGAATGTTGTCACCTAAATCTCGTACTTGGGCAACAAAATAGGGTGTTCCTTTTACCAATAAAAAGCTACAAGCTGCAATAAAAAGGAGAAAAATAAGGAGAACGGCTACTGGCCTTTTCAACCCCATATTGTGCAATTGTTCAACGATCGGATGAAGAATATATGTAATTAACCCGGCAATTAAAAAAGGAACAGCTACCTTAATTGCTACATGTAGGATTGGTTGCCATAATGGAGCTAATAACATCAACACATATCCACATAAAAATATCATAAGAATAATACCTAATTGGATAAGCCATTGTAAACTTGATTTTTTCATCATAGATAACCCTCCATCATTAGTTTGTACAGAGGAAATTAATTCTATAAAGAAAAACTTATATTACATAAAAGAGATGTCACAAAAAAAGTAACAGTCACCTCGACCACAAAATATAGAAGTTAATTCGTGATGGAACCTCAATATTTTGTAAGCGTTCGAGGAGAGCTGTCACTTATGAGACATCCCCGATATTATGAAATAGCTCGAACTAAACGTTTACGCATTTTTCTAATTCTTCTCTTTGGAATCATCTCTTCAACATTGTTCATGATCGGTTGCATCGTTTGCATAAACCGTTTTCGGTTACGACGATCCCTTAATGAATATGCTGCAGCACCAATCCCCATAGTCAGTAAAGATGTGATTGCTCTACGCATGTGCTATTTCACCACCATTCATCAATTGTACATTCAGGCTGTTTACATTTCTACACTCATGTCTTCGCCTTCAAATAAATCATCCAAAGAACTTAAACTGCCGTCCTCTTCTACTTGATGGAGAGAAAACTTTCCGTTTACAATGGATAACTCGATAAAACAGTGCCAACAATAATACTGGTTTGTTCCTATCTTTCCGATATCTTTCGCTTTACAATTCGGACAACGCAAAAGGGCTCCTCCTCCTAAGGGTTGATATTAACGACTAGGATATCTTCACCAATTAATAGAGGATCATCGGTTTTTACAACCTTTCTTCCCTCAATTAAATCGGCAAATAATCCATCTGTTACTTCATACCCTATAATTGTCCCCTTTTCTTCAAGAAAATATACATCTTCTACCAATCCGAGTTTCTCGCCCTCAGCAGTTACCAACGGTTTTCCAACGATTCCATCTTTGTGCTTTAGTGAATGAAATACATGCTTACTTTTGCTGAAGTTTTCAAGTAAACATTTCTCTTTTACCATCACTCCATCTTGTCCGATTGATTGTATCGCATGTAAAGGAACAAACATATCACTGTTTAACCAGCCTTTTTTATCCATTAATAAACCTGTTACACGACTGTTTTCATCAAAAAACAAATCGATAATTTTTCCAATTTCTTCACCATTCGAAATATCGAAAACAGCTAGTTCATGAATTAATGAATATGTTCGCAAAGGTCATCGCCCCTTTAGAGGTAACTTTCCGAACATTAATAGTGTTAACGATTCAATCAAAGCCATGCTAGTGGTATTTTTCCATTAGTTCTTATTTACAGGTAAAACCAATACTTCCTGTAGCTTAATAGTCAGCATAGAGTTTCGTAACGACTCATCCTGCCTCCCTACAGCAGTTTGAAGGGCTTCAATTTCACCGCAAATAATTAAATATTGTTTTGCTCTTGTTACACCAGTATAGATTAAGTTCCGCTTTAGCATCCGATAATATCCTTTGACAATCGGCATGATGACGATAGGAAATTCACTTCCTTGGGACTTATGAATCGAGCAGCAATAAGCATGTGTAATTTGATTTAATTCATGCTTTCGATAACTTACTTCTATTCCATCATACGAAATAACAAGGAGGTCTTCTTTATCTACATTTTCTTTCGCAGTAAAAATCGCAACAATTTCACCTCGATCACCATTAAATACTTGTTCTTCAGGATTGTTAACTAGCTGTAACACAACATCCCCGACACGATACACGAGATCACCAAACTCAATTTGCCGCTTTTGTTCTGATGGTGGATTAAACAGCTGCTGAAGCATTGTATTTAAGCGCTCAATTCCAGCGCTTCCCCGATACATCGGAGCTAACACTTGTATATCTTTGGCTAAGTAACCTTTGGCAAATGCGTTTGCACAAACCTGCTCAACGACATCAAGCACTTGATCTTGATGACATGGGAAAAAGCGCCGGTCCGTCTTAGCACCTTTCAAATCCTCTGGCAGTTGACCATTTTTTATATCGTGAGCGAATTGAATAATCGATGAACCTTCTGCCTGACGGTAAATATCGGTTAATTCAACCGTTGGAACAACTTTTGAACGTAATAAATCACTTAACACTTGCCCTGGCCCTACTGATGGCAGCTGATCCTGGTCACCAACTAAGATAACTTGAATGGTGTCAGGTAATGATTTAAATAATTGATTTGCTAACCAAATATCGACCATTGAAACCTCATCGACAATAATCAGTGAACCATCCAGCTTATTCTCTTCATCCTTTTCAAACCCACCTTGACCACCCTTCCAGCCTAACAAACGATGAATCGTATAAGCAGGCAAACCTGTCGCTTCACTCATTCGTTTTGCTGCTCTCCCAGTCGGTGCAACAAGTAGGATTGGAAAAGGGTTGTCCCGATTATATTGATTGACGTCAAGTGAAATTCCTTCGAGGTTCGCATACGTTTCCACAATTCCCTTTATGACAGTTGTTTTACCTGTCCCTGGGCCTCCTGTAAGGACCATCATAGGAGAATACAAGGCCTGCTTAATGGCATCCTTTTGTGATTCTGCATATTCAATTTGAAGCCTTTCCTCTAATTCACCGAGCGCTTTTAGAAATTCGGATTCTGGAATTCCATTCTCAAATGTTTGATCCATCACGCGTTTAATATTCGTAACAAGCCCTTTTTCAGCATAATAGAGTGAGGGTAAATATGTTCGATCTTCTTCAACGAGAATTTTTCCTTCTTCACCAAGAATAATTATTTGTTCAGCAATATCCGTTTCAATAATTGCATGACTATTGGAATTCAGTAATTCTACAACTGAGGTAATTAATTCTTTTGTCTCAAGGAAGATATGACCTTCTTGATGAGCTGTTTCGTTAAGAACATATAAGCAGGCAGCATTAATACGATCAGGATGACTTCCTGAAATCCCCAGGGCTGCTCCTAATGTATCAGCTTTACGAAAACCAATTCCCTCAACATCCTCAATCAGTTTGTATGGATTGGATTGGATGACACTTAATGTTTGCTCTTTGTATACTTGATATATTTTCATCGATAATTGCAAACCAAAACCGTATTCAGAAAGGGCAATTAACACTTGTTCAATCCCTTGCTGCTCAACTAACTTATCATAGATATGCTTTGCTTTTTCTTTAGATAGTTTCGGAACTTCCTCTAACACATCCGGGTTTTCGAGAATTTTTGAGATCGCTCTTTCCCCTAAGGCTTTCACAATATTTTCAGCTGTTCTTTTTCCAACACCTTGAAACCGGTCGCTTGATAAATATTGGATAATCCCTTGTGTTGTTTGAGGAACATCCTTGCGAAACTGCTCGACTTGATACTGCTTGCCAAACTTAGGATGGTCCTTAAAATGGCCAAAGAATAAGTACACTTCATGCTCCTCAAGACGAGGCATAGCACCTACTACAATAACTTCTTTCTCTGTAAACGTTTCGGTCGTATCAATGATCTTTATTTTTGCAACGGTATAAAAATTTTCATCATTATAAAAAATAAGGTGAATAAGCTCACCTTTTATATACTTTTGATTTTCTTCAACCGTTTCCATCATGTATCACTCCATTACTTCGAGAGCGCTTCTTCGATTTGTTTCTTTCCATTCCCTGCTAATAGATGATCTGGTTGAATTTCGGTTGCTTTTGTGAACATTTGTAAAGCTTCCTCTGGCTTATCTTTATAAACATAGGCAACACCTAAGTTAAAATAAGCATCCGCATGCTGATCATCTCGCTTGATCACGTCAGTTAGTTGAGTAATCGCTTCATCAATGTGTTCTAATTGAGCTAAGCATAGGCCATATTGAAATTTCGCATCGACATCCTCACCATTTATTTCTACTGCACGTTGTAAATTCGGTAATGAACGTACAAGATCGCCAAGTTGATAGAAAGACATCCCTAACATAAAAAAGAGATCTCCTTCTTCTAATCCATTACTTTGTGCGTTTCGATACATATCTATGGCATCTTTGAACTGACCTAAATTATAAAACGCATTTCCAGCGCCATAATAGGCTGTTGCTATTTTCTCATCAAGTCCAATTGCCTTCTCAAAAAAGGTAATCGCTTTTTCTAACTCCCCAACCATCGCTAATAGATTTCCGAAATTTGTATAAGCGATCGCATCTTTCGGGTTTTCTTCTATCGCTTCATTAAATAATTTTGCTGCTTCTTCAAGCTTACCTTCTTGCATGTATTTCACACCTAATTGGTTTTTATCAGTCATACTTATTACACTCCCTATCTCTTAACATTTACCTCTCTAGAGTATACCAAAAGAATGGTCCAAAAAGGAAAACACCTCATACAAAATGTATCAGGTGTTTCGGTTATTCTTATCTTTCATAATGATATCGATGGTTCCCCCACCAAGGCACGCTTCCCCGTCATAGAACACAACAGCTTGTCCAGGTGTTACTGCTCGAACCGGCTCATCAAATATGACTTCTACTTGATTATCTTCCTTCAAATAAACGGTTACACCTTGGTCTGGTTGCCGATACCTGAACTTTGCAGTACATGTAAATACTTTTTCAACAGGCTGATCACTGACCCAGTTAACATCTGTAGCAATTAATCCTTCTGAATATAGACTAGGATGATGGTAACCCTGCTCTACATAAAGTACATTCTCTTCAAGGTTTTTTCCAACGACAAACCAGGGCTCACCAGAACCGCCAATGCCTAAGCCATGACGCTGACCAATCGTGTAATACATTAAACCATCATGCTTCCCTTTCACAACACCTTCAAGAGTTTGCATTTCTCCAGGTTGAGCTGGCAAATAAGAGCTTAAAAATTCTTTGAAGTTCCGCTCTCCGATAAAGCAGATTCCTGTACTGTCTTTCTTTTTCGCAGTAGCAAGGCCTGCTTCCTCGGCAATTTTCCGCACATCTGCCTTGGGCAGATCACCAATTGGAAACATCGTCTTTGATAGTTGTTCTTGACCTAATGCATTTAAAAAATACGTTTGATCTTTATTCGAATCTACACCTCGAAGCATTTTGTATTCACCATTCTGGAATTCCACGCGTGCATAATGACCAGTTGCTAAATAGTCAGCACCTAAAGAGAGCGCATGCTTCAAGAATGCTTTAAATTTAATTTCTTTGTTGCACATGACATCAGGATTAGGCGTTCTTCCTGCTTTGTACTCCTCAAGAAAATACGTAAAAACTTTGTCCCAATATTCTTTTTCAAAGTTAACGGCATAATAGGGAATACCGATTTGATTGCAGACAGCGATTACATCATTGTAATCCTCAGTTGCTGTACAAACACCAAATTCATCTGTATCATCCCAGTTTTTCATAAAGATACCGATCACATCATAGCCTTGCTGCTTTAGTAAATATGCAGCAACAGAGGAGTCAACTCCTCCGGACATGCCAACTACGACTCTTGTATCCTTCGGTGCCTTTTCATGATGACTGTTATTCATGTCTACACCTCCTTACATTTCCTTAATTCGCTTTACTACTTTGACTGTTTCATTTGCCGCTTTTTCTATTTGTTCCATCGTATTTCCATATCCAAAGCTAAATCGTATTGAAGAGGAGATCCGATTTTTATCTTCAAACATGGCACTTAGCACATGGGATAGTTGAACTGTTCCTGCTGTACATGCCGATCCACTCGATACAGCAATTCCAGCCAAATCAAGATTCACTAACAGCGATTCCGTTTGTACCCCTGGAAAACTAATGTTTAAAACATGCGGTAAATGTTCAATTTCATTCCCATTAACAATACAATCGATATTTTCCTCACCAAAAATGTCTAGGATCCGTTTTCGAAAAACTTCATACTCTGATCTTTTCTCGGTCATTTTTTCCTGCACGAGCTTAACCGCTTCTTGAAAGCCAACAATTGCCGCCACATTTTCTGTACCTGCACGTCGTTTTCGTTCTTGCTCCCCACCAAAAAGAGTAGGGGCTAGTTTACTATTTTTGGAGGCATACAAGAACCCGATACCTTTTGGCCCATTAATTTTATGAGCTGACACAGATAAAAATTGTACATTGAGATCTTGCACATCAATCTCGACCGTTCCATAGGCTTGAACAGCATCAGTATGGAAGACAATGTTTTTATCCTTCAGATAAGAGCCAATTTCTTTAATCGGTTGAAGTGTCCCAACCTCATTATTTCCATACATAATTGAGACAAGAATTGTATCTTCACGGACAGATTGCTCTAGATCCTCTATTGAAATCTTCCCAGTTTCATCTACTGGTAAATACGTAACCTCAAATCCAGTCTCTTCCAGGTGTTTACAAGTATGCAAAACAGCATGATGTTCAACAGCAGAGGTAATGAGATGTTTCCCGCGATCTTGATTGGCATGCATGTAACCAATAATTGCCATATTATCTGCTTCCGTCCCGCCACTTGTAAAGATAATCTCACTATCACTGGCATTTATGCTATTAGCAATCGTTCTCCTAGCCTCATCTACAGCTTGGCGTGCCCTCCTGCCAAACTGATGAATGCTAGATGGATTTCCAAAGTGTTCAGTTAAATAAGGAAGCATTACTTCAACGACCTGCGGATGAACAGGAGATGTTGCCGCATGATCCAAATAAATTCGTTCCATTCCTTCACCTTCAATAAAATGTAAAATTTAAATGTAAAATTAAAAATGTAAAATGTAAAATTTCTTTAAAGATATACAAATCTATTTCTTCCCCGAGAATCTTACAATCATTCTTAATTTTAAATTTTACATTTTACATTATAAATTTTTAAATGTAAAACATAAAGTACTCTTGATCTCCTGTATCTTCATAATTGGCTAAGTCTGATAGTGTCGTACTATCTAACACGTCCTTAACAGCATCTCTAATTTTAATCCATAAATCTCGTTTTGCCGGTTCTTCATCATCCATCACTTCAACAGGACTAATTGGTCCTTCTAACACTCGGATAATATCTCCAGCAGTAATCTGATCAGGTTCCTTCGTTAACATATATCCCCCATATGCTCCTCGGACACTTTTCACAAGACTAGCATTTCGAAGTGGGGCAATGAGTTGCTCCAAATAATGTTCAGACAAATCATGATCTTTTGCAATTGATTTTAATGAAACTGGTCCTTCACCGTATTTCTTTGCTAACGCCATCATGATCGTTAATCCGTAGCGTCCCTTTGTTGATATTTTCAACTCCAACACCTCTTTCGATTATTCGGTCTACAAGTTTTTGACAGCGTGGTAATGTATACCCAACAACTGACCCTATGCTTACACAAAATATAATCGTACCGATAAATACCGGGCCACCTAAAAGCCAACCGGCAGCCAAAACAAAAATTTCCATAACACCTCGAACCCACTGGACTTTCCAGCCAGTTTTCTCTGTTAAGGCTAACATGAGACTATCTCGTGGTCCCGCACCACACTGCGGGGCAATATATAAACCAATTCCATATCCACAAATGATAATTCCAGCCAAAAGCATGATCAATTTCCATAAAAATAGTTCAGGTGTAACTAACCATGGAATCAGCATATATAAATCAATAAATATACCAACTAGTAGCATATTTAAAAACGCACCTAATTGTGGTCTCTTTTTTGATAACATGGTTGTTACAGCAATTATACAAAATCCTACTATGATTGACCATGTACCAATTGTTAAACCTAGTTGTTTGTATAAACCAATATGAAGAACATCCCAAGGAGCACTTCCGATATCAGCTTTAATCATAAGCACAACACCAAAGGACATGAACATCAAACCAACCACAAAAAAGAACCAACGATAAAGCAAAAGCTTTACATTATCCATATTTTCCCTTCTCTCATCTCATCATACTAGACTATTCTCTATATTCAAATACTAATCCTCTATCTGTACCTGGAATTCAACTTCTAAACTAGTCTATTATTGTAAGTCTGTGCTATTATACCATGAAATCAATCATTCTTGCATTTTCAACTACGCTATTGTATTCTGCAAGTAATTTACGACGATTAAAGGACTGGTTATGAATGGATTTATTTAATTATTCGACCAATGAAAAAAAAGCACATATTGGACCACTTGCAAATCGGATGAGACCCCAAACCATTGATCAAGTAATTGGCCAGGAGCATATTATAGGTGAAGGTACATTGTTACGGAGAGCGATCGAAGCAGACAGATTGACACCAATGATTTTCTTTGGACCGCCTGGAACTGGGAAAACAACATTAGCAAAAGTGATTGCAAACTCAACATCTGCTCATTTCGAACAACTAAATGCTGTTACTTCAGGTGTAAATGATATAAGAAAGGTAACACAGGAAGCGAAGGAACTTCTTAATCTTTATGACAAAAGAACCGTCTTATTTATAGATGAAATTCATCGATTTAATAAAGGGCAACAGGACGCTCTCCTCCCTTATGTTGAAGATGGAACAATTATTTTAATCGGAGCTACAACAGAAAGTCCAATGTTTGAAATTAATCCCGCCCTTCTTTCTCGCTCACGTCTTTTTAAATTGGAGCCACTTAGTGATGAAAGTATTCGCAAAATTATCCTTACTGCTATTTCAGATAAAGAACGTGGCTTCGGAAATTATTCAATAAAAATCCATGATAAAGCACTTGATCATCTTGTAAATATCGCTAATGGTGATGCAAGAACAGCTTTAAATGCGATTGAACTTGCAGTATTAACAACAAATAAAAATAAAGAAGGCATTATTGACATTACGCTGGATGTTGCAGAGCAATCCATCCAGAAACGAGTACTCCAATATGATAAAAAAGGAGATAATCACTACGATACGATCTCTGCTTTCATTAAAAGTATTCGTGGTTCTGACCCTGATGCAACCCTATACTGGCTTGCAAAAATGATCTATGCCGGCGAAGACCCACGCTTTATTGCTAGAAGACTGTATGTCCATGCTGCTGAAGATATCGGTTTAGCTGATCCTAACGCTCTTTTGATAGCACAGGCAGCTGCTTATGCAGTTGATTTAATCGGGATGCCTGAAGCAAGACTGCCACTTGCTGAAGCCGCTCTCTATCTCGCAACAGCACCAAAAAGTAATGCGGTAATTACAGGGATTGACGAAGCATTAGCTACTGTAAAAAAAGAAAAAAGCGGACAAGTTCCCCTACATTTAAGAGATGCTCATTATAAAGGAGCAAAGGAATTAGGCCATGGTATTGATTATAAATATCCACATAATTATGAAAATGGTTATGTCCCGCAACAATATTTACCTGATCACTTAACAAAGAAAACATTCTATAATCCAACAACATACGGCTACGAAAAAACGATCCAAAAACGCCTGGACTATTTTAACGAAAGAAAAAAAAGAGAAGAATAAAAAACAAGCACTTCCAAAAAACGGAAGTGCTTGTTTTTTTTTTAATCCCCACCACACCAATTCTAAATTCTAAATTCTAAATTCACTATTAACTTTTAACCCATTTTTTACATTGTTTCTATTATTTTTCCTATCACACTGGTATATTATGTTTTTTTTTTGGAAATAGTAATCTTAAACATACATTTACTAAAGGAGTGAAGCAAAACTATGAAAGTGAGACAAGATGCTTGGTCACATGAGGATGATTTACTGCTTGCTGAAACTGTACTTCGTCATATCCGTGAGGGTGGAACGCAATTAAAAGCTTTTGATGAGGTAGGTGATGCATTAAATCGAACCTCTGCAGCTTGTGGATTCCGTTGGAATGCTGTTGTTCGTAACAGATATGAGGATGCGATTAAACTAGCAAAAAAACAGCGCAAAGAACTAAAAAGAAACATGTCTTACTCAGCTGTAACAGTACCAAAACAAACGAATCAATTTCAAAGTTCATATAGTGAAGAGCCCAATGTGAATCCTGTAAATAATTCTACTATGCAGATACCAGAAGTTATTACAAAAAGCGAGTCAACTATTACAATGCAAGATGTAATCCGTTTTTTACAAAACTTAAACAATGGTCAACATTCACCTCAAAATCTTAAAAAAGAAAATGAGAAATTATTAAAAGAAAACCTTGAGCTCTTAACAAAAAATAAAGAACTAGAAACTCAACTGCAGCAACTCGAGAAAGATCATAGTGTTATCGAAGAAGATTATCAATCACTTATTCAAATTATGAATCGTGCCCGTAGAATGGCCATTCTTCAAGAAGATGAAGAATTTACACCACCAAAATTCAGAATGGATAAAAACGGCAATCTGGAAAAGTTAGCAAAATAAGCAACAGAAATTTTCATTTTCTGTTGCTTATTTTTTGCTTCTAGCTACGTATTCGTTCAATTTTAATATCCTTCAATAAAGTAGTTACGACGTGACCTGCCATTATTAAACCCGATACAGAGGGAACAAATGCATTTGATGACGGTGGCATTTTTGCCTTGCGTATTGGTGAGTCTTCTGAAGCGTCCGGTACAATTTCTTTACGGATATCCTCTCTGATTTTAACTGGTTGTTCATCCGAGAATACAACCGGAATTCCTTTATGAATCCCTTGTTTTCTTAATTTTGTACGAATAACTTTAGCAATTGGATCGTAACTCGTTTTAGAAATATCGGCAATTCTTAAACGAGTCGGATCTAGCTTATTCGCCACTCCCATACTAGAAATAATCGGAATTTTCCTTTTTAAGCACTCCTTCATTAAATGTATCTTATATATGATCGTATCCGAAGCATCGACAACAAAATCAAGGTTATATTCAAAGAATTTTTCGTATGTTTCCTCTGTATAAAACATCTTTAGAGCAACAACTTCACAATTTGGATTAATATCAGCAATTCGTTCTTTCATAAGATCAACTTTTGGCTGACCAACTGTTGATAATAAGGCATGAATTTGTCTGTTTACATTTGTAATATCAACATCATCCTTATCAACTAGAATTAAACGTCCAACTCCTGACCGTGCCAGAGCTTCTGCTGAAAAAGATCCCACTCCTCCAATTCCTAAAACAGCTACAGTACTATTTTTTAATACTTCCAGTCCATCATGACCAATTGCTAATTCATTTCTTGAAAATTGATGTAGCATTTTTTTCTCTTACCCCTTCCAATCATCCTATTGTTAGTTCTAGGATGTCCTTTTCACATGATTTTGACTATAGCATATACAAAAAGAAAAAAAAAGCCTGCACTTCCCGTGCAAAGCTTTGTCTATGTATGGGGTAAGAGTCCCAATTCATGCCGTACAAACTTTTGTTTTGAACCTGCATGAGCAGGTGGGTGCCAGGTTCAATCTTTCTTACTTCCTCCCGCTTTCAAGGCTTGTAATCCGATATCGAAACATCCAACTCCCTAAGTTTATACTGTTGGCTCAAAACGTACAGTATCCTACGTACATCTTAGGACTCTTAAAGTATTAAGTAAATAATAGCATGAAAGCCCTTTCATAGCAATACTCTTCTTTGGATGAAAATCACATTTTTTTCAAAAAATAAGCTTATAAAAAATAGGTTTCATTGCTTTTTTTATTAAAACTTTTTATCCTTACTAATAAGGAGGTGAAAATCAATGAAATTCATTATGGCTCATCCTTATGTTGAAATACGCCAGGAAATTGGCTGGACTTCCAAACAAACAATTGAAGATTGGTATCACATTAAATTATATGAACATGCAATTTTACTTAAAGATGCACAATACTCTATTAACCATGTCTATGATATGTCTTATCGGCCAATTGCAACTGAATTTGGTTTCCTCTATTTACATACAAATCAGGGTGTTCGTTCCTTATGTGTGAAAGAAGCACCTACAGACCTCATCGAAAGCTTTAAGCAGCTTAAGATCTAATTTATGACTGCCACTTTACTAGGTTCCCAATTTCCATAAACAGGATAGTAATGAATTTGATTTGCATCTTCTAGTTTTTCCAATTCCAATTCTGATACCGTGACGAGCCAACAGGATACTCCTTTGTATTCATAGATATAGGAATCAGCAACAGAACTACTATCCAGTACTGCTTCCAATTCATTACGCTGGATATGATCCTGTACAAAGATTAGAACTTGGCTCATCTCAGAAGCAATCGGTAAAGTTCTCTTTTTCAAAGATTGATACTGCTTTTTTTGGAAATGATGAAGATAATCTTCAATCATACTTGCAGAAGTTGGCCCTTTTCCAGCACCAGGCCCCGCTACTAAGAGCTCCCCGATTGGATTAATTGTAAGTGAAACAGCATTTGTGACACCATTAATCTGATGTAATGGATGCTCACTTGTTAAAAAGCTTGGTTTAACAGAACCTACAATATTCTCCCCATTAAAAGATGCTTCTGCCACTAGTTTTAGTGTAAGACCTAACTCTTTTGCCATTTCCACCTGCCAAGCTTTCACTTCTGAAATTCCTTTAACGGTAATATTGTTTTCCTGTGGCCAATAGCCAAAACACAAACGACCTAGTATTCGAATTTTGTACCAAGCATCGTAACCATGGATATCATCAGTTGGATCAGCCTCAGCGTAGCCTAACTGCTGAGTTTCTTTTAATACATCTGGAAAATCTCTTCCTTTTTCATTCATCTCAGTAAGAATATAATTTGTCGTGCCATTAATGATTCCTGATACCTTTTCTACTGTACCCCACTGCAAATTACTCCTTAGCACATTAACGATTGGAATGCCTCCTGCTACAGCTGCTTCGTAACCAAAAAACGTATTGTTTTGAATCGCCACCTGCTCTAGTTGTTGTCCATGCTTAGCGACTAATTCTTTATTTGCAGTAATGACCGGAATTCCTTTTTGTAAATAATATTGAATATAGCTTTTTGCAGGTTCAATTCCCCCGATTGCTTCAAAAATAACATGATAGTCGTTCGAAAGAAATTCATTTGCTTCTTCGGTAAGGATAGACTCATCAACATGTATGTTCCGTTTCTTCGATTTATTTTTCACTAAAATTTTTTTTATTCTGACTTTATCGCCCAGAGAGTGTTCCAGCTCTTTTTCTGTTTGCGCAACTCCTTCAAAAACTCCTAAACCTACCGTACCAAGTCCAATTAAGCCTATCTCTATCAAAATTCCCCACTCCTTTATTCTATTAAAAAAACCCTCTCCGATAAGGAAAGGGTTCTTCACACCGATCACTTATCTTTCAGAGCATTGCTCTGCAGAAATTAGCACCTTTAGTTTGAAAAACAAACTGGTTGCCGGGCTTCAAAGGGTCAGTCCCTCCACCACTCTTGATAAGTCCTATTTATTTATATTGATTGTAACTATACACCACTTCTGGAGATAGTTCAAGAAGAAAGTTCAGAAAGTTTAGAGTTAATAGTTTAGAGTTTAGAGTTTAGAGTTAGCGATTGTAACTACAAAGATGTTTCTTAAAAAAACTTCGAAGCAAATCCATTCAAACAACTCTAAACTCTACACTAATTAATTCGTTACCTTCGTCTCTTCCTTCTTTGGTACAATTTGCAGGTTTAGTTCTTTTAACTGTGCTTCGCTTACTTCGCTTGGTGCGTTTGTCAGTAGGTCACTGGCACTTGCTGTTTTCGGGAATGCAATTGTATCACGTAAGTTTGTTCTGCCGGCCAGAAGCATCACTAGTCGGTCTAAACCTAAGGCAATACCACCGTGTGGAGGTGTTCCGTATTCGAATGCATCCATTAAGAAACCAAATTGCTCGCGCGCTTCTTCTTCTGAAAAGCCTAATGCTTTAAACATTTGTTCTTGAATGTTTCGTTGGTAAATACGTTGTGAACCACCACCAAGCTCATAACCGTTTAAAACAAGGTCATATGCTTCAGCACGTACTTTTCCTGGGTCTGTTGCTAACAGCTCCAAATCTTCTTTCTTAGGGCTTGTGAATGGATGGTGAAGAGCAACATAACGCTTTGCATCCTCATCATACTCAACTAGTGGGAAATCAGTTACCCATAGGAAGTTGAATTTACCTTGATCGATTAAGCCTAGTTCTTTTCCAAATTTAAGACGAAGAGCACCAAGACTATCAAAGACAATTGATTTTTTATCGGCACCAAAGAATAATAGATCGCCAACTTCAGCATTGAATGCTTCTCTTAGTGCAGCAACTTCTTCTTCTGTAAAGAACTTAGCAATCGGTCCACGAAGGGCATCTTCTTCAACTTTGAGCCATGCTAAGCCTTTTGCTCCATAAATCGCTACAAAATCAGCTAAATCATCAATTTCTTTACGTGAAAGCTTATCAGCTACACCTTTCACGTTTAATCCTTTAACAATACCGCCATTTTCAAGAGCATTGGTAAATACTTTTAATTTGCAATCTTTCACGATATGGGAAAGTTCTACAAGCTCTAAACCAAAGCGTGTGTCAGGCTTGTCAGAACCAAAACGGTTCATTGCATCATGATAAGTAAGACGCTCAAATGGAACTTGAATATCGATTCCTTTTGTCTCTTTCATGATTTTTGCCATCATTTCTTCCATCATCGCTAGTAAATCTTCTTTATCCATAAATGAAGTCTCAATATCAACTTGAGTAAATTCTGGTTGACGATCTGCTCGTAAATCCTCATCACGGAAACAACGAACAATTTGATAATAACGCTCAAAGCCAGAAACCATTAATAATTGTTTAAATAATTGCGGTGATTGTGGTAAAGCATAGAATTCTCCATGATGGACACGACTTGGTACTAAATAATCACGGGCACCTTCTGGAGTACTCTTTGTTAACATCGGTGTTTCGATTTCATAGAATGTAGCTTCATCTAAGAAATCACGGATTAGCTTTGTTGTACGGTGACGTAGCTTGAACGTTTCTTGCATTTCAGGACGTCGCAGGTCAAGGTAACGATACTTCAAGCGGATATCTTCAGCGACACCTGTATTATCTTCAATTTGAAACGGCAATGCTTTTGCAGCGTTTAAAATTGTAATTTTATTTACGCGTACCTCTACTTTTCCTGTCGGGATCTTTTCGTTAACTGTTTCAGCATCTCTTGCAACTACAGTACCTTCTACATCTAATACATATTCGCTGCGAACTTTATCAGCGATTTTTAATGCTTCCTCAGAATCCTCTGGACTAAAGACAATTTGAACAATCCCAGAACGATCGCGCAGATCAATAAAGATAACTTGTCCTAAATCACGGCGAGTTTGTACCCAACCTTTTAACTGAACTTTTTCTCCAATCGTACTTTCAACGATTTCTCCACAAGTATGTGTTCTTCCCATCATTTTTCTTATTCCTCCCTTAGATCTTATCTTTCATGTAGACGATAAACTGGTCAAGTGCAACCTCTTCTTGGCTTCCAGTTTCCATTTCTTTCACAATAATTTTATTGCTTGCTAACTCATCTTCACCTAGCACAGCTGTATATTTTGCTTTTAATCTATCAGCTGCTTTAAATTGTGCTTTTATCTTTTTGTCCAAATAATCTTTATCAGCAGTAATTCCTGCTTGTCTTAACTTGAAAAGTAAATTGGCAGCTTTATCTTTTGCCTCTTCACCAATCGCAACAACATAACAATCAAGTTCCTCATCGAGTGACAAGGAAATATTTTGCACCTGCAGGGCCATTAATAACCGCTCAATACTTAAGGCAAATCCGATACCTGGTGTTTCTGGGCCACCAATTTCCTCAACTAGTCCGTTATATCTGCCGCCACCACTTAACGTAGTGATCGCACCAAAGCCTTCGCCATCGATCATAATTTCAAAGGCTGTATTGTTATAATAATCGAGACCTCGAACAAGGTTTGCATCAACATCAAAGCTTATATTCATGTCACTTAAGTATTGTTTCACTTTGTTAAAATAGGCTTCGGACTCCACATTTAAATAATCAAGGATGGAAGGCGCACTGCTCATTAGTTCATGATCATGGTCCTTTTTACAATCCAAGATTCGAAGTGGATTTTTTTCTAAACGTGTTTGGCAATCCCCACAAAATTCCTCAATTTTCGGCTGAAAATGAGCAATGAGTGCATCTTTATGTGCTTGACGGCTTGCTTTATCACCGAGGCTATTAATCACTAGTTTCAGGTTTTTCAACCCTAGCTCGCGGTAAAACTCCATTGCCAGTGCAATCACCTCAGCATCAATTGCTGGATCATTACTACCCAATGCTTCTACCCCGAACTGTACAAATTGACGCATTCTCCCTGATTGCGGACGTTCATAACGAAACATTGGTCCTATATAGTATAATTTTGTTGGCTGATTGGGACTTCCAAATAGCTTATTTTGTACATAAGCCCGAACCGTCGAAGCTGTACCTTCTGGTCTTAACGTAAGACTGCGTCCGCCTCGATCCTCAAAAGTATACATTTCTTTTTGGACGATATCTGTTGTATCTCCTACACCGCGGGCAAACAATTCCGTGTGTTCAAAAATCGGAGTACGTATTTCATGATAGTTATACCTTCTGCAAATATCTTGAGCTTTCTTCTCAATAAATTGCCATAGTTCCACTTGTCCAGGTAAAATATCCTGTGTTCCACGTGGGATATTAATACTCATTTATATCAACCTCCTTAACGAAAAATAAACAAAAAAGAAAAGCGAAAGCGCCAAGGGACATGAGCTGGAAATAAAAAAAACTCCCACCCCTGAACAATGTCAGGGACGAGAGAATAACCCGTGGTGCCACCCTAATTGAGACAGAGTAACCAAAAGATTCTGTCTCCACTTTAAACAGTTAACGCCTGCATACGTCCATCCCCTACTAGTAAGCAAAAGCCTCGTTCGAGGTGAAACCTAAAGAGTGTTCTTTCATTAAGGAACATGCAGAAATGTTTTCAGCCTAAGACATTTCCTCTCTTTTCATGTTTGATCTTAATTACTATTCTCTATCATTGGTTTTTCCGGTACTATGTAAAATTGTCTATTTCCAATTGTATTCTATCATACGAGTGAAATCACGCAATGTCAATAACCAGATAAAAATTTTGTCGTTAGTTGCGTCCAAGACGTTGTTTTAACTCTTTTACACCTCTTAATGATAGTCCAAATTCATCAGCAAGCTCGAAATTCGAATTATTTTCTTGCTTTTGAATAAAGTCATGAAAATCTACTCCAAATACTTGATTATGTCCATTCCCTGTTCCTTCTTGTTTACTGCTGTTCCTCAAAATACGTTTCCACCTTTCATCCTTTTTTACTAGGATTACCAAAATGAACGATTTCTTTCCCTATAAAGAAACATTTTTGCAATAAACACAAAAAAACAAGAAAAGCGCTGGTGCCCGAGCTAGACAGTGAAAAAACCCACCAAACAGGCAGGCTTTTCACTTTCAACTTTCAATTTCTAACTTCTAACTAACTCTCAACAATCAAAGTAACCGGACCATCATTCGTAAAGTTAACATCCATCATGGCACCAAAGACACCTGTTTCAACGACGATGCCTTTATCACGAAGCTCCTGATTAAACGCTTCATACAATTCCTGAGCTAAATCGGGCTTTGCAGCTGCCATGAAATTTGGTCTTCTTCCTTTGCGACAATCACCATATAAAGTAAATTGAGAAACAGATAAAATCTGACCACCAACATCTAATAACGATAAATTCATCTTCTCAGATTCATCTTCAAAGATTCGTAAATTCGCTACTTTATCAGCAATGAACTTCACATCATCCATTTGGTCGTCATGTGTAACACCAACTAACAGCATAAGTCCGTGTTCAATCTGTCCAACAGTTTCTTTATTGACTGTTACTGAGGCATTCTTTGCACGTTGTACAACTACTCTCATTCCTAAACACCTACAATGACTATGATCTAGTTTTATTGCATAATTCTTCGTACTGCATAGATATCAGGTATTCGTTTAATCCGTTCAACGACACGATGCAAGTGATCGATATTATGAATCGAAATTGTCATCAGTATCGTTGCCATTTTATTCCGGTCAGAACGGCCTGAGACCGCGTTCATATTTGTCTTCGTCTCTGTAACAGCTTGTAATACTTCATTTAAAAGACCACGACGATCATAACCTGATATTTCAATATCAACATTATAGTTTTTGCTTTCCTGTTTACTACCTTCCCACTCTACTTCTAAAAGACGCGGTTTAGCTTCTTCGGTTAACACGTTCGGACAATCCCCCCTGTGAATGGATACACCGCGGCCCTTTGTTATAAAGCCGACAATATCATCACCCGGAACAGGATTACAGCATTTCGATAAACGGATTAGTAAATTGTCGATCCCTTTTACCCTAACGCCGACACTTGTTTTCTTCTTTGGAGTATATGTCTTAACGTCAGCAACTGCCTCAAGCAGGTTTTGATCCTGCTGTTCTTGACCACGTTTTTTACGAAGTTTTTCTGTAAGTCGTGTTGCAATTTGTGCTGCAGTAATTCCGTTATAACCAACAGCAGCATACATATCTTCTTCACCTGAGAAATTAAATTTATCAACAACTGTTTCTATGTTCTCAGGAATAAGAATTTCTTTCGGTTCAAATCCTTGGTTTTTTATTTCCTTCTCAACGAGATCCTTCCCTTTTGCTACATTTTCTTCTCTGCGTTCCTTTTTAAACCATTGACGGATTTTATTTTTTGCATGAGAACTTTGGGTAATCTTTATCCAATCCTGGCTAGGTCCGTAAGAATGCTTCGATGTCATTACTTCAATGATATCACCTGTTTTTAACTGATGATCGAGCGGGACCATTTTCCCGTTTACTTTCGCACCGATGCAGCGATTTCCGATCTCTGAGTGAATTCGATAGGCAAAATCCAAAGGAACTGATCCTCTTGGCAGTTCAATTACATCGCCTTTTGGAGTAAAGACAAACACCATATCTGAGAACAGATCGATTTTGAGCGACTCCATAAATTCCTGGGCATCATTTGCATCATTTTGCCATTCAAGAATTTCACGAAACCATGACATTTTATTTTCAAGCGTCTGCGTATTCGGGGTGTAACTTTTCCCTTCTTTATAAGCCCAGTGTGCAGCAACCCCGAATTCTGCAATACGGTGCATTTCTTCGGAACGAATTTGAACTTCAAGTGGGTCCCCTTTAGGTCCTATGACCGTTGTATGGAGCGACTGATACATATTCGCTTTAGGCATTGCAATATAATCTTTAAAACGACCAGGCATCGGTTTCCAGCAAGTATGAATAATTCCCAGGGAGGCGTAGCAATCTTTTATATTTTTAACAATAATTCGTACTGCTAATAAATCATAGATCTCATTAAATTGTTTATTTTGCAGCGCCATTTTACGATAAATACTATAGATATGTTTTGGACGGCCGGAAATTTCCGCTTCTATACCGACGTCATTTAAACGTTCACGGATTTTTTCTTGAACTTCAACAATATATTGCTCACGCTCTGTTCTCTTCTTCTTCATTAAGTTAACAATGCGGTAATATTGCTGAGGGTTTAGATATCTTAATGCGGTATCTTCTAATTCCCACTTTATTGTTGAGATCCCTAGCCGGTGAGCAAGGGGCGCAAATATTTCCAACGTTTCGTTTGAAATGCGTCTTTGTTTCTCAGGTGGTAAATGCTTTAATGTGCGCATATTATGAAGGCGGTCTGCCAATTTAATGAGAATGACACGGATATCTTTCGCCATTGCTACAAACATTTTGCGATGATTTTCCGCCTGTTGTTCTTCTTTTGATTTATATTTTATTTTCCCTAGCTTGGTGACTCCATCTACTAACATCGCAACTTCTTCATTAAATGCTTCTCTCAATTCATCAAGCGTAACTGTTGTATCTTCCACTACATCATGAAGGAAGGCTGCAGCAATAGTATTAGGGTCCATTTCTAGCTCAACAAGAATGCCGGCTACTTGAATAGGGTGCAGAATATACGGCTCCCCCGATTTACGGTACTGTTCACTATGTGCTTCTTCTGCAAACTTATATGCTCTTTCTAAAAAAGCAACATGCTCCTTTGAAAGATATTCACTTGCTTTTGCAATTAATTGATCAATCGTCATGGAATCACCTTATACCCATTTCTGTATTTCTTTTTATTATCATGAAGATTATGCAACATGTAAAGAGAATTAAACGAATTTTGTCGAACTTTATTATTTTCTTTAACTGAGTCTAATAAAAAAGTTTTATAAAAATAAAATACCATGTTTATATAAAAGAAGCCAAAAAAATTGACTGAATTTTTAATTATAAAACAAAGAGCACTCACTGTGATTGAGCACTCTTTGTTCGTTTTAAGATTAGTATTTCGTTAATGTGTACACATCATAATCTTTTAATTTATCTCGTCCATCTAAATAGGTTAATTCAATCATAAAGGCGATGCCCACAACTTCTCCACCTAATTTTTCTACCAATTGAATCGTTGCTTCAATCGTTCCACCTGTAGCTAATAAGTCATCAGTAATTAATACTCGTTGTCCTGGTTTAATCGCATCTTTATGGAGTGTGAGTGTATCTTTGCCATACTCTAATCCGTAGTCAACTTTCACAACCTCACGAGGCAGTTTTCCTTCTTTTCTTACAGGTACAAATCCAATTCCTAATGAATATGCAATTGGACACCCAATGACAAACCCTCTCGCTTCAGGTCCTACAACAACATCAATTTGCTTTTCTTTTGCAAATGATGTCATCTCATCAATTGCTTTTTTATATACGTCACCGTTTTGCATTAATGTTGTAATATCTTTGAATTTAATCCCTTCTTTTGGATAGTCGGGAACAATTGTAATATACTCTTTAAAATCCATTTATTTTCCTCCTAGATATAACTACAATCCTATTTTCACATTATCATTTGTAAACATTATGTTATTAAACAGGTTCTTTAATTCATGATATGAGGAATAAAATAACTCATTTTCTAATCTTGCTTGTTCTTGCTTCATTTTAAATGTTCTCGAATGAACTAGATCCTTTTTAGCTGGATTTTGTACAACAAAAATAATTCCATTGTCTATTGTAACAAATTCCAGTTCCAAAAACACCTTCGTCATAAATTTTATTGTATCTCTTGTCCACCCTTTGTGTTTAGCCAATTGATCTGCATGTTTTTTTAGATCTAACTGTTTTTGCTTCAATAAAAAAGCATAGAACCATTTAAAGTGCTCTCTTTCAGGTATTGTTGTAAAAAAGTGATCCTCCGCGTGGTTAAATATTGCATAAATTCGTTCTGGCTGAGCACTCTGCTGTAACAATAGCTCTAATTGTTTCATTTCAACCGGTAGGTCCAACAACACTAAATATGAACCTTCCAATGTAAGCTCAGGAGTTGGATTGAGCTCATTCATTAAGACAAACTCATTTTCAAAAGCAGTCAATTGTAATTTCGTTTTCGTTTCTTCTTGAAATGATAAAAGTGTCAGCTTCTCTTTTGGTAACTTTTCTAGTCTTTTCGTGATATCTCTCCGGCCACGATAATCAAACAATTGCCATTCGTTTACCGCTACATCATCCAGAAAAAACTGTGGTTTGCAATGACCATTCCATTCATTAATGGCAAGTTTACCGATTGCAGATACTTTAGCTGTAGAAACAACATGTTCAAAAATTTCACCTAACCCAAAACCTACACAGTCAATTGTATAACCTGAATTTTCAAGAATCATTTTGAGATGATTTTCATCGCTGCCTATTCTCTTAATTTGAGAAATATTTGTGTTTTCTATCATAATTTTTGGAGTAGGATTACTCACTCCAAACGGTGCTAGCTGATCAATTTGTTCAATTACATCAATTGAGATTTCATCGACACTCGTTACTAAATCTACATTAGTAACCGGAATGAAATCTTCTGCCGTCAGTTTTTCAAATGCTATGTTATTTAAGCGATTTCGAAGTTCATCAATATGCTCAACTTTCATCGTGAGTCCAGCGGCCATTGGATGTCCTCCAAAATGCGGAAGAATATCTCGACTCTCTGAGAGATTTTCAAACATATCAAATCCTTCAATGCTTCGTGCCGATCCTTTCGCCAAACCTTTTTCAGGATCAATACTCATCACTATTGTTGGACGGTAGTATTTTTCAACTAACCTCGAAGCAACGATTCCAATGACTCCAGCATTCCAATTCTCTTTGGCTACAATTAAAACACGATGGTCATCAGTAGCATAATGCTGTTCAACTTGATCAATCGCTTCTTTTGCCATATCATTGACTAAATCTTTTCTGCTTTTATTTAAGTCATCGAGCTCTTCGGCAAGATGATCCGCTTCTTCCTGATCTTCTGTAATAAACAATTGTACAGCAGGGTCAGCTGAATCCAATCTTCCTGCAGCATTAATTCTAGGGCCAATTGCAAAACCAATATGTTCGGATGTAATTGTTTTATCCTCTAGTCCACATATTTTTTTTAATGCTTTAATCCCTGGCTTATTCGAAAATTGAATTTGCTCGATTCCTTGTTTTGCAATTAACCGATTTTCATCTACCAGAGGTACTAAATCAGCAATTGTACCAACTGCTGCAATATCTAACACTTCTTTCGGTACTCGTTGCAGAATTGCTTGAGAAAGCTTTAACGCTACTCCTACACCAGCTAGACCTTTGAATGGATAAGGGCAACCAGGCTTTTTGGGATTTACAATGCTATATGCATCAGGCAATATTGGCGGTGGCTCATGGTGATCAGTAATGATAAAGTCAAGGCCAATTTCTTTAGCCACTTTTGCTTCATGGACAGCAGAAATACCTGTATCAACTGTAACAACTAACTGATATCCTTCTTCTTTCGCCCATCTTAGTGCGGGTTCATTAGGTCCATATCCTTCTGTAAACCGATTAGGGATATAAAAGTCAAAAATAGCTCCCTTTTCCCGCAGCGTAAAGATCATAACTGATGTACTACTCACACCATCAGCATCATAATCACCAAATACGAGAATTTTTTCTTGTTCCTGTATCGCTCGTTCAATTCGTTCAACAGTTTCCTTCATTCCATCTAATAAAAATGGATCATGAAACTGAACTTCCTCTTTATATAAAAATCGTCTTGCAGCTTCAACTGTCGTTATACCGCGATTTACTAATAGTTGTGCTACTAACAGTTTTATTCCTAACTCATCTGCCAATAGTGCTGCTTTCTGTTCATCAACCGCATTCACTTTCCATCTCGTTTTTGCTCTCAACATAAAAAAACACCCCTTGACCTATCTATTATACAAGAGGCATCTTAAATGTAAAATGTAAAATGTAGAATTTATAATTAATAATTACTTTAAGAGTTATGTTGTTTTTCTAGAAAACTTGCATAGCACTACTTTCAATCATTTTTACATTTTACATTTTAAATTTTACATTTATCCTTCACTTTTCGTCCCGTCCTCCTCTATTACCTCCTCTGCTTCTATTTCAGTTACAGTTTCTCCTTGTTGACACTTTTCTAAATCAATTTTAAGCTGTTCCTTTTCTTTTGTTACTTTTTTCAATTGTTGTTGTAAACGGAATACTTTATAGAGACCTACAGAACCAACAATCAATCCGCCCATTAAAACTGAAGTTAGGATGACGATAATTAAGGGCCATTGTGCTGTACCGAAAACATAATTGACCGTTACCGAATTAACGTTGATAACTGCAAACACTGAAATAATTAAAGCAAAAATAAAGCCAAAAATGAGGGTCCACTGACCTTTCAATATGATCACACCTTTCTAGCTGAGTATGGATTTATATGGACAAGAACATCTTGAACATGATCGATTTCTAATAATTTTTTCTTCACTTCTTTTCCAATCGCATGCCCCTCTGCAACTGTGATCTCTGGATCAACAGCGATTTTTATATCAATGATGACATAATGTCCATGCTCACGAGCAAGAAATTCATCAATATTTAAAACACCATGTACAGAAGAAATAATTTCTCTCATCTCAACGGTATCCTCATCATGCATTACATGATCCAGTGTATTATGTATCGATGTCTTTCCAAGCGACCACGCCATTTTCACAATCAATACAGCCACAAATAACCCAGCAATTGGATCAGCATAAACTAACCATGGCACACCTATATACCCACCAATAATTGAAGCTCCAATACCTATAAGTGCAGCAACTGAAGAAAATACATCTGAACGGTGGTGCCATGCATCGGTAATTAACGCTTCACTTCTGTATTTCTTACCTAAATGATATTTATATCGAAACATGAGTTCTTTTACGATGATTGAAAAAACAACTGCATAAATCGCAACTAACCCCGGTACCTCAATTGGCTCAAAAAAAGATTTTACAGCGGTCATCGCAATTTCAAAGCCAACAACAAAAAGAAGGACAGCGACGATAATTGCTGCGATTAACTCTGCTTTACCATGCCCGTACGGATGATCACGGTCAGGTGGTCGCTTCGCTGCTCTAACTCCTATTAAAACAGCCACAGAACCAACGACATCTGATGCAGAATGGACTGCATCAGCGATTAACGCCTGGCTGTTTGCAATAAAACCAACAATCCCTTTTATAATTGCTAAAATAATGTTTCCTATTATACCAACCCAAGCAGCAAATTGCACTTTTTGAAATCGCTCATCTTTTTCCAACAAAATAAATCCCTCACCTTATCGAGTTTAAAGTTTAGAGTGTAGAGTGTAGAGTTGTTTTATGTATTTCAATGATGTTTTTTAATAACAAAGCTTTAGTTTACTTTTTACACTTCTAAACTCTACACTCTAAACTCTAAACTTATTACTTTTTAATTAAAAAAGACCGTGTCTCCACGGTCTTTTCTATTATGCTTCATTTTCTGCTGTTTTAAAGCGGTTTTTCTTTAATTGTTTTGATTTCCATACCAACCATAATTGAGCGGCTAAGAACATAGATGAGTATGTTCCGGCAATTAACCCTACTAAAAGAGCAAATGCAAACGGTCGAATCGCTTCTCCTCCGAATAGAAAAATAGCTGCAGCTGCGAAAATAACCGTTAACACTGTGTTAATTGAACGTGCTAATGTTTGGACTAAACTTTTGTTAACGATATCAGCTAAATCATTAAAATCCTTTATTCGTTTCGCTAACTTCATATTTTCACGAATCCGGTCAAACGTAACGATCGTATCATTGATCGAATAACCAACAATCGTTAAAACTGCCGCAATAAAAGTAACGTTAATTTCAATTTGTAAAATACTGAAAACCGCAATAATAAAGAATGCATCATGAAGCAGTGCCACTATTGCTGCTATCCCATACAAAAATTCAAATCGAATGGCTACGTAAATAACGATTCCAACCGATGCAATCGCTACTGAAATTAAGGCGTTACGTGCCAGTTCCTTACCGACTGTTGGTGATACAGTACTCACATTTGGCTCTGTACCGTATTTTTCCACCATATGACTTTGAATTTCAGCAATCTCTTCTTTGGTAAGAACAACTAGAAAACGAGCAATCCCCATTTCACTGCGGTCACCCGCCAAAATAACATCGGCCGGCTCATATCCTATTTCTTCAAAATCTGCTCTTATTTGTTCAGCAGTTAAAGACTCTTCAGACAATATTTCTACCCTTGATCCACTTTCAAAATCAATGCCCAGGTTTAATCCTATTGTTGAGAGGACAATAATCCCGACTAACATAAAGAGAGCTGAAAACATAAAGAACTTCTTACGATGTTTAACAAAATCTATATGACGATCTTTAAAGTTCATTAATCTCACTCTCCTTCACACCAAACAGCTTAGGCTTCTTGTTCAATATACGACTGTTCACCCATAGACCAAGTAATAGTCTTGAGCCATATACTGAAGTTACAAAGCTTGTCAAAATACTCACGATTAACATAATTGCAAACCCTCTGACTGAGCTTGTCCCAAAATAGAAAAGCACAGATGCAGCAAGAATTGTTGTAATGTTTGCGTCAAGAATCGTTGAGAGTGAGCGTCGACTACCAGCTTTAAATGCTGACATGATTGACTTGCCAGACCGTATTTCCTCTTTAATCCGCTCGTACGTAATTATATTTGCATCCACAGCCATACCGACCCCAAGAATTAAAGCTGCAATTCCCGGTAAAGTAAGGACAGCATTCATCCAGTTAAAGATCAGTAAAACGATATAAATGTATGCACTTAAAGATATAGCTGCAATAATTCCCATAAAACGATAGTAAAGAAGCATGTATACCATTATAAGACCAATCCCGATAAAACCAGCATAGATCGTTTTTTGCATTGCTTGCTCACCAAGAGCTGCACCGACTGAGTTAGAATACATCTCTTCCAGCTTTACTGGAAGTGCTCCTGCATTTAGGACATCAGCCAGAAACTGAGCTTCTTCCATCGTAAACTGACCTTCAATCACTACATTTCTCGTGTTTAGGACGCGACTTACCATTGGAGCTGATATAAACTTAGGATTCTCTTTAAATGCTTCTTCCTGGAAAGAGTCCCCCTCTTCATAATCAAGCCAAATAACCAATTGGCTGCCACGAACTTCTCGTGTTACTTCGGCAAATTGATTCGCATCTTTTAAAGTTACTGCAACCCATGGCTGATTTGCATCACCAAAGGTAACACTTGCTCCACCTTCCTGCAGGTCTGCACCATCTAACATTAATTTGTCATTTACATCACGAAAACTAAGCTGAGCTTCTGTTGCTAATAATTCACGAACAGTTTGCTGATCTTCTACACCAGCTAATTGCACACGAATTCGATTCTCACCTTCAATTTGGATGTTGGGTTCAGCCACACCAAAAACGTCAATACGTTGATTCAACGCACTAACGGTGCTTGTTAATGCTTCATTATTAATAACATCGCCTTCTTCAGCAGGTAACACCTCGTACAGGATTTCAAACCCGCCTTGAAGGTCCAGACCTAGCTTAATTTCCTTCGCAATTCCAGTTACTGTTGAAAAAATTGCCCCAGCAAGTAACACAACGATGAGAAAAAAAGCTATTAAACGTCCTTTTTTCACCATTTCTCTATAATGCCTCCTTAAAAACACCCTTTTTCACCAATATTT
Source organism: Anaerobacillus sp. MEB173 (assembly GCF_052119505.1). Taxonomy (NCBI): domain Bacteria; kingdom Bacillati; phylum Bacillota; class Bacilli; order Caryophanales; family Bacillaceae; genus Anaerobacillus; species Anaerobacillus sp. MEB173. Next base: position 413,104 of record NZ_JBJMAU010000002.1, read on the forward strand.
CTATTATGCTCTTCTATATATTACCTGTCAAACGTACTTCAACAAATAATTCATGTAAATAACTCCACATATTATTACTAGGTTAATCCAGATTTACAGGCTTATTCTCCTCAAACCAATTCGGTCCTTGATAGGCATTAATCGTTAACCAATTCATATATTCATTGATTTTTAATGTTAATAATGTATTGACAAATTGGTGCAGATGAATGTAGTTCTTCTCTTTTCTTAATTTATGTAGTAGACAATCCCATACCTCTTGCTCAGAAACATGGGCATACCCTAACAAACGAAATTCTTCTAATTTACTAACGATTGCCGGTTTCACATCTTCTCTCCAAACATCAAATTGCTGACGATCCTCCATCGATTTCACCTTCCTCTAATAAAGATTCATTCTAGAAAATAGAATAGGTTAATCCACCAACTACAAAAGCGGCAATGACAATACCAATAACGATAGCGGTAAATGCATATTTAAAACGAATAGAAAACAATGCAGCGGCAACACATGCTGAGTACGCACCCGTTGTTGGCAATGGAACAGCTGTAAATAATATGAGCCCAATTGCCCCATATTTTTCCACCTTATCACTCTTTCTCATCGTGCGATTGTATAACCAATTATAAAAGCGTCGATACCAAACAAACCGCAGTAACCAATTACTAAATGGCTTAAACAAAATTAATAGCGGGATGACCGGTAAAACATTCCCGATTACACTTAATACAAATGCTTCCCAAAAAGGAAAGCCATAAATACTTGCTAATGGTATCCCACCCCGAAGCTCTAATATGGGCATTGCTGAAATGATAATTACAATCATTTCCGGAGGCAAAAAATGTAAGGTTTCAACTAGAAAATCTCGAATACTTTCTTTCACACTCAACTTCCTTTCATCACAAATAAACTAATTTACATCATATCACTTTTAACTCTTAACTTTTAACTTTCAACTACTATCTTTCAACCGCTAACTACTAAATCCTTGTCATGCTTGACCCCCTATTAAGCATATAAATAATCATGGAAAATATCCATCATTTTTTAGAAAGTAGGGGCAAACATGTCAAAACAAACCTTTCTCCAAGGAGCATTTATTCTAATACTAGCTGGACTCATTACGCGCATCCTCGGCTTTATAAACAAAATCGTTGTTGCCCGGATTATGGGGGCGGAAGGGGTTGGCCTATATGCAATGGCAGTTCCTACCTTACTTCTTATTATTACATTAACACAACTCGGTTTACCTGTAGCTATATCAAAACTAGTTGCCGAAGCCGAGGCCAATCAAGATAAAAAGAAGATCAAACGGATTCTAATTGTCTCCATTGCTACAACCGGATCTCTAAGTATACTTTTTACCATCGGGATGATTGCTTTTGCTCCCATTATTGCTGAAACATTATTAACAGATTCTCGAGCATACTATCCATTAGTTGCCATTTCTCCTATTGTTCCAATTGTTGCTCTCTCATCGGTCATGCGGGGTTATTTCCAAGGCAGACAAAACATGCGGCCAACGGCTTATTCACAAGTAATTGAACAAATAGTGCGAATCACACTTGTAGCGATTTGTACAAGTTCACTCCTCCCATACGGAGTGGAATTTGCTGCTGCTGGTGCAATGGTTTCTGTTGTATTTGGGGAACTAGCTTCACTGCTTTATATGATGTTTATGTTCAAGTTAAAAAAGCGTATTCGGATCCGACGAGGATTTTGGCGTTATTTAAAAGAAGGAAAGGATACATTTAATGATTTAATGGCGATTGCCCTCCCTACAACAGGAAGTCGACTAATTGGTTCTGTTGCGTTTTTCTTTGAGCCAATTGTCGTCGCTCAAAGTTTGGCAATTGCAGGTGTAACGACAGTAATTGCTACTCAACAGTATGGGGAATTAGCCGGATTTGCTATTCCACTCCTTACGTTACCTACATTTATTACTTACGCTTTATCAGTTTCACTTGTACCTGCAATAAGTGAAGCAAGCGCAAAAAAACATTATTCTCTTATTCACCTTCGACTTAGACAGGCATTACGCTTAGCATTAATATCAGGTGGAATTTCTGTTGTTGTTCTTTATGTATATGCCGTTCCAATCATGGACCTAATGTACAATGCTCCAACTGTCGCTACTTATTTAAAAGTTATGGTACCTTTTAGTATTTTTCTCTATTTCCAAGGCCCACTTCAGGCTACTTTACAGGCATTGAATCTGGCACGAGCTGCAATGATTAACAGTTTAATTGGAGCTGTAGTGAAAATATCAGCTATTTTTGTACTGGCGAGTCGGCCTGATTTAGGGATCATGGGTGCTGCTTTAGCCATTGTCATGGGAATTATCTTAGTTACATTACTTCATTTTGCTACTGTTATTAAAACAATTAGCTTTACTTTTGACCTGCGTGAGATTCTGAAAGCAGTACTCGCTATTTTTATAACCGGCTGGGTTGCCAGCTTCTTATATGACCATGCATTTTTGGAGAATAGCATGGTTTACAAAACCATTGTTTCCATTATGATTACTACCTTTGTATACTGTATTATCATTATTTTCCTCGGTTTAATTCAAAAAGATGAAATGAAACGGGTACCTTTTATCGGCAAACCAATATCAAAACTCATGTGGCCCCAAAAAAAGTAACCAGAATCTATCTGGTTACTTTACTTTTCATCTTTAAAATCAACGTAAAATGACTGATTATCATTTAAAGCACAATAAGATATATTCTTAATATCTTTAATCCCCAGTTTCCTCATTTCTTGCCGTAGCCACAATGGTGTCTGGTTTATCTTCTCAAGATGATCATGTTGAACCTTCCCATCAAGAATTAAAGGTAATGGCATTAAGTATTTCCCTTCAATTTCCTTATTGTTCTCATCATTCTTTTTTTCAATAACCGATAATTTTCCTGAAGGCTCGAGAATAGCAAATTCAACATCAGATAAGCGACTAATTTTGTTTTGTCTCAATTGTACAAGTAAATCATCAAAATTATAACGTTGTTTACGCATTTCATGTTCATCTATTTTCCCCTCATTAATTAAAACAGATGGCTTACCATCAACCCAGTCCCTCATGTTGGCACTTTTTAATGACAGGTACGCAAGGACAATTTGAATAAATGAAAGTACTACTATTGGAACAATTGTATGTAACATTGGTACCGTTGTATTTTCAATCGAAATAACCGCTAATTCCGCAATCATAATAGAGACAACAAAATCCAGGACTGATAATTGTCCAATTTCCCGTTTTCCCATAAAACGAAGTACAAGAAGTATAACAAGATAAATCATTAAGGTCCTTAAGATAATTGTAGTATATACCAATCCTGTTTCCTCCCTTGTCTTACAGTTCATCTTTTTTATTTTGACCAAGGAGGAAAAGAAAATTAGGAGAAAGCTATAGAAATAATTAACAACACCGTCCTCATGAACGGTGTTGTTGTTAATTAATAAAACATTAAATAGCGAATGTAAATGTAAATTGTAGATATAATAAAGGAAACAAGGGCCACGGGAGCCCCAACTTTTAGAAACTCCAAATAGCTAAACGGTTGTTTTGCTTTCATGGCAATACCTGCTACAATCACATTGGCAGTTGAACCGATAATTGTTGCATTTCCTCCTAAGCATGCTCCTAATGCCAAGGCCCACCATAATGGGTCAATATCAATCATTCCATAATTTTGAAATTCCAGGATAACTGGGATCATTGCAGCTACAAATGGAATATTATCAACAAAACCTGATAATATGCCCGATACCCAAAGAATCAAAAAAGCCGTCTTTGATAAATCCCCTTCTGTATAATAGATGATTGATTTAGCAATTTCATCAATAATCCCAACATCCTTTAATCCACCAACAAGCATAAATAAACCAATGAAGAAGAATAATGTTACCCATTCAATTGATTTGAATACCTCTTCTGTCTCCTGCTCATTGTGCGTTAACAACATTAATAATAATGCCCCAGCCATTGCAATACTCGTAAGCTCTACTTGCAATAATGGCTGTAGAATAAATCCACCTATTGTCATCAGTAAAACTATCACCGATTTTAATAATAGTGGACCCTGTTGCAAATAGTCATTTGCATTTACAGCTAATAATTTCTGCTGGTTTTCTTTTGTTACTTTTAATTGTTTTCCATAAAATAGCGCCAATCCAGCAATTACAACGATGAAAATAATTAATACCACTGGTCCAAGATTAAACAAAAAAGCATTAAAATCTAAATGATCCACTGCTTGACCAATCATAAGATTAGGAGGATCACCAATTAAGGTCGCTGTTCCCCCTATATTTGATGTAAGTACCGCTGCCAATAAGTATGGTACAGCCGGTATACTTAACAGCTTAGTTAATGTTAGAACAATTGGTACTACTAGTAATACCGTTGTTACATTATTCAAAAATGCTGAGCCAATACCGGTCAGTAAGGAAATCGCAATTAAAAGCGGAATCGGTTTGCCTTGAACAAGTTTCGCTAACGAAATGGCGATAAACTCAAAAAATCCACTTTGACTAGTAATGGCCACTAATATCATCATCGATAGCAATAAAGCAATCGTATGCCAATCTATATGGTGGATAAAGGCTGCATCTAAATCCAATACCCCTGCAAAAAGCATAAGGACCCCACCAAAACAGGCGACAAGTGCCCGATTTAACTTTTCGGTAATGATAACGATGTAGCTTATGATAAAAATGACAAAGGCAAAGGTAAGCTCCATTCAAGATCTCCTCTCCAGTCCATTTCTATCATAATATGACCGGGTCGTCCCAAACATGAAGAAATACATAAGAAAACATTAGCCGAGTTTATATCATTAACTTTCATACTCAAAATTAGATTTAATTGAAACAAGTCCTTCTATAATTAAACAGGCCTGAATAAGATTAGTAATGGGAAGCAACTGGTGCCGATTAAATGGAATATCAATTGCTCCATTTGAAAAAATAAATGAAGGGGAGTATGCAGATTGTCATATCGAGGAATTTTACCTGCAATGCTTTTTGGTGTTCTTGCAATATTAATTATTGGTGTTTCTATAAGCTTTCTCGTTTCAATCCTTTTAAAATTCACTTCGTTATCTGAATCATCATTCTCATGGTTTCTACTGATAACATCGTTTTTGGCATTATTTATTGGGGGAATGATTTCAGGTGGTAAAGCAGGAGAAAAAGGGTGGCTCGTTGGCGCATCAACTGGTATATTCTATTCAATCGTTATTTTCCTAGCACAATTCTTAGGCTATAACCGTACATTTACAACTGAACAATATTTATATCATGGAGGTTACATTCTATTTGCCATTCTAGGAGGAATTATCGGAGTAAACCTGCTAGGGAATAAATCAGAAGCACGATAAAAAAACAGCCGACTTTATTATTAATAAAGTCGGCTTTATGTATCTTAGTCTGGGTTTACTACTTCACGAACTGCATTACGGTCATACGTAAGTTTACGGTTGTCATCAACAAGAATAACAACTGTATCCTCGTCAATCGCATCAATTGTTCCATGTAATCCACCAATCGTAATGATTTTATCCCCTTTTTGCAATGCCGCATGCATTTCACGAACTTGCTTTTGTCGTTTTTGTTGCGGTCGAATTAATAGGAAATAAAAAATTACAAACATTAATATCAAAGGTAATATCGCTTCCATGTTCTTAATTTCCCCCCTTTCATTAATTAAAATGCTCTTAATCATTTAGAAATTTTTTGCGTTAGGTTTGTTAAAACCATATTGTTCGAAAAATTCCTCCCTAAAATCAAGAAGACGATCTTCGCGTATTGCTTGTCTTACACGCTCCATTAATTTTAACAAGAAATAGAGGTTATGGTAAGAGGTTAAACGAAAACCAAATGTTTCCTCACATTTCACAAGGTGTCTTATATATGCTCTTGAATAATTCTTACAAACATGACAATCACAATTTTCATCTAATGGTGAAAAATCACGGGCAAATTTTGCATTTCGAACAACGAGTCGTCCTGTACTTGTCATACAAGTCCCATTTCTTGCTATCCGAGTAGGCAATACACAATCAAACATATCTATTCCTCGAATGGCTCCATCAATTAAAGAGTCCGGAGAACCAACACCCATTAAGTAACGCGGCTTATTTGCAGGAAGATGAGGAGTCGTAAATTCTAACACTCGATTCATCACATCCTTTGGTTCACCAACAGATAGTCCCCCTACAGCATAACCCGGAAAGTCAAGTTCAATCAAGTCTTTTGCACTTTGTCTGCGTAAATCCTCAAATTCTCCACCTTGAACAATTCCAAATAACGCCTGATCATGAGGGCGCTTATGACCTTTCAAGCATCGTTCTGCCCATCTGCTCGTTCTCTCTACAGATTGCTTCATATATTCATATTCAGCAGGGTATGGAGGACACTCATCAAATGCCATCATTATGTCTGACCCGAGAGCATTTTGAATTTCCATTGCCCCTTCTGGAGTTAGGAATAGCTTTTCTCCACTTAAATGATTACGAAAATGCACACCCTCTTCTGTTATTTTACGCAAGTCACTTAAACTAAAGACCTGAAATCCTCCGGAATCGGTTAAAATTGGTTTATCCCAATTCATAAATTTATGTAATCCACCAGCCTCTTTAACTATATCATGACCAGGTCGTAACCATAAATGATAAGTATTGCTCAAAATAATTTGAGAACCGATCTCTTTTAGCTCCTCAGGACTCATCGTTTTCACGGTAGCAAGTGTACCGACCGGCATAAAAATCGGCGTTTCAATCACACCATGTGGAGTATGTAACTTTCCAAGCCTTGCCCCTGATTGTTTACATGTTTTTATAAGTTCATATCGAACTGCTGCTGTCATGAATTGAACTCCCTTCTAAAAAAAACACAAACACTAACTATTATCATCCAAATTCGTTATAAACATAGCATCACCAAAACTAAAGAAACGGTATTGTTGCTTAACGGCTTCATTATATGCATGTAATATATGATCTCTTCCTGCAAGCGCACTTACTAGCATAACCAATGTTGATTTAGGCAAGTGGAAATTTGTAATCATCCCATCAATGGCTGTAAATTGGTAACCAGGATAGATGAAAATATCAGTCCAGCCTGATGATTCAAGAAAGCGTCCATTACCTTCATTCGCAATTGTTTCAAGTGTTCGCGTCGATGTCGTTCCAACAGACAGAATTCTCCCACCTTCATCTTTAACCTTATTTAACAACTGAGCGGTTCCTGCCGTCATTTGGTAAAATTCAGCATGCATTTCGTGTTCATCAACACTTTCAACAGATACTGGTCGGAAGGTACCTAAACCGACATGAAGAGTAATGTAGGCAATATGGACACCCTTCTCCTCAATCTTCTGCAGCAATTCTTCCGTAAAGTGTAACCCTGCTGTAGGTGCTGCTGCAGAACCACGGTGTTTTGCAAAAACCGTTTGGTATCTTTCTTGATCTTCAAGTTGTTCATGTATATATGGTGGTAAGGGCATCTCTCCTAATTGATCTAGGATTTCATGAAAAATACCGCTATATTTAAAATGAATAATGCGCCCCCCATGCTCTAATTCTTCAATACATTCCCCTTCTAGAAGTCCATTACCAAAAGATAATACGGTTCCTTTTCTTACACGTTTTGCCGGCTTGACTAATGTTTCCCACTGATCATTTTCCAATTGTTTCAATAATAGAACTTCAATCTTTGCCCCTGTCTCTTTCTTTTCTCCGAACAGTCGTGCAGGCAATACTCGGGTGTCATTTAATACAAGGCAATCTCCCTTATTTAAATAATCAATAATTGCTGTGAAATTCTCGTGAATCACTTTCCCAGTTTGACGATCCAAAACCATAAGTCTCGATGCACTACGGTCCAATAAAGGCGTTTGTGCAATCAAACTCTCTGGCAAGTTAAAATCAAAATCACTTACTCTCATGATGTAGTCACCTTTTTATTCTTAGTTTACTCTTTCTTTTAAAAAACAATCTTATATAGCATACAAAACAGCATACATGAAGACAAGTACATTTTAACGAAATCTGCCAATTAAATAAAAAATTAATGACAGAACAATACTAATGACAATAGAAGTGACAATCGGGAAGTATACCGTCGTGTTTCCTTTTTTAAAAAGTATGTCCCCAGGCAACTTCCCTAAATTGAAATATTTCCCTCCAACTTGCCATAATAAGCCGACGACAATTAATAAGATTCCTATCGCAATGAGAACCTTTGGCATATTGTTCACGACTTCGGCACCTCCAACTGAAAATGTTCATACGCTTTCGGAGTGACAACTCTCCCGCGCGAGGTCCTTTGTAAAAAACCTATTTGTAATAAGTAAGGTTCATACACATCCTCAATTGTGTGGGCTTCTTCACCAATTGTTGCAGCAATTGTTTCTAATCCAACCGGACCTCCTCTAAACCTCTCTATAATTCCTATTAATAATTTATGATCAATATCATCTAATCCTAAACGATCTACCTGTAACTTTTCTAAGGCTACTTCTGTTAATTGCTGTGTAATCTTCCCATTTCCTTCCACTTGGGCAAAATCACGAACCCGACGTAATAAACGATTTGCGATTCGAGGTGTTCCTCTGGATCTTCTTGCAAGTTCATAACTTGCCGATTGTTCTAACTCTACTTGAAAGATTTCAGAAGTCCTCATAATAATCTTGGCCAAATCATCAATTGTATAATATTCTAATCGACTTAAAACTCCAAATCGATCTCTCAACGGTGCAGATAAGAGACCAGCCCTTGTCGTTGCTCCTACTAATGTAAATGGTGGTAAATCCACTCGTACTGAACGGGCAGTCGGCCCCTTTCCTATCACAATATCCAAACAAAAATCTTCCATAGCCGGGTACAATACTTCTTCGACTACCCGATTAAGCCGGTGAATTTCATCTATAAATAGAACATCTCCCGGTTCAAGAGAGGTCAGAATTGCAGCTAAATCTCCCGGACGTTCAATTGCCGGCCCTGATGTTGTACGAATCTGAACATTCATTTCATTGGCAATGATGGTAGATAACGTTGTTTTTCCAAGACCAGGGGGACCGTATAGCAACACATGGTCGAGAGATTCTTCACGCATTTTTGCTGCTTCTATGAATACTTGCAAATTTTGTTTAACTTTTTCTTGCCCAATATATTCACAAAGATACTGTGGTCGTAAACTTCCTTCGACAGAGTCATCATCAAACTGCGATTGGGCAGAAACCATTCGATCATCCATGTTCTCACCTACTTTACGAGAAAATTACCCGTTTAATAACAATTGCAGTGCTTTTTTAATATACTGATCAGTTGATAATCCTTTTTCATCTTCTAGCTTAGGTGTAATTTTCTTGATTTCTTTCTCAACATAGCCAAGAGTCCGCAACGCTTCAATCGCTTCCGATAATGCCTGGTTAGTCTGAGGCTCAGCGACTTCATTATTTTGATTAGCAAATAATCCACTCATTTCGAGTGTCGTTGGCAAAAAGTCAGTTAATTTCCCTTTTAAATCAAGGATAATTTGTCTTGCTGTTTTCTTTCCTACACCAGGAAATTTCACTAAAAATTTCTCATCTTCCTCTTCAATTGCACTTACCACTTGTTCCGGTTGTCCTGATGCAAGGATCGCTAGCGCGCCTTTTGGACCAATCCCTGAAACATTTAATAATTTTTCAAATAAAGCCCGCTCATTTCTAGTTTTAAATCCATATAATCGTTGGATATCTTCCCTAACATAATGATATGTAAATACTTTCATTATCTTGTCCATTTCTCCTTGAAATGCAAAAGGATTCGGACAAAAAACCTGATACCCAATTCCGTTATTTTCCACTACAATTGATTGTGGATCAATATACTCTAATTTTCCAACAATAAACTCAATCACTATTCTCTGCTCCTTATGCGAACACTTATTTCTACCTATTTTATCATAGTCCCCGTTATTTGACACAGTTGAAACAATAGATGTAAAAAAAGAAATGAGCTGCTAAGATTTTTTAGTCAGCTCACTTCTTCATCCATTTATAATTCGTTTACTGCATATTTTTTCATCGTTTGAATAACCTTTTCATAATGGTCTCTTGATAAAACCGGAATGCCTTCCTGCAACTCACTCTGCTGGTGGCTCTTTAATTTTTTTGTATTTATTTGAAAAAATGAATGAATGACCTTTTCTTCATTAGGCTTTCCTTCATAAATTCTTAAAACTCCTTCTGGTGAAATCCCAAAATAACCATTAATTTTTAATAACGGAGAGATATCATCAACTTCCTGTTGGAATATCACTTGAGATTCTGATTGGTCTACTAAATTCCAGTTCTCATAAAATGCCCAAAAATCTTCCATTGACCAAATGACTTCTTCCACAATTTCTTCACTTACTTCACCGTCTAAGTATACCCGTTGCAAAATTACTTCAACAGACTTAGGCCCCATCACTTCAAAAGCATTTTCATTCTTTTCTGTTGGTGGATGATTTTCCTCAGTAATTGCAATAACTTCATTGTTAACTACACTAATAATAAGCAAAAGAAAAATTACAAATAAAATCGTCATTACACTTACGATTCCATAACCAAATCGAATATTCATATAAATCACCACCATTTCTACTCTGCTCTCTGCAATAAAGAAGAGGCATGTATTACATATATTTTACATTATCAGTTTGCCCAAATTCTTAATTATTATCCATTTTTCCTCAGATTTTAGTTTATAAACGATCAAAAAAAAGGAACAGGTAGTCCTGCTCCTTTTTAGATCATACATTATCGAGATCGCTCAAATGGGCGTTGGAACATTCGACCAAGGTCACCAACCATATCACCTAGTGTAGCTCCAACTTCTTCAAAAGCTGTTCCTCCACGTAATCGATCATCGGCTGTACGAATTTGGTTTACTTCATCACGGTCAGTTACGACACGAACTTGCTTGCCATCAGCCATTCCTTGAACTGTTTGACGAATTTTTTGTTCAACATTTTGTGAATTTCTTCCGTCAGTATCGACACCAACTAGAATTGTATCATCATTAACAATAACACGTGCGTCATTAACATTTTCAATGTTGTTAACACGACTTGCGATACGTTGAGCAGTTTGACCATCATAATCTTTATGATAGTTCATTCCACGCTGACCTGTTGTACCTTGTTGTAAGCCAGTTGTACCGCGGTTTCCTAATGCTCTGTTTCCTTGACGTGCTGTTTCATTGCCCTGTGGCCAGTAATTATCCTCATGACGCTGAATTCCTGAACCAGTCATATTTGTACGTGCACCACGAAGAGTCCCTGCATTATCAACCATTCCTGGTCTGTCACCAGTAATACCAGTTCCTCCTCGGTTTGTTCCAAAACCTGTAGCACCACGGTTAGTTCCTAATCCTTGATTACCACGGTTTGTACCAAACCATCCAGTCGTTTCATTACGACCAAACCCATGGTTTGCTCCAAAGTTTGTGTTGCCACGGTTTGTACCAAATCCTGTTGTACCTTGACGTCCGCCGAACATATTTGTATCACCACGACGTTCACCAAATAATCCAGTCCCAGCACCTTGGTTCGTACGACCAGTTACATGAGGACTCTGTACTCCAGGACTTTGTCTTGTTGTTCCATATGGTGCGAATGTTCCTGTTCGATTACCTCTAAAACCGGTCATACCGGTACGGTTACGATCAGTCACATTATTAAAGCCTCTGCCAGGTCGGTCATCACGTGTTACCATATCGGTAATTGGACCCTCACCAGCACGGTTCCACCCAAAATAACCTCTATCTTGCTGTTGTGTAGTTTGCAACCCTACGGTTCCACCATGTCGGTTATTATCTGTACCATATCCTTGCTGACCTGCACCACACCCTACAAGAGTACCCATAATTAATGTTGCCGCCGAAATTGATATAGCAAGCTTCTTCATATTTTGAAAACCCCCTTTCACCAATTATGATGGCAAGAGGACGCCTAAAATACTCTGTTACTTCTAGGAAGTTAACACTAAAATTTAGTTATCTTCCAGTATTACTTCCAACCTAAAAAGAGACGATCCTTGTAAGATCGCCTCTTTTTTTAATTAAGCATTTTCATCCTTATTTTGCTCAATATTAACACTTTCTTGATTACTGCCAGTAACATTTTGTTGTTCTTCATACATCGCTCTAGGCATGAACTGTTGACTATAATGTTGTGGCATTGGCATTCCAGATGGATATCCAGCTGGTGCACCGCCAAACCCTGACATCATTCCTCCTGGCATAGGACCATAATTCATATATGGAGACATTCCTGGCTGTGGTACTCCTGTTTGCGCCATTCCACTTGGAGGCATACCACTGTCGCCCGGATAAGGAAGTTGTGGCACAGCTGGAGTATCCATATCAAAGTCAAAGTCTTCATCTATAAAATCTTGATCATCTAAATCAAGATCATCATCAAGACCAGGGGCCATCATCTGCGGGGGCATTCCTGGCTGTGTTGGTGGCATCATTTGTGATGGATCGGGTCCTTGCATATGTGGTGATCCATACGGCATTCCTGGCCCCATCATTTGTGGCGCTGCTTCATACGGCATCCCTGGTCCCATCATTTGTGGCGCTGCTTCATACGGCATCCCTGGTCCCATCATTTGTGGTGGTGCTCCATACGGCATCATTCCCGGTCCCATCATTTGCGGTGCTGCTCCATACGGCATCATTCCCGGTCCCATCATTTGCGGTGCTGCTCCATACGGCATCATTCCCGGTCCCATCATTTGCGGTGCTGCTCCAGTTCCACAAGGTGTGCATGGCATCATAGTCGGTGCTATTGCTGACGGAGGATAAGCACATCCAGGCATCACTGGTGAAATAGGTACAAGCGGTGGACACGGTGGAAATGGCATCATCTGTGGTTGGACTGATGGCATCATCTGTGGTGATACATGCATAGGTTTTTTCACTTCAACATGCTCCTTTATCGGTTTCGCTACAGGTTTTTCAGGTTTCACCTCTGCAATAGGTGAAACAGGTAATTTTTCTTCCTTTGGCTTTGGCTGTGCTTGTTTATAAATATTAAAATTCATTTCCATTTGTTGTTGTTTTTGCGTAATCGGCATATTAATTTTAGGCTGAACCGGTATTTTTACCTTCGGTGGAGAAGGTGCTTTCATTTTCGGCGGAGGTGGCATCTCGACTTTCGGCTTCTCCTTTACTTTTGGAGCTACGTGCTCAATCGGTTTTTCCTTAACAGGTGGAGCTGGTGCCGGTGAAACTTGCGCCTCTTTTTTTACTGCTTGTTTTTTTACTGGAACACCGCCAGTCGGGACTTTAATTTTCATTCCTGGCATTAGCATATCGGGGTTACTTAACTGACTATTGACGGCTTTTAACTGTTCAAAATCAACCCCATACTTTTTAGATAAGTTCCAAAGCGTTTCCCCTTTTTGGACAATATGGATTTTCACGTCTTTTCTCCCTCCCTAAACAAATTCTTTACATCCTATGCAGTTGTAGGCAAATCGCCACTAATATCCATAAACCTAATATGACTTAAAATAAGAGCCCTCAGCACAAATCTATGCGGAGAAATGGCTGGATATACCACTTTAAAGATGAGAAGAGTTTAGAGTTTAGAGTTTAGAGTTTAGAGTTTTAGAATTAATAATTAATAATTAATAATTAATATGAAAAAGAAACGTTATCAGAATGACAACGTTTCTAATGTTAAATATAAAATTAAATTGTTAGTAATTCAAAGAATTACATGAAATTCTTCATTGGTATTACATTCAACAATTCTAAATTATTAATTATTAATTATTAATTCGCTTTTTACGCTCTTTCAAGCATTCTCTCTAACGCTTTTGTCGCATCAATAGCGATGTCTTGATCAACTGAAATTTGATTTATTGTCTCTCCTTGCTCAATTGTTTCTAAAGCCCAAAGGAGGTGAGGTAAATCAATTCTGTTCATTGTAAGACATGGGCACATATTCGGATTTAATGAAAATACCTCTTTGTCCTTATGCGTATCCGTTAGACGATTAACAAGGTTCATTTCCGTTCCAACTGCCCATTTGCTGCCTGCAGGTGCTTGTTCAATTGTTTTAATAATAAACGAGGTTGAACCTGCTAAGTCCGAAAGCTGAACAACATCAAATGTACATTCTGGGTGAACGATAATATTTACTTCAGGGTCATTCTCACGAAGTTCGTTAATATTTTCAACTGTAAACTTCTCATGAACAGAGCAATGACCTTTCCATAAAATAATCCTTACTTGCTGTAAATCACCATCATATTCGAATTTTTCTTTAATTGGATCCCAAATTGCCATTTGCTCAAGTGGAATCCCTAAATCATAAGCTGTATTCCTGCCTAAATGTTGATCTGGTAAAAATAAAATTCTTTCTTTTTCTGTAAAAGCCCACTTCAGCATTTCTTTTGCATTTGAGGAGGTAACCGTCGCACCGCCATTTCGTCCGCAAAATGCCTTTATTGCAGCTGTGCTGTTCACATACGTAAGTGGTAAAATCGTATCCCCAAATGTCTCTTGCATTACTTTCCAGGCACGATCAGTTTGGTCCATATCTGCCATATCTGCCATCGTACAGCCTGCTCGCATATCAGGCAAAATGACCTTTTGATCTGGACTTGTTAGAATATCAGCTGTCTCTGCCATAAAATGAACGCCGCAAAAGACAATATAGTCTGCCTTTTTATTTTGCGCTGAGAGTTGTGCCAATTTTAATGAGTCACCAGTTGCATCCGCAAATTGAACTACTTCATCCTTTTGGTAATGGTGACATGGCAGATATAGCCGTTCACCAAAGTGTTCCTTAATTTCACGTACACGTTGTTCCATTTCTTCTATAGTCATCTTTTTGTATTTATCAGGTAATGTTGTTGGTGTATTCACGACATCAAGTAAACCCATATTATTTTTTCCCTCCTTGTAAATTAAAGCTAATATCTAAACCTGAAACTGAATGCGTGAGCATACCTAAAGAGATGTAATCTACCCCTGTATCTGAATAGCCAGCAATGTTTGTTAAATCAATCCCACCTGATATTTCTGTCGTTATTGATTTAGGAACGAGCTTTATAAACTCAATGACCTCTTCAGGTGATCGATTATCAAACATAATAATATCCGCCCCAGCTTCTATTGCTTCTATCACTTCATGTCTAGATTCTGTTTCAACTTCAATTTTTACCATATGACCAATTTGACTTCTTACCTTTTGAACAGCCGCCTGAATACTCCCAGCTGATGCAATATGATTATCTTTAATCATGACACCGTCATACAAGCCATTGCGATGATTAAATCCCCCACCACAGCGCACAGCATATTTTTCCAACATTCTTAATCCAGGTGTGGTTTTTCTTGTATCACAAACTCTCGTATGGTCGCTATTTAATGTTACAACTGCCTTACGTGTTAACGTGGCAATCCCACTCATCCGTTGTAACAAATTCAATATCACACGTTCACCACTTAACAATGGAGCTGTAGGCCCTTCCACAGTGGCAATGACTTCTCCTTTTTGAACGCTATCACCATCTTTTACATGGCAATCCACTTTTATTGAGGGATCAAGGATCTCATACCCTTTTTTAATAATAGCTAAGCCCGCAATAATCCCTTGATCCTTCATTAGAAATTTACCAATACTCCGCTCTTCATTTGAGAAGATTGTTTGTACCGTTATATCTCCTTCACCTAGATCTTCAAGAAAAAATTGCTGTAACAATTGAGTTAGCTTCACTTGATTCATGAAACAATTCCTTCCTTTCTCTGCTCACACTCTTGATCAGCTCGTTTTATTTCTGTTCGATTTAAACTGCGAATAATTTGTTTTTTATACCATTGATCAGGCTTTGTTACAGGATAATCGGAACGGTAATGCCCACCTCTGCTCTCTGTTCTCAGCAGTGCAGATGTTGCAATAAGATAACCTATCGTTAACATATTGCAAATGATTTTCTCTTCAATTTTTAGTTCAAGCAGATGATTATGATCCACAATATCTTTATAACGAGAAAACCAGTCTACTGCTTTTTCAAGGCTTTCCTGACTGCGAATGATCCCAACATTCGTCATCATCATATGTTGAATCTCTTCAATCGTTGGCAGTTCAAAATTCAACCTGTGTTTTTGTACTTTTATTGCCTTTTTAAAAAGCGGACGGTCTAATTTACTCATTATATTTTGCGCAACCTCATTGGCAAAGACGATTGCTTCCAATAATGAGTTACTTGCAAGCCTGTTGGCACCATGAACTCCTGTATGTGCCACTTCCCCTACCGCATATAACCTTGGAACAGTGGTTTGACCATACTGGTCTGTACAGACACCGCCCATTATAAAATGTGCACCCGGTGCGATCGGAATGAGACCTTTCACAAGATCAACAGATGAACTTTTACATAAACTTGTAATAGTTGGAAAGTGAGTTTCAAAATCTTGAATTGATGTAATATCTAAAAACAATTGCTCGTTTCTCTCTAATGCTCTATGAATCTCTCTGGCAACGATATCCCTGGGAGCTAATTCTTTTAATTCATGAACATCATCCATTAACCGTTGACCGGTTCCTGTAATCAATTTAGCACCCTCACCACGTACGGCTTCTGAAACTAATCCATATGCCATGCCATCCTTTGCAAGCATCGTCGGATGAAATTGAATAAATTCCAAATCCGTTAATTCAGCTCCTGAACGATATGCCATCGCCATTCCATCACCATTTACTGATTCATCGTTGGAAGTTATCGGATATAATTGTCCTACGCCACCCGTTGCAAGTATCGTATGGTTTGCATAATTACAAAATGATATCCCTTCAGTATTCCGTGTATTTACACCGATACAATTTCCGTTATCATCAAGGATCAAATCAATCGCCATTTCATATTCAATAATTGAGACTTTTTTTAAGACTCGTTTCAATAAACATTCGACAAGCGCTTTTCCGGTTGCATCACCACCCGAATGGAGAATTCTTCTTCTTCCATGGGCTCCTTCCTGACCTAGAGCAAAATCACCATGTTCATTTTTATCGAACGGAACCCCTAACTCTATTAACTTATCAATGAGTATTGGTCCCTTCTTTACTAATTTCTTCGTTACTTCTTCTACATTATGGAATCCACCCGCAACAACCGTATCAAAAAAATGATCACTCCAATTGTCGTCGCGATCGACTGCTGCCGCTATTCCTCCCTGAGCCATCATTGAATTACTATGTTTCATACTAGACTTTGTGATAACAATCACATTCTTATGCGGAGAAAGCATTTCAGCAACCATTAATCCCGCCAAACCACTACCAATAATGATTATATCTGCTTGCCTACAATTCACGATGATGACCTCCAAACCGTATTTACTTTACATGTGTCTTGACACCTATATTTACATAAATTTAAACTAGTGACAAGACTTTTTTTCTATCAAGTTCACGAAAATGACAAATTTTATGTAAATTTAAAATTAAAAATGTAAAATGTAAAATACTATTAGGCTGATTCATTGAAGTTTTTAAAAGAGCCTCTTGTAATGCATTCACCAATTTCACATTTTAAATTTTACATTTTACATTAAAAGAAAGAAGTGATATCGATGATTTACTTAGATTATTGTGCAACAACTCCAATGTCAGAAACTGCTTTAGAAATGTACAATAAAGTGGCGAAAGATTTTTATGGAAATCCCAGTAGTTTACATGATATAGGGACAACCTCTAAACAAATTCTCGATGCTTCCCGGGAGGAATTAGCAAAATGTTTTAATGGAGAGGCTAGAGGTGTATACTTTACAGGTGGCGGTTCTGAAGCTAATAACTTAGCCATTCGATCGCTGCTTAAGGGAAATCAAAAAAAAGGACGCCATCTTATTACTACAAAAATTGAGCATTCCTCTTTATTAAACACTTTTGAAATGCTAGAGTCAGAAGGATATGACATCACCTATGTACCTGTAAATGAGTACGGAGAGGTAACCATTGATACCTTGGATAAGGCACTTAGTGAAGATACAATCCTTGTTTCGATCAGTCATGCTAGTTCTGAAATTGGCACAATCCAAAATATCGAACAAATAGGTTGCTATTTGGCAGAGAAAGACATCCTCTTTCATAGCGACTGTGTCCAATCATTTGGAAAAATACCGCTTGATGTAAAGAAGGCAAAACTTTCTGCTCTATCTATTTCAAGTCACAAACTTTATGGTCCAAAGGGAGTCGGAGCTTGTTATATCTCCCCTTCTGTTTCATGGCAATCCGTCATTCCTAATACAACCCATGAAAAAGGATTTGTACCTGGTACTGTTAATGTCCCTGGTATCGCTTCTTTTGTGACTGCAGCACAAGAAATCTGTAATCATTTAGACAAGGAAAGCCTACGTCTAGTAGGACTACGTGAACAATTATACGAAACCTTAAGCAAGGAATTTCCAAGAGTCATTCTTGAAGGACATCCAACGAATCGTTTACCACATCATTTAGGATTAAGAATTTCTGGGATGGAAGGACAATACGCGATGCTTGAATGTAACCGTTATGGACTTGCTATTTCAACTGGAACGGCTTGTCAAATCGGCCAAACCTCACCTTCTAAAGCGCTACTTGCTCTAGGGCGTTCAAAACAAGAAGCAATTGAATTTATTCGAATTTCCCTAGGTCGTTTTACAACTGAAGAGGATATCAACGAAGCACTTTGTCAGATAAGGAAAATTATCGTTAATTATTTTTAGAATTGTCGTTTATTCAATTCTAAAATGTTTTTTGATTTTGGTCATAATATGTGTAATAATAAAAAATTCCAACCTTGCATGTCTATTATTAATTAAATAAGATTGTTGTTTTGTTTTCTAGGAGTGAATACCGATATGAAAAATACAATGAACAAAAAAGTTTTAGGTGAGGAAAGACGGGAACTGATATTAGAATGGCTGAAAAACGAATCAGCTCCTTTAACGGGCAGTGATTTGGCCAAGCGAACAAATGTCAGTCGACAAGTGATCGTTCAGGATATTTCCATCTTAAAAGCGAGAAACTTACCAATACTAGCGACCTCACAAGGATATATTTATGTAAAAAACAAACAAGAGGATATGCGCGTTAGCCGCGTGATTGCATGTCATCATAAACCAGAAAGCACAAAAGAAGAATTAACGATAATTGTTGATCACGGGGCAACCGTCAAAAATGTAATCGTTGAGCATCCCATTTATGGTGACCTGACCGCTTCATTAATGTTACGAAGCAGACGCGATGTGGAAGACTTTTTAAAAAAAGTAGACATGACGAAAGCACCCCTACTATCCATACTCACTGATGGAACCCACCTGCATACAATTGAAGCAGACACAACAGAACAATTAGATGACGTCTGCTCCGCACTCGAAAAAGCAGGTTACCTTTTAAAACAAAACGTATAACTAGTTAAAAGTTTAGAGTATAGAATTTAGAGTTACTTTTTGGATGCCTCAAGGAAGTTCTGAAAAGCTTCTGTGAGTAACTCATAGTGCAACTCTAAACTCTACACTCTAAACTCTAAACTAAAAAAAAGCCGCTTCCTGTGAAAAAAATTCAAGGAATCGGCTTTTTTCTATGCATCAGGTATCGTTTTTTTTACTATTTGTTCATTTGCTTTACTAAGTGAAAAGCATGGATAGCTTCCTAGAATTCTAACTCCGCAATTTAACGCTTCAAGCTCAGCTTTCACCCCCGGGATTAATACATCATCCATTTTCATTTCAATGTCAATGACAAAGAAATAATTTCCTAGACCTGTTTTCATTGGGCGTGATTCTATTTTCAATAAGTTCATTTTACGCCAAGCAAATGCAGATAAAACTTGGTGGAGTGCCCCAGGATAATCAGATGGTAATGTAATCACCATTGTTGTTTTGTCACTCGTATAATAAGGTGAGGTAATAACCGTCGGAGTTTGTTCCTTTTGTAAAATGACAAAGCGAGTATGATTATTCACATAGTCATGAATATTGTGCTGAACGATCTTCAATCCATATTGTTTTGCAGCAAGCTCGTTTCCTATTGCACCAGCAATTTGGTCAGGGTTATTTTTCACCCATTCTGCTGCTGAACCCGTTGAATTTGCATAGCGTGTCTCCGTATTGGGAAGTACATTTCGTAAAAACTGATGACACTGTGCAATTGCATGCGGATGTGAATAAACTGTATTCACCTTTGTCCAAATTTGTTCATTATTTTCATGGACCATTAAATGTTGCTCAATTGGGACGACAACTTCACCAATAATTGGCAAATCATGCTTATGAATTAAATAATCTAATGTAAGATTAACCGATCCTTCGATTGTATTCTCTAACGGTACAACAGCATAATCAACTTCTCCTGCTGAAATTCCGTCTATACATGCAGGAATTGTAGAGTATGCCTTCTTTTCTTCATTAGGAAATATGGCCGTTGCCGCCACCTCAGTAAATGTTCCTTTTGGACCTAAATAACCGATGCTACTCATGTAAGACATCCTTTCTTTTCGTTAAAATCCTGACCCGACTAAATCAACTCTTTCTACACCTTCCATTTTTTCAAGCTTCTTAACTAATTCGTCAATATCAATGTTAATGGAAGCTGTTTCGATGGAAATTGTAATATTTGCTCTGCCTTGTAATGGGATTGTTTGGTTAATCGTCAATACATTCGCTTGTGCAGAAGCAATAATTGAAAGTAGTCTTGAGAGGTTACCAGAACGGTCCTCTAAATTAATTGATAATGTAATAATTTTTTCTTTAACCATTGTATGAAAAGGAAAAATTCCATCACGGTACTTATAAAATGCGCTTCGACTTAAATCTACAGCATTTACAGCCTCAAAGACGGTTTTTGCTTTGCCTCTCTCTAGTAATTCCTTTGCTTCTAAGGTCTTTTGCATTGCTTCTGAGAGCATATCCTCTCGGACTAAATAATAACGGTCACTTTTCTCTGTTGCCATCACATTCACCACCATACTGTCGAAACTAACACTATTGTTACATTATAAAGTTGTAAGAACTTTTTGACAACTGATCACTGTGAAAATGTTAGTGAAAAAACGAACGAAGAGGTGTCCTCAATAGACACCTCTTTTACTATTCAATAAATTCAAACTCAAAATTAAGTAATCGAACAATATCTCCGTCTTGTGCTCCACGCTCGCGTAATGCTTCATCAATTCCCATACCACGCATTTGACGAGAAAACCGCCTTACAGACTCATCCCGAGAAAAATCAGTCATTTTAAATAACTTTTCAATCTCTACGCCGCTGATGACATACGCTCCATCATCATCTCTCGTGACCTTAAATGGATCTTGCTTCTCTTCATGTCGATACATAACTCTCGTTTGTACCTCTTTTTCTTCATGCAGCGGAAATTCTGGTGTCTGCTCCACTTTATCAACAACAGCCAACAGCAGTTCTCGCAACCCTTTTTTTGTAATTGCTGATATCGGAAAAATCGGGACGTCATCAGTTAACTTATTTTTAAATTCGATTAAATTCTCTTCAGAATTTGGCATGTCCATTTTGTTTGCAACAATGATCTGCGGACGCTCAGTTAATCGTAAATTATACTGTTTGAGCTCCTCGTTAATTTTTACGTAATCATCGTAAGGATCACGACCTTCTAATCCTGACATATCGATGACATGAACAATAACCTTCGTTCTTTCAATATGGCGTAAAAATTGATGACCAAGACCTACACCTTGATGTGCTCCTTCAATTAAACCTGGAAGGTCAGCCATAACAAAGCTGCGATTATCTTCAGTTTCTACAACCCCTAAATTGGGCGTGATTGTCGTAAAATGATAATCAGCAATTTTCGGTTTTGCTGCGGAAACGACCGACAGTAATGTTGACTTTCCTACACTCGGAAATCCTACTAGTCCTACATCAGCAAGAACTTTCAATTCCAGCACCACATACCGTTCAATCCCCGGCTCACCATTTTCAGCAATCTCTGGTGCAGGATTAGTTGGCGTTGCAAAACGGGAATTCCCTCGACCCCCACGACCGCCTTTCGCAATCACCGCTCGTTGACCGTGATGAACAAGATCCGCAATAACTTCCTTCGTATCATCATCAATGACTGTAGTTCCAGGTGGAACTTTTACAACCATATCTTCACCATTTTTTCCATGCTGATTCTTTGGCCGTCCATGCTCACCACGTGCACCTTTGAAATGTCGTTGATAACGAAAGTCCATTAACGTTCTTAATCCTTCATCAACTTCAAAGACTACATCAGAGCCTTTTCCTCCGTCTCCACCAGCCGGTCCACCTTTTGGTACATATTTTTCACGACGATAGGCAACCATTCCATTACCACCGTCGCCACCTTTAACATAAATCTTAACTACATCTACAAACATACCTTCACCTCTATTTAATTTACCCTTACTTCTAACGCATTTAAGGCATTCCCTGGATAAAAAAGGAGTCCCCGTTTATTTCAGTTGAATTGTAACGACTAATTCATGATCAGTTATATAGGATTCCAAGAATATAAGTTTATCATTCGACTTTTCATTCATCTGAATAAATTCCATTAAACTCTTACCTGAATGTAAATTTCCACTGAAATCAAATGTTATTTTCGTTTCATTATCAATCGTTTGAATCGTAACAATTAAATGGTTCTCACTACCGGCAGTTAAACATTCTTCCAATTGAGTATAAAAGTCACCCCACCATTTCATTAGTAATTCTTCATACTCTGATAAATTACATACATTACCAATGACTTCATACTCTAGAATAAAAGAGTGAGGTTCCCAATTAAACGTTAATAACTGACTAGCTAATTGCGGCATACCGAGATTGGATAATTTACTCTCGTTACGTGCCTGAACAATAATTTGCTCTATGAGATCATTAACACGGTCTATCCGATTTAAGGCTAAATTTCCTTTTATTAACTGGATTTGATTTAACCAATCATGCCTCGAATGCTTCAATAACTCCACTGCATTCCATTCCTTTATCATTTTACACTCCTACTTTACAATTTAATCCCATTTTCCCAAAGTTGTACAACGTTAATCTTACCATAATTCTAAAGTTTAAACATAAGGCAATTACTTATGAAAATAATATAAAAAAGCACTCCTAAAAATAGAAGCACTTTATGGAGTATTGCTTTGCCTTTTTAACATCAAAATAAACACTGTTTTCTCAATTTCCGAAACACATGATAGCGTTCCATTATGCTTCTCAATAATCTGCTTACATACTGATAAGCCTAATCCTGTTCCAAGCTCTTTCGTTGTGATAAATGGCTCAAAAATATTATCGACCAAATGTTTTGGAATCATTGGCCCGTTATTTTCGACACTTACAAAAATATTTTCTTGTTCACTTGTTACATGGATCCTTACTTTTCTTTCATTCTCACGATTTTCAAGTGCATCAATTGCATTATTAATAATGTTTATAATCACTTGTTTAATTTGACTTTTCATTCCGATAAAATAAAGCTCATCTTTACTGTCGACTCTCACTTGAATATTTTTGTCAGTAATCGAGGGATATAAGAAATCAAGCAC
This sequence comes from Anaerobacillus sp. MEB173, assembly GCF_052119505.1. Lineage (NCBI taxonomy): Bacteria > Bacillati > Bacillota > Bacilli > Caryophanales > Bacillaceae > Anaerobacillus > Anaerobacillus sp. MEB173. The sequence continues at coordinate 436,678 of NZ_JBJMAU010000002.1, forward strand.
TTCATTAATTAGATTATTAATGCTAATGTGTGTGCGGTAAAAGTCTTCATGATTTTGCTTTTGTGATAATAACAAAAATTGATTCACATGTGCTTGTAAACTATCAATTTCATGATTTATCGTTTGAAAATACTTTTTCGTTTCTTTGACCTCTGAGAAACGATGTTCAAGTAACTGAACAAAACCTTTTATTGACGTTAATGGATTACGAAATTCATGAGCAAAACTAGTAGAAATTTTACCAAGTATTGTTAGTCTATCATTATGCATAGAATCAATAAATCGACTTTGTTTTTCAATTTCACGATTTTTTAAACTAGTGTAGTGAACACACGTATGCTTTGTAAACAATGAATAGAAATCATTAATTAAAGATAACGCTTTAATTTTTAAAAGATGATCCATTTCTGTTTTTATTACCCACTCAAGAAATATGTTTCTAGAGTCATTCACAAAATCCATTGTTTGATCAATTTCTATCTCTCTATTCAGTTTAAACTCAGCTACCTCATATGCAAAACTCTCCAGATTTGTTGTATCTTCTGTTTGAATATACATAATAATCAGATCAAAAAAATGCTGGATGATTCCCTGAACTTCGTTAGTCAATTTTCCATCTGATGCGCTCTTCATATTCGCAAGAACATGAGAAAGTATTTCAACTTCATTATCTAGGAATAGCTGACATATTTCTTCATACTGTTTTTTGTAAACTACCATTTAAAATTTCACCACTCTACTATAAATGAATCGTCAGTAATAGTATAGTAGATTTTCATCCCTTTGTGTTGAATGAGTTCCCGACAAATATCTAGAATAGTTGCAGTAATATGTCGATTTTCATCTTTATAAGACATTAGGAAATCGATGGACTGATCGAATCAACGTAATCGATTTACAAAAATTTTACGCATAGTCTTTTTTTCAATGCACATGCTAATAAACGTTTCCTATGGAACATCTATAAATAAAATATTAATTTGGAGGTTTTTTTGATGCAAAATCAACAAATCCAGCAGGCTCAAATGGCGGTACAACAAGCTCAACAAGCTCTCTCACAAGCACAAGCGAACCCGCAGCAACTACAACAGGCCCAACAGCAATTACAACAAGCACAGCAACAATTGCAACAAGTAACTGCTCAAGCGAACCCACAGCAACAACAGCAAATTCAACAAGCACAGCAGCAGCTTCAACAAGTAACTCAACAAATTAACCAAGTTCAACAACAAACTAACCAACAACAATAACTTGCCAAAGCACAAAGGTAACTGTGTTACACATCGGTTGCCTTTGTGCTTTACTGTTTTAAACCGACAAATAAACTATCTTCTTTACCAATTAGAATTAGTATCATTTTTCCACAATTAAAATCGTTGACAGCTTTTCTGAAACATCATATACTAAAGCTACTAAAAGCCGATTAGTTTTATAGGAATTATAAAATTTACATGATTTAGGAGGAATTACAATGGAAGGTGTCTTAATAAAAGATGTAGGTAAAACCTTTCAAAATAAGGATGAAAATACCTCTTTTACAGTATTTGAAAATATTGACTTAAATATAAAACCAGGTGAGTTTGTTTCATTATTAGGCCCATCTGGATGTGGAAAATCAACATTGTTAAATATCATTGCCGGCCTTGATGAGGCATCTAAGGGAGCAGTTATCGTAGGGGATCAAGAAGTTAGCGGCCCTGGAACAGATCGCGGTGTTGTTTTCCAAGAGGCTGCTCTTATGCCATGGTTAACCGTTATTGAAAATGTCATGTTTGGCCTAAAAAAGAAAATGAGTAAACAAGAGGCTGAAAATCATGCTCTTGAGTACTTAAAGCTCGTTCATTTAAGTAAATTTGTTCATTCTTATCCCCACGAATTGTCGGGTGGGATGAAGCAACGTGTTTCGATTGCAAGAGCGTTAGCGATGGATCCAAAGATTCTATTGATGGATGAACCATTCGGAGCTCTAGATGAACAAACGAGAACAATGCTTCATAAAGAAGTAAATTACATTTGGGAAAAAACAGGAAAAACAATCATCTTTGTCACTCATAATATTCGCGAATCAGTATTACTTTCTGATCGAATTGTTTTAATGGGAACTAGACCAGGTGGAATCATTAATGTTTTTCCGGTAGACCTTCCAAGGCCGAGAAAACCAGCAAGTCCGGAATTTACAAAGATTGAAGAAGAAATCATGGGCATGCTAGCTGGAGAAATTGAAAAAGTAATGAGGGAGGAAATGGGTGATGATTACAACTCTCAGAAGGCTGCTCTTCTTTACGGCACTAATCGTAATTTGGGAGATCATATATAGATTAAATTTACAGTTCGAGTTTACGTCAACAATTTTATTCCCGTCGCCATCAGGAACATTTGAACAGCTTTATCGCGGCTTCTTCGAGACTGGGATCTTATTCCACGCATTAACAACTAGTATACAAAGAATATTACTAGGGTTTGTCTTAGCAGTGGCGATCGGAACAGGGTTAGGTATCCTACTGGCTCGTTCAAAAATTGCTGATGAAACATTAGGATCACTCGTTATTGCACTCCAATCTGTACCAAGTATTGTTTGGTTACCGATCGCTCTAATCACATTGCCAGGTAATGCAGCTATTATCTTTATTATTGTTCTTGGTGGTACGTGGGCAATGACGATGAACATGCGAATGGGAATTAAAAATGTTCAGCCTCTATTAATCAGAGCTGCTAGAACAATGGGCTATAAAGGATCTGAACTTGTATGGAAAGTAATGATTCCAGCATCAATTCCTTCAGCACTTACTGGTGCAAGACTCGCATGGGCATTTGGCTGGCGTGCTTTAATGGCTGGGGAATTACTTGGCTCAGGTGGATTAGGAAGAACACTATTGAATGCACGTGACATGTATAACATGGACCTTGTTATTGCTATTATGGTCATCATTTCAGTAATTGGACTTATTGTTGAGTACTTAATTTTTAATAAGATTGAAAAGCGTGTTATGGCTCGTTGGGGTTATTCAAAAGCCGCCTAAGGATTAGGGAGTTGAAAGTTAGTTGTAAAAGCTAACTACTAATCAATTTTCCGGCTAACCCACACATTTACTGAAACTAAACATTAATGAAAAGATTAAACTATAAATAAATACATGGTATATAAAATTTAGGAGGAGAAAAAATGAAAAAAATACTCAGTTTAGTTTTATTGTTTGTAACTGCAGGTGTATTAGCAGCATGTGGTTCATCTTCCTCTTCTTCAGGAGAAGATGTGAAGATTGGTTATTTTCCAAACCTTGATCATGCCGCTGGAATTGTTGGGATGGAAAAGGGATTCTTTCAAGATAACTTAGGTGATGTTCAGGCAGAATTCATGAATTTTCCGAATGGAAATGACTTCATTGATGCCCTGGACACTGGTGCAATTGATATCGGTTATGTTGGACCTGGTCCAGCAATTAACTACTTCCTGCGTGGCGGAGATGTTGTTGTTTTAAGTGCAGCTGCTAATGGTGCAACATTAATTGTCGCACGTGACGGTTCTGGTATTGAAAGCTTAGAAGACTTTGATGGAAAATCATTCTGTACACCTGGTAATGGATGTACCCACAATGTTCAGTTAGAAATTATGCTTCAAGAATTAGGCTTAAAATCTGACCGTCTTGGCGGTACTGTAGAACATTATGCACGTGTAGCTCCATCTGATATGATTGCTCGTTTTGAAATGGGAGAAATTGATGCTGCTGCTGCTCCAGAGCCTTGGGGAACATTTTTAGTTGAAGAATTAGGCGCTAAAGTTGTAACAGAGTGGAATGATGTCTTCTTAGGCGAAGAACTACCAAGTGTTGTTCTTGTTACGTCAAACGCGTTCTTAGAAGAACACCCGGAAATCGTTGACAGTGTATTACGCGGACACATCGAAGCTGTAAACTTCACGAAAGAGAATACTGACGATACATTAACGACTATTAACGATGTTCTTTATAACCTAACTCAAAATCGTTTACCTGAATCTGTACTTGAAAATGCTTGGAATCGTTTAGTTGTAACGACTGACACTCATGCAGAAGCACTACAAGGCTGGGCAGATGCTTCTTATCAATTAGACTTCATCCAAGAAGAACCAGATTTAACAGGTTTTGTTAACACTGAGCGCTTAGATGCTTTATTAGCAGAGTAATCCTAAAATTATTTATTGTACTAAAAAAGCGGTAGTAATAGGCACCTATTACTATCGCTTTTTTAATGTATTGTTTTCCAATACATTAAACATTGGTTTAATTCAATTGCAAATGCTATTAAAACAAATCAAAAACTACTTTAATACTAATGATCAGAATCGAGTAAGCCGCAATTCTCTTCAGCATGACTGGAGAAAGTCTCTTCCCCAATCTCCCCCCTAGTTGCGCACCAATAATTCCTCCTACAATAATGGCTATACCTAGCTGTATCGATGTTGATTCAATAAACGCCAGCTTAGTTAGTAAACTACCGGTCGCTAATAGAAAACAAGTGATCAAACTTGACCCAATCGCTTTTTTTACATTTAAATGATAGAAATAGATCATAACTGGAACAAAAATAAATCCAGCACCTAATCCTATTAATCCCCCTACTATTCCTATCGTAATTCCACCAATGATCGAATACACATAAGACTTCTTTGTAAATTCATACGGTTTATCTTCATTCGTCTTATTAGGTAGTTGCATCACAATGGCAGCTAACATCGCCATGACAGCAAATACAATCCGTAAAAACATATCCGATGTATTATGAGCAATGATAACTCCAACAATTCCTCCAAAAAAAGCAGGGATACCTAAATAGATGACAACCCCTTTATCAATTAATTTTTCACGAAAATAATAGATTGCTCCTGAAAAGGTAGCGAAAAATGCCTGCATAATTGAAAAACCGGCTATTGTTTGCATAGGAAAGTAAGTCTGGGCTACAAGAGGTGGAATAAAAATTAATGCGAAGATTAAAATAATTCCCCCTCCGACCGACAACAACCCTGTAATCATCCCGCTAATCAAACCGATGACAAACATTGTAATAAGCATTCAGATTCTCCTTTCGGTTTATGACAGGGATAGAACTAATGAAAAGGGGAACTATAACAATTCCCCTACTCATTACGATATTTAGTTGTTAAAATAAAAAGCCGCTCGGAACTGGGACCTTTAGGAAAACACTAAATGTAGCATATAGTATCCCCATCACAATACTAGAAACTATCACCGGAAAGACGGTAGCCTTAAATTCTAATTTCATTCCAATTAAGTACCAGCTAAGCAACGTTACAAAAATAGCGCTAGTAATGTAGAAACCGACGATCGGCATGACGAGGATATAGACAAGCAAACCAAAAATACTGATCCATTTTCTTTTCACATTGATCTCTACATTGTCTTCCTCTTCCTCATCCTCAGCTTGGTTCAAATACTCTTTCTTTAAGAAGATCGCCTTGATTAATAGGAAAGTGCCTAGTAATGCAAACAGCGAGATGACTACCTTAGGGAAGATATCTGCCGGCGGTCGTAATGATGTTGTATTCATATAGAAAATTAAACTAATGAACAATATTAGTATGGAAACAACAATATCTTTTTTCCTCTCAGAAACCATCAAGTACACCTCTTTCTCCAATTGTACTTTCAACCTCAATTTTCAAAGTAAATCTTATGCTGCTCGTTCATCGTCATCTCCCCTTGCTTTCCTTTCCATTCTCTTCACCCAGATTGGTAACAAGATTGATAAGAAAGTCATGACAATTAGAATGATACAAATTGGTCTTGTAAAGAATAGAGCAAACATCCCAACCCCAGAGCTTGCAATTAAGCTTGATAATACAAAACCGTTTTCTGCAATCACCCCTAGGATTAAACCCAGAACGATTGGGCCTGGTAAGATATCAACCTTTAAGGCAAAATATCCGATAATTCCACATGCAAGCATAACATATACATCTAATACACTGTTTCTAATTGAGAAAGAGCCGATAACAGCAAATACAGCAATAATTGGTGCTAAATAGTGTATTGGAATTGAAATCGCTTTCACAAAATAACGTGTTCCCCATAAACCGACAATTAACATGATGACATTGGCAACAATTAAACCCATAATAAATGTATAGGCAATGCCCGCTGACTCATTAAATAGCTGAGCACCCGGTCGTAATCCGTGAATAAGCAAGCCACCTAGAAGAACAGCTGCAACTGGGCTTCCTGGAATTCCAAGTGTTAATAGTGGAATAAGTGAAGAACTTACTGTCGCACTATTTGCAGATTCACTTGTAACAACGCCATCTATATTCCCTTTACCAAATGATTTCTGATCTTTTGAGAAACGCTTTGTCTCGTTATAAGCAACAAATCCGGCAACATTTCCACCAGCTCCTGGCAACATACCAATAAATGTCCCAATAAGAGAACTTCGTAACCAGACAACTGGCTTTTTGACTGTTTGGATGATTGTTTTCTTATAGATTCCTTTTTTCTCCTTATAGGTAGCAATAAATTTCTCATCACGCTCAATCATACGAATGACTTGTGGAATTGAAAAGAAACCGATCATTGCTGGAAGCAGATTAATACCTTCTATTAAACTTCGAAATCCAAACGTAAATCTTGGGTAACCTGATACAGGATCCATCCCAATTAAGGCAATTAATAAACCAAATGCTCCACCAATTAAACCTTTTATTAAAGATTTACCCGCCAAACTACCAATAATTGTCAAACCGAAAATAGCAAGCCAAAAGTTCTCCGGATGTCCAAACTTTAAGGCAAGGTTAGCTAAAGATTGGGCTAAAAAAAGTAAAAAGAAAGTTCCTATGATCCCACCAATAACTGAGGATACGAGAGCTGTAATTAGCGCTTTATCGGGATGACCTTTCAACGTTAGCGGGTATCCGTCAAAAGTCGTCGCTACTGCTGCCGGTGTTCCTGGGGTATTAATTAAAATTGCTGAGTTAGCCCCTCCAAACATCGCACCGATATATAGTGCACCTAATGCTAATAATCCTGTCGCAGGATCCATTCCAAACGTTATCGGGACTAATAGTGCAACCCCCATTGTGGCGGATAGCCCTGGTAATGTACCTACTATTATTCCTCCAATTACAGCAAGGGTCATGATGAGTAAGTTTGTTGGGGACATACTATGGAGTAAACCATATAAAATATTCTCGATCATACCTTTCCTCCTTTTTGAAGAGCTATCCCTCTTAAACCTCTACTTTTACATGAAACTTTTCTCTTTAGAATCAAATTTTTAGAATAGATCTCTACTGGTAGGTAGAGATCTATTCTATTACTTCAAAACACTCAATTATTGGTCTAATAAACCGAATTCCTCAAGAATTACTTTCGCTTCTTCATGCTGTTGTTCAATGCTTTCTGCCCATTCATCACCATGCATGAAACCATCAACAAGTCCGGCATTCTTCATACCCTCTTGATATTCAGGTAGAGCAACGATCTGTTCTAATGCTTCATAAACCATATCAACTGCTTCTTTTGGCGTTCCTTTCGGGAATGCTAATCCTCGTTCAATCGCTGCAACTAAATCAATTCCTTGTTCTTTAAATGTTGGTGCATCAGGAAGCCATTCATGACGCTCTTCTGTTGCAACACCAAGTACTTTATAATTATCAGGATCTTTTGCAACGTCCCCAACATTTCCCATAATCGCATCAATATGACCACCCATTAATTGAGCAACCTGGTCAGCGGCACCAGGTAATGGTACTTCAGTTACCTTTACTCCAGCGATACTCATGAATTTTAAAATCGTTAAGTGGTCACCTGTTAGCGTTCCAGTTAAACCTACTGTTAAACTACCTGGCTTCTCCTTAAGCTCGGCGATAAATTCTTCTAAACTATTAAAACGACTATCATGTCTAACTGCTAATACTTGAGGATCATTTACAAGACGAGCAATGACTTCAAAAGTATTATAGTCAAATTCAGTAGGACGTCCTAATGGCTGTAAAATGATATGAGGAGTGTTAATTGAACCCATTGTATATCCATTTGGATCTGCATTATTTAACTCGGTAAACCCTACTTCCCCACCTGCACCGGTTCTGTACTCAATGACCATATTTGTATCAAAATAGTCTTTCCAGTGCTTTTCAATGAGTCGTTGGTTAACATCTGTTGTCCCACCTGCAGAGAAAGGAACAATATTCGTGATATTCCGTTCAGGATAGTTACTAGCTGCTGCTTCACCATTTTCACCACTGGAATCTGTTGAGCTACTATCACTTCCACACGCTGCTACAATTGCCATCACTACTAGGAACAAGAAAGAAGTTAGGATTTTTTTCATTATTTTACATCCCCCTTTTTATCGTTAGCATTTTATTAACTTGGTGCCTTCATTCCATTAACTAAAGCATCGAGTCTTTCCTTTGCTTTATCTTTGACATCCCTATACATGCTGTTACCATGAGAATCAATCGAAACAATTAATGGCCCAAAGTCTTTAACTCGAAACTTCCATATCGCTTCTGGCATTAAGTCTTCCCACCATACATCTTCAATTTCCTCAACTTGTAATGTTTCTAATGCAGCAGTTCCCCCTAGAATCGTAAAATAACAGCCATTTAAATCAACCAGTGCTTGACTTCCTTCCTCAAGCAATCCCCCCTTTCCAATAATCACCTTCATTCCGTATTTGTCCATTAATCCTCTAGTAAAACGATCCATTCGATAGCTTGTAGTTGTTCCAATACTCACTTTTTCATATTTCCCATTTTCCAGTTTCTTTACATTTGGTGCTGTATGAAGACCAATTGCCCCTTTTAATTGAGGAATTAAGTCCTCAGGCAATTCTACTTTTTTATCAAATAGGCGAATGAGGTTTGCATCCCGGATTCCAAAGATATGACCATCAAGTACAACCGTATCGCCTGCTTTCAATTGTTTAATATCATCATCTGTCAGCGGTGCTTGTAATCGATAATGTGCCATTTATGATCATCCTCTCTATTAATACGTGATCTCAGCGTCATTATTTTCAGTAAAGGTTGCTCTCATTCTTCTTGCTGGCCAGCACATCATATTCACTGCTACAGGATTCATAGTCATATGAGTATCAGCAGCTTCAATATGTACTGCTAATGCTGTAGTACTTCCACCTAATCCATGTGCACCAATACCCATTTTGTTAATCATTTCATATAACTCTACTTCCAACTTCCTTACATCTGGATCTGGATTTGGAGAGCCAACTGGTCGTGCAGCAGCTTTCTTTGCTAATGTTGCACAGAGATCAGACGATCCTCCGATACCGATTCCGACGATTGTTGGTGGACATGGATTAGCTCCAGATTCGAACACACATTCAAGTACATATTTCTTTATACCCTCAATACCGGCTGCTGGAGTTAGCATCTTTAAGTAGCTCATGTTTTCTGAGCCAGAACCTTTAGGAATGATCATAATTTCAATTTCATTCCCTTCAACAAACTCAAAATGGAGAACGGGTACTTGATTTCCAGTCGATGTACCATGGTTTTTCCGCGTTAATGTATTCACAATACTGCTTCGTAACGGATGCTCTAATGTCGCTCTTTCTGTCCCCTTACGAATGGCTTGTTCTAAAAGTAATCCATCAAATCTTACTTGATTTCCAACCTTTACCCAATATACTGGGATCCCTGTATCTTGACAGATTAATAGTTTCTCATCATCTGCTGTTTCTACCGTTTTAATTAATGTCGCAAGGATATCTTTACCGCTTTCCAATTCCTCATTTTCTAAGGCATTTTTTAAAGCTGTTCTTACATCTGGAGGTAGGTCTTTTAATGATTCGATATACAACGTCTTACATGCTTCTTCAACCCTCTGGTAAAATAAGTCATCTAACTCCCAAACCTTTTCATACTTTGCTGTATAAGCTAAAGACATTAAACATCCTCCTCATTGAATTCATCTTCACGATTATTTTGAAGCCCCAATTGTTTTATATCCTGCAACTTCAGCAACATTGATACGATTTTGTATGACATCTTTTGTCCGATAGATCGGTTGACCATCTTGCCCTTTCGTAACGATAATATTATTTAACCAATTCTTATCATCAATTTCTGGGAAATCTTCACGATAATGTGATCCTCTACTTTCAGTACGCAATAACGAACTTGCTGTGACCATCTTGGCAATCGTAACTAGATTTCGAACATTTAAATATTCCTGCCATGTTAAGTTAAATGCTTTTGGACCCTTGACAGAAACGTTTTCAATTCTTTCTTCCAGTCTAGTAAGTTCAATTACTGCACTCTCTAAGTCTGTTTTATTACGAACTAGCCCTACTTTTTCCCACATTAAATCTTTCAAATCACTCTTAATGTAGAATGGGTTTTCCCCTTCAGCTCTTTGGAATGGAACAAGGACATCATCTGTCAGCATTTGAACCTGAGAATTGCTAATCTTAGCAAGGTTACTTACATTTCTTACATACGCTGCTGCTGCATCCCCAGCTCTTGCCCCAAACACAGTTGAATCAGCAACACCATTTCCACCCAATCGGTTTGCTCCGTGAACTCCGCCTGCGTCTTCACCTGCGACGAATAATCCCGGTATATTACTCTCACAATCGATGGAAACTTTCACACCGCCCATTTGGAAGTGTGCTGCTGGTGAAATTTCGACAGGTTCAACACTTAAGTCTCGCCCTACGTCACGACAGCGTTCCACCATCCCTGGGAACATTTTTCGGACATTTTCCTTACCGAGATGAGACACATCAACATAGACTCCGCCTAATGCTGTTCCTCTTCCAGCCATAATTTCCATATAAGCTGCCCTCGAAACACGGTCCCTTGTTGAGCGTTCCATACGTTCTGGATCATAGTTCTTCATAAATCTTTCACCTAATGAGTTGATTAGATACCCACCGGCTCCACGAAGCCCTTCTTCCAATACCCCACCATTTAAACGGGAGTTTTCAGCTAATAGACCCGTAGGATGAAACTGCATCATTTCCATATCTAGAAATTCCGTCCCGGCACGGTAACAGAGTGCCATACCATCTCCGGATTTTTCCAAGCTTGGTGTAGCAATCTTATACATTGTTGCCGCCCCACCAGTGCCAACAATCACTGCTTTACAATGAACAACGATAAATGTGCCTGTTCTTACACTTAATAGTAAACAGCCAGATACACGGCCTGCTTCTTCATCAATTAATAAATCTACAGCCCTCACTTCGTCCCAAGTTTCTACATTTGGCTTGGCAAAAAGTTGATCACGCATTCGGGAAATAATCTCAATCCCAGTCAAATCTCCACGGTGAACTGTTCGGTCAAACGACTGACCGGCAAAAGCCTTTTGGTGGATCGTTCCATCTTCATTTCTGTCAAAAAATACGCCCATTTTCGTTTCTAATTCACGAATTCGCTTTGGACAATCATTAACTAGTGCCCAGGCCATATCTTGGTCATTAATTCCTCCGCCACCCTTGATCGTATCTTTAAAGTGCTTTTCGATCGAATCATCCGGATGGAGAACGACATTGTAACCACCTTGCACCATTCTCGTACAACCACTTTTTCCAACCAAACCTTTCGCAGCAACAATAATTTTCAGATTCGGATCAAGATCTGCAGCATGATGAGCAGCAAACAATCCTGCACCACCACTACCTAAAATAAGAATATCTGCTTCGACATGTTCCACTATGCCCACCTCATTTCGTATTCCTCATTAAGACACGATAAAAAAGAAACTAATTGAAAATAATACAGCACCGATAATTGTAAATAGTGTAAAAATGCTGCGATTGTCCTTTACAACACCGACATCAATTAAAATCACCCGAACTCCATACAAGGCGTGGAATATTACAGCAAATAATAATAGTGCATCTAAGCCTGCATTTAAATGCAGGGCCGAAATCACACCTGCACCAGGTAATTTCCCTATCATTGCATAGCCACTATAAATCTTTAACGGTAGTAAAATAACAAGTAGGATTGCAGTAATTCGTTGGACAAGCCAAGCAATGTAGCCAACAAATGGTTTCTGTTTAATCTCTAGCTTTGGTGTCTGATTATTCGTTTGTATACTAGGTGTAGCCATTCTAATTTCACTCCTTTAACAAACTAGATTTATCATAAAAAGGCCTACCATTTTAATCCAAGAGAACGACGGACTTTTTTACCTTTAATCTTTTGGATGGTTACCATTGGTTTAATTCCTTTTGGACATACTTCTACACACGCCCCAAATGAATGACAGCCAAATACGCCTTCTTCATTTGCTACTAAGTCCAATCTTTCCTCTCTTGCCCCATCCCTTTCATCAGCAATTAAGTTATACGCTCTACTTAAAGCAGCTGGACCAATATAGTCATCGCCTCTTATTGCAACCGCATCACATGACTGGAAGCATAATCCACATGTAATACAATCCTGATTTTCATCAATAATTTCACGTCTGCCTGAAGCAGGCGGAATGACACTAAATTCATCCGTATCTTCTTTTGGGACAAAATAAGGCTTTACCTTTTGCCAATTCTCAAAAAACGTATCCATATTTACAGTTAAATCTTTAAGAACCGGCTGATTTTTCATTGGTTGGACGACAATCTCATCACCTAGATGCTCAATTTTTGTTCGACAGGCTAACCGTCCACGTCCATTAATCATCATTCCACATGACCCGCACATCCCTAAGCGACAAGCACATCGAAAAGATAATGAAGGATCCTGGTCTTCAACGATTAAGAAAAGCGAATCGAGAACTGTCATATTTTTCTTGGCATCTATTATAAAAGAGTCATAATGAGGCTCTGAATTTTCTTCATCAGGGTTATACCGCATAACTCTAACTCTTACATCTCCCATCTGAAACACCTCCATCGTTAATCACTACTGTAAAATACAAATCCTTACCCACTTACACAGTAATCGGCTGTACAAAGGGGATATTTAATTCTTTTGCAAGAGTGGACAGCTCATTTTCCACCTCTTCTGATATTGTTATCCCTTCGTTTAATCTCTTTTGATATTCCCGCTCTCTTCTCTCACCTGGATAGAGAATTTCATCTACGCCATCTTTCGTTGGAATCGCTTTGATCTCTTCAATAAACCCTTTGACAAGATGTTGAAAAACATCAATCGGCATAAATTTTTCCACATCTAATAGCATAAAGAAATGCCCAACATTTGCTTTTTCAGCACTGTCACTATAAATATTGTTTACATGTGGACCGAAAGCTGCACCAGATAAAATACCGGTTAACACTTCTACTGCTAAAGCAAGGGCATATCCTTTGGCTCCCCCAACTGGTAACACGGCGCCATTTAGAGCTTCATGAGGATTTTCAGTCTCCTCACCTTTTTCATTAATGGCCCAACCCTTTGGAATCGCTTGATTTTGCTTTGCTGCCAAAATAATCTTTCCTCTTGCCACTACACTTGTTGACATATCAATGATGATCGGTGCATTTGTTCCTGTCGGAAATCCAAATGCAATTGGATTTGTACCAAAAAATGCTTTTGTTCCACCCCATGGCGGAATTCCAGGAGGCGAGTTTGTGAATGCCAATGCAACGATACCTTCTTTTGCTGCCATTTGGCAAAAATAGGATGCTGTTCCAAAATGATTACTATTTCGAATACCGATGGCGACACTCCCGGCTTTTTTTGCAAGAGAGATGCCTTCTTTCATCGCACGGGCTGCAACAACTTGACCTAGACCGTTGTCACCATCAACAATTAGAACAGATTCGCCCCTTTTTTCGACCTTGATGCTCGGTTTCGGATTGATCCTGCTCTCCATCATTCTTTTCGCATAAATAGCCAGCCGGCTTATTCCATGACTGTCGACACCCTCTAAATTGGCACGAATTAATGCATCAGCTGCATTCGTAGCGTCTTCACTTTCGGCACCAATGTTAACTAACACATCTCTACAAAAGTTTTTTAGTTCACTTGTCTCATAAAGGGGCATTTTCTGTACCTCCATTTTTGTAGTTAGAGAGTATTGATTCTTCTACACTATCCAAATGTTCTAGCATATACTTTTCAGCTAATTCAACATCGTGATTAATCATCGCTTTAAGTATTTTGATATGTTGCTTTAAGGAAAGTTCAACCCTTCCTGGTATTTGCAGCGTTTCAAATCGTGCCTCACCCAGTAAATCAATTAAACTCATCATTATTTTTAGTAAGATTGTATTTCCAGAAATTTTTGTTATCGTAAGGTGAAATTTTTGATCTAAACTAGATAATTCCTCATACGATGTTTTTTCTTTTAACGCTTGCTTTTTGTATTCCAAAAGATACTTCAATTCTGCTATTTGCTTATCATCTAAACGATTCATCGCTAACTTAATAGCCGTTACTTCCAATACCTTGCGAATCGTAAAAAGTTCGACGATCTTATTTTCTTTTATAACAATATTATTTGTAATATTCTGAATATTATCCTCGTAATTGGCTACAAAAACGCCGTTACCATGTTTAATTTTTAAATAACCCATAGCAGCTAAAATCTTATAAGCTTCACGAATTGTATTTCTAGAAACATTTAATGTTTTTGCCATTTCTCTCTCACTAGGGAGTCTGTCTCCCTCTCGAAACTTTCCTTCATCTATTAAGCCTTTAATATAATCGGCAACGGTATTTGAAATACTTTTTCGATCTACCTTAAACGTATTAAACATAAGATCGCCACCACATCTTTATTTAACAACACATAGGGCATTCTCCCCTTGGAGAACTTTTTTTACCTCTTCAGCAACTAAGATGGAAGTTCTAAATTGTGATTCTTCTGTTAATCCTGCAACATGTGGTGTTAATACAACATTGTCACAACGTAAGAGAGGGTTCGATTGATTCACAGGCTCCTCTTCCAATACGTCTAGAAACGCTCCAGCAATATCATGATTCGTTGCTGCTTCAAATAATGCAATCTCATCAATAATTCCACCTCTGGACGTATTAATGATATATGCATTATTCTTCATGTATTTAAATTCTTGAGTTGAAAACAATCCCTTTGTAGCTGGTGTTAAAGGCACATGAATACTCACATAGTCAGAATATAATAACACTTCCTCGAAAGTTACGAGCTCAACTCCTGTTTCTGCAATAGCAAAATCATATTCTGTTAAAAACGGATCATATCCAATAACCCTCATTCCAAATGCTAACGCTCTTTTCGCTACTCGGTGGGCAATTTCTCCAGCCCCTACTAAACCAATGGTTTTCCCATATAACTCACCGCCAGTAAACCGCTTGCGATCCCAATTCCCCTGGCGAACATCCTGGTTTGCCAAATATAAAGGGCGGTTTGCTTCTAGTATTGCAGACATTACGTATTCAGCTACAGAAATCGCATTCGCATTTCTCGCGAAGACAACTTTTATATTTAAATTTTTGGCAATGCTAAGATCAATATTATCAAGACCGACACCTAATCGTCCTACTGCCTGCAGCTTCTTAGCAGAGTGTAAGAGCTCATGATCAACCTTAGTTTGATTACGTACAATGATTGCATCAACATCTTTTACTTTTTCAAGCAGCAATTCACGGTTACTCCATAACGATGGATCATACTCTACATCAGCAAATTGTTTTAGCCTTTCAACACCTACAGACCAAATTAATTCTGTAATTAGTACTTTCATTTATCGTACACCTCCTCTTAATTAGGGTAAGGGAATAACCCTTACCCATATAAGTATTTTTGTAAACTGATCTATTTATGATTTTCCGCTTATTCCCTATTAGATACTAACACCTACACGGTGAATAGCAAAACCAGTTTTTTCTTTTAATACTTCTGCTTTTGTTAACTTTCCATTACATGTTTCAAGTACTTCGTTATAAACAATCTCTCCCGCCTCATCAATTGTAATTTCATCACGGAAGATGCCACTTAAATCCAGCTCAACTGTATCTTTCATGAATTCAAATGATTCATTGTTACCTGTGATTTTGATTGTAGGCATAATTGGATGAGAAATCGTATGACCTCCACCAGTACTAAATACAAGTACTTGAGCACCAGAAGCAGCAATTGCCGAAATTGATTCACTACCATGACCTGGTGTATACATAACATAAACCCCCGGGTCCTTTTGCTCACAAACTTCAGCACAATCCAAACCGTTAACAATTGGTGCTCTTCCTGATTTCATGTATGCACCTAACGATTTTTCTTCAATTGTACTTAAGCCTCCAACAATGTTGTCACCTGTCGGTTGAGATCCACGAATATCTTCTCCACTAGCTAAAGCACGACGTTCCATGTCATTAATATAGCCGACGATTTTGTCTCCAACCTCTGGAGTAATCGAACGTTCTTTAATGAAATCCTCTGCTCCCATTAATTCCATTACTTCCGCTAAAATGGAACGTCCACCTTGTCCGACAATTTTGTCAGAACATACACCTAGAGCAACGTTTGAGCCAATTCCAGAACTTGTATCTGAAGTTCCACAGTTTAAGCCAAACAATAAATTTGAAACACTAACAGGTTCACGAACCATTTTTGAAAGTTCACGTTTCATATTCATTGCCTTACGTGTTGCTTCGGCAGTTGCCTCAATCGCTCCATGAGAATTACGGATATTTACGACCTCAACTGGCTTTCCTGTTTTTGCAACTTCATTGGCAATGTCCTCTGCCGTACAACCTTCTTCACGGAAATGATCGATAACAACAACCCCACCGACATTAGGATTTTTCGCTGTTCCTACTAATGTATTGAATGTTTGACGAAGGTCCGGTCTAACTTGGCAACGTCCCAGTGGATGAGTGATTGCTACAGCGCCTTCAATTGTATCTGCTACTCGTTCCGCTGTTGAGTTAGCATAGATTGTTCCTGAGAGAATTAGAATATGGTTACGAATTCCTACCTGCCCATCCGGACGAACATACCCCATGAATGTATCTGCCATAATTAAACACGCTCCTTTTCATTTACGTTTTGAATATATAAATCTCCACGGCCACGGTTACTTTCAATATTATGAATGTGGACATGATCTCCCACTTCGATATCCACTAATGCAGTTCCAATGCTTAATCCATATTTTAAAATTGCATCGCCTTTCTTAATCGGTCTCACTGCAATTTTATGTCCATATGGAATATCATTTAAGATTTCAATATTTTTTTCATCACCATCAATTTCAATCGATACTACTCTACCTTTTGTCATTTCTCTACTAATTACAGTAGCTGTATTATCTTGAGGCTCTACTAAATGAATTTCTCTTGCCATTATAATTCCTCCCTATTATTTAGTTATTTTAATATTTATCAACTAAGCATTTTGGTTAAATGCTCCAACCAATTTGCTGATAAGGCTATTAAAACATTAAACATTTAAATTTACAATATTTTTTGAATATTTAGATTTATTAGAATTATTAATAAATAAAATAGAAAACTGAAATAAATGAAACGATGGTATTTGTGCTATCGTTGTTACTATATTAGAGAAAAAGGAGATGAAAAATTATGGCTATACCTATTAAAAAAGATGATACAAAAGATCAACCTACTTCTAAAAGAAGAAATCTAATCAAACTAATACCTGGCGTTCTCCTATGTTTAGTTATCATGATCATTGGTACATTCTTGGCTGATTATTTAGGTAAATGGGTCAATCAATTACAAGGCTTACCTAGTACGAGTTCAAGTCCAATTTCAAGTATATTTGTAGCCATTATTTTGGGGCTTTTGGTACGAAATATCATTGGTTTGCAAGAAGTATTTAAAGATGGTGTTACCTTTTCCATTAAGTTCATCTTAAAATTTGGAATTATTTTATTAGGGATTCGTTTAAGCTTTATTGATGTCGTAAAATTAGGGGCTTGGGGGATTCCAATCATCTTAGCTTGTGTCACGGCGGGGTTACTTGTTACATTATGGATTACAAATAAGATGAAACAGTCTCATCGTTTAGGAACATTGGTCGCCTGTGGAACAGGCATTTGCGGGGTCACTGCGATTGTTGCCATTTCTCCAGGAATTAAAGCAAATGATGAAGAAGTTGCCTACGCAATTGCAAATATTACATTATTTGGTGTTATTGCAATGTTCGTTTATCCATACTTGGCGTATTATTTATTCCAAGATGATCCTATCAAAACTGGTTTATTTCTAGGTACAGCCATTCATGAAACTGCTCAAGTGGCTGGTGCATCACTTATTTATGATCAGGTGTTTGATTCAGCAAAAGTTGTTGATGCTGCAACAATCACAAAGCTTACTAGAAATGTCATGATCCTGGCTGTTGTACCAATTTTGTCATTTTACTACTTAAATAAGGTCAGAGATCGAAATAACGGTGAACCTGTTGCTCGTACAAAATGGTATAAACTCATTCCATTATTCGTTATTGGTTTTATGGCAATGGCGATTGTTCGAACTATCGGTGATGCCGGAATAACTAGTAATGGTGCGGCGTTTGGAATGTTAAATGCGGAGCAGTGGAAATCGACTTGGACCTCTCTCAATAATTTCGGCTCTCACTATATGTTAGGAATTGCAATGGCTGCTGTTGGTCTCTCTACTAGCTTTGGTGTATTTAAAGGGCTAGGTATGAAACCATTTTTTATTGGAATGGTTGCTGCCTGTTCAGTAGGTATCGTAAGTATTATTATGGTTTCCTTATTAGGAGGTTTCATCACCTTATAAACTTCCAAAAAATGATAATTCGACAGAAAGATCACCACCCTTCAACAATTTATTTGAAAAGATAGTGATATAATGATTTTTGTATGCTTCTACTAGAAATGACTTATTAACCTCTAATATTGTCAGAAGATTTAAAATAGTTTATAGAGGCTAACCAGCTCTTTCATGGTATAACTTTTCAGTAGAAATTTATGCTTTCAAAGGAGAATGCTATGAATTTAGATCATTTAAGAGTTTTTTTTACAGCGGCTACTAAAAAGAACTTTTCTGAAACTGCAAAAATACACCATCTTTCGCAGCCTTCAGTAAGTTTACAAATTAAAAGCCTCGAGGAGTCTCTTAATGTTAAATTATTTGAAAGAACAACAAAAAAGATTGAGTTAACTGATTCTGGGAAATTACTTTATGATTATGTAAAAAGAATTATTGAAATTGTGAATAAAGTGGAAAAAGACATGTCAATCTTATCTGAATCAATTCATGGCGATCTCTATATCGGTGCAAGTCTGACCATTGGTGAACATCTATTACCGTACAAACTGGGGAGATTTAAAAAAGAATATCCTCTCGTTAATATCATTATGAAAATATACAATTCAAAACAAATTATCGAAAAAATCATTGATGAAGAAATTGATCTGGGATTTATTGAAGCACCCATGTTTCACCCATCATTAATCTGTAAACCTTTTTTGGAGGATGAACTTGTCATCATTGCATCAGCCACAAATGATGATCCTCTTGTACCCTCTCAAGAAACTATGACAACAGATGACTTATTCTCGCTACCGATCATATTACGTGAGGAAGGATCTGGGACACGTCAAGTTATGGAAGAAACATTAAGAAAAAATCAACTTGATCCGGCAAAGTTAAATGTAGTTCTGGAACTCGAAAACACAGAATCAATTAAAGCCACCGTTGAATCAGGAATGGGGATCTCGATTATTTCACTATCAGCGATTCAAAAGGAATTACAATTAGGCACTTTACGTATTCTAAAAATTCCAGGTCTTACTCTTAAACGTAACTTTTATATCGTTCATGATAAAGATAAGATCTTGACTCTTCAAACAGAATCTTTTCTTAAATTTACAATCGAAAAGTTTCTCGACGAACCCTTTAACACAAATAAAGAAATGAGTCTATAAGAATAATGAATCACAGAACAAAAGACGCTAGGATTCCTAGCGTCTTTTGTTATACTCAATAATTTTTTTTACAGCTTCCTCGCCTTGATCAATGCAATCCGGTAACCCAACACCTTCATATGATCCACCAGCTAAAAAGACACCTGGTACTTCTTTCTCTGCTTCACTCATTATTTGATGAATCCGCTCTTTATGGCCAACAACATATTGTGGCATTGCCTTTTTCCAGCGCTTAATAATATGAAACTCTGGATCTTGATCAATTTTCATAATACTGTTTAAATCTTGAAGAACAGCCTGAATGATTTCATCGTCGCTTTTATAGACAATATCATCATCGCCGGCACGTCCTACATAACAGCGTAAAAGCACTTTCCCTTCAGGAGTGGAGTGACGCCATTTTTTATGTGTCCATGTACAGGCTGTAATCGTGTGCTGACTGCTTTTGGCAACAACAAAACCCGTTCCTTCAATGTCTTGCTTGATGGCAGATGCCGGATAAGCGAGAGCAACTGTCGCAACAGAAGTCGCCGGGATTTCATCCAGACTCTGAACAAAAGAGAAATTGGAAAAAGCTTTTCTCGTTACAAAATGAGGTGTTGCCATTATAACAATATCATATATTTCTTTTCTTCCATTTGAGAATAGAAGCTCGTATTGATCACCTTGCTTGATCACACTTTCAATTCCAACACCTTTAACAACCGAACCTGCTTGTAATGAATTCTCAATTGCATCCACAAAGGATTGCAGACCGCCCCTTAACGTTAGGAACATCCCTTGCGGCTTACTTTTCTTGTGTTCTGTCGCCTTAGGCTTTGGTGTTGTATTCCCCATACCAAGAATTAAGCTGCGATGCTTCTGTTCAACTTGATAAAATTGAGGAAACGTGGCCATTAAACTTAATTTATCGATGTCCCCGGCATAAATTCCAGAAAGCAGCGGTTCAATAAGGTTATCAACAACTTCATTACCTAAGCGTTTTCTAAAAAACGTTCCTAAAGATTGATCTGCTCCCTTTTCTGTTACTCGGGGAAGAATTAAATCACCGGCAGCTCTTATTTTCCCAATGGGAGAAAACAATTTTGTTGTTGCAAAGGGAGCTAACTTTGTTGGGATTCCCATAATCGAACCCCCGGGAATTGGAAAAAGCTTTCCTCCCTTTAAAATATAAGATTTTCCTGTATCATTTGAAAGCAGATCGCTCTCCATCCCTACTTCCTTTGCTAACCTTGCAGCACTCTGTTTTCTTGCGAGAAATGAATCAGGACCTTTTTCAATGACAAACCCATCCGTATAATCAGTTTCTATTTTACCGCCGAGTTGATCTTTTGCTTCGATTAACGCAAATTCTATTGGAAGCTGATTAGAGCGAATTTCCTTTTGTAAATAGTAAGCAACGGTCAGCCCAGTAATTCCTCCACCTATAATTGCTACTTTTTGTTTCCTTTGTCCCACTCTATTCACTTTCTTTCTTATTGTACGTATTCATCACAACAGTAGCTAAGCTCTCGATGAATTCTGGTTTTGCATTTGGCATCTCAGGTCGATAATAGTTCAGACCCAGTTCATCAGTGACGGCTTTACATTCAATATCATTGTCATAGAGAACTTCTAAATGTTCAGCAACAAATCCAACTGGACAATAGATCATTGTTGTGTATCCATCTTTTTCGTGTAACTCTCTCGTTAAATCTTGTACATCAGGACCTAGCCATGGCTCTGGGGACTTTCCTTCACTTTGCCAACCTATCGTATAATGCTTCACGCCTGCTTTTTCAGCAATAAGCCTTGCAGTTTCTTTTAACTGCTCAGGATAAGGATCATTCATTTTTAAAATACGTTCAGGTAAACTGTGTGCAGAAAAAATAACAACTGTCTTATCTCTTTCACTTTCCGCAATTTGAGACATTATTTCGTTTATTTTCTTCACCCAATATTGGATATACTTCGGCTCATTATACCAGCTATCAATGCAAGTCAATTTTGGTCCACCAAGATTTGCACCTGCCTCTTTCGCCCGGTCATTGTAAGATTTCACACTCATCGTGGAGTAATGAGGTGCTAATACGAGGGTAATTGCCTCCTCTATGCCATCTTCTTTCATTTGTATTACTGCATCTTCAATGAAAGGATCGATATGCTTTAAACCGATATATGCTTTAAATTGAACGTCATCAACGAATTCATTTAATCGCTTCTCAAGATTCGCTGCTTGTTCATCTGTAATTTTTGCTAATGGAGAAATCCCCCCAATTGCTTCGTACCGCTCAGTTAACTCCGCTAGCATTTCTGGAGATGGTTTTCTCCCACGACGAATATGTGTATAATATGGCTCAATTTGTTCAACACTTCTTGGTGTTCCGTACGCCATTACTAGCAGTCCAATTGTTTTCTTAGACATGTAAACACCTCATAATTATTTATTTTTTTGCACTATATTCATGAACAAATGCTGTTAAACGTCTTAATGTATCTGGCTTAACATCAGGGAAAACACCATGTCCAAGATTAAAAATATAGCCTGGATCTTTCATACCCTGATCTAGAATTTCTGTTGCTCTCTTTTCAATTTCCGACCATGGAGCAAGCAGTAGGGCAGGTTCTAAGTTACCTTGAACTGCTTTCGTAATCCCGCGATTTCTTGCTTCTTGAATTGGTAATCTCCAGTCAAGACCGACAACATCAAGTGGTAAATCATGCCACTCATTTGCTAAATGACTTGCGCCAACTCCAAACATAATTAACGGAACATTTTCTTTCTTCAATTCGGTAAAAATTCGATTCATAATTGGCTTAATAAACATTCTGTAATCTGCAACATTTAATGTGCCCACCCACGAATCAAAAATTTGGATAGCTTGGGCACCAGCCTCTATTTGTGATTTCACATATGTAATTGTCATTTCACCAAGTTTGTCCATTAACATAAACCAAGCTTCTGGCTCAGAATACATAAATGCTTTGGTTTTATGATAGTTTCTTGAAGGTCCTCCTTCAATCATATAACTAGCAAGTGTAAATGGTGCACCACTGAATCCAATTAACGGAACACTCAGCTGCTCACGCAACAATTTAATTGTGTCTAGCACATAAGGGATTGCCTCTGTTGGATTAAGTTCACCAAGCCTTTCAACATCAGCTTTTGAACGAACCGGGTTTTCAATGACTGGACCAATCCCCGATTTGATTTCAACATCAACACCAATACCAGGTAGTGGTGTCATTATATCTTTGTAAAGAATCGCTGCATCATTATTATATTGATCAACAGGCAGCTTTGTAACATAAGCACAAAGCTCAGGCTGATGAGTGATTTCAAATAACGAATACTTTTCTTTTATGGCACGATACTCAGGCTGCGACCGACCAGCTTGTCTCATATACCAAACTGGAACATGATCTGTTTTTTCACCTCTACAGGCACGTAAGAAATTATCATTAAACGGTTGGTTACTCATTAAAACCCCACACCTTTCTTTTAGACAATCTTTTCATACAATCATGAAAAATTATACGAATAATATCCAAACTTTACAATGACTTAGGCTATTGAAATAAACTTTTATCTATGGTAATAGCTTATTTACACCTTCCTCATCCATAAACAATATTAAAATAGTAAATAATTACACTCATCTTTTCTACTATAGCGATTGAGCGCAATGATGTACAGATTAACAACAAAAAAGTCATAAAATTGTTGATGTCTAATGGTTTTCATTAGCAGCCGATCATTTTATGTCAGAAAATCTCTCTCCCATCGCGTATAAACAATAACAAAATGGTAAAATTTGTTTTAAATCCTGTGACAAGTGGGGGGCAGCCTATGAACATGCAAAAAATAGTCCCTTTTTTTCAACCAATTATAAGTATGGATGATCGGAATATAATTGGTTATGAAGTATTGGGACGAATCCAGACAAAACAAGGATACCAAAGCCTAGGTCCTTTTTTCCATAATCCTAATGTGCAACAGAACAAAATAATTGAAGTTGACACTCACATAAGAAAAAAGGCACTAGAATCTTTTTTACGAGTAAACCATCGTAAACGGCTATTATTCCTCAATATTCACCCGGAGTGGTTAGTCGATAATGAAAAATGCAACTTATATACGATGATTCAACAATACGAACAGATGGGGATTGCCCCACAACAAATCGTCCTGGAAGTAACCGAAAAAAACTTCTCAAAATCAGAACTTAAGTTAAGTATTCTTCTTTCAAAATTTCGTAAACTTGGTTGCAAAATTGCGGTTGATGACGTTGGTACTGGTTTCAGTAATCTAGATCGAATTGCAGCACTAGGCCCTGACATTCTTAAAGTAGATTTGAACCTCATTAAGCAAAGTATCCATTCCCAACCATTTCGGGATGTTCTCTATTCACTATCTATCTTGTCCCAAAAAATAGGGGCAATATTACTATTTGAAGGAATTGAAACAATCGAACAAATGAAAAATGCCTGGAAATATGGCGGTCAATATTATCAAGGGTATTTATTTGCAAAACCTAGTGAGCATCCGATACTTCAAATGAACAGCTCAAATTTCTACATTCATGAAATGGAGAAGATTATTAAAAAGCACATTTATGAGCTTAAGAACCGTTTTCTCTTTGAGGCACAATTAAATGAGCTTTTTAAGCAATCTTTCAATGATGTTCGTGTGAAATCAGATGGTGATCAATATATTCGTCAATTTCTTCCTTTTATTCCTGACCAATGCTTTCGTCTTTATTTATGCGATGAAAACGGCATCCAAGTCTCTTCTAATGTTACGAATAACTCATTAGGTTTTTGGTGTTTTCACAAAGAATACCGAAACAAAAATTGGAGCTGGCGGCCCTACTTTTTGCAAAACATTGTCAAAATGCAACTAAACAAACGAGGTATTCTATCCGAAATTTACATCGATTTAGAGACAAATGAACCGATCGTTACGTTTTCTTATCCCGTTCATAAAAACCTCTACTTATTTCTTGATATCAAAAAGACAATGATAAGCAGAGTAAATCAACTTCAAGCCCATATGATGTCTTAACTGCTAAGAGGTATGAGCGACCTTTTAGAACTTCACCCTTGGCGTTTATCATCGATTGTTCGCGGTTCATCCGTTCTCATTTTATGTACAGATAGTGGCGCCCGGATAACCATATCTACCCAATCAGCAAATCGATAAGGGGCAAACGGAGACGTATAGTAGCTACCAAAGCTACGTAAACCTACTAAATGAATATTAATTAAAATATAGATAACGACAATGCCGAACAGTCCAAAAATCGCTGCCGAAATCATTAACATAAAACGTAGAACCCTTAGTGTAATACTTACATTGTAAGACGGAATAGCAAAGGAAGCGATCGCTGTAATCGCAACAACAATTACCATGATCGGACTTACAATTCCAGCACGAACAGCAGCATCACCAATTACTAGACCACCGACAATACCGATTGTTGACCCAACAGGTCGCGGCAGGCGAATTCCAGCCTCCCGAAGCAGCTCAAGCGTAAACTCCATCATCAATGCTTCAACAAAGGCAGGAAAGGGAACACCCTCCCTCGACCCTGCTATCGATAAGGCCAATGTCGTAGGAATCATACCTTGATGATAGGAGACCATCGCTATATAAAGCGCAGGTAAAAACAGCGCGATAAATGCGGCTAAATAACGAAGAACCCGGATCAATGTACCAATGTGCCAGCGGTCGTAATAATCTTCAGGTGATTTAAACAATTGTTGAAACGTAATTGGTGCGATTAAGACGAACGGGGTTCCATCAACAACAACAATAACATGACCATTTGTAATATGACCGACTGCTTTATCAGGTCGTTCTGTCTGTAACATTTGCGGAAAGGGCGATAAAACATTATCCTCAATTAACTGTTCAATCGTCCCTGTTTCAGCAACATGGTCTACATCAATACAAGATATCCGATAACGAATTTCATCAACAAGATCTTGATTCACAACCCCCTTCAAATAGAGGAGCGCAAAATCTTTCTTCGAGCGTTGCCCAAGTGATCCAAATTGCACAATTAAATTCGGATCACGAAGGCGGCGTCTCATAAGAGCTACATTGACGAGCATCGTTTCGATAAAGCCGTCTCTCGGACCACGAATCACAACTTCACTTTGCGGCTCATCAATTCCTCGTTGTTCAAAGCGACGTGTTTCGAATACAATCAACTTGGCAATGCCATCAATGACTAACAAAGATTCCCCTGACATAAAGGGTAGAATTGCTTCATCAAACGTTTCATAGACCTTATAATCGGAAACGAGGACATTTTTATTAAGCCACTTCTCTAGTAATTGCTTATCATCCTTCAGTTCAGCTACTTCCTCTTTTGTAAAGTACAACAGAGGCCTAACAATTTCACCTTCAATTCGATCCTGGTTATTTAAACCATCAATAAAGAAAATCGTCGCATTGACCTGCTTAGCAATCATAAAGTCACGTTGAATAATATCATCGCTTTCACCGACGATATTTTTGATTGACTCAACTGTTTTGGTTAGCTCTGTTGAAAGCTCTAAATGATATTCTTTTGTTTTACGAACTTTATTCTCATTTAGTTTTTTGAGTAATTTCTTGAACATCCTACCTTCCACCCCATTAGCCGTTAATCCAAGCGCTCATTTAACATATAATGACGAATTTTCACATTCGCATTGACTGTAATGTCTGCTTTTGCAAACTCACCATCTGCTCCGTCCCATTTATCCTCAATTTTCTTCCAATATTTATAGTCTTTCTTTCTAACTTCACGCCAGAATTCAAATGGATCAACATGAAATTCATTTTGCATCTTATCAATGATCATTGTTGCTTGTTGTTCAATCCTTTTCGCAACAGCGTCAGACAGCTGATCTTGAATTTTCGGATCACTAATTTCTACCCCGCGAAACCAGCTTTCACCAAAAATCCCCTCCGCACGAATCTCGACCTGAAACTTCAGTTGATCATTTTCTCTTTTATAGGTAACCTTGGAAGCATCCATTAAATTTTCATAAACAAAAAATGCGTCGTCCTCTTCCTCAAACGGAACCTGAAGAATTCCATTTAATCCTTCCCCCATAATCCAGTGATATCCCATGACGTCCTCTTCCCCTAACCAGCCAAGCATTCGGTTTTCTTTTCCTTGAAACACTGCCGCTCCGGCAATTTTTATCCCGTGAGTCGTTTGGTTATGGACGATACGCGGAACAATAAAACTATTTTCAGCGACAATATTTTCAGCTATTTTTCCAATCGTTACTGTTGTTGGCATCGGCAATTCCCGATGAAAATTTTCACGTATATCACGAATACTGATTGCCGGCATGGTTTCTAATGGTAACTTATGCTCCAACGTAGCAGAAGCTGGCATTTCTGAAACAAGAACATACGTTTGTCTCCTCATTTCGTGATCTCGAATATAAAAATCAAGTAGCTTTTCCATAAATTCTGGTTGTTCAAGCATTTTATAATTAATAATAATGACTTTAAGATGCTCAAAATTTAACATCCGACTTCTTCTCATACCAACATTTCGGCCCATTTTAAAGTTCGTCATATCGGTTGAAGTAATATTAAAAAACGGCTTTCCACTTGCTCCGCCACCATCACTACTGGCTAAAGCTCCAGGTACAGCGACTTGAAAAGTTGATTTGAATCTTTTTACACTTTTCCGATTTAGTTTTATTCCGGTTTCTTTTTCGAATTTTTCATTTTCTATTTTTTCTTCTTCCTCTGTAAGTGGATCAATCGCTACTGCTGTCAAAAAACCAATCTCCTCAATCTCAGTTCGATCCCAACATCCAGACATTAGAAGAGATGATACACATAAGAAAAGAAATATTAATTTCTTTGTCACCTTACATCCCCCTTACTTCTTGGTTTGATTGTGCTCTTCGCTTTCGTAACCACACCGTAAGAAAACCACTAATGATTGAAGTTATGTACAAACTTAAACCAAACCAACCAATATAATCTCCAAATTCAAAAGTTTCCGAAAGTGATAATGGAACAAAGGCTAAAATAAAGACAACAAAAGCAACTGCTGCAGGGAGATAGGTTGCTTTTTTCTTTACAAGAAATTGCTGTTTGGCTGTTTGAACTAGTAAGAAAAAAGCAATACTCATCGTGTTAAAAATCGTCATGATCCAAACAGTGATCACCAGCGATTCAATCCGCTCTATAAATCCCCCGGGAATTTCAACTTCCTTCGCTAAATCAACAGTGGGAAACGTCGTATACTTCGTCATTTCAACACCAAAAACTGCGACTGTAAAAAAATAAACGGAAGCATATAGCATTGTAATAAATAGAATAGCTAGATTTAATGGTCTTGATCTGAGGTTTTCTACTTTCATATAAGCCATAAAGAAAAAAATAATTTCAACGCCAAGGTACGATAATATCATTTCTTTTACACCAAGAAGTACTGGTAAAATACCTTCAGGCATTATTGGTAATACACGCTCAAAACTAATATTCATTATATTAAACGGAAAGATTAAAAAAGAGACGAAAATAACGATTGGAATAAACATAAGGCTAAGGTGGATAACCCCTTGGGCACCCTTATTAACAGCATAAACAATTAATAATAGCATGATTAAAACAATCACTTCTGATGGCGTCTGATCCAAAAGATACAGCTTAACTACCACTCCTAGCACTCTAGCTTCATAACCAAGTAGGAAGAGGAAATAAAGAATAAACGAAACACTTAAAATTTTAGCTAACCATTTCCCCTTTTTACCCTCAGCAAAATATTGCAGTAAGTTTTTTCCGGGGAAGTTTTTTTGCAATTGTACATAAATAAACACATTAATCATTACTACTATTCCAGTTATACCTATTGAAATCCATCCGTCTGCAGTTTCCTGAGCACTCGTTAATGCTCTCGGTACCGTTAAGATGCCTACCCCGATGATCATGGAAATAATTAATATCGACATTTCTATCGGAGAAACCCGATATTGGTCCTGATCGGTGATCATATGACGTTCCCACCTTTTGTGAAACTTTAACTCATTATTGTTCTTGCTCGTCCTTTTGTAATAATTGCTGCCTCTTTTTTTGGTTTTCCGGCTTCATCCAAGGTAAAATAACCAGTTTATTCAAAAGACCATGTACATATTGAGTAACAATGATAATTGTTGATGTTAATACTGCCGTCCAAAAGACTGATCTTTGTGGCATAAATCCTAAGATGCGACTTATAATTTCTTCCATGCCGCTCATTTAAAATCACCAACTTTTTCATTCTTAGTAAAAGTATCGCTAATAGTTTTTTCACAAAGAGTTTAAATTATGTTTTATTGGAAAAATAAAGTGTAATTTCCTCAAAAAAAAGACCAAAGCCCTCAAAAATGGCTTCAGTCTCCTACTTGTTTCATCATTGCATCATATTCATCCCTTGAATTTTGTTTTGCATTTCGTTTCTCAATTTGCTCATCAATATAGCCCGTGCCAAAAATAACTCCAACAACAATTAACAAAAAGCCAAGTAATTGACTGATGACAATAATTTCACCTAAAAAGAAATAGGCACCTACAAGTGCGAAAAACGGTGACAAATTAATAAAGATAGCCGTTTGTCCAGCACCTAGACGATGAATTGCAGCATTATATAACATATGACCAAATCCGGTCGCGATAATAGCTGACCAAAAAAATACAACCCATAGTAATGCCGAACCTGTTGTCATCTCGGTCGTCCTTCCTGGTTCTACAAAGAACAGGCTAATCGAAAACATAAGAATAGACCCGACAAAAAGCATAACCGCAGTCACTTGTAATGAATCAAGAGTATCTGTTGCTTTTTTAATAAAGATAAAGCTTAATGCTTGGGTCAGCATCGCACCAAAAACAAATAGATCACCTATAGATATATTTCCTAGACTGCCATTTGTTTGCATAACAACAAAAACCACACCTGTAAATCCAAGTATAATACCAATTAAACGTAATTTTGTTAAATGATCATGTAAAAAAATCATTGCAAAAATCGATGTTGATAGTGGAACTAACCCGAGTATAATTCCTGCATTCGATGCTGAAGTCTTTTCTAGCCCTAATGCCAAGAAAAAATGATGACCAATTACCCCTAATACAATCGCTCCACTTACAAATAGCCATTCTTGCCTTGTTAGCATCCGAAATTTCCGCTGCAGAAAAACAGTTGCTACCACAACCAAACTCCCTGCAAATACACGGATCGATGTCATCGTTAATGGCGGAAAGCTTTCAACTAACATTTTGATGGCAACTACATTTAATCCCCATATGAACATAACAGTTACTAATAATCCATAAATCAATAGTTTTGGCAGCTCCCTCATCTCCTCTCCTTCTCATAAAAGCTCACTATAATAACAACAGATGAAATATACGGCCATTTTCATATCATAACACTTTTCAAAAAAATATGGGGATATTAGACTTTGCCTAATATCCCCAATAAACACATTTTTCATTTTTAACTCACACTCTACATTAATCCTGCCTTCTCAAGAATTGCTTTCACCTCTTGAATCTTAGCCTCACTTAGAAGATTGGCTGGAGGGAGAACATAATTTGAGACCTGCTGTCCACGTAATCGCATGGCTTCTTTAATGACACTTACAAATGGGCTATCAAGCTTGTACATTAATGGTAAATATGCTAATCGCCGTTGAATATCAAGAGCTGTCTTCATGTCACCAGACATGTAAGCTTTGTATAGCTCTATTTGAAATTCAGGCGCATAGTTGGCACTTGCTGAAATCGCCCCATCCCCACCTAATGATAGAGTATTAAGCAAATGGTCGTCAAATCCGGCCAACACTGAAAAATTGGGATTTTCACCCTTCACTTTAATAATCATTTCACGAATATGTCCTGCTGTATCGACAGTTTCTTTAATACCAACGATATTCGGATATGCTTTGACTAACTTTGCAACGAAATCCGGACTTAAATCCTGACCGGTAAGTGTCGGAAAATTATAAAGGAGAATAGGAATATCAACAGCTTCTGCAACAGTAGCATAATGCTTGAACAAATTCTCCTCAGTTAATGGCCAATAATAAGGATTAATAATAACAGCACCATCGGCTTTCACTTCTTTTGCGTGTTGTGTAAGTGAAACAACTTCACGTGTATTTGCACTCCCTGTCCCTATTAACACGGGAACACGTCCGGCAACATATTCAGTAGCAAATGAGGCTACCTCTTTCCGCTCAGCTTCCGTCATCTGACTGAACTCTCCACCAGTACCTAAGAAGAAGAGTCCATCTACACCGGCTTCAATTAAAAAGTCAATGACTTTTCCCATTCCAGCCTGATCAAGTTCACCTTGGTCATTAAAGATTGTCGAGACTGGAGGAATAATCCCACGAAAATTATGCTTTAGCATTTTCCATCCCTCATTTTCCTCATGCTGTAAAATTATTTCATTCCTACTTCTGCGTATTTCTTGCTTCTTTCACTAGGTTAGTAAATTGCCTTGCCTTCTCAGTTAACTCACGCAGGGAACCATCTGTGATTGGTTGACGGGTATTTACTAACGTACTTCCTACACCAGCAGCAACCGCACCCATTTTAATATACTCTGCTACATTGTCGATATCGATACCGCCCGTAGGCATTAATGGAATATGTGGCAGCGGTCCATGAACATCCTTTAAATATCTTGGTCCAAAAGCACTCGCCGGAAATACTTTAATAATATCTCCACCACTTTCATATGCCTTAAGGATTTCAGTTGGCGTTAAGGCTCCTGGTATACTTACAATCCCATAACGTTTTGTCATCTTTATTGTGTCTACATCCACTGTTGGTGAAAAAATGAACCTTGCCCCAGCCATAATACATGCTCTAGCTGTTTCTGCGTCGAGGACAGTTCCAGCACCGACAATAACTTCATCCCCAAGCTCATTACTAACTTGTTCAATTAAGTGCAACACTTTTGGCGTTTCTACGGTAATTTCTAACGTCTTAACCCCACCTTCCGCTAATGCACTCGCAATTGAAACGATATGCTCTGGTTTTGCCCCCCGAATTACCGCAACAATCCCATTATCTTTAATTTGTTGTAACAATTCCATTTCCAAAAACCCCTTTAAATAAATTTAGAATTGAGAATTTATAATTTAGAATTGGTGTAAGCTTTTCAAAGATGTTTTTCTCGTGCTTCTCTGAAATACCCTCAATAATTCTAAATTCTAAATTCTACATTATAAATTAATTATTACCATTCTGCCACTGATCCGTCTTTATGTCTCCAAATTGGATTCTTCCAGTTGTGTCCCGCTTCAGCCATCTTACGGACTTTTTCTTCATTTATTGTAATTCCTAACCCTGGTCCCTCTGGAATCTTTACATAACCATCCTCATAGGCAAACACTGAAGGGTCCGTAATATAATCTAACAAATCACTTCCTTGATTATAATGAATACCTAAGCTTTGCTCCTGAATAAACGCATTATGTGATGTGGCATCGACATGTAAACAAGACGCTAACGCTATCGGTCCTAATGGACAATGGGGTGCAAGGGCTACATCATATGCTTCAGCCATCGATGCAATTTTTTTGCATTCGGTAATTCCACCTGCATGGGATAAGTCAGGTTGTATGATATCAACATAACCATCCGCTAGTAGTTCTTTGAAATCCCATCTTGAAAACATCCTCTCTCCTGTCGCTATTGGAATCGACGTATGCCTTGCAATTTCCTTCAATGCTTCATTGTTTTCCGACAGTACCGGTTCTTCAATAAACATCGGACGATACGGTTCTAATTCTTTCGCCAAAAATTTTGCCATTGGTTTATGAACCCGTCCATGAAAATCAATCCCAATTCCAACATAAGGTCCTACCGCTTCACGTACTGCAGCGATTCTTTCTACAGCTTGATCTATCTTTTCATATGAATCAACATACTGAAGCTCTTCTGTACCATTCATTTTCACTGCAGTAAACCCGGCATCAACGACTTCTTTTGCTGCTTGTCCAACTTCACTCGGCCGGTCTCCGCCAATCCATGAGTAGACACGTATCGAGTCCCGACAAGCACCACCTAATAATTGATAAACAGGCGTGTTAAAATACTTCCCTTTAATATCCCATAATGCTTGATCAATTCCAGAAATCGCACTCATCAAAATAGGACCACCTCGGTAAAAGCCTCCCCGATAAAGGACATTCCAATGATCCTCAATTCGTAAAGGATCTTTTCCGATTAAATACTCAGACAATTCTTCGACAGCAGCTTTTACCGTATAGGCTTTACCTTCAATAACCGGCTCACCCCAGCCAGTAATCCCTTCATCCGTTTCCATTTTTAAAAAACACCAGCGCGGGGGAACGATAAAACACTCTAGCTTTGTGATTTTCATGTTAATCCTCCTTGTTATGTAGGTATTCACTCTTATTAATCTTTCTCAAGGAAACAGAAAAATTAATAAGAAATTTTTTCAAATTTAATGGCGGTCACTTTGATATAAAAAGGCATTCTTCTTCATTACAAAATGAGAAAAATGCCTCAATTCACTATTTCTTTACTACAGCATGTCCACCAAATTCATTTCGAAGGGCTGCGACAACCTTTCCTGTGAATGTGTCATCTTCAAGTGAACGATATCTCATCAGTAACGACAGAGTAATGACTGGTGCGGCAACTTGTAGATCAAGCGATTCCTCAACCGTCCATTTTCCTTCCCCAGATGAATGCATAACCCCTCTTATTCCTTCTAACTTAGCATCTTTTGAAAAGGCATTCTGTGTAAGTTCCATTAACCACGAACGAATGACAGAGCCATGGTTCCAAACTTTTGCGACAGCCTCATAATCGTAGTCAAACTGACTTTTTTCCAAAATATCAAATCCTTCTGCAATCGCCTGCATCATCCCATACTCAATTCCGTTATGAACCATCTTTAAGTAATGGCCACTGCCAACTGGTCCTGAATATAAATACCCGTTATCAATCGAAGTGTCTTTAAAGATTTGCTCAATCGATTCAAATAGCTCTTTATCGCCACCAATCATCGTACAAGCACCATGTCTTGCTCCTTCAACTCCGCCACTTGTTCCAACATCAAAGAAATGGATCCCTTTTTCTTTTAAGAATTCGGCTCTTCGAAGTGTATCTTTATAATTTGAGTTCCCTCCATCAATAACGATATCTCCTTCATCAAGTTCATTTTGTAACGTCATCACCACTTGCTCTGTAATCTCACCGGCAGGAACCATTAACCAAATGACTCTTCGTTTCGGCAACTTTTCGACAAGTTCTTGAATAGAGTAAGCCCCAATCGCACCTTCACTTGAAATTTTATCTACTTGTTCCTTATTTACATCATTCGCATAAACTGTATGTCCATGATCTATGAGGTTTAACGCTAAATTATATCCCATCTTGCCAAGACCTATCATTCCAATATTCATTGTTCTTTCTCCTTTCAAACTCTTTATTTTATTATATGATAAAAAATTTCTTTTTAAAACCCATGTTAAGAAATAAATTTTCTTTTTAAATGAATCATATTAGGATATACTTAAAATGTGTCAATTTGTAACAATTCATTCACAAGAGGTGAGAAGATGAAAGTTGGGATCATAAATATCGGTTCATTTACATCAGGAGTAAATCAATTATTACGA
Organism: Anaerobacillus sp. MEB173; assembly: GCF_052119505.1. NCBI lineage: Bacteria > Bacillati > Bacillota > Bacilli > Caryophanales > Bacillaceae > Anaerobacillus > Anaerobacillus sp. MEB173. Next base: position 471,130 of record NZ_JBJMAU010000002.1, read on the forward strand.
ACTATAATTTCAAGGAATACGGAACAGAAACATACGTTTATCGGAATTGAAATTGATCGTGAAAATAGAGAAGTTGCATTAAAGGAACTTGAACTAGAATTACTTAAAAAATCAGAAAAATTTGGTGAAGAGCAACTTTTACATATATATCCATCCACTGAGATTGAGAATAATTTCTATAGTGATATTGCTACATCTTCCTCATTCGATGCGATTGTAATTATTGGTGATGATGGTTCTGATCGTTATGATGGAAAAGCAAAACGTTTATATGTTCCAACATCAATTTATAATGATATCCCAGGTTCGACACTTTCATTAGGATATGATTCAGCTTTGAATTCAGTAGTTACTAGTATTTTACAAATTAAGGATACTGCCAAATCTATGATTTATGAAAAACCACGTGTTTTTTGTGTCCAAGTACCTGGAACTTCTCCCAACTCATTACTTTCAGACTCAGCCCTTGCCGTTAGCGGGATGAGCATTATTAATGAAATGAATGATGATAATTATCTGGATCTGAAGAGGATTATCGAAACAAAATATGCGAAAAACGAAACATATTCATTTCTTCTTATTAATGAAGCAATTAATCCGGAAGTAGTTAAAGAAAAACTAAGTCATTTAATTGATACAGATTTTAAACTAGTAAAGATAGATGAAGCACAATGTTTAGGGCCATATCCTACTGCTATAGATCGTGTATTATCCGTTAAGCTAGCCAACCACATTTTTGATTGGGTTGATTCCATCCATGAATCAGGACGACTACTCGTAAAAGAGCAGCAAATTATTTTCAGTAAATAGAAAAAAGGTATGGAGCAATTCTCCATACCTTTCTCTTCTTACGTAAGAAACTTAACTACTTTTTCCATTGCTTCCTCGCTGTCCTCACCAACTGTCCTAACTAATATTTTATCATCATTCTTGAGCTGTAATGTAATTAATCCTAAAAAGCTCTTTAAATTAACTTCAATCACATTCCCACGAACCATTTTTTTTAAAAAGATTTCAGACTTATATGGTTGAATCACTTTGCTTAACTCTGTAATCGTCTGATCTTCAGTAATTTGAACAGTGATTTCTTTCATACTCTCTTTCGGCATCGGTATACGCTCCTTTTTCACAAGCTACTTTTCCATTTTATCACAGTACCTTACCCTTTAAAACTTAAAGGGAAGAGCGATATTTGTGGCAGGAAGATAATGAGAAATAATGTGAACAGCATAACGAAGAAAAATGGAATAATCGCCTTTGATAACGTTTCAATCGAAAGACCGGATATACCTGAGCCAACAAATAGATTTACTCCTAATGGTGGCGTAATAAATCCAATCGCTAAATTTACAATCATAATAATTCCAAAATGAACTGGATCATAACCGATATTAACTGCAATTGGTAATAAAATAGGGGTCAAAATAATGATTGCCGCTAGTGTATCCATAAAGCAACCAACAATTAAAAGTAAAACAGTAATTAATAATATGATTACAATCGGACTTTCCGATATCGATAGCATCCATTGCGCAACTTGATTTGGCACCTGTTGAATCGTTAATAATCGTCCAAAAGCTGTAGCTGAACCAACAATAATTAAAATCGTTGCCGTCGTTAAGGCCGAGTTTGCAAACACGCTAGGCAAATCTTTAATTTTTAATTCACGATAGAAAAGCATCCCCGCCAGTAAGCCATAAACAACTGCAATAACGGCGGCTTCTGTTGGCGTAAAGATACCGCCATAAATACCTCCTAAAATAATGATTGGGATCAATAACGCCCATTTAGCATCCCACGTTGCTTTCCATATATTCGCAAGAGAGGTTGGTTCATCTGAACCGCTAAATCCTTTTTTCTTCGAATAAAAATATGTCCAAATAATAAGCGTAAAACCGACTAACAGACCAGGCAGAATACCTGCAATAAACATATCAGAAATCGACACACTGCCGACAACACCATAGATAACCATTGGAATACTAGGAGGAATAATAACCCCAAGTGAACCTGCAGCTGCTACAACAGCTGTTGCAAATTTTTTATCATATCCTTGACGAACCATAGCAGGAATCATAATCCCACCGATCGCAGCCACAGTTGCAGGTGCTGAACCTGAAATAGCTGCAAAGAACATACATGTAATAATTGTTGCGATTGCAAACCCCCCTGTTTTGTTACCCACCATAGAGTTTGCTACGCGGAAGAGGCGATCGGAAATTCCTCCCTTACCCATAATTTCACCGGCTAAAATGAAGAATGGGACGGCCATTAAAGGAAAAGAATCAATTGATGTAATTAACTCTTTTGCTAAAAAATCAATCGGCAATGCACCTGTATATACAATCGTAATTAACGTTGCAAGCCCTAATGCAATCCCGATTGGTACACTAAGTAGTAAAAATACTGCAAATGCTATAAATAGTAATACTGGACCGCTCATTACTCTCCCCCCTTAATCTTCACTTAATCGTTCCAGATCCGTTTTAACTTCAAAGTTATCGTTACCAAATAACGCTTTAAATTGTCTGAATAAATTTTGAATAATCCGTATTGACGTTAACGCCATTCCTATAGGAGCTGCCATATATACATAGCCCATTGGAATTTGATTCGCTGGTGACTTTTGGCCCCATTCAAGCAACCTTTCGGCAATACCATAGCCATAATAAATAACAATGATTGCAAATGCCAGAAACAAAAGATTAGCTACAATATTAAAAATAATTCTCCCCTTATCCTTAAATAGAAGGAGTACCAAATCAACTTTAATATGACGTTGCTTCTTCACACCATAACTGATGCCGATGTAGACTAACCAAATAAAACAATACCTTGCAAGCTCTTCCGACCATGAAAGAGAACTTCCAATTACATATCTCATAAACACTTGCAAGAATATAACTGAAACCATAATGGTTGATAAAATAAATAGTAAAATTTCCTCTGTATGATCATCAAAAAAACGTAAGACTCTCATTAAGCTACCTCTCTTTCATATTGTCTTTAGTTAAAAAGAAAAACAAAACTACATACCTGTCAATATGTAAGCGTTAACAACCACTTGGCCCTTATAAGTACGAATAACGAACTATAGGTACAGACTTTTGTTTTTCCTTTTATCATTATTAATAAAATATAAAAAGAGAAGGCTGAAGAGCTTCCTTCAAAGCCTTCTCTTCAAGTCAAATTATTCTTGTGCATCCTCGATTGCTTGGTACACGCGATCAACAATATCTTGACCAACACGCTCTGCATATTTATCAAGAACTGGTTGAACAATTTCAATCATTTCTTGACGAGCTTCATCAGAGATTTCAGTATATGTCATCCCTTCATCTTGTAAGCTTTGAAGATATTCAGAATTAGCCTCACGGTTAAGCTCTCGTTGGTATTGACCTGCTTCAATCGCTGCATCTTTCACAATTTGTTGTTGCTCTTCAGATAGGCCATCAAAGAATGTTTTACTCATTAAGAAAACAAACGGGCTATAGATATGATGTGTATTGGACACGTGATCTTGAACCTCATGGAACTTTTGTAAATAGATTGTTGCATAAGGATTTTCTTGTCCATCAACTGTTCCTTGTTGCATCGCTGCAAACAGCTCTGTAAATGCCATTGGAGTTGGGTTTGCGCCTAAAGCACGGAATGCCTCTAAATGAAGTTCATTTTCCATTGTACGAATCTTTAAGCCATTGAAATCTTCAGCAGTAGCAACTGCTCTCTTACTGTTTGTTAAGTCACGGAAACCATTTTCCCAATAAGCTAATCCAACTAAATTTTGGTTTGGTAACATATCAAGAAATTCTTGTCCAACTTCACCATCTAATACTTTATCCGCTACTTCCTCACTTGGGAAAAGAAACGGGAAATCAAATACATTATATTCTGGTACGAAGTTTGCAATTGGCGCTGTTGAAGGAATCGTTACTTCTTGAGAACCTAACTGCAATGCTTCGGTCATTGTACGATCATCACCAAGCTGTCCACTGTGGTATGTTTCTACAACAATTTGACCGTTAGATTTTTCTTCTACAATTTCTTTAAAGCGCAGTAAACCTTTGTATTGAGGATGTTGGTCATTTAAGCCAATCCCAGCACGAATCGTTTTTGTCTCTCCAGTCGTTTCAGCAGGTGCTTCATCTCCTGCTGGTGCCTCTTCAGCTGGCGCGTCGTCTGCAGGTGCCTCATTAGCCCCTCCTCCACATGCAGCTAGAAATACTGCCATTACAGCAAATAAGAACATCAATAGTTTCTTTTTCATCAAAAGACCCCCTTAGAAAATTTTTTTATAATTTCAATGAAATTATTGCTAATTTCATGAAAAAACAACGAATACATATAAGTTTTAGTAACCGTTTTCAATCCACTTTTCTTGCTTATTTAATCGTGAAATTTTTTTTCCTACACTGAACATTATATGGCAAAAAATTTCTTTTACAAGTAATTTATTTCGAAAAAATATTTTTTTGTTGTTTTTTATCGTTTAAAATGGAAATAATCGTTCTAGAATGTTGAAAGGATGTTATGAAAATGGGAAATACAACTCACTGCTTACCAAGAATTCGGTCTTCATATCCACAATTCAGTGATAAAGAAAAAATAATTGCTGATTATATTTTGAATAATCCTGATAAAATTATACATTTAACAATCAATCAAATTGCCGAAGACTTAAATGTTGCAGAAGCAACAGTGTTTCGTTTTTGTAAAAGAATTGGTTTTAAAGGTTTTCAAGCAATGAAAATCGCCCTTGCTTCTGAGAGCACCGCTCCAATTAAAGAAATACATGAAGAATTTAATATAGATGACGATGAAAAAACCGTTGCCGAGAAAGTTTTTAAATCTAATATTCGAACTTTAGAAGAAACGCTCCAAGTTATTGATGGAGCAAGTTTTAAAAAGGCTGTACAAGCGATCCTACATGCAAATCGAGTTGAATTTTACGGCAGCGGTGGTTCAGGTACAGTTGCTGAAGATGCTCACCATAAGTTCCTTCGTACCGGAATTCAGACAATCGCTTACATTGATTCTCACTTACAGCTTATGTCTGCATCTCAATTAACTGAAAATGATGTCATTGTTCTAATTTCTCACTCTGGTTCAAATAAAGATCTTCTTCAAGCATTAGAATTAGCAAAAGAAATTGGTGTCACAACGATTGGTATCACTGCCCTAGGAAAATCGCCATTAAGTCAAGGGGTCGATATTCCACTGTATACAGTCAGTGAAGAAACTGAACTTCGCTTTGAAGCATTGGCATCACGTCTTGCACAGCTTAGTATTATTGACGCTCTTTATGTAAATGTTGCGATGGGACGGAAAGAATTAATGGCTTCTTCGCTTCAAAAGATTCGCAACGCTATTTCATATAAGCGCATTTAACATTGAAAGGAAGTAACTATTCATGGAACGTAAGTATGTAATTGGTCTTGATATTGGTACCACAAGTGCGAAAGCCGTTCTTTTTCAAAAAGATGGCATCGTTATTTCTGAAAGTGAAACAACTTATCCCGTACATTCCCCCTATCCTTCATGGGTAGAGCAAGACCCTAATGAAATTGAAAGAGCTGCAGTCCAATCATTACGGGAGGTTATTACTAAAAGTAATGTACCCGGCTCAAGCATATTATGTGTTGGTATTTCAGCAGCTATGCACTCCCTTATTTGTATGGATGAAAATAATCATCCGCTCTCTCCTTCAATTACTTGGGCAGACGGTAGAAGTGTACAGCAAGCTAAACATCTGAAAAACACCATTGGTACTGAAATCTATTTAAAAACCGGTACGCCGATTCATCCAATGTCACCTCTTCTTAAACTGTTGTGGATGAAAGAAACAAAATACAAACCATACGTAAAGGCAAAAAAGTTTATATCTATAAAAGAATTCATCTTCCAAAAATGGTTCGGTTCCTATATTGTTGATTACTCGGTCGCCTCTGCGACTGGTCTGTTTAACATTCATCGACTTGAGTGGGACAAAGAAGCACTCATACTTGCAGGTATCACTGCCGAACAACTCTCAACACCTGTATCACCGACTACGGTTTCTCAAGGACTATCCACCGAATTAGCGAACGAAATCGGCCTTTCAAAAGATACACCATTTGTTATTGGTGCTAGTGACGGACCATTAGCAAACTTAGGTATAGGTGCCATTAACCCTGGTGAAGTCGCTCTCACTATTGGAACTAGCGGTGCAATCCGCCAAATGGCAACAAAGCCAAAAACAGATTCATTACAGGAAATTTTTTGTTATGCTTTTACTGAAGACCTTTGGATTATGGGAGGGCCGACGAATAATGGAGCCATTGTATTGCAATGGTTAAAAGATACTTTAGGACAGCAGGAGATACATGATGCAAAAGAGCAGGGAGTTAATCCATATGACTTATTAACAGGTTTAGCTGCACAATCACCAGCAGGTGCCAACGGACTTCTATTTATGCCATTCTTAAATGGGGAACGAGCACCAGTTTGGAATGCGAATGCAAGAGGGAGCTATGTCGGATTAACACTTTCACACACTAAACAAGACCTGCTTCGGGCTGGATTAGAAGGTGTCATTTTGGGATTATATAGTGTCGGAGAAGCCTTGGAGCGATTAGCTGGTTCACATGCTAAATTATTTGCGAGTGGAGGATTTGCCCGTTCACCTCTTTGGCTGCAAATCGTAGCTGATATCTTTGGTACTGATGTTCTCGTTCCAGAAAGCCATCAAAGCTCAGCCTGGGGTGCAGCATGGGTTGGTTTGTACGCTATTAATGAAGTACAATCATTAGCTGATATTAAACATCATATCCCAATGAAACAAACATTCACACCTGATTCAAACAACAACAAAACATATCAAGAGTTGTACAAAATCTACCGTGACCTCTACCAATCACTAGAGCCGCAGTTTGAAGCACTGGCGGAGTTTCAAAAAAAACACTGATTTTAATGTAGAATTTAGAATTATAAAAACTAAATCAAAAACAAAAACATCTCCAAAGCATAACTCAGGAGATGTTTTTAATTATTAATTATTAATTCTTTCGTATACTTCCGGATTGACGGTATGCAGCAATTTCTCTCCACTTAATGCTCTCAAAATATTTTTTGCCGTAATCATGGCCATTTCCATTCTTGTTTCAATTGTAGCGCTTCCAATATGCGGTATGAGTACTACATTATCTAATGACACTAATGGATGATTAGAGGAAATCGGTTCTTTCTCAAAAACATCTAGCCCTGCTGCAAATATTTCGCCTTCCTTTAAAGCACGATACAATGCTTCTTCATCAACATTTGTTCCCCGTGACGTATTTATAAATATCGCACTTTTTTTCATCAGTTCAAACTGCTTTGCACCAATCATTTTAGCAGTTTCAGGGGTTGACGGAGTAAGCAGGACAACATAATCTGATTGCTTCAATAACTCAACTAACGAACAGTACTTTACCCCTAACTGATCTTCTACATCATGTTTTCTCATTCGATTATGATAGAGGATATCCATGCTAAAGCCTGAGGCTCTTCTAGCAACAGCTTCACCGATACGTCCCATTCCGATAATCCCAATTGTTTTCCCATAAATACTTTGACCTGTTAATAGCATTGGTCCCCAGCTTGTCCACTGATCTTGACGAAGATAATCCATTCCTTCAACAATTCTCCTAGCAGTTGCCATAAGTAGGGCAAATGTTAAATCTGCCGTTGCCTCTGTTAACACTCCAGGGGTATGCCCAATCGAAATCCCTCTGTTGGTCGCTTCTTGCACATCGATATTGTCAAAGCCCACTGCCATCGTACAAACCGTCTTTAACTTTGGAGCATGCTCAAAAAACTCCTGATTAATTTGATCAGCAACATTTGTAAATACTGCATCTGCATCAGCAACCTCTTCAAGAAGTAATTCGCGAGGCATTGGTTCATTCTCTTTTCCCCACATTTTTATAACATAATATTGTTCTAATAATTGAACAATTTCATTGGGAATTTTTCTTGTTATTACGATTTTCACTATGTATCAACCTCTCATCAATAAATTCATCATAAAAAGGTTGATAGATGACTACCAACCTTCTATTTCTATGGTTAGTTTTCGTTAGCTGAGTCTCGATGAAACAGGGCAACTTGAACTGAGTTAGAAGGACTACCTTCACGATTTGTTTGCACATTATATGGGACGACAACATATTCACGAGGTGAAAATATGTTTATTTTATCAAGTATAAATTCCCCCTTACCAGTTGTCGAACCCACCTCCAACAGCCCTGCTTCCGTAACCTCATAAATACGATATTTAAGTCTCTTATCCTTCGAAGGTCCCCATGTTAGTTTAACATGAAACAAACCATGAGATGATGCTTTAAGATCATCAATTTCGATATAACGAATTGGCGGCTCAAGTTCTCTTATATTTGCCGGTTTTACAAAACTTGAAGGGATCTCCTCAGCAATACTTTGATTTAGAATCTCTTTAAATAATGTCGTTGCATATTCACTGCCACCAGTTAAATATTGCTTTTCATTTGTTATATCGTATCCCATCCATAAAGCACCAACGACATTTGGGGTATACCCAACAAACCAGGCATCACGAACTCCACCCTGGACTGCAGGAAAAGACGTTGTTCCTGTTTTCCCTGCTAAGGCAAAATCAACGTCACCTTGTTTAGCAGTGCCTTCTGTTACTACTGATTCTAACATCCTTGTCATAAACCATGCAGTTTGAGCTGAAAAAACAGTTCGTTCGCTAACCTTGGACTCACCAATTAATTGTCCGTGTCGATCATAGATCTTTTCAATAAAATAAGGTTCCACTACTCTTCCTTCCTTGGCAAATGGCCGATAAGCTTTCGCTAATTCAAGCGGTGTCACACCATTCTTTAACCCACCTAAGGCAATTGCCAGTCCATCATCCGGGAACGAAATATCAAGTTCTCTTACCGTTTTCTTGGCAGAATCAATTCCAACTTCATTTAAAAGCCAAACGGCTGGTGCGTTGGCTGACATTGTTATCGCATCATACATTGTTAGTTCGCCTTCATAGCGATTTGTATAATTTCGCGGTTGATAACCATCATAGATCAAAGGCTCGTCCTTTAATAACGAATAAGGTTGGAAAGTTCCTGACTCTAATGCAGGCAAGTATACCGCTAGTGGTTTAAATGCCGAACCAGGTTGTCGTTTCACTTGAACACGATTTAGTCCTTTACTAGCGTATTCTCGACCACCTTGCACTGCTTTTACACCACCCGTTTCTCCATCAAAGAGAACAAAGGCTCCTTCAACTGCTGTTTCAGACGTTGGACTTGGAAAATAGTAGTCCTCTTGAAATAAATCATATGAAATCTTTTGTACGTCTATATCCATAGGCACTACAATTTGATACCCACCCGTTAATACTTCATTTAATGACAGATGATATTTACTCTCGGCCTCTTCAAGAACCATATCCACATAGGTTAAAAAGGCTGGATTTTGAGTAATCTTATTCAAATCGACGGATATCGTTCTCCCGTGGTACCGGACAACCTCCTCAGCTGATAAATAACCACGTTGTTCCATCACTGTTAATACCAAATCTCGACGCTGTTTATTCCGTTCCGGGTGATGGATTGGGGAATAAGAGCTTGGTGCCCTCAAAAGCCCTGCCAACATCGCTCCTTCATCCACTGTAAGTTCACTAACTCCTTTACTAAAAAATAGCTTTGCTGCTGTTTGAATACCATATGCGCCATGGCCAAAGTAACTTTGATTTAAATACATTTCTAACAGCTTATCTTTTGAATATCTTCTCTCAAGGTTAATCGCAATTAATACTTCCTTTGTTTTTCTTAACCATGTCTTTTCATTTGTGAGAAATGTATTTTTTACGAGTTGTTGAGTAATCGTTGATCCGCCTTCTACCTTTGATCTTGCAATCATATCTCGATACAGCGCTCTTCCAATTGCCCGGAAATCAATACCTTGATGTTCATAAAATCTAGCGTCCTCTATTGCAACAAATGCCTGTTTTACATGATCAGGGACTTCTGAGATCGTGATGATTTCCCGGTTTTCAATATAAAGTTTTGTTATCAGTTCACCATTTTTATCAATCAAAGACGTCGCTGAATCCATGACGAGTTTTTTATTATCGATCACATAATTTCCGGCAAAGATCATACTAAGATAAATAACAATTCCAATGAGAAAGGAAGTAATAAAAAGAAACGAACACACTATTACTTTTTTCTTTATTCTGACCACCTCCTCAATTGTAATTTATTTACCACTACCATACATTATTTTCGACATAAATTGAATATTTCTAACCTGTTTTGCACTTAATTCTAAGTCATTGAGGAAATGAATCATTTAATATTAATCCTATTGAAATCAACTTTATATATGTAATAGTTAAAAGTACGTTATAATAGATATGGAAATAGAAAGAAATCGGTCAATTTACTGGAGGTATTTACTAATGGAAGTTTCAATTTGGCTAGCTTTTTTTGCTGGTGTCATTTCATTTCTATCACCCTGTATTTTTCCATTAGTACCAGCATACTTAGCACAGTTAACTGGTACAAACATATCCAATAATCAAATTGAAGCAGAGAAAAAACTAATCATTTCAAGAAGCATTGGTTTCATTCTCGGTTTTACCATTATTTTCCTTTTACTTGGGGCAAGTGCTACTTTCTTAGGGCAGATCTTTCTGAAAAACACAAAGCTATTAGAACAGTTAGGTGGAATCATTATTGTCATCTTTGGATTGCAAATGTATGGTATTCTGCAAATTCAAATGCTCTTAAGTGAAAAACGATTTAAAGTATCTGCCAAGAAAACAACTAGTTTTGCACGTTCTGTATTATTCGGGTTCATCTTTGGTGCAGGCTGGTCACCTTGTATCGGGCTTGTTCTTGGTGCCATCCTTACTCTTGCAAGCCAAAGTGACACGATGATTAAAGGCATGGTCCTTCTTCTAGTTTATTCTTTCGGTTTAGGGATTCCATTTATCCTTGTTGCACTGTTATGGTCTCGTTCACTAAACAAAATGAAGCGGCTTAATCGTCTCATACCTAAAATCCAGAAAATTAGTGGTGTGATCATGATTGTTCTAGGTATCTTATTGTTTACTGGTTACTACAGTACGCTTTCTGCTTATTTGGCTCGATTTATACCGTTTAACTTTTAAATTAAATACTATATTGGGGGATGGAGAATGAACAATTTATTATTTGAGAAATTAGACGCCATTGAGAGTGAAATTATAAATATTCGTCGCTATTTACACCAATATCCAGAACTATCCTTTCAAGAAGAGAAAACACCGGCATATATTGCTGAGTACCATCAAAAGCTGGGTCATCACGTACGAAAGAATGTAGGTGGTCGGGGCATAGTTGCCACATTACAAGGGGCAAAGCCTGGAAAAACAGTTGCACTTCGAGCAGATTTTGATGGTTTACCAATACAAGACGAAAAAAATGTACCTTATAAGTCTAAAGTGCCAGGTGTCATGCATGCGTGTGGTCATGATGGACATACTGCGAGCTTACTGGGGCTTGCCAAAGTACTGAATGAGATGAAAGATGAACTAGAAGGAACCATCGTTTTTATCCATCAGCATGCTGAAGAAATTGCACCTGGCGGGGCCATTGATATGATTAAGGATGGCTGCCTTGAAGGTGTCGACGTTATTTTTGGAACTCATCTATGGTCGACAGAACCGTTAGGAAAGATCCAGTACCGAACAGGACATATTATGGCTGCGGCAGATAAATTTGAAATTGAAATTCATGGCCAAGGCGGGCATGGCGCTCAACCCCATCTCACAAAAGATGCGATCGTTATCGCTTCGCAGCTCGTAGTTAATTTACAGCAGCTTGTTAGCAGAAGGGTCGATCCAATGGAATCAGCTGTTGTTTCAGTCGGAGCATTTGAAGCAAAAAATGCCTTTAATGTCATTGCTAATAGTGCTAAATTAACCGGTACAGTGCGAACATTTAACGAAGATGTTCGGACAAATATTGAACAGGAAATGAAGCGTATCATTGATGGAACTTGTTACACCGCAAATGCACAGGCTAATTTCACCTACTCGCGTGGTTATCCAGCAGTCGTTAATCATCAAGAAGAAACTGAATTTCTAGCCAAAGTGGCGGAATGTGTCCCTGGGGTATCAATCGTCGAAGATATGGTTCCTCAAATGGGCGGAGAAGACTTTGCCTATTACTTGCAACACGTAAAAGGAACATTTTTCTTTACTGGGGCAAGAAACCCTGAATGGGCAGTTGCTTATCCTCATCACCATCCGAAATTTGATATTGATGAGAGAGCATTACTGATTGCGGCCAAAACGTTAGGTACAGCTACATTACAATATATAAAAAACAATCGGTAAGATTCACCGATTGTTTTTTAATAGACGTAAACGATATCCGTTCATTGCTGTTTCACCTAATACATCGAGGAAATGATAGTTTGCCAATGCCCCGACTACTGCCCCAAAACCTGGAATCATTTGTAGCATTTTAATTAAGTCAATATGGTCCCGGTACTCTAGTTGAAAAGCCTTCCAGTTTATTTCTTCTAAATACACTTCTTTTTCAGGAAAGCTGCCAACAATTTCATCCCACTCTACAATCGTATCAAAAACTTCGATTCTTTTTTCATCACTTGAGAAAGCCAATTGAAAGAGGTGTAAAATATAGAGACGTTCACGATAGTCAGTCACATCAAATCCATATATACTTGCTACATCAAACAGAAATTTCATTTTAATTCCTAATAATAATGGAAAGTCAGCCAAGCCTAAAAGAATACCGCCTGCCCCTGTACCTGCACCTTCTGCCGCAGCTGTCTTTTTATAGCTATTCAATTTTTGCAGCACAAGCTTCTCTCTTTCTTCTAACGACAATGATTGCAGCGGCATTTTTTTTGTTGTATATTCTGATCCGACTAATGTCGCTTGCACCATACTTTTAATACTTGTAGTCATCACATGATGAACTTTATCAGGAATAAAACTGTTCATTTTCGTTTGAACCTTTTTTACATACTTTCCAGTCATCGAGGGACGTTTTTGGATTTTACGTTCCCAACTTTTCAGTTCTTTTATCACTTTTTCTTGATAAGTATCCATTCTATCTCCGCATCCTCACCTAAAAATTCATATTCTTTTTACGTCGATGCACTAACTTGTATGCATAGACATAACTAATGACAAAACCAATCCCCGCAAAAAGAAACGCTTGAATAAGCACCTCTCCTGTAAAAATGAGCAGAACGAGAAACACAAAGCTTTTCAAAAATAAGAGGATAAACACAATTTGAGAAAAAGCAGCTTTCCGCTCTTGAACTGGTATCGGATATAAATCAAGCCAGATTTTTGTATCATGATGATTCCATAGCGTCGATAATTGCAACCCTGACATATAAACAACCAACACAAAAACAAATAAACGACTGTATCCTTCTGGAATTACAAATAAGAGAATTCCTCCTATTATGAGAAGCCTCATATAAATCCCAAAGTAATCGTCTGAACGGATAAATGTTTTACTGTAAATATATTGATACGTAAATTGCCTCTTAAAAGGAAACAGATTTGTGATTGAACTTACTATCCTTCGCTGTTTCACCCTTGCTTTTAACTTAGGTACATCGGTAAATGAATTAGCAACCCGGTAAAAAGTTGTTAACATCTTCTCTTCCATTACCAGTAAGTTCTCCCATTTTATGCTGTGTTTTTGACTTAAATGCCGGTAATAGAACAGCGTTAGTAGAAGCATAAGAAGTCCAATTGCTAGCAGAAAATAGAAAGGTGCCTGCGCAAATAAGAAAAACGTTAAGGTTACGTTAATAAAAAAACGTAACACCATATGCGCTGCCCTTGAACCTTCACTTTGTAACCGCTGCTCTTCCCATCTGCATAATAAATTCCACAAATTTGCGATTAACAAAATAAGTATTGTTAAGAGAAGGGCATTTCCTTCACTTGCTATTCGTTGTGAATAGAGTGGGGCTAAAACGATCATCACAAGAATGATAAAAAAGGATTGGAACAAAAAACTATAAATAATTGAACGCCTGAAATAGGCAGTTAACTTCCCTTCTATTGGTGTTAAAAAGACAAGATCTGCTTCCTTTACAAAAGTCCTAATTCTACTTCTTGTTACTATAAACGCAGTAATAACTGCCAAGATGTACGGTGTTGGAAAGGTTTCCGGCAACCATTTTAGAAACACACTATAATAATAACTACCAAATATAATTGCCAAATAAATCGTAAAAAGAAAGCCGCTGTTTCCAATCAGCCGTAAGTACCTGATCGCCTCATTCCAATAATCTTTTGCACGTTTATTCCAAATCTTAATCACTTCACTCATCGGACTTCTTCCTTTGTTACTTCTACATATATATCATCTAGCGTTGCATTTGGCAGGTTTGTTTTCGAACGTAATTGTTCCATCGTCCCTTCTAATACGATATGCCCTTGATGAAGAATAATAAAACGGTCACAATATCTTTCTGCAGTAGATAAAATGTGTGTAGACATTAAAATGCCCGCACCTTCATTTTTCATCTGTACCATAAGGTCCAAAATCGATTTAATTCCGATCGGATCCAGACCAACAAAAGGTTCATCAACAATATAAAGAGGGGGATGAACAAGAAAGGCGCACATGATCATTACTTTTTGACGCATCCCTTTTGAAAAATGACTTGGAAACCATTTAACCATTTTTTCCATACGGAACTCTTTTAATAGTGCTTCAGCCCTTGATTGAAAGGTTTGTTGATCAAGGCTATAGGCCATTGCTGTCACTTCTAGGTGCTCCCATAATGTCAGGTCATCATAGAGAATTGGCGTTTCAGGAATATATGTATAATGAGATCGATATGTATCCGGATTTTTTAAGAAGGTATGTCCGTTAATTGTGATTTCCCCTGACGAAGGCTCCATTAATCCAAGAATATGTTTGATTGTTGTACTTTTCCCTGCGCCGTTTAACCCAATCAAACCAACAATCTCATTCTTTTGTATTGATAAATTTATATTATGCAGGACGGGTTTACTGACTTGATATCCACCAGTAAGATCTTTAATTTTCAATATCGTTTCCATATAATTGATCTACCTCATTTACCTAATATTTACTACACTTACATTTTAACAGAATTCGCAGTTGTAACGAAATAACCGCTAACTTTAACTGTTACAAAATTAAAATAAAGAACAGCCCCTATTTCTATAGAAACTGTTCTTACTGTATTTATTCAGCTGGCTTTGGTGTCGGTGTTGGATCTGCATAGCCTTCTCTATATGCTTGATCAATCACTTCACGAATTTCAGTTGGTGAGTACCCTTCATCTGCGTATTTCATTGATACATAGGCTATTTCTAAACAAACACCACATTTCGTACCATGATCATCCCAGACGACTGTACCGTCCTCTTTATTCTCATGAATGTAACAGTTGTATACATGTTGGTGACCAAATGGTTCACAACCACAATAACATGGAATATGCTCCAATAATTCTTGATGATGCGGAACATCTTCATAAATATAGACAATATCCTCATGCAAACCATTTAAAAACGTCGGCAGTATTTCAATTGCGTCTGTTGTTTCACGAATATCGCCCAGCACTTCTATTTTAGTAGAATCATGAGCCTCGTTATGCTCAACTGTATCAGCTGAATTTTCCTGATTCTCCTGGTTAGCACTCTGTCCACCACAAGCAGCCAAGATCATCGCAAAAGTACACAATACTATACTTAATAAAACTTTTTTCATAGAATGATCATCTCCTTACCGTCTCATTATAACTTTTCGGTGACAATAAATCTATTTCATTTCAATGACGATAAATTAATAGATAATTATTTTTGTAAACCAGTAAAAAACCACCCCATGTGGAGTGGCTTCTCTTATATTAGTTTACGAGACGTTCTTTACCTTCCCAGAACTCTTTACGAATTTGTACCTTTTGAATTTTACCTGAGGCTGTTTTTGGTAATGCATCGGCAAATGTAACTCCTTTAGGAGCTTTGAAGTTTGCTAGTTTTGTTCTTGAGAACGCAATTAGCTCATCTTCAGTCAGGCTAGATCCTTGGCGAAGAACAACAACTGCATGTGGAACTTCCCCCCACTTTTCATGTGGAACAGCAATAACTGCAGCTTCTAAAACTGCTGGATGGTCATACAGTACACCCTCTACCTCGATAGATGAAATGTTTTCCCCTCCACTAATAATGACATCTTTCTTGCGGTCACAAATGAAGATATATCCATTTTCATCAACTGTAGCCATATCCCCAGTATGAAGCCAACCATTACGGATCGTTTCCATTGTTGCTTCTGGATTTTTCCAATAACCTTCCATAACTCCATTTGAACGAGTAACAACTTCCCCAACCTCTTGGTCATTATGGACAACTTCTTCTCCATTTTCATTGACTACTTTTACTTCACAGCCAATCATTGAATATCCTGTTCTTGATTTCAGACGATATTGATCATCCTTTGAAAGAGAACGATGCTGCGAACGCGGCGAAGAGATTGTCATTAACGGCGATGTTTCTGTCATCCCATATACTTGGATAAACTCCCAACCTAAATCTTCTTCAACACGTCTTACGAATGCTGGAGGCGGTGCAGAACCAGCAATCACAACACGCATATCTTGCTCAATTTGAGGTTTGTTTTGATCAGCATACTCCAGTAACGTATTGAGTACAGTTGGTGCCATGTGAGCAACAGTTACACCATGATTTTTTATCTTATTCATGATGATTTCAGCATCTACTTTACGAAGCATGACTTGTGTTGCTCCATTCGCTGTATAGTAGAACGGTGAACCCCATCCATTTACATGGAACATTGGTAAAATGTGAATCAATGTATCTTGATCTGACACTCGTAAGTGATGCATAACACTCATTGCATGCAAGTAGTTATTACGATGTGTAAGCATTACGCCTTTTGGATTTCCTGTTGTCCCACTTGTATATAAAAGACTGCAAACATCGTTCTCATCCAGTTCAGCACGTTCAAACGGTGTTGTCGGGTACTGACTGAGCCATTGATCATAATTTGTGCAGTCGTTATATTCTTTCGAAGCATTATGAACGATGATTTGTTTAACCGTTGTAAGTTCCCCACGAATTGGCTCAATTAACTCATATAAATCTTCATCAACAAATAATACTTTACTTTCACTATGATTTAAGATAAATACATAATCAGCTGGCTTTAGTCTTGTATTTAATGCTGTCATTACTGCTCCGAGCTGGAAAATACCATAGAAACCTTCTAGCATTTCAAGCGTATTTGGTGCTAAATAGGCAACTTTGTCACCTTTTGTAATATTAAGCGCTTTCAGCCCATGCGATAATTGATTAACTCTGTCATTTAATTGCGCATACGTTACAGTCTTTGAATCATCAATAACTGCTGTTTTCTCTCCATACAATGTAACAGCTCTGTCTAAAAAGTGAGTTAATAATAATGGTACATACATTGTGCGATAGCCCCTCTCCTATGAGAAATCCTATTTTCTCTAAATTGTTTAATAATTTAAACTTTTGAAATTATTATAACACAGATTCCTTCAACCGTAATCAAAATTTTCAATTTTTTTCACGCTGTTATATTACAACTTTCCATCTCTGTATTGACGGATTATGTCGAACCTCCTTCAGCACCATCCCCCACCATTCGACTTTTTTAACTTTTAGGCTCAGTTATCGTTTGATGTTGATTTTTGGCTCGTTCGTGTGAATTACTAAATTCACACGCCTTTCAGGTACTGAAAGGTTAGAATGTTAGAATGAAACTGGAAAAGAAAATGCATTTTCTTTTCCAGTTTCATTCTAACATTCAATAACGAGCCAAAAATCAACATCAAACGATAACACAGCTAACTTTACTATTCCCTACAAGAAAATTATCCCATAAACTATTCCTCTATAAAATATTCTTGTTTGACTTTTCTATGACATCGCTTTCTTTCATATTATTGAAAAAATTTTGTGAATAAAACGAAAAATAATAGATTATTTACACAAAATCATGTTAGGATAATACTATTATTTTAATCATTTAAAGTGACAATGGGATGGCAGTTGAAAAAATTATATTTTGGGAGTGGAGTTTCATGAAACGAGCGTATAACTTTAATGCAGGTCCTTCTGCATTACCAGAAGAAGTTCTAATTAAAGCGCAATCTGAGCTTGTGAACTTTAATAATACAGGCATGTCCGTAATGGAACTAAGTCATCGTAGTAAAGAGTATGAAGAAGTTCATAATAATGCACAAAATAGACTAAGAGAACTTCTTAATATCCCAGAAAACTATGAGGTCTTATTTATCCAAGGTGGAGCAAGCTTACAATTTTCAATGATTCCTATGAATTTCCTTTCAGAAAACAAAGTAGGAAACTATGTCCTAACGGGTTCGTGGTCTGAAAAAGCTCTTAAAGAAGCTAAACTTTTAGGAAACACAACAATAGGTGCAAGCAGTAAAGAAACAAATTTTGACCGCATCCCTGCATTGGATGAAATTACAATGAATGAAGACGATGCTTATCTTCATATAACATCAAATAATACAATCTTCGGTACACAATGGAACAATTATCCTAAGTTAGGAAATGGTCGTCTTATCGCTGATATGTCGAGTGATATTTTGTCAAAACCTATTCCTGTAGAAGATTTTGCAATGATTTATGCAGGTGCACAGAAAAACCTTGGTCCTTCAGGTATTACGGTTGTTATTATTCGCAAAGACTTGGTCGCTGAATCAAAGGAAACAATTCCAACAATGTTACGTTACAATACATTTGCTAATAATAATTCTCTCTATAACACACCACCTACATTTGCTATCTATATGCTTTCAGAAGTACTTGGCTGGGTCAAAGAACAAGGCGGTGCCGAAGGGATTTATGCTCGTAACAAAGAGAAGGCAGGAATCATCTATGATATCATCGATGAGAGCAACGATTTTTATCGTGGACACGCCGAGAAAGAAAGTCGTTCACTAATGAACATCACATTTAACTTAGCTACCGATGAGTTAAATAAAAAGTTTTTAGCTGAAGCAAAAGAAGCAGGGTTTGTTGGGTTAAATGGTCACCGCTCTGTTGGCGGCTGCCGTGCTTCCACATATAATGCTGTGACTTTAGAAGCATGCGAAGCTTTACGTAAGTTTATGATCGACTTTAAAAATAAACAGTAATCTTTTAAGCTAAGATTAATGACTTTTCATAGTCTAAATCTTAGCTTCCTTTCTAAAAAAAGAGAATTATTTGTTCAAGTAACACCTAAAAACTGTTGCAATATTGTGGAAAAATAACCAAGTTCATTATTTCTTCATGATGTCCACTTGTATTCCATTTAACATCATGTAAAATAGAATCAAAAGAACTTTACTATTCAAAAATAATAACAACATACTATTTTAGGATGGTGATTATCCAATGAATGGAAAGTCATTCTTAGCTGGAATTATTACTGGAAGTTTAATTGGTGGAACAATTGCTCTTTTAACATCACCTAAGTCTGGAAGTGACCTGCAAAAAACATTGAAAGAGAATGGGAAGCAGATGAAAAGTACGTTAACAAATGTAAAAAACAACAGTTTACAATTAAAAGATCAAGTTAAAGACACTGCAAAGGAAGGGGTTACTGCAGTACGTACTTTCTCAAATGAAATAAAGGATTCTGTTCAGGAATGGAAATCTGATGTTGAACCAAATGTAAAAAATATTTATGAAAATATTACAGAAATACAGAATACGATACTAGAATTGGAAGAGAAATTAGCAAACTCTAAGTAATAATTGGAAATTGATGGGAATTGAAATTATTTTACCGATAAAATAATGAATTTTTTGAAAACCTTTTTTTAGAATCTTTATTATTGAGTAATTTATTGTCATAATGAAAGAAAGAAAGAAAAAATATGTTAACAACAACGGAGGGGAGCTTATGGATAAGCATACACCTTATTCCCTAAAGCAATCGATTATGTTCAGCCATAAAGTCGCACAATTAAGTAAAGCTTTATGGAAGTCAGTAGAAAAAGATTGGCAATTGTGGATAAAGCCCTACAACTTAAACATTAATGAACACCATATTTTATGGATTGCTTATCATTTAGAAGGCGCATCGATCTCAGATATTGCACAATTTGGAGTCATGCACGTTTCAACTGCATTTAACTTTTCGAAAAAATTAGAGGAACGCGGACTATTATCATTTTCAAAGAAAGAGAATGATAAAAGAAATACGTATGTTTTTCTAACAGATGCAGGAGAGGAACTTCTATTAAAAACATTAGAAGATTATAATCCTACTACGTACAGTGTCTATGGCGGTGCATTACCTATTAAAGAATTATACGGGAAATTCCCTGAATTTTCAGAGATAATGAGCATCGTACGTCACGTATACGGCCCAGACTTTATGAATATTTTTGAAAAATCATTAGAAAATATTGAAAATGATTTTATTGAAGAAGATGGAAAATTAACGATTAAATCGAAGACAAAGGCTAACGCATAATTCATCGTTATCAAATATGATCTTCTTTTTGTATTAATTCCTCTAACTTCTCCATTAAAGAATTATATAAATTTTGTTGAGAAAGAGCTTTGATCGTTCTTAATGGATCTAACTTACTATTTAACATTCCCACAAAATGTACGAGGAGCGAAGTATAATGAATAAAACCGTCCTCTCTTTGCTCCTCTAATTGCTTTTCTAACTCTTCACATAAGGAAAAGACCTCTATCATTTCTTGTTCAGTTAATGCTTTTTCTATGACAATCTGAAAAAAGGGAAATTCATTTGACTTTACCATTTTCATAAGTATTCGTTGATAAAATTCAAGTCGTTCAATTCGCTCCTCTAATGTTTCCAATCTTTATCACCTCCCTTTTATTAAAATTCGAACAAAGTCATTTTTTCACCTGTTTAAAAATTAACGTTGGTATTGATATCGAAGTAATCTTTTAATCCGGGCCTTTAGCTCATCCATAGAAACCGGCTTAGTAATATAATCATCAGCCCCCATATTTAATGCATTTGCTACATCTTTTTCAGAGTTATTTCCCGTTAACATAATTACCGCAGTTTGTTTAAACTGAATATCACTCCGTAGCTTTTCCAATATTTCGTATCCATTAAAAATAGGCATCCAAACATCTAATAAAATAAGCTGTGGACTGTTTTCTTTAGCACTTTCTAGAGCTTCTTTCCCATCACAAGCAAAAAGTAACTCCCAGCCATCTTCAGCAAGTTCATTTTCTAATACTTTGCGAATAAACGCGTCATCATCAGCGATTAAGATCTTTAAAGAGCGTTTTTTACTCTTCATATAGTTTTTATATATAAGGAGCTGATTTCGTCCAGAGTTTTTGGCTTCGTATAGAGCTATATCGGCAAATTTAATAAGGTCTTCAGGCCGCTCTATGTTCATGTCATCCTTTGAAGCAATCCCCCCGCTAAATGTTTGGTTGATCGTCTCTTGTCCAACATTAATATTTATCTTACTAAATTTTTCTCTTATCGAGTCTAATCTTACTAATGCTTGTTCACTTGTTGTTCTTGGAAATAACAAAATAAACTCCTCGCCGCCATAACGTGCAAACACATCTGACTCACGGATATGGCTGGAGATAAAATTAGCAAATGTGACCAAAACCTTGTCTCCCATCGCATGTCCAAATCGATCATTTACTTGTTTAAAATAATCTAAATCAAAAATAATAACAGAATGATTAAACTCGCTTTCATTGCTATCTTGAAAGTAATAATTCAATTTCTCGAGAAAATATTTTCTTGTATATAAACCCGTTAGCTCATCGAGAAGTGTTTGTTTTTTTATGCGCTCATTTCTTTCTATTAATCGATGTAATCGAATTAATAATTCATCCATAACAAATGGTTTGGTTAAAAAATCATCGGCCCCTAGTTTGGCCCCTTCTAACTTTCCACTTAACTTTTGATTATTTGAGATTACGATAATTGGTACAAATGAATAACATGTTTCTTTCTGAAGTTCTGCAATAAAAGCATGTCCATCAATGTCAGTCATTACTGTATTTATCACAATACAGTCCGGACAATATTTAGCGATCTTTTCCAATCCATCTCTGCCACGATTGGCTTTTTCTACATGAAATCCTGCTTCCGAAAGAACTTTTGAAACCTTATTTAAAAACAATAAATCGCTATCGATAATTAAGACTGTTTTTGTCCCGGATTCAACGTTAAATGAACGCAATAAACTTATAATACTTTCATCATGAACCTTTGGTAAACGGTGCTTTATTTCATTAGGGTGCTCTACTAAAGTCATCATTTCTGCAATTAAGCTAAGTAAGACCCCCTCTAGATATTGGGGAAGAAGATACTTATTCATGTCACATATAAACACTGATTTTGACACACGTGATAAATGTGAAAGCTCCTTAAAGCCATATCGAAGTGCTTCTCTTTCCATCTGGAAGAATTGCTTTCGTATTGCTGCAGCTTCTTCTCCTTCTAATGAGGCATTCTTTCTTAACGTCACAAGCATTTTCTCTAGGCTTTGTTTTGTTTCTTTGATAAATAAATCCTTCCCCATTATCTTTGACACTTGAAGCTCCCCCAATAAACAGTTATGTACTCAATTTTATTTAAGTTTTGTTTGTATGATTATTATTTCGAAACTAGTTTCCTTTTATTATATCGTATTTTATAATAGATAATCATTGAAAGTAAGTAAATTTAATCACGTTTCTTTCCTATTATTTTATACTAATTTTTATTTACCTATTGATTTCTATTAAAAAACATCGTAAATTAGTCATAGTTTTCGTTTTATAAAGTTGTTGTAACGTTAGGGGTGAACATTATCATGAACTGCTGGAAGTCAATCCACATATCACGTGAATATAGTACTGGGCGTCTGATAATGATCGCCTTAACTGCTATGTTAGCTTATTTTAATATTTTTTATCTTTCATTCAGTGTTTTAATGACAACAGAATTAATTGAATACGGCTTTCTTGCTTTTTTTGTAGGAATTCTATTAATTATACCTTTGCATAAACTTTTGCATTGTATACCTATATGGTTAACAAGGCGAAAAGCAACATTAAGCATACGTATAATCAGAAACTGTATCCCACTTGTTTATTATCGTATATACGGGACCATCCCGAGGAATTTATCAATTCTATCTGTCGTAGCTCCGGCCGTCACAATAACCGGCTTTTGTATCATTGGCACATACTTTATGCCCTATTATTTACATTATTTTGCCATCTTTTCAGCAGTAAATATCGGACTTAGTGTTACTGACTTTATTTACCTGAAACAATTAATAAAAGCTCCAAAACATTCATATGTAGAAGATTTCTCGACCGGATTTCATATATTATTACGTCGTTCAGCGTAAAATAGAAGCCAACTAACATAACACTCGCTTCTATTTTACGTTAGGACTCCTTCTGAACTAGCTTATATAGTAGATAACAAGAAACACTTACTAGAATTACTGAAGTTATCATACTGCCCTCAGGCCCGAATTCCCCGCCATTAATATAGGGAGATCCGTAACTCATATAATCAATTGTAATGATTGATGGCAAACTGATTCCCGAAACACGAAATCCGTACACTGGGCCTTGAAAGAAATTCCATGTAATGTGAAGTCCTACAGCAAGCCAAATACTCCCCCTCCATTCTCTAAATAAAGCAAACATGAGCCCTGCTAATATTAAGTTAATGAAGGGCAGCCCAAACGAAAAGTGATTATTCCCTGCATGTAATAAAGAAAAACCAATTGCTGAAAAAGCAATTGCAAACCATTTGCCTGCATAATATTTTGCAGCACCCATTATCAAACCTCGAGAAAATAATTCTTCACTAAAACCAACCATTAAAAACAAAAAAAACAATGGGACCAATGACAATAAAACCTCTTTATTTACCATATAATATCTGATTGATACATCATCGGCAGTCAAAATGAGCAAGACGATTAACGACATTAAACAAAAACCAACAATAAGCCCGATACATAGTTCTTTTTTCCAATACTTCTCTTTAAAACCTATACTCCATTTCTTGTACCCGATATACTTCCAGATAAACCATGTAATGATTATAAAAGGTACAGTCTGTACAATACCACTGCTGGTCATCGACATAGAAATGCCTAACAACTGCACAAAATGATAACTGATACCCAAAACGATCAATATAAGTACATATGCTATTATTACGATCATTGTAGTCTTTGCTAGTCCTATTCCTATCTTCATCGCCTAGCCCCCAAGTGATCATTTGCTTCATTTTTATCTTTCGGTCATATGGAGATAATATAATTCAAATTCAATGACATCTCCTTCTAAATCAAAAGAGATTACATTGATAGACATAGACTCACTAAATTTCACTTCTGATATAGTAACATATACATATTGCTGATCTGCATAAATTTCCACCCATTTCGGAAGCTCAACAGCGTTTCTTACAGCCTGTAAAACAATATCACCTGGCAGTTGAAAGCCACCAATACTAAAAGACTGCAAGTGAAGAATAATATTCCCACCCTTTGTAACCTCTGGGTCAAAATCCAGTGTAATTGGAACAATCCTCCCAAGTAAAACAATAGAACTTTGAAACTTAACGGTGTCCTCTAATATTACAGTGTAAGGTAGATCGTTCTGTTGCTTGAACCACTCTGTTATTAAGATATTTAATTGATCTTTTG
Organism: Anaerobacillus sp. MEB173; assembly: GCF_052119505.1. NCBI lineage: Bacteria > Bacillati > Bacillota > Bacilli > Caryophanales > Bacillaceae > Anaerobacillus > Anaerobacillus sp. MEB173. The sequence goes on from NZ_JBJMAU010000002.1 coordinate 495,892, forward strand.
TTGTTGTTACCTGAAAGGTAGCTGTTTTTTCAATTATCGATTCTACAGGTGGATCTTTACTTTCCTCAACAGCTGGCGCATAACGATTTAACATCACAATAATCACAACAAACGCCACAACAATTAAGAATACTAACGAGAAGAAAGAATACATCCATATCTTACTTCTAAATTCTTTCATTTTTTCCTCCATAAAAAGTCTCAAAAATTTCAAGACTATTGTTTTTTTTTGAATTGAATAGGTTCTTTGACGTTTAACCACTATATTAATATTAATTTCTAGATGTTAACTCTATCTTTTTTGAAAGAATTTTGATAAAGTTATCTATGATATACGTATATTGGAGGTTACCACATGGTTGTTACCTTTTACATTTTTTTCGCACTCTTTATTTTATTTATGATAAATACCATGACAAATTCCCTTTGTTTGCAAAAAGAAATTCCTGAGGAACGTCAACCGAAAGTCTTTCGCACAATTAATATTTTAATCACCATTTTATTAACATCATCGTATTTAAAAATCTTTTTCACATAAAAGGGTAAAGCATCGTTAGCTTTACCCTTTTTTTTGATATTTTAGTACACCCAGGCTGCACCAACAATTACTAATAGAATGAACAGCACAACGATTAACGCAAATCCACCGTAGTATGCGTGACTCATGAATATTCATCCTTTCAATTTGTTTTTTTCAGGCTTTTCTACCTCTCTTACAGCCAAGCAGCACCTACAATAATTAATAAAATAAACAGCACAACGATTAACGCAAATCCACCGTGATATCCGTGAGACATTAACAAACACCTCCTTTGACTTTTCTACGTTATCCTATGCAGCGTCTAACTTAAACGAATGGGCGAGTATCATTGTTTACATGTAATTTAACTGCCTATCCCTCATTAATTTGTTTGTAACATCGTCATAAATTTGACTTATCTATGTCATTTTTCAAATAATGACATAAACCATTTTTAAATATGATTATTTTTATGCTATAGTAAGCAGTGGAATAAAAAATTTTTCTTTTTAAAGTAAATAACCAGATGCCTAACAAATAACAAATAAGGTAGATGATAAGGGAGATGGCCACACATGAAAAAACAAATATTTCTTTCAATTGCTATAGCTGGGGTTTTAGTTTTATCAGCATGTAATAATAGTACTGCACCTGAGGCTGGTTCGAATGAGATTCTCGTGGAGACAAGTGTTGGAAATGTAACAGAAGCAGAGTTTTTGGAGAGGCTGCAAGAAAAGCACGGAGAACAAGTATTAACTGAAATCGTACAAGCCAAAATTATCGAAGCAAAAGCAAAAGAGATGGGCATTACCGATGAAGAAATCGATGCAGAGTTAGAAAGAATGAAAGCTGATTTTGAAAATGACGAGCAATTTCTAATGACTATTCAAATGCAATTAGGTGTGAACAGCATTGAAGAATTCCGTGAAAATTTTGTCCCGGCTCAAATCGTCTTTACACGTTTACAAACAGCCGGTGTAGAAATTTCCGAGGAAGAAATCAGAGAGTATTATGAGGAAAATCTCGAGGAGTTTTCTGAAGTAGAAGCTCGACACATTTTAGTTGAGGATGAAGAAACAGCAAATGACATTATCGCTAAAATTAATGCTGGGGAAGATTTTGCTGAATTAGCAAAAGAACACTCGATTGATACTGGATCAGGAGCTAAGGGCGGTGACCTAGGCTACTTTAGTAAAGGAATGATGGTAGCACCGTTTGAAGAAGCTGCATTTTCACTTGATATTGGTGAAATTAGCGAGCCCGTAGAATCACAATTTGGATTTCATATTATCGAAGTAACAGGGCAGCAAGAATTTAGTTATGAAGATGTAAAAGATCGTATTCAAAACCGCTTAGCTCAACAACAAGCAAAAACCACCCAAGAAATTGAAAAAGAGCTTTTTGGTGAAGCAAATATTAAAGTTCATGATAGCCGATATAAGACACTATTTGATAGATAATCAATATTTACTCTAATGGCGATTCAATCGCTCATTTATTTTTTCCGCGTTTGCCTAGTACACGTTTGTATGTCATTTCATACAGTAGTTAGTGGGGATACGTCCTCCCTCAATTACTTTGAAAGGATGATGAACATGTCTGGATGCACAACAGGTTACGGGGGATTCACATTAATTGTTGTATTATTTATCCTATTAATCATTGTAGGGGCTGCTTACGTAGGGTACTAATAATTAGAGAAAAAAAGGACTGTGTTGGCAGTCCTTTTTTCTTATGATGATGCTTTCTCACGCCGTTTTTTCTCTTCTGCTAGTCTTTTCATATAAACTTCTCCTTCTTGTTCAATAAATTGCTGTTCGTCACGATATTCTTCTCTCGAATGTTTAGTAAACATATAACCACTTAGAATGATTCCAGCAATGATAATATACGTCCACCAAGGACTAGCCATTATTGTACTCCAAAGCGGTCCTAGTGTACTTATTGATCCAATCAGAAAAAAGGCTACTATTAATCCAATCATAATAAATCCTAATTTACTAATTTTCATAATGATTCCCCTTTCTTAGACAAGCCTTCTGTTAACAAAATATGCTCTAAGATAAGGGAATATACTAAATTTAATTTATAATTTAGAATGTAGAATTATTTGAGTAATTCAATGTTGTTCTTCATTGATAAAGCTTAAAAATCTTTTAACTCTAAATTCTACATTCGCTTTTTAAATATCCAACGGTGGTTCGTGGAATGTTGGCTTGTAGAAAGAGCGGTTATCGAGTGACATTACTCGTTCTGAGAACTCTCCAGGCTGAACACGCTCTAACGCACGATCCAACATGTTCATCTTTGCATCTATATTATCAATCATATGCAATATCTCTGCTTCACGAACTAACGGTGGTTTAGGACTCCCCCATTCTCCTTTGGAGTGATGACTCAAAACGAGGTGCTGTAAGATCAGCACTTCTTCCCCTTCTATCCCTAAATCTTTTGCCGTCTGTCCAATTTCATTAACCATAATTGAAATATGACCGAGCAACTTCCCTTCAATTGTATACGCCGTTGATATAGGTCCCGAGAGCTCCCTTACCTTACCTAAGTCATGAAGAATAACACCTGCATATAACAAATCTGTATCAAGGCTCGGGTATAAATTCGCAATCGCTCTTGCCACATCTAACATCGAAACAACATGGTAAGCTAGGCCTGAAACAAATTCATGATGATTCTTTGTTGCTGCAGGCGATTGTAAAAATGCGTCACGATGATTTTTCAACAGCTGTCTAGTAATCCTTTGTATATTTGAGTTTTTCATTTCGAATATGTATTGAGTAATTCTTTCATACATTTCTTCGGGATCGATTGGGGCGGATTTGAGAAAATCAGAAACTTTAACATGGTCCATGGCTGTAGTAGGACGGATGCTTTTTATTTTTAATTGTTTTTTTCCACGATAATCATTGATGTCTCCAATTACATTTACAATGGCTTGTCCGATAAAAACAGCTTCATCCTCTGGAGAACATCCCCATAACTTCGCTTCAATTTCCCCTGTATGATCGCATAAAATTAAAGTTAAAAACGGTTTCCCATTACTGGCCGTCGCTTTTATTGCTGATTTAATCAGCAAGTAACATTCTACTTTGTCACCTATATTGTGATGGATTATTCCTTTGCTCACTATACTCTTCCCCCATTCAACGAACATTCTTTCAAATAGTATAGCATACAATATTGTTCATCTCTGTTGTATCAGAAAAAAACCTTCCTTAAGCATTTACGCAGGAAGGTTTTATCCTATTTTTTTATGATTTAGGTAATACAATTGAAAATTCAACACCAGTATCAACATTTTTTACAGATGGCTTTCCATCATGAATTTCAGCAATTCTTTTTACAATAGCTAAGCCTAAACCAAACTGACCTTTATTACCTTTATAAAACGGATTAAAAATATGTTCCAATTCTGATTGTGGTATTGGCTCACCATTGTTTTGTACAGATATGATCACATCGTTATCTGCCTCTTCAGCTTTTATGATAATTTCACTTTCAGCATAACGAAGGGCATTTTCCACTAAATTTTCTATTAGAACGACTAATTGCTCTTTATCTCCACTTAGCTTCACACTTGCTCCTTCGATAATAAACGAAACATCTTCTCGCTGAACCCGAAAACGTTCTTCGATTTGAAAAGCAATCGCTCCAAAAACAAACGTCTCCCGGACTAATTTCTTATCTTTTAGCGTATCTAGCTTTGTAAAATACAGCATATCCTTCACACGCTTTTCCATGCGGTTTGATTCCTCTAAAATAACATCCATTGTTTGTTCAATATTTTCACAAGGAAGGATCCCGTCTTTTACTGATTGAGCATAGCTTTTTACAACCATAATTGGTGTTTTTAACTCATGGGAAGCATGCTGAATAAATGTTTTTTGAGCACGATCATAGCGTATTAAATTTTGTCTCATCTTCTCAAATTGATTTGAAAGCTTTTGGAAATCTTCATCACCTTTCCATTTGAAAGGTTCCTGCCAATTTCGTTCGGAAATTTTTTCAAAATGATCCCCCAGAATAATAAGTGGCTGTCGTAAATATCGCTTTAGCCATATGGCCGGGAGCAAGCTTAGAATACTGGCAAATAATAAAATATACAGTAATCTTCCCCATAATCGATTAACCATTTGATCACGGTACGTATCCCACATATAAGAGATTTGGAAGGCTTCTCCTTGCAACGTTTGAATTCTTGTCACAACATAAAAAAGCGTTGCCCCCCTGTACGTTAACTCATATCTGCCGCGTTCCCCTTGTTGATTATAGGCGTTCTCCCCCATTTCTTGCAAAACATCTTTAGGGACTGGGTCACCTTGCAGCTTTCCAAATTGATTTAAGACAAATAAATGGCCTACCGATCTTTCGGCATCACGGCGCTCAATAAAATCTAATTCTGTCTTTGGCGGCGGAATATAGTCACTAAATGGATTCGTAAAACGCGCTTGCTCCTGCTCAATAATTCGATACGTTTCTTCGGTTAACGTACCTTTTATTGAAATCGGATATATAATAACTAGCAGTAGACCAACAAGAGCAATAAGTAAAATAAACGACAACCAAATTCGTTGTGTCAAATTAACTTTCAATTTCATGAAGACAATACCCTATATCCATAACCATATAATGTTTCTAAATGTATCCGTGACATTTTCTTTCGGACTCGACGGACGACATCGTCAACTGCGCGTTCAGAACCAAAGTAATTGGCTCCCCATACATGTTCAATAATACTTTCTCTTGATAGAGCCTGCCCTAAGTTAGTTGTAAGTAGAATGATGAGATCCATTTCCTTGGTTGTTAATTCTACCTTTTCATCCCCATCAAACACCGTGCGTGATAGCGGATCAATTACATAGCCATTCAATTCTATTTTCTTTGTTTCATGACTCATTTGACTGCCATAAATACGCTGGAGTAGTTTTTTCGCACGGATCACTAACTCTTGAGGTAGAAAAGGTTTGGCTAAATAGTCATCACTTCCCATTTCAAGTCCGAGTATCCGGTCTAAATCTTGGTCTCTTGCAGAAATAAAAATGACTGGAGTATCGCCATGTTCCTTAATGGCTTTTAATAGTTGATAACCATCCATTCCAGGTAACATAATATCTAAAATCCAAAGGTGAGGTTCTTCTTTTATTGCCTCATTTGCCGAATCACCATCATCAAATACACGGATATTCCAGCCTTCCTTCTCCAAGTAGGCTTTCAATACGTGAGATAAGTTTTTTTCGTCTTCAACTAAGTGAATAACAAATTGTTTCTGTTCCATCCTAGTGGCCCCTCTCTTATTCAAGTCACTACTCTGTCTTTCAATCTAATTTCTATTTTAACGTAACAACATAAAGTTATCATTCTTCAACGATTGAAAAGTTAAGATTGGCTAAATTCCTTTTCTAGATCCAACACGTGTCCTTCTTTTTCTTTGAAGGCTTGAACAATATGGTCGTGACAAGTAAAAAACAGAATTTGGTGATGGTGAGCGATTTCTTCAATAACGACAATGGCTCGATTTCTTCTTTCTTCATCAAAATTCACGAGGACATCATCCATGATGATTGGAAACGGAGAGGATGATGGATAAACGTTTGCAAGTGCTAAACGTAAACATAAATATAACTGCTCGGCAGTTCCTTTACTAAGTTCATTAGGATTAAATCTTACCCCATCATACCTCTCGACAATAAATCGTTCCTCACCAACTGGAGCATACAATTTAACATATTGATGATTCGTCATGATTTGAAAGTATTTAACCGCTTCCTGGATCACCTTCGGTTGTCTTTCATTTTCATAAATCGCTTTCGCATCTTTTAATAATTTTTTTGCTACACTATATACCGCCCAAGATCTTGCACCTTCCTGAAACTGGCCTTTTAAGTTAGCAAATTCATGCAATTTCTCTGAATAGGAAGTTCCTTTCTCTAACTCCTGCAGAGTAAAATCGAGTTTGGATTTTTGGAAAGCATATTGTTTATATTCTTCTTCTAATTTGTTAATCAAACTCTCATGTTTTGCGATCTGATCACCATAATTCTCTTTATTGTCCATTATCTGTTGTTCTACTTGCTCCATTTGCTTTTCTTCTTTTAGCACAATGACCATTTGATGAGTCATCAAAGCTATTTTTTCTAATAGCATTCTACTCTCTTTCCAGGCCTTTGCTTTCACCCGAAATGAATTTTCATCAGAACATTCTCCTTGACCAAAAAGCTCGTCACAACGTTGTTCATACTGAATGATTTTTTCTTTAATGACGATATGACGTTGATTCCATTCTTTTATTTTCTCTCGTAATGTCCTCTGTTTTTCCTTTTGCTGCTTATCATCTTCAATCATTGAAGTCATCTTTTCAACTAAACGAAAATGTTCCTGCTCATAAGGTAACTGAAAGACATTACATAGATGTCTAATATCTGATTCTGCTGTCTCTAACTCCTCTTCTAATTGTAGAATTTCTGTTTCAATCCTGTTTCTCATTCTATATCTCGCCTTTAGCTGTTCAATCATTTCAACCAAATCTAAAGCATGATCCAGAGAAAACAGTGGCGGGAAGTGATAGTCATTACACCATTTGAAGAACAATTCATCACTCTCGCGCAACTGATATTTATACTGATCTTCTTGTGTAGATGCTAATGCATATGATTGTCTGTGATCTTTTGCCTTCAATTGATAGTAAGCCACCTGTTGTTCGACAGACACATTCTCCTCTAACATTTGGCGTTCTTTTAAAATTACATGTTCATCTATTGAAACATGTCCTCTATTCGTCCCTTTTTCTTCTTGCAATTGCTGTTTTTCTTTCTCCAACTTTGATATCAGATTCGTTAGCGAAGAATTTCTTTTCCTCCCTTGTTGCAGAAGAAACAAAATTGTTCCAATGATAAGCATCATCACTGCGATAACCCATTGTTGATTTACTAACTGCCAGATTCCAAGTAACAAGATAATAGCAGTAGATAGCAGTATCAGAGGTGACTTTGTGCTTTCCTCACTTTGCTTTAACTGCTCTAATTGCTTACTTAATTGTTCGATAGATTGATCAAGTTTTCGATCCCGTTCACTGACCTGTTGTCTATTTATCATCTCTTCTTTCAAAGATTCAGGTATAATTTTTTGTTGCAAACTATACAACTTATTTTCCGTACTGTTTATTTCAAGCTCAAATTTCTCAACTTCAGCCTGTACTATTTCAAGCCGTTGTATCAAACTGTTTCTTTCATGAATGATTACTTTCAGTTTCTCTTTTGCTATATATCCCGTATCACAATCCATTATTGTTTCTTCGCTGAGAGTAGTCCCTATTCGATCCATCAAAGCAGATATTTCTTCATTTTGATCAATGATTGCCTTTTTCTTTTGATTAATTTCTTCTTTCTTTGCCTTATAATAGCGAAGATTTTCTCTTATTTTTTTAACCTCATATTCTAATGATAACCATTCATCGTTGAAAATGATATTATCCATTTCGACTGACAATTGACTCATCATCTTTTCAACTTCTAACAGTTCCTCTTCCAAATTTAATAAATGGGATTTAAACTGTTCTAAACGGTCCAGTCCATCTTCAGGAAATGGCTCGCAGACCGGTAATTGACTTAATTGCAATTGTAATACATTCTTTTCCTTCACTAATGGCTCAAGACTTTGTAATTGTTCAAAACAACGCACCTCCTGTTTTAAGCGGGATATATCCCTATCAATCCTATTCATCTCTGATATTGCATTTGCCTTTTCATTTATTAGTTGTTGATATGAACTGTTGTTTTGCTGTTTTTGCTTTAGCTCCTCTTCAATCTGTCGAAGCTTCTGTACTTGCTGATTAAGAACCGGTTTCTTCCCGTTCGGTTTGTATAATTCTCCTTGTACTCTTTCAAGCTTTTTTTCAATCTCTACTAAGGAAACATCTCCGGTCAAGCCGACACCATACAAGTAATGTCCTAGATCATCAGACTTTAATTGCTCCATCCCTTGAAGACCGTCTAGATCAAACGCAAAAATCCCTTGAAACAGTGACCGATCCATTCCTGCATAAATTGATGGAAGTGCCTCTTCCCCCGCTACAGATCCATTTTCATAATAAACCGTCACTTTTCCTGTTGCTTTGCCGGCAATACGTTCAATTGAAATAGTTTCGCCATCCTTCATTACTAGCGTGATTTTTCCACCATACTTACTCCCTCGTTTTGGCTCATAACGCAGCTCGCTTTGCTGTCTAGTCGGAAACCCAAATAATATGCAACGAATAAAGGCCATTATCGTTGATTTGCCTGCTTCATTTTCCCCATAAAAAATTTGCAACTTCGGAGATAATGATTGAATATAAACATCTTCTAATTTTCCAAATCCATAAATATGCAGACTCGTTATCCTCATTCAACTCTCTCCCTCAACAGATCTGTTAGAAGTAAAGCTTCAGCCTCTCTCAGAATGGCTTGATAATCTTCTTCTGACAATTGCTCTAAATATCTTCTTGTACGGTGGTGAGAATATAATTCAGAAATCGCTCCTTGGACAAATTCCTCTTCTTTCTCATCAACTAACCGCACGATGTCCCCTACCAGATGCTCTTCTTCACGAAGGTTTTGACGGTTCCAGCTAGCCGTTGTATGCACCCTGTGAGAAATAATCCAAACAAAGTCCTGTTCGTTTTCTTCTTCATCAGTCACCGTTAAAAGGAGCTCTTGTAACCGTTCTTGATCCATTAAATATGAGTGTAATGGTCCACTCCCCTCAAAAATTAGTCGTAAGAAAACTCCTTGACCGTTATTTCTATATGACTCTATTACATCTTCACATTTGCTAATGAGCTGTTGAACAGTTGTTACACCATCAATAGAAAGCAGTACCTCATTCCAAATAATATCTGAGGTACAATGAAAGGTTGACTTTGCGCTATCTTGATCTAATTGGATAAGAACGCACCCTTTTTCACCAGTTTCTTTTATATGACGACCTTGGATATTTCCGGGGTAGATTACTAACGGCTCATCATAAAGTTGCTGATACTTATGGATATGTCCTAATGCCCAGTAATCAAATCCTTTATCAATCAAGTCTTTAAGTGAAAAAGGGGCATAGGGATCATGGTCTTGATTTCCCTCAATCTGTCCGTGAAGCAATCCAATATGGTATACGTCTTCTTTATGTTTCTCATACTGTGTTATCATTTGTTCATAAACCGCTTGTTTTGGATAGCTAAAGCCATATATGTAAGCTATGATTTCCCCATTCTTTCTAAATGGTATGCCCTCTACATTCTCTCCGAAAAAATGGACATTATCAGGCCATTGGAGCTTCGCCCACTTCCCGCTTAAATGATCATGATTTCCATGAATAATGTACACTTGTATGTTATGCTCTTGTAACCGTTCCATTTCTTTTTTAAAACGAGATTGCGCACGCAAGCTCCGATCCTCACCATCATAAAGATCACCCGCTATAAGCAAAAAATCTATGTTTTCATCTATCGCAAGATCAACTAATTTTTGTAAAGCAACAAACGTACTTTCTTGAACCCGTTTTAAAATCTTTGCCGGAAGCTGATTTAAGCCTTTGAATGGACTATCAAGATGCAAATCTGCTGTATGGATAAACCGTATTTGTTCCATTTCACTTCGTCCCTTTCCCCTAAACTACTCACTTACCTAGTATTATAACGAATCATACCCATACCGATCAAACGTTCTATCGAAAACCATGTATATTTTGTAAATCTTAGTTAAAATTTGCTGATAATTTTTATAGAAAAACAAATAAGGTAAGGGAGCTATACCTTACCTTTCTAAAGAATAATAATATATGAAAGTTCTATCTAATTGAAAAAAATAAATTAATAATAAGGTAGTAATGCTAATGCTGTTAGTGCTGCCAAAGGTAACACTAAACTTCTAAATCGTACAGGTCTAGGATAAAAAGGATAACCATAATATGGGGATCCGTAATAAGGAAATCCTCCATACCAACCAGGTCCAAAAAAGCGTTCTTCATTGTCTAGATTTTCGCCTCTATCCATTCCTCCGACTGGTACAGCTAAGTAGAGATTATCATTATCAACATTTTCAATAATTCCATCATATTCATGATTATCATACGTACGTACAAGAACATAGCGATGAAGATGATTTTTACATAACTCATGCATTTCGGTCTTATTCATCTCGAATCTCCTCCTTACATCAGCTATGTTATTCACCTAGAGCAAAACTGGTTACAAAAGACAACACTTGAACATAATTGAAAATCAATTTAGAATATTAATAATATAACTATACTACACTTACTTATTTCTTCATATATGAAGGAAAGGATGGGGGATTCAATGAAAACATACGTGATTACAGTTTTTGATAAGTCAGGAGAAAAATTATTTGAAGAGAGCTTTGAAGCGAAGGACGATAAAGAAGCAAAAGAAATCGGCCAACGTCGACTTGCAGAAGAAAATTATAGTGAACATACGAGTCGAGTTACCCGCTCATCAGGTGGTCTCGTACATTTCCATCACTAAAAAAACCGCTCCATCCGGAGCGGTTTTCAACTTTTAACTTTCAACTACTTCTTCCCCAAAAACTCCAATATTCCCACACTCAGCTGCGGAACAAACGTAATAATCAATACATTCACAAACATCATTAGTAAAAATGGAATAATCGCTCTAACTAGCGGCTCAAACCTTGTGTTCCCAACTCGGGCACCGACAAAGAGAGAGACCCCAACAGGAGGCGTTATTAAACCAATTGAAAGGTTAACTATCATAATAATTCCAAAGTGGATTGGATCCATCCCTATACTCGTGACAACAGGCAACAGAATAGGGGTTAAAATAATAACGGATGCTATTGTCTCCATGAATGTACCAACTAGTAATAAAAATAAGTTAATAAACAACAAGATCATAACTGGTGATAGATCGGCTCCAATGATGAAGTTTGCTACACTTTGTGGCACTTGTTCTCTTGTTAAAATTGTCCCAAATAAACCTGCTGTTGCAATTATAAACAAAATAACGGATGTTGTGATTACCGAAGAAACAAGAATCTCCCTAAGCTCTTTCAATTTAATTTGTTTATAAACAAAAGCTCCGATAATAAAACCGTAAACAACAGCGACAACTGACGCTTCTGTCGGTGTAAAAATACCACCATATATACCACCTAAAATAATAAACGGCATAATCAAAGCTAGAATGGCTCTCTTAAATGTATAGATAATTTCCTTCAACGTTGTTTTGGTCGAACCGGCTCCATATCCACGGAGAGAAGAAATAATATACACAACAATCATTAATGATATACCGATCATGATACCAGGAATAATACCTGCAATAAACAAACCACTTACTGAGGCACCAGCAGTCACACCATAGAGTACAAGCGGTACACTTGGAGGTATAACAATCCCTGTTGTTCCACCTGCCGCATGAACAGCTGTGGCAAAATTACGATCATATCCCGCTTTTACCATTGAAGGAATTAAAATGGCACCTATGGCAGCAGTTGTTGCTGCCGCTGACCCTGACAAAGCAGCAAAGAACATACAAGCAACAACGGCTACATGGCCTAGTCCACCTTTCATTTGACTGACTAAACTTTTGGCAAAGTCAACAAGACGTTCTGAAATGCCGCCATGCTCCATCAACTTCCCTGCTAAGATAAAAAACGGTGCAGCCATTAATGGAAATGAATCAAGTGAGGCGAACATCCTCTGCGGCAGCTGAATTAAAGCATTGTCACCGGCAGTGAATAATAAGTAAAGTACTGATGCTAATCCTAAAGAAATGGCAATGGGTACGCTAATAATGAATAAAATAATAAGTATAAAAAATAATAAGGCCGTCATAACTTTTCGTCCTCTCTTACATCTTTGCCTGTTGCTTATTTTTATTAAAAGTTATGTCAAGTAAATTAAGGAACATTAAGACCCCACTAATTGGAATAACCAAATAGATATAACCCATTGGAATTTTTAAAGCCGCAGAGGTTTGTCCCATTTGACGGTTCATAATGTCAATCCCTTTTGTAATCATGAAATAGAAAAATACTGTACAAGCAATAAGTGTCAGTATCTCAAACGCTCTTTGAATGAAAACAGGGGATTTTTCCTTAAAATACTCGATTCCAATATGTGCACCATATTGAAAGGCCACACTGGCACCTAAAAACGTTACCCATATCATTAAATATCTAGATACTTCCTCTGTCCATGCAAATGATGAACCTATAAATTGCCTTGAAATGACTTGAATAAAAATCAAAATAACCATTGTTGCTAAAAATAGTGCAGATATATTTTCTACAATCCGATTAATAAATTTAATTCCTTTCGTCCACATCGGAAACACCTCTAGTTTTACTCTCTTATAATGATAGTAAAGAAAGTGAGATTACTCTCACTTTCTCCTTGTAACTATTTTCTCTATTATTTCAATGCTTGAATTCGTTCTACATAATCACCAAATTGATCAGCAAAACGTTCATAGACTGGTTGAACCGCCGCTCGGAATGCTTCAGTATCAACTTCATCTACCTCAACAATCTCTACACCATTATCAAGAATAAGTTGCTTATTTTCATCTGCTAATTGTTTGTTAATATCTCTTTGAATTGGAGCAAATTCTTTACCTAAACGTTCTAGTAACTCTTGTACATCAGCTGGTAAACCATTATATTTATCCATATTCATCATAAGAATAGCTGATGCGTAATAGATTCCTGCTTCTGTATAGTAATCTTGCACTTCATACATTTTCGCTGTTCCAAATTGAGCATATGGTGAATCGAAACCGTCAGCAACACCTTGTTGTAAAGATGTATATGTTTCTGGCCAAGCAATCGGTGTCGGGTCAGAACCTAATGCACGGAATGTTTCAACAAAAACGTCATTTTCTAATGTACGCATCTTTAATCCTGCCATATCTTCCGGTGTGCGAATCTCGTGCTTAGAGTTACTAATTCCTCTAATTCCGTTTTCCCAATAAGCAAACCCTTTAAATCCTGATTCTTCTAGTTCTTTCAATAATTCTTCACCAATTTCTCCATCAAGTACACGGTATGCATGATCTACATCTTCAAATAAAAAAGGCATTTCAAGTACCGCTAAATTTGGAACAAAGTTACCTAATGGTCCAGTTGTCATTAATGCCATATCCAGCGTACCTAACTGAACTTGTTCAGACATATCGCGCTCGCCACCAAGTTGACCAGCTCCATAAATTTCAATTTTAACTTTGCCATTTGATTCTTCCTCAACAGCTTGTACAAATTGTTCAAGTCCTAATTGGTAACCATGATCAGCTGGAGCAATATGTCCTAATTCTAAAGTAATCGTTTCTTCATTTGATTCTGAAGCTGATGATTCTGAATCTGAATTCGTTTCATTAGCTCCACCACCACAAGCTGTAACAATAACTGATACTAGTAAAAGTGCTGCGAATAAAAGGATTTGCTTCGTTTTCTGCATAGTCATTCCCTCTCCCTTAAAACGCTTTAAAGCGATAAATTTTATTGTCTATAACAAAAAACTATACGGTAAACAGTTAAAATAGTCAATATTATCAGTTAATTTTGTCTAAAATTGTTTTAAATTTTGTCCATTTAAGTAGAATAAGGCAGTAAACTAGTTCACATATCCTAATAAAACGAAAAATCCCCCCTATTTTAGGGGAGATATCATTTATAATTCTACTCGAAGTTGTTTTCTGAAGACTTCTTTTACCATATAAGCAACACCCTGTTGATCATTCGTTCTTGTCACCCAATCTGCAAGATCCTTGACATCTTTTGGTGCATTGCCCATCGCTACACCCAAACCAACTTGTGTGATCATTTCCTTATCATTTTCATATGCACCAATGGCTACCATTTGATCGAGGTTAATCCCTAATTTCGCTCCAAGAATTTGCAGACCACGAGCCTTGGATACCCCGGCAGATACAATCTCCAGGCTTCCCTCACTAGATGAGGTAATCCGTACATTTGGTATTTGTTCATGAATTGCCTCTATCGCATCTAACCGCTCAGATTCATCCCTGAAGTGAGCACATATTTTCGGTGCCGCAATTGGATTATCAATGAGATAATTACTTAGGGAATCAACAAACGTCATCGGATAAAATAACGGATCACCAACTCCAATCGTCATCTTTGCAATGATGTAATTTTTTTGGCGAATTTTATTCCCAATCGAGTAACGTTCATGCAGAATCCGAATATGACTCTTATATTTCTCTAAAATTTCTACAATATGATATGCCTTTTCAGGATTTAACCTTCTTTCATATATAGGCTCATCAATGGAAGAACCTATGAATGCCCCACCATGAGTAATAAGGTCCGTCTCTAATTTCAATTCTTTGGCAATCTTCTGCGCCGAAGGAAAAGCTCTTCCTGTTGCGAGAGTCACGTACACACCTTTTCTTTTGACAAATTCAATGGCTTCCTTTGTTTGGCGGCTAAGGCGATGGTTTGACCGAAGAAGTGTTCCATCTACATCTAGAGCTAGTAAGCGATAAGTCACATTCATCCCCCTCTTCGAAGTTCAATCTATTTATGATAAAACGTATGAGGGCAATTGCGAATTTAGAATGTATAATTTAGAATTTAGAATGAAATAAGCTTATTCAACGATGACTTTTCCGGGATTTAGAATTCCTCTCGGATCAAGTGATTTTTTAATTGACAACATGACATCAAAGGCATTGCCGTGTTCTTTTCGTTGATACTTTGCTTTACCAACACCAACACCATGCTCACCTGTGCATGTTCCCCCTCTAGCTAATGCATAGGTAACGATCTCAGAATTAAACTCGTTTGCTTTAGCCAGCTCATCATCATTATTAATATCAATCATCACGATTGAATGATAATTCCCATCACCTACATGACCTTGCAATGCACCATCAATCCCTATGCGGTCCATTACTTGCCTTGCGTGTTCCAGAGCTCCAGCTAATTCAGAAATAGGTAAACATACATCTGTTCCGATCAGTTTTTTCCCTGGTGAACCATGAATAAAAGCATAGGCTAAATTATGTCTAGCATCCCACAATTGTTTTCTGGCGTTAGAGTCTTTTTCAAAGGTAAAATCACGGCTCCCGGCTTCATGGACAATCTCTTTCGTAAAGTCAGCATCTTGCTTTAAGCCCGCATCATTACCATGGAATTCGATAAACAACGTCGGTTTCTCAGGGTAAGAAGTACCGCTATGAAGATTCACTTGCTTCATCGATCTTGCATCAATCAACTCAACCCTTGCGATTGGTATTCCGGCAGACAAGATACCAACAACTGCCTGAATAGCATCATTTGTCGTTGGAAATGATGCTCTAGCAGCCATAATCACTTCAGGAATACCATAAACTTTCAGCGTTAACTCTGTGAAAATACCGAGCGTACCCTCTGATCCGACAAATAGACTGTTTAAGTGATAGCCTGATGAAGATTTAGCCGCTAAATTTCCTGTATGGATAACTTCTCCATTGGCCAAAACAACTTCTAAGTCACGGACTTGATCACGCATAATTCCATATTTTACTGAAGTTGTCCCACTCGCATTCGTCGCTGCCATTCCTCCTAACGTTGCATTCGCTCCTGGATCAACCGAGAAAAACAAACCATATTTTTTAAGTTCCTTATTAAGCTGATCCCTTGTAACACCTGGCTGTACTTTTACTAAAAAGTCCTCAGGCCGTACTTCTAGCACCTTATCCATTAAAGACATATCCAGTGAAATTCCACCATGGTATGGAATGACATGCCCTTCAACACTGGACCCTAATCCAAAGGGGACAACTGGCAACTCATTTTCATTGGCAAACTTCAAAATGCGACTCACTTCATTAGTCGTTTTCGGAAAAACAACGACATCAGGAAGGCATGGCGTGTGATACGATTCATCCTTACTATGCTGTTCCAAAATCGTTTCATTTGTTGTCACTTGGTCCTCAGCTACGATTTTCTTCAATTCAGTAATAAGATTCATAAAAGCCCTCCGTTTTTCTATTGATCAAACACTTACCTGTCACTTGGCAAAATTAATAAATTATTTTAATTTTATTATTGTTCAATTATTTAGTCAATTGTTGTTGAACGGTGTCGAGCTTTTTATTACTGCTAATCCATATAACAAAAAGAACCTCCGCATATGAAAACAGAGGTTCTTTCGATAATATTTATTTTTTACTTACCAACACCATAAAGATCTTCTAATGGTTCAGTTACAATTTTATTAATATCGCCAATCACAACACTCAAGCGTTGCTCAGCTTCCATTAATTTAGAGATTGTTGCATGCTGTTGAACAAGTTCAAATTGCTGTTGTGCTTTTGTTACTTCTTCTTCTGTAATTTCTAAACCTTGCATTTGTTTTTGCTGCAGTTCTAATTGCATATTACGAAAGTTATCAAGCATTTTTTTTGAAACTTCATCACTATTGATCTGCTCATGTAAGCTTTTTAAGCTTTTAAATTCATCACTTTCTCTTAATACACCAGCTAATTCGTGTGCTTTGTCATAAACATTTGCCATTTGGGATATATAGCCTCCTTAAATTTTATTTCTAACCGACTATACCATGTAATGGAAAGGATTTCATCCCAACCAACGAATTCATAAAATTGAAAAAGTATCACTTGATAAAAAGAACAATGATCCCTTGGATAAAACCAATACAGCCACCTAATACTGCTCCTAAGTACGTAATCATTTTAAATTCACGCCTTGAAATCGATAACACCATTGTTTCTAATCGATCAACAGAAAACGTTTCAACCTGTTCTTTAACCACATCAGCCAATCGCATTTTTTTCATCATCTGACCTAGCCTTTTCGAAAGAACTTGAACAATATTTTCTGTTATCTTCGGAACCCATTCATCAACAATAGCCTTTTCATATTGACCGGTCCATTCAACAAGAGGCGTTTTCAGCCATTTTTCCAGCTGTAATTGTTTCAGCACTCCTGCCTTTATTATATTCAGCAACTCATTTTGATCAATTTTTTTGACAACATCAGCTATCTTCCAAGATTTAATACTTGTCCACTCTTTTGCAATTAATTTTTCCAGAAAGTCGTAAGTCGCATAGTCATTTAGAAGCTTAATGACTTCTGGTTGCACTTTATCTACTAAACGATCATTACCTAAAAACATCGAAATCATATTCCCTAATGTTCCCCTTCCCATTAGGAAGCGATCAATCATAACACTTAGTTGTTCCTTTCCTTCAGGACTATTAAAATAGTTTTTTGCTTTATCTAAGATTTGAGCAGTCAGCTTAGGAACGAGATCATCTCCCTTTTTAATCCAACTTACTGGCAACACTTGATCAATTTGTTGTTGACCATATTCACTTAGAAGCTGCTCAAATTTTTGTTCAATCAATGTCTCTGCTTTATTTTCAACCTTTCGCTGTAAATCTTCTATGTGAAAATATTGTTGAACAATTGTCTCAACGGATTCTTTACTATGTAATAATTGCCTCGTTTCCTGCTGCACCCAGTTGACCATTTCCTTTTTGAAAGAAGAATCATTCAATTTCTTTTCAAGACCTTCCGGTGTTAATAAATGATTAACAACCATTTGCCCCATTTGATTCGCTAACTCCCCTCGCCTTTTCGGAATCAAACCAGGTGTAAATGGAACACGCCATTTTCCTATATACAAAGCTTTATATGGCCGAAAAAGCATTTTTATTGCTAATGAATTTGTAAATCCACCTATTATGGCACCAATAGCTATCATCATGAAAATGACTAACAGTGCTTCCATCATCATTCCTCCCCTTATTTACTAAGCACTCTATTGTTTTCTTATCACATTCATCTACCTTTGATCATAGTATACGATATCAGCACTTGCCTACATCTAGTTCTAAATACGTTACTTATTGTCTATGATTCCGCTAAAAAGCGCAAGTCCCCAATACAAATAAGAAACTAGAGAATTTTACTTTTGTCGTATGTAAATGAGGGAACGTAATATGTTAAATAAAATTATCCTTCAACCTTTCGATGATGAACAATTTCAACATCCGTATGAAGTACGTATAAATAAAAAAATATATCAAAATTTACAACTTAACCTTCATCAGTCAGCAACATTGCTGTGCAGTAATAAAGAAGTCACCATTGAATGTGTACCTTTAGAAAGTGGAACAAGTTATGAGGTCCATTGTTCGAAAACATTAGTTGAACAACTCTCTTTACCTGTACATCCACTTCCCATAAAAATGTTCTATCATCATGAAAATAACGTGTTTGAAATAGGTCCAATCATCGCAACGTTAACAACTATAAAACAAGATCGGGACCCCAATTCTCTTTTTGGACCATTAACACAGTTTTGTGAAGAAATGGCTCGTTATGCACATGATCAGCATTCACTATTTTATGTATTTTGCCTAAAGCAATGGAATAAAGAAGAGGTAACCGGATACGTTTGGATGAACAATCAATGGATAGAAACCATTGTTCCCTCGCCAACCGTAATCTATAACCGGATTGGATCAAGGAAATTAGAAAGATCACGTACCTATCAACAGTTTTTTGAGAAATGTAAAGAATTAAATATCCATTACTTTAATGATCACTTCCTCAATAAGTGGGAAGTATTTGAAGCCTTGCTGCCATATGAGGAACTATTACCATATATACCAGAAACGACTTTATTAACGAATAGTGATTCTCTTGAATATATGCTTCAAAACCACCCTACTGTATTTTTGAAGCCTATACACGGAAGTCAAGGAAGAAGCATCTTTCGGATCACGAAGCATAACGATAAATTTCAAGTCGATTATTCAACTCTTACTGGGGATACAGTGCAAACTTTTTCTACTATTCAACAAATGTTTAAGCAACTTCGCCCTCGTTTTCAAAAACAGCAATTTCTTATTCAACAAGGGATTCATCTTATGGACTTTCAAGAGCGTTCATTAGATTTCCGGATTCTATGTACTCGAAGCTATTCTGGAGCTTGGAAGGTCATTTCCTCGGTCGCTAGAGTTTCCGCAAAGGATAAAATCGTATCAAACCTTGCTCAAGGTGGGGAATTACTGAAAGTAGAAGAAGTCCTTTCACCGATTCATGATGATAAAAATGTGAGGCATTACAAGAAATTTTTACAAGAGTTAGCGATTGAAATTGTTACACTCATTTGCCAAGAGGTCGATGGTCAATATGGTGAATTTGGTGTTGATATTGGCTTGGATAAAGCAAGCCATCCATGGTTAATTGAAGTGAATACAAAACCTTCTAAAAATCAAGACCCGGAAAAGGATAAAGAGACGATTCGTCCTTCAGCAAAATCAATTATTACGTACTGTCATTACTTAGCAGACTTTTAACTTTTTACTTTCAACTAATTGAGGAAAGGAGTGTTCTCCATTGACTGCACTTGGCATACTTGTTCTTAATATGGATCAAGAAAAAGATTACTTCAGTAAATTAGGTGCTTGTTCTACATTGCTGCAAGTAACAGTATATCGTTTTATGCCATCTTTTATTGATCCACGAACAGAACTTGTTAATGGTGAGAAATATTGTGTCAAGGAGCAAAAGTGGATAAAGGAAGCATTTCCTCTTCCGACATTTTTATATGATCGTTGCTTTTATTCCAATGAAAAAATCTTTAAATATAACTATCCGATTGTACATTGGCTTAAATCTCATCCAAAGGTATCGTTCCTTGGTTATGGGTTGCCGAATAAGTGGAAAGTGTATAATGCGTTAAAAGAAGATGAACAATTATTCCCTTATCTTCCGAAGACAACTCAAGTGACATCGGGATTGGATGTGTTAAACAATTTAAATAGAAATGAACCCGTTATTCTTAAACCGGCTAGCGGTTCACAGGGAAAAGGAATTGTCGCGCTTTTTCAAACAGAAAATGATGAAATTCTGATTCAAACACAAAGAAACTTAAAACAAATAAAAAAGACGTTTAAACATAAAAAAGAATGCGAGAGATGGCTTAATCATTTGATAACATCAACAAATTATTTACTTCAACCTTTTTGTTCAATCCAAGACCAAAACAATTGCCCATTTGATATCCGAATCCTAATTCAAAAGAATGAGCAAGGACGCTGGGTAGAGCAAGGCAGAGGAATACGTATTGGAAAGCAAAACCATATTATCTCAAATCTCCATGGTGGCGGGAAAACTCTTTCCTATCAAAATTGGATAAAACAATTGCTGCCTGATCAACAACGGGACTTAGAATTTCATCTTCTTAAGTTAATGGCTCTTATCCCGAATAGATTAGAAACTTCATTCGGGAGATTATTTGAAATCGGTCTCGATATTAGCTTGGATCAAGATGGTCGTCTATGGTTATTAGAGGCGAATTCGAAGCCCGGCAGAAAGGTCATCGTTCATACTCAAAAATATGTTGACCAATTATATGAAGCACCGCTTCGTTATTGTAAATATCTTGAAAATACATTAAGGAGCTGAGTAAATATGGGTAACAAACCACTATTTATAAAAAAGGAACAGGGACATCAGAAAACACTTTATGTTCCTGAATCATTATTCAAAAAGTGGGTAGAGCATCATACTTTTCCCAACAAAATATCTCTTGGAGCAAAAACAGTTTCATGTCAGGTAGCTCCTCATTATGACAAAAAAAATGAATATTTAGTATCTGAAGATTTATGGGAAGAACTCATGATTCCTTATGATGGACCTGTTCATCTTTTTGAACATGAGCAAGTCGTATACTTAGGTCCATTAGTAGGGATATTTACAGCTGGCTTCACCAATAACTTAATTCGTCCCATTGGTGATCGTTCCTTACTATTTGCTAAATTGCTGTCTACAGATAGAAAAGTAGGCGCATTTTATTTCATATTCGGAGCCAACCATATTGACTGGGAAAACGGTACAATAAATGGTTATTTTTATAAAAAAGACGGTTGGAAGCAAATCGTTGTTCCATTTCCAAACGTTGTTTATGATCGCCTGCCGAACCGTCGGACCGAGAAGCTGCAAGCCTCAAAGAATGTGAGAGAAAGACTGCAAAATGACTATCTCATTCCTTGGTTTAACCCTAGCTTTTTTGATAAGTGGGAAATTAACCAAAAATTAGTTTCTGATCAAGTTACTGAACACCTATTGCCAAAAAACTACTTAAATCCAACACAACAACAAGTAGAAGAACTACTCGATGAATACAATCATGTGTATTTCAAACCTGCAAAAGGAAGTTTAGGTATAGGGATTCAACAAGTCATTAAGTTAAATGATGATCCATTTTATTACTGCCGCTTCCGTGAGAAAGGACAAAATCGATTACGGAGGTATTCATCCTTAAAACGACTCCTTCATCAGCAGTTTCCTAACGGGTTCAAGAATATGATTGCTCAGCAAGGCATACATTTGATTAGATGGCAAAACAACCCTATTGATTTTCGTCTTCATACGAACAAGGACGAAAATGGAAAGTGGCAAGTTAGTGCTTTAGCGGCAAAAATTGCTGGTCCAGGTAGTGTGACAACACATGTAAAAAGTGGTGGAGAAGTAAAGACGGTTCATGAAATCTTCAAAGAAACCGGTACTCATTCAAACCTATTGACGAAACTTAAAGAAGCAGCTCTATTATTGAGTGAAAGAATTGATCATACAATGGAAGGATTTGTTGGTGAAATAGGATTTGATTTAGGTATTGATAAAAGTGGTGAGATATGGATGTTCGAGGCAAATTCCAAACCGGGCAGAACGATTTTTTATCACCCTAAATTAAAGCATGATGACCTCCTTTCTAGACGTCTCCCTCTCGCTTATGCTGTCTATTTATTTAAACAATCAATTACTCAACCAGGGCGTATCTATTCATCATGATTTTGTATTACAATCGACAAACAAAAACTTGGGGTCATCATCAACCTAATCAATCATATGTATGGGGATTGCAGAATATTGCAATCCCCAAAATTGAAACACCCGAAAACAGCCTTTCCTTTCCAGTACGGATGAATCACAAAAAGGCAGGACCGTTAATAGGAATATTGACAAGCAAACGATGTAAAAAAACATTCGCCGGTAACCGAAAGACATTCCGCCGAATTCACTATGCACTTAAAGAAAATGGGGGAATATCCTTCGTTTTCACTCCAGAAGGGATAAAGCCGAACCAAATAAATGGTTATCTCTTTGACGAAACGAATCGGAAATGGTTAGAATGTGTATTTCCATTCCCTGATCTCGTCTACAATCGTATTCCTTATCGAAAAGATGAACAAACCTCACAAATGAAGCAGACATTTCAGTGGCTACAAAATCATTCAATCCCATTTTTTAATCCTCATTTTTTCACTAAATTCGAGTGTTACCAGCTTCTTTACAAAAATAAAAAGCTAAAGCCCTTTCTTCCGACAACATTTAAGTTACAATCAAAGATTCAGTTGAAACAATTATTACAACCGAATTGCCGCTATTATGCTAAGCCCAATAATGGTTTAAAAGGGGATGGAATCTTTACGATTGAATGCGAAAAGAAAAATCACTACATTGTAAAAGATCATAATAAAATAAGGTCATTCTCAACATTTAATCAATTGTGGGATGAAATCTTTCCATTACTTGAGAAGGATCTTTATATTTTGCAAACCCAAATACACCTTAACTGCTTTGAAGGCCGTCCGTATGATTTTCGCCTTCATGTCCAACGCCACTATACTGATTGGGTCTTAACAGGTGTAGGGATTCGTTGTTCAGCCATCGATGGAATCACTACTCATGTTCCTAAAGGAGGCTCGATTTTAACAGTAGATGATATTGAGCCTCCTGTAAATGACATTTTATTGCAATTCTTAGCGAAAGAAGTAGCTGAACAGTTAGAAAATGAATATGGAAAACTTGGCGAATTTTCTATGGACGTTGGCCGTGATACAGATGGTAATTATTGGATTTTCGAGATCAATTCCAAGCCCATGGTTTTTGATGAAGTAGACATCCAACAAAAAGGGATCCACAATCTTTTACAAACTTTCTATACCGATACTGGTTTTATTAGGGAAGGAAGTGCTACAAATGCAATTTATTAAGATTGATAAAAACAATTGGAGTAAATACCGTACCTCTATCTTGCAATTTGTTAAATGTCATGGTGAGTTCGAACATACTTCTGAATCATATGCATGGCTGTTTCAATTAAAAAAAGATGACTTAGATGAACCTGGTACAATCCTTCACATTGTTCTGTGGGATGGGAAAATTATTGCAATTGCAGCATTAGAGCAATACGGCTTACAGTTCTCAATATTTATCGTTTCACCCCAGTACCGTAAAACTGATGTTATTATTATGTTATATAAAGAAATTTCTTCAAGGGTTGGAGTTTACTATACGAAAATCGATTATAAAGATATCGATAAAATCATGATGGCATTAAAAGCAGGACTTGTTTCTTTCACTTATGAAAAAACAACAACCGGGCAAATCGCTCTATGGTTTGGCAGCGGTCACTGGCACTCATCTGATATTGACGAGAAAGAAGTACTATAATAAAACATAATGTAGAATGTAAAATTTATCATTTAGAATTAAAAGCTTTGAATGCTTTTTCTTTGAAGTTTCTTCACGCATAGATCTAATGAGCGTTATGACTTTTCATAGTTATAGCGCTTTTTTGATTTTATTTCTATTTTCTAATGATTTTATGGTACGATCGAGCTAGAATAAATATATTGTAAGGGGGCAACAATTTGATATCCCATTTTCAGTGGAAAGTAATAAAAGATAACCTTGTTCGTAGTGAATGGGCTTTTTCCTTTTTTTATTCAGGGAGCTATTACAAAGGTACATACTTTAAAGATGGATCAATAGAATGGCAGGGTCTCAAACCGGATGAGAAAGTTTTAAAAGATATTGAACTGCATATTCATGATCTCATGCTTTACCATGTTTACGAGAAACATTAACAACAACATTGAAAAGTTAAATGTTCATTCTTCAAATTAACTGCATAAGAAGAAACTATTCAACAAACAATACCTTTAGTAAAAGGGAGGGTTTGTCATGGATAAAAAGAAGCAAGATGATTCGCAATTTGAAGGACGAGATAAATTTTTTATGGATGAAGACCGAATGGTTAATGAAGGAATGGCAGGCGGAACTGTAAGTATGGAATTCGATTCCTCACAAATAGAGGAAACCATTGATTTTGAAAAAGAAGCCCGCCCGCAGGACAATACAAAAAAGAACTAGAGAAAAACTCGGCTACTGTGCCGAGTTTTTTTTATTTTATGTACCTTTGATGAATTACACCTCTTGGATAAAGACAATCGCTTCTTTATGACAATCATCACAATAGAACAAATGAGGACATTGGTGCTGTTGTAAATCATTAGGGTAGCCATCTATTTTTTTCATTCCATCTGTATCAAGATAGGCACTGTAATCATCAAAATAATCAATAATCTTCCCATTATCATTTAATACTTTACTACACTGTTCGCACGTATAATTTATTGTTGTTAATCCATTACATAGTGGGCAAACACTCACCGTTTTCTCCTCCCTTTCCCTTCATGTTAACGTTCGCGTTTCACAAGACTTTAAAAAAGGGATGGATAAAACCATCCCTAACAGCCATGTTATGCAATTGTATATGTTACTAGTTATTAAAAACCTTTTAATTGTTGTTGTGCTTGCTGCACTAATCGTTTGGTGATTTCGCCTCCTACTGAACCATTGGCACGAGATGTTGAATCAGGTCCAAGCTGAACACCAAATTCCTGAGCAATTTCATACTTCATTTGGTCTAATGCTTGCTGAACTCCAGGTACTACTAATTGATTCGAGTTATTGTTGTTGGCCATTTGTATCACCTCCTCTTGTAAGCATAGTTTGTGTGAAATTGCAAATCGTATGTGATTTTTTTATTAGTAATAATTGTTAAAAGAGCTTTTCGGAAAATGTTATAGGCTTTTTGGTTAAAAGTTAAGGGCAAAAAAAAAGAAAGCATTGATTTCGCAAATGAAATCAATGCTTTCTTTAACTTTCACCATTTTAACTCATTACTAAATCATTTTAAATGATCTGCAATAATTAATGTTGGTTCAGTCACACTTTGGATATCTTCAACCGTATAGCCTTCTTCTACTTCAACTAAAACCAAGCCTTCAGGCGTCACGTCGATAACTGCCCGTTCTGTAATGATTCGATCAACTACACCTTTCCCTGTCAAAGGCAGAGTACATTGTTTAAGGATTTTTGGCTCACCATTACGGTTCACATGATCCATAATTATAACAATTCTCTTCGCACCATGAACTAAATCCATCGCGCCACCCATACCTTTAATCATTTTTCCGGGAATCATCCAGTTCGCTAAGTCGCCATTTTCAGCAACTTCCATTGCACCCAAAATCGCAAGATCAATGTGTCCTCCGCGAATCATCGCAAATGATTCAGCATTACTAAAATAACTTGCTCCTTCAGCCGCTGTTACCGTTTCTTTACCGGCATTGATTAGATCTGGATCAACCTCGTCTTTTGTTGGGTAAGGTCCAATTCCTAACAAGCCATTTTCTGATTGTAATACCACTTGTTTATTGTCAGAAATATAATTAGCTACCATTGTCGGCATACCGATTCCTAAATTCACATAGAAACCGTCCTTTATTTCACGTTCTGCTTTTCTTGCAATCTTTTCACGATTATTTACTGCCATGATTGTTTCTCCTCCTTAGCCTTATTTATATGATCCATGCAATTGTTTTCAACTTTCATTCTTAGTCTCTTACAGTTAGACGTTCAATACGTTTTTCTTGTTTTCCAACAATTAGCTTTTGAACATAAATACTCGGCGTATGAATTTGATCCGGAGGCAATTCACCAACTTCAACCAATTCTTCTACTTCTGCAATTGTCACACGACCTGCAGCAGCCATCATTGGATTAAAATTGCGAGCTGTTTTATTATAAATAAGATTTCCCGCCTTATCACCTTTCCAAGCGCGAATTAAACTGAAATCAGCAGTTAATGCTTCTTCTAATAAGTATTCTTTTCCGTTAAACGTTCTCGTTTCTCGCCCTTCAGCAATCGGTGTTCCTACTCCTGCTGGTGTATAAAATGCAGGAATACCTGCTCCTCCAGCACGTATTTTTTCAGATAAAGAACCTTGTGGTGTTAATTCAACTTCTAATTCCCCACTTAGCACTTGTCTTTCAAACTCTTTATTTTCACCTACATATGAAGAAATCATTTTTTTAATTTGCTTATTTCTTAATAGTAAACCAAGGCCCCAATCATCTACACCACAGTTATTTGAAATGACTGTGAGGTCTTTTACTCCTGTTTCGCTTAGAGCTTTAATTAAGTTTTCAGGAATTCCGACTAGACCGAAACCTCCAACCATAATTGTTGCACCGTCTTTAATTTGACTTACTGCTTCTTCAAACGAAGTTAATATTGGCTTCACAATGGTTCACTCCTTTTATATTCTTCTATGTAAAACTGAAGGTGGTGTTCACACACCTTCCTAAATTAAGAAGGGTGTGAACAAATATTTACTTATTGATTGTTATACAGGGTATACAGGGTGTTTTCGTTCTGAGAAGATGAGCTGTTTTGATGTATATGCTTCAAAGCGAGTGATTAGTTCTTCTCTCAATGAATTAGGCTGGACAATGCCATCAATAATCATTTCTGAAGCTAGTCGGTAAATATCAATGTCTTGACGGTACTCCTCACGTTTTTGTTCAATAAACGCAGGGCGCTCTTCTTCCGGTAATTGGGCAATTTTATTTGCATATACCGCATTAACAGCTGCCTCTGGTCCCATTACTGCAATAGACGCACTTGGTAACGCTAAGCAGCAATCTGGTTCAAACGCCGGACCCGCCATTGCATATAATCCTGCACCATAAGCTTTGCGAACGACAATTGAAATTTTTGGAACTGATGCTTCTGACATTGCTGAAATCATCTTTGCACCATGGCGAATAATTCCCGCTCGTTCTACTTTTGTTCCAATCATAAATCCAGGAATATCAGCTAAGAATAATAATGGAATATTGAAGGCATCACATAATGTAATGAATTTCGCTGCTTTATCGGCAGAATCATGGAATAGTACTCCACCCTTCATTCTAGGTTGGTTAGCAACAATACCAACTGACTGTCCATTCATTCTTGCAAAGCCTGTAATTAACTCTGGAGCAAATAGCTTCTTAATCTCGAAAAATGATCCTTCATCAATAATTCTCTGAATTAAATCAATCATATTGAACGGTGCATTTTGGTTTTTAGGAATGATTTCTTCTAGTGATTTTTCAAACTGCTTTGGTGCTAGTGCCTCTTTTACAGGTGGCTTTTCTGAGTAATTCGCAGGGAAATACGATAAATAATTTCTAGCAAGATTAATCGCTTCCTCCTCAGATTTCGCTAAAATATCACCACAACCAGAAACCGAGCAATGCATGCGTGCTCCGCCCATTTCCTCAAGGGTAACTTTTTCACCGATAACCATTTCAGCCATTCTTGGAGAACCTAAGTACATTGAAGCATTACCATCAACCATAATGACAATGTCACAGAAGGCTGGAATATAGGCTCCACCAGCAGCAGAAGGACCAAATAATAAACAGATTTGCGGAATTTTACCTGATAGTTTTACTTGGTTATAAAAGATTCTTCCTGCACCTCGGCGACCAGGGAACATTTCAATTTGATCGGTAATTCTTGCTCCAGCAGAGTCCACAAGATAAAGCATTGGTACCTTTAGCTTTTCTGCATTTTCTTGAATACGGATAATTTTTTCAACCGTTCTTGCTCCCCAAGAGCCCGCTTTAATTGTGGAATCATTTGCCATGACACAAACTGTTTGACCATTGATTTTACCAATCCCTGTTACAACACCATCAGCTGGTAAATCTTCAGCATTACAATTTGCAAATAGAGCATCCTCTACTTGAATACCTTCATCAAATAACAACTCTAGTCGTTCACGAACAAACATTTTTCCTTGTTCGGCATTTTTTTCGTGGTATTTAGCTGCTCCACCTTTTTTTATTTGTTCGACACGTTCTTGTAAAGTTTTTTCCAATGACAACGCCGTTCCCTCCTCTAGATTGCTTCGATTGCTAGTAGATTCATAGACTTTTGACATACGTTACTCTCCTTTGAACACTGGTGATCGCTTTTCTTTAAAGGCCTGAAGTCCTTCCATTCGGTCTTTTGTAGGAATGGTAACCTCATAAGCATTTTGTTCAATTGCAAGTCCTGTATTAAGATCAACGTCATATCCTTTATCAATCGCCAACTTTGCTTGTGCAACGGCCACTGGACCATTTCGAACAATTTGTTTGGCAATTTCCATTGCTTTATCCATTAACGATTCCTGTGAAACAACATGTTCAACGAGTCCGATTTGTTCAGCCTCTTTTGCATCAATTCGTTTTGCAGTAAAAATCATTTCCTTTGCACGGCCTTTTCCAATCAGACGAGGCAGCCTTTGTGTTCCACCAGCACCTGGAATAATTCCTAACGATGTTTCGGTTAATCCAAACTTCGCTGTCTCTGAAGCAACTCGAATATCACACGCTAATGCTAGTTCTGTTCCTCCCCCAAAAGCCATCCCGTTTACAGCTGCAATAACTGGTTGTGGCAGCATTTCTAAATCATTAATGTTCCCACGAATAAGGGAAACGGTCTTCCTTACTTCCGTCTGGTCCATTCCAGCACGTTCCTTTAAATCTGCTCCGGCACAAAACACCTTTTCACCGGCACCGGTAACAATGACACAACGAACGGAACGGTCAAATTTGATCGAATAGATAGCTTGATGTAAATCAAACAGCATTTGTGTAGAAAGAGCGTTTGCTGCTTCAGGTCGATTAAGTGTTATGACTGCAATGCCATCCTCATTCTTTGAAACCAGTACTTGATTATTTTCCATGACTACTCTCCTTTACCTACACAATGGAATTTATATCTTTGAACAAGCCTGATCTTGGTTCGCTTGTAAATTATGGCTTAACAACGGACGACCAATTTTATCCTGAATAAAAAAGGCCGCTTGAAGTAATTTTTCTTGATTTACCCCAGTGTGAATTCCCATTCCATCCAACATATAAAGAAGATCATCCGTCGCTAGATTACCTGAGGCACCCGGTGCATAAGGACAACCTCCAAGTCCACCTAGTGCACCGTCAAAGGTTGTTATCCCCATATCGAGAGATGCTAAGATGTTCGCTAATGCCGTCCCTCTTGTGTCATGAAAATGCATGGCTAATTGTTCAGATGAGAATCTCTCTAACAATTTCTCTAATACCTCTTGAACTTGCTTTGGATTGGCAACACCGATTGTATCCCCTAAAGATAGCTCATTGATTCCCATTTCAAACAATTGCTCTGAAACTCTTATAATAGAATCAATCGATACATTTCCTTCATAAGGACATCCAAAGACAGTTGATACATATCCACGAACTGTTTTCCCGGATGCACGTGCATCTTCGACAACCTGTTTTAAAATCGGGAACGTTTCTTCAATCGACTTATTAATGTTTTTCTGATTATGCGTTTCACTTGCAGACATAAATACAGCAGCTTCATCAATATTGGCTTCTAAAGCTCGCTCTAAGCCTCTTTGATTAGGTACGAGAGCAGCATATGTAACGCCTTCTACTCTCTCAATTCCCTTTACAACATCAACCGCATCTGCCAATGCCGGAATCCATTTCGGATTAACGAATGATGTTAATTCAATATATTTTAATCCTGTATGTGATAATTGATTAATCCAAGAGATCTTATCTTCGGTGGCAATAAATGATTGTTCATTTTGCAGCCCATCTCTTGGCCCTACTTCTTTGATCGTTACCGCCTCTGGCCACTTCATTTCAGCAATCCCCCCGTACTACTTTACTTGCTACTATTCTAGCTCAAGAATGACATCACCTTCGTTAACAAACTCACCTTCGCTTGTTTTTAATTCTTTAACAGTTCCGCTCTCTTCAGCAGCCACTGGGATTTCCATTTTCATTGATTCTAGAATCGCAACATCTTGCCCTTCTTCTACTTGATCTCCAACTTGAACTAAAATCTTCCATACGTTCCCTGCCATATTTGTAACTACTTTACTCATTTTATATTCCTCCTAAGTCATTGTTGTTTTTTATCAGTTAATTTGCTTTTACTTTTCCTTGTAAATATTTTGCTACAAAATTTGTTGTAGTATCACCACTTTTAAATGCTGAATGAGCAGCTACTTCACGGAGCATTGGGATATTTGTTTTAATACCTTCAACAATATAATGCTCCAATGCTTTTTCAAGCTGAGCGATCGCTTCATCACGGTTATTTCCTTTGACGACTAGCTTTGCAATCATAGGATCATAGAATGGGGTTACAGTTGAACCTTCAGCTACCGCTAATTCGTGACGAATAGACGGGCCTTCTGGAATCTCAAATTTAGTAATTTTTCCGGGTGACGGGAAAAATGTCTTTGGATCCTCAGCATAAATTCTTACTTCAATCGCATGCCCTTCTCGTTTTACCTCATCTTGTGTAAAGCTTAACTCCTCACCACTAGCAATTCTTAGTTGTTGTTCTACTAAGTCAAGACCAGTGATTTCTTCGGTGATCGGGTGCTCAACTTGAAGACGGGTGTTCATTTCCAAGAAATAGAAATTCTTATCCTTGTCTACAAGAAACTCAATTGTTCCTGCATTACTATAGCCGATCGCTTTTGCAGCTTTTACAGCTGTCTCACCCATTTTTCTTCTTGTTTCTTCATCTATGAATGGTGAAGGTGCCTCTTCAAATACCTTCTGGTGTCTTCGTTGGATTGAACACTCTCGCTCCCATAAGTAAACTGTATTCCCTTTTTGATCTGCTAAAATTTGAATCTCAATATGGCGTGGATCCTCAACGAACTTTTCTACGTACATAGCTCCATCACCAAAGAAGTCTGTTGCACGCTTCGAGTTTCCAACAAATGCCTTTTCAAGTTCTTCATCACTGTGAACGACCTGCATACCAATCCCACCGCCGCCAGCAGATGCTTTTAACATGACAGGGTATCCCATCTCATTCGCAATTTTGATTGCTTCTTGTGCATCTGCTAATGGATAAGCTATACCTGGAACAACAGGAACTCCAGCTTCTTCCATTGCCTTACGCGATTCAATTTTGCTTCCCATACGCGCAATAACATCAGCAGAAGGACCAATAAATACAATCCCTGCTTCTTCACACTTATTACCGAACGTCGTATTTTCTGATAAAAGCCCATATCCTGGGTGAACGGCTTCCGCACCCGTTTCCTTTGCAACTTCTATTATTTTGTCGATATTTAAATAACTCTCATTTACACGCGGTCCACCTACAAGAAACGATTCATCAGCTAATTTGACATGTGGCGCCTCGGCATCAGCTTCTGAATAAATCGCTACAGTTTGAATTCCCATTAATTTACACGTTCGGATGACTCTAGAAGCAATTTCTCCTCGGTTAGCAATTAAAATCTTTTTAAACATATGCTACACTCCTATCCAATGAGTTAATGTTGTAATACAAGAGATTCGTTCTAGCTTTATTAAAAAAGTAGTATGTGATCCGTATAAGTGAAGTTCACATTATACGGATCATCACTTCCTGCTTAATTTACATTTGAGGATTGAATTTTTTCCACTGCCAATTCTCTAAGCTTAAACTTCTGAATCTTCCCGGATGCAGTCATTGGATACCCCTCACAGAATTCAATATAACGCGGTACTTTATACCTCGCTATTTTGCCTAAGCAAAATTCTCTGATTTCTTCAGTTGTAGCAGTCTGTCCTTCCTTCAACTGAATCCAAGCCATTACTTCCTCACCGAACTTCTCATCTGGAATTCCAACGACCTGTACATCTAAAACCTTTGGATGCTGGTAGAGGAATTCTTCGATTTCACGTGGATAGACATTTTCCCCACCGCGAATGATCATATCTTTTAATCTTCCAGTGATACGACAATAACCGTTTTCATCCATAACAGCAAGGTCACCTGTATGCAGCCAGCCATCTTGATCAATGGCTTTAGCTGTCGCCTCAGGGTTTTTATAATAGCCTTTCATAACATGATAACCACGAGTACATAATTCCCCTTGAACACCATTAGCCACTTCTTCATTCGTCGCAGGATCAACAATTTTCACTTCAACGTTCGGAAGAGCTCTTCCAACCGTCGATAC
This sequence comes from Anaerobacillus sp. MEB173, assembly GCF_052119505.1. Lineage (NCBI taxonomy): Bacteria > Bacillati > Bacillota > Bacilli > Caryophanales > Bacillaceae > Anaerobacillus > Anaerobacillus sp. MEB173. The sequence goes on from NZ_JBJMAU010000002.1 coordinate 528,612, forward strand.
TCGTAATTCGATTGGGTCATTTGTTCTTGATTGCGTAATAACAGGAGACGATTCTGTTTGACCATAACAAATGGTAATCTCGGTCATTCCCATCTTTTCTACAACCGCTTTCATAACCTCAATCGGACAATTCGATCCAGCCATTACCCCTGTTCTTAATGAAGATAAATCATAACTATCAAAATTTGGATCATTTAATTCAGCAATAAACATTGTCGGTACACCATGCAGAACTGTGCATTTTTCTTGAGCAACCGCTTCAAGAACTTGCTTAACATTAAATTCTTGTACTGGAACCATTGCCGCTCCAACCGAAACAGCTGTGAGTGTTCCAATTACACACCCAAAACAATGGAAAAATGGAACTGGGATACACATACGATCATTTGCAGTTAATTCCATACATTCTGCAATATTGATAGCATTATTTACAAGGTTGTTATGTGTAAGCATAACACCTTTTGGAAATCCAGTTGTTCCAGATGTATATTGCATATTTATTGGATCATCAGGGTTTAGAGAATTCAGCCGCTGATCTAGTTCTACATCAGAAACATTATCTTTTAACGCTAGAATATCTGACCAATGATACATGCCTGGATAGCGGTTTTCGCCAAGAACAATGACATTTTTCAAGTACGGCAGCTTTTCTGACTTTAAATTTCCAGGTTGTGATGTTTTTAATTCCGGAACAATTTCATAAAGCATTTCAATGTACGAAGCACCACGGAACTCTTCCATTAAGATTAATGTCGTTGTATCAGATTGTTTTAATAGATATTCGAGCTCTGCAGTTCGATAGTTTGTGTTGACTGTTACAAGTACGGCTCCCATCTTTCCTGTAGCAAATTGAGAAGTAACCCACTCTGGACGATTCGTTGCCCATATTGCCATATGTTCTCCTACTTCAACACCTAAGCTCATAAATCCTTTTGCAACATTTCGACACAATTCGTTAAATTCCTTATATGAGTATCGCAGTCCTCGATCAGGATAGACAAGTGCATCTGCGTTTGGTTGTTTTGCCGCAACATCCTCAAGTAGTTTTCCCACAGAAATATTCATTGCTTCTGCCATTAAAAAAATCCCCCTTGATCAATTTTTTAAAAAAGCGTTACACGGTTACAACCCCACTCATCCATATACTTTATTTCTCTCTATCTATCTATTTTATTAACAACCTAATTGTCTAGCAATTACAATACGTTGTACTTCAGAAGTACCTTCACCAATTTCTAGTAATTTTGCATCACGCAAATGACGCTCTACATGATACTCTTTCATATATCCATAGCCACCATGGATTTGAATCGCCTGATTACAAATTTGCATACCTCTTTCAGATGCAAATAATTTTGCAAATGCCGCTTCTTTCTTAAAAGGCTTATTATTATCCTTCAACCAAGCTGCCTTATGCACCATATTTCTCGCTAATTCAATTTCCATTGCCATATCAGCTAATTTAAATTGAATAGCCTGGAATTTTGAAATCGATTGTCCAAACTGCTTACGTTCTTTCGAATAAGCTAATGCTTTGTCAAAAGCGGATTGTGCAATTCCTACTGCCAAAGCAGCAATTGAAATTCTTCCCCCATCAAGAGTATGTAAAAATTGACCAAATCCCTTTTGCGGATCTCCAAGCAGGTTTTCTTTCGGAACTCTAACATCTTCTAAAATTAACTCACAAGTATTAGAAGCATTTAAACCCATTTTTTCATAGTTACTATTAATCGTAAAACCAGGCGTATTTGTTGGAACAATGATTGCAGAGATGTTATTTTTGCCGCGCTCATCTTTTCCCGTCACCGCTGTACAAACAACCTGTTTTGAATACTCAGCATTTGTAATCCAGCATTTCTCGCCATTGATAACCCACTCATCACCATCTAATACTGCCTTTGTTTGTGTTCCAGCTGCATCTGAACCAGCGTTCGGTTCTGTCAAACCAAAAGCACCTAACGTCTTTCCTGACGCCATAGGAACTAAGTATTCTTGTTTTTGTTCTTCAGTACCAAAATTATAAATCGGGCTTGCTCCCAGTGAAACTGCAGCCGCATAACTTAACCCTGTACCACCGCACGCACGGCCAATTTCCTCTACAGCTAAAGCGTAGGAAATTGTGTCTCCGCCAGACCCACCGTATTCTTCAGGAAATGGAATTCCCATTAGCCCTAACTCGCCCATTTTCTTAAATATATCAGTTGGAAATTCACCGGTACGATCTAACTCCTCCGCGCGAGGTGCAATCTCATTTTGCGCAAAATCTCTTACCATTTCCTTAATCATTTGTTGTTCTTTTGTTAATTCAAAATTCATTTTCCCTTCCCCCTTAACGATATTTGGAAATGTGCATGAAAGGGTTTTCATTTTAAACGCCATTCAATATCACAATTCTAGTTTTTTTATTATTGAAATAACTCTGAACTACCGCTCAGATTTTTTAAAATATTCTCTTTTACCATTATAGTAAAAAAATTCAAAAATGCAAAGGTTTTTTATAAAAATTTAGATAATTTAGAATTCAATGACAACTATCTACATTTTTCCCTCTATTTCATTCTTTAACATCAAAATGATGCAATTCTTTTGATGAAATCTATTTAGTTTAATAGAGTTGTGTCGAAAGCCTATACAAAAAATATTTAAAGGAGTTTTCTGAATTAACCTCGAAATATGCTAAATAGACTGACTATTCTTTCAAATAATAAGGAGGAGTAACAAAGTGGATACAAAAGTACTGCAATTTAAACATATTACATTAGAGGTTGAGACCCCGATCGCCTACGTTACCATGAATCGCCCAAACAAGCGAAATGCATTATCGCAAGAACATATGGAGGAGCTTACTGAGTGCTTCTTTACAATAGGGAAGAGCAAAGAAATCTCAGTGGTCATCTTACGAGGAAATGGTCCTGCTTTCTGTGCAGGTCATGATCTTAAAGAGATGCTTAATGAAACACCTGTCTTCTATCAACAACTATTTGATACATGTATTAAAATGATGGAAACCATACAATCGATCCCACAGCCAGTCATTGCCCAAGTTCATGGAATTGCTACTGCAGCCGGCTGTCAACTCGTAGCAACTTGTGACTTGGCCATCGCTAGTGAAGAATCAACATTTGCTACTCCAGGAGTAAAAATTGGTCTGTTCTGTTCAACACCAATGGTCGCTTTAAGTAGAGCTGTCGGACGCAAAAAAGCAATGGAGATGCTCTTAACTGGGGATTCCCTGTCTGCTGAAGACGCAGTTGCTGCAGGTCTCATTAATAAAGCGGTTCCGGCAAACCAGCTTGAAGAAGAGACAAAGCTTCTTGCAACTAAAATATCTCAAGCAAGCTCGTATACAGTAGGAGTTGGAAAACAATCATTTTATCAACAGATTGAAATGCAACAAAACTTAGCGTACGCCTATACAAAACAGGTCATGTCAATGAATGCTGCAGCCGTTGATGCATCTGAAGGAATGTGTGCATTTATAGAAAAACGTAAACCTGAATGGAAAGGTTGTTAATACTCTCGAAAAGCGCAAGCGACGAGTAATCGCAGGAGCAGCGACCTTGCTCCTGTGTCTACACGAAATGCTTCGTAGCGAAATTCCTCGTCGCAAAGCTCAAGGGAGCTTCACAAGCAGTTGCTTTCCTGAAGACCTATTCTTGCTTCAGGACTTTTTATGAGTTTTCAGTTAATGTTGGTTGAAACCTAACTAAGATCGAACGAATCACAAAACCTGTAATTAAACCGGGAATTACCATTAACATTGGAAGCCAAACAGGTCCTAATAGAACACCAAATATTTTAACTGTACTTGAATAGACGAGGCCTACTGTAATGAAGTAAGCCGCAAAAACAAAAGGTAAAAATAAATACGGTTTTGTATCGTCAGAAGCCTCTTTATAAGCATCCCAAATCGAAAACATATAAAGACATGGATAGAACATAAGCCATTGAAAATTAGTCAATTCAATCGCTTTATCAATCTCTCCAAGAAAGCTCAACATAATTACAGCGTTAAAATTCGCACAAACATTAATGATAATTTCCAGTAAAATTAATACGCCCCCTTTCACTACATGCCCGTTTAACATTTGTCCGAAACCTGGTAATGCTATACTCCATAATAATACCTCGATCTTATTTTTCTTCATCATTTCCACCTACTGTACAAACATCGATCACCATTGTTCTGTTATTTTCCAAATTAGTATACCACTCAATTTCCATTTTATTTACAATTTTAGTTTTTCAAAAAGATAGATAAACTAGCTCTAAAATAAAGAAAAAAGAAGCAAACACCAAAATGATGTTCGCTTCCTTTTTCCTATTTTTTATAAATATCTTCGATGTACTTTTTTCCCATCATAAATAAAGACAACTTTCTTATCGCCAATCATTGATTCTAAATGAACAGATCTTCCCCAAAGCTGATAAATATATGGAAGAACCTTTTCTAAATATTGGACATCTAATTCAATTCCTTCAAAAGAATGTGTCAGATACAGTTCTCCATTCTTTAGGTAGTCACCATCAGTTACATAAATGTATGGAAATCCTCCATTTACACGCATACTTACTAATTGATCACGGACATTCTCCCATTCCTTATCGACGATTTTATAATCGCGTCCTTGCTTTTGGAACAAATACATGTCTTCTCTCATTACTAGGTCTTTTGTTAAATAATTGCGTAAGAAGGAAATATCTGATTCTATTTCTCGAACTTCAAAGATTTTTTCACGGCCGCTATTCGGTTGAACACCTTGGCGTTCTTGCATTTCCTTTGTTGGATTATTATAACGCTCTTCAATATCCTCAAATATTTTTAAACCTAGATAATACGGATTAATCGATGTTTTTGATGGTTGAACAACACCTGCATTCAGCTTGGCAAATTCAATCGTTTCATCCGATGTTAAATCCATTTCTCTAAGAATACGCTGATGCCAATAACTTGCCCAACCCTCGTTCATGATCTTTGTTTCTAATTGCGGCCAAAAATACAACATTTCCTCACGCATCATTGTCAAAATATCACGTTGCCAAGGTTCTAGCTCACGGCTATACTCTTCAATAAATAGAAGAATATCCTTTTCGGGTTGAGGCGGGAACTTCTTTTTCTTTTTCATTTTCGTTTCTTCTGTTTTCTTTTCGTCGAGCTTCCATAAATCATCATATGGAGTTGCTCTTTTACGTAACTCCTCTTCTTCCTCTTCCGTTATACTCCACGTTAATTTAGGCCGAACTAGACTAGGATCAATATGTTCCTGGATAGATAATACGGCATCAAGGAACTCTTCAACCTCTTCCTTACCATATATTAGTTCGTATTTAGAAATACGTTCAGCAGTAGCAGTCATGCTTTCAACCATATCACGCCTTGTATTCGAAAAACGGACATTATTTTTGAAGAAATCACAATGCGCGAGAACATGGGCAATAATTAATTTGTTTTGAATAAGACTGTTACTATCCAAGAGAAAAGCATAGCAAGGATCAGAGTTAATCACTAATTCATAAATTTTGCTCAAGCCTAAATCATATTGGAGTTTCATCTTATGAAATTGTTTTCCAAAGCTCCAATGGGAAAAGCGGGTCGGCATTCCATATGCACCAAATGTATAAATGATTTCTGCAGGGCAAATTTCATATCTCATTGGGTAAAAGTCAAGTCCAAAACCGACGGCTATTTCCGTAATTTCTTCTATCGCATACTCAATCTGCTTCTGTTCCTCGATATTCATTGTTCATCACCCTTCATATCTGTTCTTATTATTAAATTTATGAAGGACATAGACAAATGATGAGAGGAAAATATACTTTTCAATCTTTTCACTGCAAAAAACTGGGACATTAACGAATTATGAAACATCTAAAGAAATGATGAAAGGCATCAAAAAAGCGTCTGTTTCCTTCACGAGGACAACAGACGCTTTCAAACTAGGACACCAGCATCATCATTCATTTCTAAAACACCTTCATTCTCTTATTTTATATTTTGCAACATCATATCAACTTGCTCATCTGTCATGCTTTTAATAAATTGCAAGAAATCAATTTTACAATCAATCCCATGCTTTTCACAACCGTTTAAATAATATTTCCATGCCGTTTTATACTTATCCATTAAACTCATCCCTACTCTCCCCTTCACCACATTGTTTTATAACAGTTCGTTATTATTAAATTTATTATATAACAGTTTTGGGTTTTTGTGTTAATAAAATTTAAATATATTTTTCTTTTCACACACACAAAAAAAAAAAAAAAAAAAAATTAACCATTGGCTTAATTTAACAAATGGCTAACTTAGCTATTTCCATATTTTCTTGTTTCAATTAAGATCAGGTTATTATAATGGTTTAACAGAATGTCTAACTCTTGACTGCATTTAATTGTTTTTTCAGACGTAAAACCATGTACTTTGGCTACTTCCATCATTTCAAGCCTTTTACTTTCTATTTCTTCACGATTTACAGTTATCATCCTTCACACTCACTTGAATATAATTTAATAGATTACTAATCTCTTATATCTATGTTACAAAAAAACAACTCCTCTTGCAATTACTTAATTCAGTAAATTCTCCTAAATTTTATCAATTAGCAAGTCGTATTGCTGTGATTATAGACACAGTTTTTTATGATTCATTTTTCCCAGAAAAAAACAACCGGTAGCTAACCAGCTGTTAAATGATTACATCATCTTCTTCACCTTATCCATCAGTTCATTCGTTACTTTTTCCAGAAAGTGATGACTAGCTTCCAATGAGTCTCTTTTCACTCCAAAGTAAAACTTCACTTTTGGTTCCGTTCCTGACGGCCGAATACAAAACCACGTTCCATCTTCAAGTATATACTTAATCACATTAGCCTTTGGGAGCTGAATTACTTCTTCCTTTCCATTTGTTACATTCAGCCTTAGCCTTTGTTGATAGTCTTCCATCAGTTCCACTTTTTTCCCGCAAAGCTCGGTAAGTGGAGTTTTTCGAAACTGTGTTAATATCGAATCTATTTTCTCAATCCCTGCTTTTCCTTTTAATGTAAGCGATTCAAGGCCTTCCTGATAGTACCCATACTTTTTGAAAACATTTAATAAACCATCATATATCGTTAATCCTTTAGACTTATAGAATGCAGCTAATTCTGATGCGATAAGACTTGCTTGGATCGCATCTTTATCACGAACAAAATCACCTATTAAATAACCATAACTTTCTTCGTAACCAAACAAGAATGTATATTGACCACTGGCTTCAAATTCATTTATTTTCTCTCCAATAAATTTAAACCCTGTTAACGTGTTGATCGTTTCAATCCCATACGATCCCGCAATTTCTCTTCCAAGCTCTGAAGTTACAATTGTTTTCATGACAACACCATTTTTAGGAAGAGTACCCTTTTTACTCTTTTGCGACAATATGTACTCTAATAAAAGTGCTCCAGTTTGGTTCCCTGAAAGAACAATATACTCGCCTTGTCTATTTTTCACAGCGATACCAACACGATCTGCATCAGGATCTGTTCCAATAAGAAGATCCGCATCAACTTTCTTTCCATACTTGATAGCTAACGAAAAGGCTGCATGCTCTTCTGGATTAGGGGATGCAACTGTCGAAAAATTGGGATCTGGCTTCTCTTGTTCCTTGACGATTTCAATGTGCTTAAATCCAACCCCCTGTAAACCTTTTCTTAGCGGATCACTAGCTGTCCCATGTAACGGAGTAAATACAATGTTCACTTTATCAGCGAGCTTATGAATGATTCCGGGGTTTTCGATGATCGTTTTTAATTGCTCCTGATAAGCTCTGTCAACTTCCTCCCCGATAAATTGCAGCAGTCCCTTCTTTTCAAGCTCCTTTTGGTTTGAGATTTTAATCGTTAACTCATCATCGATTTTATTTACCTTTGTAATTACTTTATTAGCAACCCCCGGTGGCATTTGTCCACCATCAGAGCCATAAACTTTATAGCCATTATACTCAGGCGGATTGTGACTAGCGGTGATAACAATACCACTAAAGGTGTTTAAATAGCGAACAGCAAACGATAATACTGGAGTAGGCCGCAATTCGTTAAATACATAGGTTTTAATCCCATGCTTTCCTAATGTTAACGCAGCCTCTAATGCAAATTGTGGTGACTTATGACGAGGATCGTAAGCAATGACAACACCTCTCTGTTTCGCTTCTTCTCCATTGGCAGCAATGTAGTTTGCCAGTCCTTCAGTCGCTTTTCTGATTGTGTATCTATTCATACGGTTTGTCCCTGGTCCTAGTTCACCACGCATTCCGCCTGTACCAAATTCCAAATTTTTATAAAAACAGTCTTCGATTGCTCGTTCATCATTTTTCATTCGGTTGAGCATATCCCTTAATTCAGGATCTAACCCGGCAAAAGTGTTCCAACGCTCATATTTATTTTTCCAATTCATCGTTTTCACTCCCTAGAAACGGGTTTATTTTCATTGAACATTCATATATTTTCGATAAACCCACCATTTTTTTCACTCAAGCCTGTTTTATTTTCACTCAACACTGTTTTATTTTCATTCAAGTGCATTTATCGATTCTTCGACAAAAATCTTCTTTTCACAACTCAGCTTCATCTAAAGGAACGGTTGCATACTGTATCTCAGCTTCTAACATTTGACGGTGTGTCCTTGTTTCTCGATCACTCCAATTCATTTTGTTCTTCATAAAAGTGATGACTGGTTCTTTCCATAGCCTCACCCATTGTATATTGAAAAATGTTGCCCCAGTACGTCGATGAAAGAAATCACTCGGGGTTGCCACCATTTCTGATTCAATGCCATAAACTAGCATCGCATAGACTGCCTTTGAAAGCTGATAACGCTCTGCCTCATTCCCTTTGCTGCGAATAATTTCATAGATACGGTTTACATTTGTACCGTAAAGCTTTGCTACCTTTTCCGCTTCTTGTTGTGTTAAGCCAAGATCTACACCTTCATTTGCTTTCTCTTTCACAAATGCTCCTAAATTTCTTGAATCACCGATAGTTCCACCTGAAAGTCGTATTTTTTCAGTTGTACATGGTATTGAATTTCCCAATTCTTTGGCAACAACATTAACAACCCGCTCAGCCATTTTTCGATATCCTGTTAATTTCCCGCCAGCAATTGAAAGCAGCCCTGAGTCGGAATGAAAGATTTCATCCTTTCGTGAAATTTCTGAAGCGCTCTTTCCTTCCTCATGGATTAATGGTCTTAGCCCAGACCAGCTTGACTCAATGTCAAATACAGTTAATTTTACTGAAGGAAACATATGATTGACTGCAGTAATAATATAATCACGATCATCCGTTGTCATTCGAGGGTAAACAAGATCATCTTCATAAAATGTATCTGTTGTCCCTATATAAGTTTTACCATCTCGCGGTATGGCAAACACCATGCGACCATCATGGGTATCAAAATATACCGCCTGTTTTAATGGGAATCGATCTTGATCGACAACAAGGTGAACTCCTTTTGTCAGATGAAGATATTTCCCTTTTTTTGAGCCATCCATTTCACGAAATGTATCAACCCAAGGGCCGGCAGCATTAACAATTTTTTTTGCCTTAATTTTATATTCTTTTTTCGTCAATTGATCAACAACCTTCGCTCCAATCACTTGGCCATTTTTATATAGTAATCCTTCTACTTTGGCATAGTTCACCGCTTTGGCTCCTCTTGCAACTGCCTCCTTGATTGTTTCAATCGTTAACCTCGCATCATCAGTACGGTATTCCACATAAAATCCAGCACCTTTTATCCCTTCCTTACGAAGCAACGGTTCTTTTACTATTGTTTCATAAGTATTCAGCATTTTGCGTCGCTCGTTCTTTTTGACACCTGCTAAATAATCATACACTTTAAGTCCCAGTGACGTCGCAAGTCTCCCAAATGTACCTCCCTCAATAATTGGCAGCAACATCCATAATGGAGTTGTTACATGAGGGGCATTTTCATAGACAATTGCTCTTTCTTTTCCGACCTCTGCTACCAATTTTAATTCAAGCTGCTTTAAATATCGCAAACCACCATGAATTAACTTCGTGGAACGACTTGAAGTACCTGCACCAAAATCTTGCATTTCTACAAGAGCCGTATTTAACCCACGGACTTGGGCATCTAATGCAATCCCTGCTCCAGTAATCCCGCCGCCGATCACTAATACGTCTACCTGTCCCTGCGTCATTTGCTCTAAGGTAATAAAGCGGTATAAGCTTGAAAATGGCTTTGCCACAATATCACATCCCGTTCTAGTTTGGGAAAGAAAGACAAAAAAGACGACAACATCTTTATAAATCAAAAAACAAGATTTATACTACGTTGTCGTCTTTTCTATATCCGTTCTAAAATTATTTTTTAATCATTGTATGCAGCAACTACGAATTTATGAAAGCTTCGTATCAATCTTACTTCCCTACTTAAAATTCATTGCCGCCTCCACCGCTTTTTTCCATCCAGTATATAATTCCTTTCGTTTTTCCTCATTCATCATAACAGTAAAGCTTTGGTCAATTTTCCATTGTTTTGAGATGGTCTCCTTATTGCTCCAAAATCCAACCGCTAACCCAGCTAAATACGCAGCACCTAAAGCCGTTGTTTCATTAATAAGAGGCCTGTCAACAGTTGCGCCTAACATATCGCTTTGAAATTGCATCAGAAAGTTATTTTCTACAGCACCGCCATCTACGCGCAGCCTTTTTAGGTCGATCTTTGCATCTGCTTCCATTGCTTTCACAACATCCTTCGTCTGATATGCAAGCGATTCAAGTGTGGCACGAATCAGATGTTCTTTCGTCGTACCCCTCGTAAGACCAAACATCGCTCCTCGAACTTCACTATCCCAATAAGGTGTACCTAAACCTACAAACGCGGGAACAACATATACACCTTCAGTAGACTCTACCCTGTTCGCATAGACTTCACTATCACCCGCTGATTTAAACATCCGTAGTCCGTCTCTTAGCCATTGAATGGCTGAGCCGGCTACAAAAATACTCCCCTCAAGAGCATACATAACCTCTCCGTCAATCCCCCAAGCAATTGTCGTTAACAAACCATGTCGTGACCTCACCGGTGTCTTCCCTGTATTCATTAACATAAAGCACCCTGTTCCATATGTGTTCTTGGCCATACCTTCTTGAAAGCAAGCCTGCCCAAACAATGCAGCCTGTTGGTCACCGGCAGCTCCAGCAATCGGAATTTCTTCTCCAAAGAAAAATTGTGAAGCAGTGGTTCCGTATACTTCTGAGGAAGGCCTGACTTCTGGAAGCATCGCTTTAGGGATTTGCAACATTTGAAGCAGTTCATCATCCCACTTCAACTCATAAATATTGTACAGTAATGTCCTTGAAGCATTGGAATAATCGGTAATATGGACCTTACCGCCAGAAAGCTTCCAAATTATCCAAGTATCAATTGTTCCAAACAGCAAATCACCTTTTTCAGCTTTTTCCCTGGCCCCTTCTACATTGTCCAAAATCCATTTTACCTTTGTTCCTGAGAAATACGCATCTATTAATAACCCTGTTTTATTACGAACGGTCTCTTCATATCCGCTTGCTTTTAACTCCTCACAGATTGCCGCTGTTTGCCTTGATTGCCAAACAATTGCATGATATACCGGATTTCCAGTGTTCTTATCCCAAACAACCGTTGTTTCCCGCTGATTGGTGATCCCAATTCCTGCAATTTCTTTCGCAGATACATTTATTTTAGTAAGTAATTCTGCAATTACAGCTTGTATCGTTCCCCATATTTCATTGGCATTATGCTCAACCCAGCCAGGCTGAGGGAAGATTTGATTGAATTCTTTTTGTGCAATGTCAACAATCTCCCCATTTTTATTAAAAAGAATCGCTCTTGAACTCGTTGTCCCCTGGTCTAAAGATAGAATATATTTTTGTCCCATACAAACTCCCCCGCATTCATTTGTTTTACTGTTACTATTCAATTCCAACTGATAAAATCCTATTCAAAAATAAAAAAAGTAGACAACAAATCATGTCGCCTACACTTTTAACTATTAACTTTAATTAACTAATACGCATACTGCATTTGCACCCATGCTGGTAAATTTTGATCCAGATGAATATGATCGGTTGGATCACGCAGATTTTTCGAAACCAATGGACCATTTGCATGCAAGACAAATTGATTATAATATACATTACTTCCTTGTTTTGCTTCGATCATTCCAATCCAAGTTCCCCCCATTGAGAGTACCGTTTCGGTTTGATATAAACCATCTTCAACATAAGACAGCTTCTTTTCAATGTGGTGAACCATTTCAGGCATATCGAGAATCAAACTAACATTAGCATCATGTATTGGCTCTCCTAATTCATCCGTTAAAAACAACTGAATCACCGTCGTTTCACCAGAGTTAACTACTTGTTCCATTTCTACAACATTCATCGTCCAATTTGTAACAATAGATTCTCGTGTATAGATGTTTAATGAAATAACTGTAGCAAAGTAAATGAGCAATAAAACCAAAATATAACGATTATTCAGTACTTGTTTTCTTTCAAGATACATATTTATCTACCCCTTTTTCATAACATCTATCATTGTCACAAAAGGTGGAAGATAAACCTTGAATATAATAAAAAGCACTCATTAGTATTGCTTTACTAATAAGTGCTTTTGCTCATTTTTTATTTATTCTTTTCGATGATTTCAAATATATCTTTACGGCGATCTTTTAACTGTGTTACATTGCCTGATTTACGGTGTCTTCGTAAAATTTCTAAGTCAACATCACCGACGGCCACGGTTTCGATATTGGCATTACATTCAGCTTCAATTCCTTCGCGAGGGAAAGTAAAATCAGAAGGTGTAAAGATGGCTGATTGAGCATATTGAATATCCATATTTGCCACCTCAGGTAAGTTACCAACTGTTCCAGCAAGTACGACATACACTTGATTTTCAATCGCTCTCGCTTGGGCACAATATCTTACGCGTAAGTAACCTTGTCTGTCATCCGTACAGAATGGTGTAAAAATAATATTCGCTCCTTTTTCCGTTGCAATTCTACCCAATTCCGGAAACTCAATATCATAGCAAATTTGAATCGCTATTTTTCCGCAATCGGTATCAAATACTTCTACTTTATCGCCACCACTAATCCCCCACCATTTGCGTTCATTAGGCGTTATGTGGATTTTGTATTGTTTTTCAATCGTTCCGTCACGTCTGAATAAGTAGGCAATATTATAGATTTCATGACCTTCTTCCACAAAATGTGAACCGCCGATAATATTAATATTATATTTTACTGCCAGCTCCGTAAATAAAGTAATATACTCCTCAGTAAATTTAGTTAGTTTACGGATCGCTTGACTTGGACTCTTTTCATCAAGAAAAGATAAAAGCTGAGTTGTAAAGATCTCTGGGAACACAGCAAAATCAGATCCATAGCTTGCTGCAACATCGGTATAATACTCACACTGCTTGGCAAAATCAGAAAATGAATCGATCTTTTTCATTTTGTATTGGATCACACAAATACGAACAGGGAAAGATGTCTTGAAATGACGCTTCGTCTTTGTTTGATAGTCAATATTGTTCCATTCCATTAATGTGGCAAATTGCATTGATGCTGCGTCATCAGGCAAATAATTTTTATTGACCCGTTTAAGAGTGAACCCATTCATGATTTGAAAAGTTAAGACAGGATCGTAAATATTGTGCTTTGTTACCTCTTCAACATATTGCCTAGGGTTCATTTCCTTTTGATATTGATAATAGTTTGGTATTCTTCCGCCAATAATAATACTTTTTAAATTAAGCTCCCTTGCTAATTGCTTTCTGGCTTCATAAAGCCTGTGACCAATTTTCATTCTTCGATATTTTGGATGAACCATCACTTCCATCCCGTAAAGATTATACCCTTCAGGATCATGATTCGTAATATATCCATTATCTGTAATTTCATCCCATGTATGCTGGTCATCATACTCATCAAAATTGATAATTAAGCTTGAGCATGAACCGATAATTTTTCCATCATACTCTACACAAAATTGTCCCTCAGGAAAATGATCGATATGGCTCTCTAAATGCTCCAGCTTCCATGGTTCCATATAAGGAAAACACAGTCGTTGCAACTCAATAATTTCCTGAAAATCTTCTCTTTCTATTTGTCTGAGTTCAATTGGTTTTTCAAATTTTGATACATCAATCTTTGGCATACAATCATTCCCTTTATAACGATTTAATTATTCTTATATATTAGTTTTTGTAAATCTAATTACAACTATGAATTATTTTACTAATAATGATTGTATTCCACAACAAAGCTGAATCGACCCAAAATCTTTATAACATTTCTAGACTATTTCCTTTTTCCCTTCTTCTCTTGTCATATACCATTGTTCCCTTGCCATTTCAACAGTTTTCGGTTCTAGTGCCCGATTTTTATGACTGATTACCTTTGAAAAAAACTGAATCGAAGTTTCATAGTTTTTTAAGCGCCGATACAGTTCACCAATTAAATAGAAGATCTTCATTTCTGATAAAGTAGTGCCTATATATTCTGAAAGGAGATTCGCCTGCTCATACTCCTTAACCGCAAAGCGTAAAAACCTCCTCTCTTGCTCCTCATTTTCTTTCATCCGATAGAGCCAGGCCAAACGTAAACAAAGTCCAGCGATCACAATACTCTTCTCATCTTTCAGTTTTCCGGACAGTATCCCCAATTTATATGTACTAATTGCCTCATCAATGTTTCTCACTCCACCAAAGTCCTGTGTTTTCCAGTTACCACTAATTTGAGACTTAATTCGATCTAATGTTCCTGATGGGAACTTATTTGAAAACGTTTCAGCAAAAGAATAGCCGCAATGAGGGCAAACGCATACCTCATAAAAAAGAGGGTTATATCGGCCGTCTTTATAAACAGTAAAAAAATCAGTATCAATCTTTTCTACTTTTACAAACCGTGAACGCAATCTTTTCGTTGTATATGTTTCATTACACGCCTGACAACGAATGCTTTTATCATAATATGGATGCACTTCTTTAGTCATAGCTATATAACCCCCTTAATACTTCTAGTTCTATTGTAGTACAAGAAGGTGGTTTTTGCTAACATCTCACAAAAAACTCCAAAATTCATCTCCTTTTACCTATAAAAAAAAGCCCTCCTAATGATAAAAGGACGGCTTTTTACAGTTTAATTAAAACATAATACCGGCAATTGCCCCACTTAACATAGAAGCTAATGTCCCGGCAATAACCGCTCTCATGCCTAATCGAGCAATGTCATTTCGGCGTTCTGGCGCAAGACCACCAAGTCCCCCAAGTAGAATGGCCAGTGATGAAAAGTTCGCAAATCCGCAAAGAGCAAAACTAAGAACAGCAATTGTTTTTGGTGATAAAGTCCCGGATTCAATATAAGGGGCAAAATCAGCATAGGCAACAAATTCATTTAGTACGATCTTTTGTCCAATTAATCCACCAGCTGTAATTGCTTCTGACCAAGGTACACCTATAGCAAAAGCAATCGGTGAAAACACATATCCTAAAATGGCTTGTAATGATAATTGCGGAAAGCCAAACAATCCGCCGATTCCACCAAGAATACCATTAAGTAACGCAATTAAAGCAATAAATGCTAAGAGCATAGCCCCTACATTAAGGGCTAATTGCAAACCGACTCCAGCACCTCTTGCTGCTGCATCAATGACATTTGCCGATTCGGTGTCGCCCTCAATCTTTACTTCATCTGTTGTATTCTCTGTATTTGTCTCAGGAATGACCGTTTTTGCCATGATTAAACCTGCTGGCGCAGCCATAAAGCTAGCTGCTAACAAGTATTCAAGCGGAATCCCCATTAAAGAATAGCCAACCAGTACTGAACCAGCAACTGACGCAAGTCCACCCGTCATAACGGCAAACAATTCTGAATCAGTCATTTTATTTAAATAGGGTCGAACAACAAGAGGCGCTTCAGTTTGACCAACGAAAATATTTGCTGTAGCCGACATCGATTCTGCCTTACTAGTTCCTAACAATTTAGAAAGACCGCCACCGATTAGAACAATAACCCACTGCATAATCCCTAAATAATAAAGAACAGCAATCAATGAAGAAAAGAAAATAATAATCGTTAGCACTTGAAAAGCAAAGATAAATCCGTTTCCAGCCTCAGGGATTAAAAGTCCACCAAATAAAAAGTCAACGCCTTCAAAGGCATAGTCAATGATTTTTTGAACTCCCATAGTTAGCCATTGCAGCGCTGCTCTACCTGCTTCCCATTTAAGGACGATGAACGCAAAAGCAATTTGAATGGCTAATCCGCCTAAAATCGTACGTGGTCGAATCGCACTTCTCTTTGTTGATAAAAGATACGCTATTGCAAAAATAACAATAATTCCAAAAATCCCCCAAATAATATTCACAACTTTTCACCTCACTGTAAGTTTTAAACCATTTGTTATGTAATTTTGAAAAATGGATCCATTTCGAAGGGTTAACTCCTACAGAATTAGCATTTGTTACTAGGTAAATTTTTATGTGGGGATATTTTTATCGAATTCAAAACAATATCAAACAATAACACTGCTTAAGAGTATAAATACAAAAAGCCAACAACTTTGTAGAAGCGGTTCACAAAGTTATTGGCTACTTTACTATTTACGTTAATTGATAATTTGTTTGGCAATATGTCTTCCAATTTCAATTGATGCAGTTGCTGCTGGTGAGGGGGCATTGCATACATGAATAGCACGATTTGTTTTTATTAAATAAAAATCGTCAACCATTTTCCCATTATACTCTAGAGCTTGTGCACGAACTCCGGCCTGGGCAGGGATTAAATCAGCTTCATTAATTTGAGGAATAAAACGATTTAACTCTTTTACAAGTATTTTCTTACTGAATGATCGCGTTAACTCTTTCATCCCTTCTTTAATATTTGAACGCGCCACATTCCAAAAGCCTTGATAACCGATGATTTCCAAAAAGTCTTTCATTTCAAAATCGACTTTTTTATAACCTTCACGCTTTAAGCTTAATACTGCGTTTGGACCAATTAGAACACGACCATCAATCATCCGGCTAAAATGGACACCTAAGAATGGAAATTCCGGATTAGGTACTGGGTAAATTAAATTTTTTACAAGGTGTCTTTTTTCCTCAACTAATTCGAAATATTCTCCACGAAATGGGACAACTTTGACATCAGTAAGAATCTTTGCCATTTTAGCGACACGATCACTATGAAGGCCTGCACAATTGATTATTTTTTTTGCTTGGACACTTCCATGTGATGTTTCTACTTCAACGCCCCATGCATATTCTTCAATATTTTGCACTTCGGTAAAGCACAAGATATCGCCACCATTTTCTTGGATAATCTGAGCAAACATTTTTGCAACTTGTTTGAAATTTACAATACCGGTACTTGGAACACGAATACCAGCTAATCCTTCTACATAGGGTTCAATTTCTTTAATTTGTTCACTCGTTAATTTTTCAATCGATAATTGATTTTGTACCCCTCTTTGAAACAATGTTTCTAATAAAGGCAATTCATCGCTTTTGGTTGCTACAATCACTTTGCCACATTGCTCGTATTGTATGCCGTATTGTTTACAAAAGGATATGATTTCTTCATTCCCTTGTTTTGCCAATTTCGCCTTTAAGCTTCCTGGTTTATAATAAATCCCCGAATGAATAACCCCACTATTATGACCGGTTTGGTGCATGGCTAATTCTTTTTCTTTTTCAATAATAATGATCCGAGAGTCTGGATTTCCCTTCAGTATCGCCATTCCCGTCGATAAACCGACAATTCCGCCCCCTATAATAGCAACATCATACATAACCTCATCAACCTCACTCTATTATTTTCCATTTTCTTTTGACTGCTTCTCTACGCAATCTTGGGTCTGGTTGAACTGCAACAGGATGACCAACTAGGTTGAGTATAGAAAGATCTGAATAACTATCACCATATGCAGTACTATTTCGCCAATCAATATTTTCGTTTGAAAAATACTCATATAGTCTTTGTTTTTTTCGTTCACCTTGTATATGGTTGATTGGATTTCTCCGGTTTATTACACAGTTACTTGATTGAATGTCCGTCCCAATAATAGAATCAAAGTGAAGATCTTTATTAATTTCTTCTAATAATGGTAAAAATGCACCTGACACAAGTATGAGGTGGTCGCCTTTTAATCGATGCTTTTCTATTGCATCTAGTACACTATGATTATATTTCCCTGCCATAACACTCGACACTTCAGAGAAAAATTGTCTTACCTCTAATTCAGTTACTTGATGAAAAGCAGACAGAAATTCTTGCATCGATTTTTCTTTCATCTTCTGTTCAGGATAGAGTTTTAACTTATAGGCAATATAGATCGGAACAATTCTCAATATGAAGTGCTTATATTTTGTTTTGTATCGATCATGCTTTTTAAGATGGTTCATTAATATTTTAAATGTTTCCTCCGGAAATAATGTACCGTCAAAATCAAAGATTGCTAGTTTCAATACATCACCAACTTCACAGTAAATGTCTTTATACTACATATATGTATTGTATAATTTCGAACAATGTAACGACTAGTTAGCACCGAACCATTTTAACACTTTTCCCCTTCGACACAACATTTCCCGGGAAAACAAGTTTCGTCATATGTATTTGACACAATTTGGCAAAATTAATGTCGTGGTTATTATTACCAGCCCTTTCTAATGATCTTTTCTAACTTTCGTTTCAACACTATATTCCAAGGCTCATGTTCAGGACCTATTGGGTGAACCAATACAGTTTTCATACCTAGTCTTTTTCCACACCAAACATCCGTTAAGATTTGGTCACCAAGAAAGATACTCGTCTCTGACTTTGCTTGGACACTTTTCATATGTTTTTTTATCGTACCTACCCCAGGCTTATTACAATGTCCAAAACCGATGATATTATAAGGTTTCGTAAACCGGTCAACACGTCCTTGATTGTTATTTGATACAATCACTAATGTTACTCCAGCAGACTTCACTTTTTCATGCCATACTTCAAATTGTTGATCTCCAACATGGTTATGGGCTGCAAGTGTACTATCCAAATCGGAAAATATTGTTTTAATCTGATTTGTTACGAGCCAATCTGCAGTTAACTCAGTATAATGTTCTATTTCTACATCTGGTCGGAAAAACTTCACAAAAACCACTGCCTTTTCTATTATTGTTTAGTTATGTACAAACTTTTTCCTGCTGACAGGAAAAAGTAACCTTCTAGTATTTTACTACATTGCAGTGTTTATTTTATAGATATGTTTAATTTTCTCCAATTGAATTTGTGATATTCCGTTTTGTCATCTCTTTCTGCAATAATGAAATAAAATGGTTATCAAGGTTCAATTCCACCGCTCTATTATATGCTTGAATAAGTAATTGATCACTTAAGCTATGCATAATATATCACTTCCTTTAACAGAAACTAATACTATATTATCCAAATTTATCGGGGATAAAACTGTTCACTGTGACATTATATAAAAAACCCCTTACATATAGCATTTGCCATGTGTAAAGGGTTGTTTTTCATTAGATACATTATTCTTTTATTTCGGTAGGCCACTCATCATACTGATGGCTGCTGTATTCGTATACATAGAACTCAGGTCATCCCATTCAATAAAGGTCTTTTATTTCTTGGATGACTGCCTCAATTACATGATCTTCATCCAAGAAAATGGTTCTAATACATTTAGGTGTTAAAGTGTTACTGCTAAACTCCAGCATTTTTAGGCATTCCTCTGTATGATTTCTTGATTCTACAACACTATTCGAACTGTACAGAAGCGAAACCTTTCTCCATTCCACCTTCTCATAAACTAGGCAATACTTCGAATTTACATGATCTTGTTTAACTTCCCATGACTCTACCAGCTCTGTTACGATAAATTCCTTTCGTTCACCATTTCCTTCTTCACTTACTGGTACATTTGATTTTTGAATAAGCAACAACCTTCATCCTTTCACTTTTCATATTCAATTTTTAATGACCTACCACAACTTTCTAGTAAATAGAGTCATTGGAAATCCAATAACCATAATAGTTTATGCAGCATGTTTTCTCTCATGACTCTTTTAAAAGATTTATTCAAAAATACCTTAGTCAAAAATCACCAATCAATCTATAACAAAGAACAAAGACAAAACAAAAAAGGCTCATAGTTGCATTTATTTATGCATGAGCCTTTGAAAATTACTTTAACATTTTATCTTTTACATAAGACGCTACTTCTTCAGCAGTCGAAAGCATAAGCAGATTCTCTTTATGCTTACTCATTTCTTGTTTGGATAGGTCCTTAATTAATGAACGAGCAGGCAAGATGGAGCTGGCACTCATACTAAATTCATCTAAGCCAAATCCCAATAAAATAGGAATGGCTGTTGTATCTCCTGCCATCTCTCCACACATCCCTGCCCATTTCCCTTCTTTATGAGCTGCCTCTATAACCATATTCACCAATCGTAAAATAGAGGGGTGGTATGGCTGATAGAGATATGAAACCTGTTCATTCATTCGATCTGCTGCCATCGTATATTGAATTAAATCATTCGTTCCAATGCTGAAAAAATCAACTTCTTTTGCAAATTGGTCAGCAATTAGTGCGGAAGAAGGAATTTCAACCATCATTCCTATTTCAATTTGATCAGCGAATGGAATCGCCTCAGACTGAAGCTTTTCTTTTTCTTCTAATAGAATACTTTTTGCTTGGCGAAACTCCTCTAATGTTGCAATCATCGGAAACATAATTTTTAAATTTCCAAACTGACTGGCTCTAAGCAATGCTCTTAATTGAGTTCGAAACATCTCTTGTTCTTCTAAACAAAGGCGGATCGCTCTAAATCCTAAAAACGGATTCATTTCTTTTGGGAGCTGTAAATAAGGTAGCTCTTTATCGCCGCCGATATCTAATGTCCGAACAACAACCGGTTTTCCTTCCATTCGTTCCAGGACTTTCTTGTAAGCTGCAAATTGCTCTTCTTCAGTTGGGAGCTTATCTCTTCCCATATATAAAAACTCGGTCCGGTATAGCCCAACTCCTTCACCACCATTTTCTAACACACCTTGCACATCATCGGGTGTCCCAATATTCGCGGCTAATTCGACATGTATTCCATCACTGGAAGAAGTTGCTTCATTTTTGAGCTTTGCCCATTCTGCTCTTTTGTCAGCATATTCACTTTGTTTTTGTTGATATGCTGTAAGTTGTTGTTCTGTTGGGTTTATAATAATTTGCCCATCCAATCCGTCAACAATGATTAGATCACCATTTTGAATTTCTTCTGTCACTGTTTTTGTACCGACAACTGCTGGTATTTCCATTGATCTTGCCATGATAGCTGAATGTGACGTACGTCCACCGATATCTGTCGTAAAACCTTTAACATACTGACGATTTAATTGAGCTGTATCCGATGGAGTCAAATCCTCTGATACTATGATGACCTCTTCCATAACCATACTAGGGTTTGGAATTATCACACCAAGTAAATGCGCTAACACCCGTTTTGTAACATCACGAATATCGGCAGCACGCTCTTGCATATATTCATTATCCATTTGTTCAAACATCGTAATAAACATTTGTGCTGTCTCATCAAGAGCAGCTTCAGCATTCAGCTTTTCATTGGTGATTTTTTCTTTAATCGGGCCAATTAATTCCGGATCACTGAGTACAAGAAGATGTGCCGCAAAAATTGCGGCCTTATCTTCACCAAGTTCTTTATTTGCATGGTCCTTTATTAATTCCAATTCTTGTTGTGATTTGTCTATTGCTACATTTAACCGTTGAATTTCGCTGTCAATATCAGCAATTGTTTGTTTCTCAACAGTAAGATTAGGATGAACAAGACGAAATGCCTTAGCAATAGCAATACCACTGGAAGCTGCTATCCCTTTAATTGTTACAGTCATAATATTATTCTCCTAAACCTTCCTTTTTAATAACATCTTCTACCTTAGAGATCGCTTCATTCTCATCGCTTCCAGAAGCGGTAATTTTTATTTCTGCCCCTTTTGGAACGCCAAGTGACATAACACCCATTATTGACTTTAAATTTACAGACTTTCCATTGTATTCAATATTTACATCACTCGCCACATTTGCTACTGATTGGACAAGTACCGTTGCTGGTCGAGCATGAATTCCTGAATCACTAATAATTGTAAATGTTTTTTCTGCCATTTTTCTTTTACCCCTTTACTAGTTAGATTGGTTTTAGTTTTATTAAAAAAGTAATACCTTATTCTTTTACGTCTTTTTTCCAGAACCCGAGCATTAAGGCTGTGACAATGGCTCCTGCAATAATAGCTAAAATATACATTAATGGATTTCCGTAAACGAAAGGAATAACAAATAGTCCACCATGAGGAGCTGGTAACCCAATACCAAATAACATCGCTAATGCCCCAGCAACTGATGATCCAACAATAATTGAAGGAATTACTCTTCCAGGGTCAGCTGCTGCAAACGGAATCGCTCCCTCGGTAATAAATGTTGCTCCCATAACATAGTTTGTCTTTCCAGCATCTCGTTCTTGTTCTGTAAATTTTCGCTTGAAGAATGTTGTTGCAAGTGCAATTCCCAATGGAGGAACCATCCCCCCGGCCATAATCGCTGCATGTGGTGCAAAATTTCCAGCATCAATCATCGCAATACCAAATGTAAAGGCGGCTTTGTTGATCGGTCCACCCATATCGACGGCCATCATTCCACCCAAAATTAATCCAAGTAACACTAAATTTCCTGTGCCCATTCCACCTAACCAAGATTCAAGACCTCTGTTAATCGCTTGAACGGGTTCAATAATGATTTCCAGCATAATAAATCCAGTAATGAGGATACCAAACAATGGAAATAGGAGAACTGGTTTAATCCCTTCCAATGACTGTGGTAATCCTTTAAAGATCCATTTCAACCCTAAAACGATATACCCTGCTAAGAAACCTGCAATAAGTCCACCCAGAAATCCGGCATCACCATTTGCAGCTAGCATTCCTCCAATCATACCCGGAGCAAATCCTGGACGGTCAGCAATACTAGAAGCAATAAAACCGGCTAATACAGGAATCATCAGCCCGAACGCAGTTCCACCACCAATGGTCATTAAAGCCGCTGCAATAGGATGATAATCTGGACTATTTGGATCAAATGCCTCAATTCCAAAAATAAAGGAGATGGCAATTAATATCCCGCCACCAACAACAAATGGCAGCATGTTCGAAACACCATTCATTAGATGCTTGTAAAAGCCCTTTCGTTCTCCACTTGCGTTTCCTTCTCGCTCTTTTTCTTTATTGCCACCAGACCCTCTATAGACTGGTGCATCTTGTTTTAATGCCTTTTCAATTAACTCTCTAGGCTGCTTAATTGCCTGAGCTACAGGAACTTCAATCACATGCTTTCCTTCAAACACATCCATGTCTACTTTCGTATCAGCAGCAACAATGATTGCTGTAGCTTTTTCAATTTCTTCCGTAGTTAATCTATTTTTCACACCTGTTGAACCATTTGTCTGTACTTTGATATTAACGTCCATTTCCTTCGCTTTCGCTTTTAAGGCATCCGCAGCCATATACGTATGTGCAATACCTGTTGGACATCCAGTTACAGCTAGAACAAGCCCTTGCTCTGAATCAGTCTCCACTTCTTCAGCTTTCTCTACTTCAGCTGACTCCTTATCATCGATAATTCGAATAATCTCCTCAACGTCTGTTGCTGTTTTTAACTTTTCTCGAAATTGCTCGTCCATTAAAAACGTTGACAATCGAGATAACGTTTCTAAATGAGTATTATTGGCACCTTCACTTGCTGCTATCATGAAAAACAAATGACTCGGTTGCCCATCCAACGCTTCATAATCAATTCCTGCGGCTGATTTTCCAAATGCAATTGCAGGGGTTTTCACAGCTTTCGTTTTGGCATGTGGAATGGCAATTCCTTCACCAATCCCAGTTGTGCTTTGTGCTTCACGAGCCAAAATCGCTTCTCGAAAACCTTCTTTATCATTTAACCTTCCTGCAGTATCTAACTTTTCAACCAACTCATTAATGACATCAGCTTTAGTAGACGATTGCAAATCAACGATAACTGTTTCTGCTTTTAACAATTCTGTTATTCTCATAATGTCTACTCCTCACTTATAATTTCAACGTTTATATTTGAAAGAAGCTTCTCTACATCTTCCTTTTTACAAAGGTCATTAGAAAATGCTGTTGCACTTCCAGAAGCAACTCCATACTGAAATGCTTTTAGGTAATCCCCGCTTTGAACAAATTCAGCAATGAATCCCGCAACTGAAGAATCACCTGCACCAACAGTGCTTTTCACTTCTCCTTTTGGAACAATCGCACGAGCAATCATGTTACTGTTAATAAATACAGCTCCTTTACCACCCATTGATACGATGATGTTCCGTGGACCGCATTTCAACAGTTCTTGCCCATATCGAATCGCATCATTCGCCGAAGAAATCTCTACACCTAACAACTCCCCCAACTCATGGTGATTAGGTTTTATTAAGAACGGTTGATATTGCAGGAGTTTCTCCAATGATTCACCTGACGTATCTAAAATAAAAGGTATACTTTGTTCACTACAGTATTTTGCAAGCCTTTCATAAAAAGCAGGCGAAACTGAAGGAGGTAAACTTCCTGCCAGAACAACAAAGTCTTCCTTTGTAAATGTTGATAATTTATTAATCATTTCTTCTTGTTTATCTACCGGTATCGTTGAACCATGTCCATTAATCTCTGTTTCAGTTTCTGTTTTTAATTTAATATTGATCCTCGTAGTGTCATTAAGCTGAATGAAGTCATGAGCAATTTCTTCTTTACTAAGCTCAGTTCGAATAAATTCACCTGTGAATCCACCTAAATACCCTAAAGCTGTACTTTCGATCCCTAAGCTTTTTAATACCCGTGAAACATTAATTCCCTTCCCACCCGGAAAGAATCTAACGCTATTTGCCCTGTTTAATGACCCCAATCTCACTTGATCAATTTCTACGAGATAATCAATTGATGGATTTAATGTGCATGTGTAAATCATGATGTCACGACCTTTATTGTTGTCTTTTCAAAAAACTCTTTATGAAGATCTCTCTCTATTTGATTTGTAATTATCGTTGCATTATTAATATCCGTGATTTTTGCAAAAGTCACCTCATAGAACTTCGTTTCATCTGCTAAAACGAATGACTCTTGAGATAATTTCATTGCCTTCTCTTTCACTAATGCTTCCTCTGGATCAGGTGTAGTAAAACCATAGTCATAATGGATTCCATTAACACCTATAAAACACTTATCAAAACGGTACTGGCTTATACCATCAATGGCTCCTCTTCCAATTAAAGCTCTTGTTTTTTGCTTCACATAGCCACCAATTACATAGGTTTCAATATTTTGTTCCAAAAGCGCTTCTAAGTGTGTTAACCCATTTGTCACCACTTTTATACCCTTTGCATCAATATGAGTAATCATTTGGTATAAAGTCGTTCCTGCATCAAGATAGATACAGTCACCAGCACAGATTAACTTAGCAGCATATCTTGCAATTAACTCCTTCTCTTCTAAGTTAATTTCCGATTTTTCAATAACACTTAATTCCTCACCCTTTTGGTGCAAAAGCGAAGCACCGCCATGAACACGCTTTAATTTCCTTTCATTTTCTAGCTGACTTAAATCCCTGCGGATTGTTGATTCAGAAGACGCTGTAGCATCAACAAGTTCCTGAATCTTTACGACATGCTTTTGTTTTAGTAATTCTAAAATGATTTGGTGTCTTTCAGGTGTCAACAAAATAATACCCTCCTATAATCATGAGGATTTAACATAAATAATCATATCGTAAGCACTTACATTTTTCAATCATTTTCTTTCAAAAACACTCAGAAACAATCAATTTTATTTTCAAAAGTAATCACGAATCTTTTTTCCGACTTTACTATGCTTATACTATTAATCATTATTCTCTCAGTGTTATCGTTTTTTTATGAATCCAGTAATAATACTCGACTTTCGTAAAGGATTATAAAACGAAAGAATCATGGCTAAAATGCTAAAGTATGTATTAAAAATAAAACATTAAAACCTCAAGTAAGAATGAATGAATCAAGTAAGTAGTTTAATCTTAGGGGATATTAAAAAAATGACCCGTATTTCAAACATACAATTATTTATCCTTATTTTAGTATTTGAAATAGGTAGCACGACCTTATTTGCAATAGGGATAGGAGCAAACCAGGATGCATGGATTGTTGTGGTATTCAAAACGCTTATCGGACTATGTCTGCTACTCTTTTATACTCAATTTCCAAAAATTTATCCGTACCAAAACTTTGCTGAAATCTTATATAATATTTTAGGAAAAAAATTAGCTTTACCTTTGCTTTTCCTTTTTAGTCTCTATTTTTTCAATCAAACGACCTACAATTTTTTTGAGTTTGGCTTTTTGATTAAAATGACTTCGTTAGAAAAAACACCCTTACTAGTTATTTTGTATGTTTTTATCATTGTGATGGCTTATATCCTCATTTTAGGGTTTGAGGTATTAGCACGAACCGCGGAAATATTTTTGCCTTATTTCTTATTATTTCTAATAATGATTTATGTTTTAACCTTATTCTCAGGTCTATTCGATATAAGTGCTCTACAACCGGTTTTAGGGAATGGTTTAAAGCCTGTTTTAGCAGAAGCCATCGTTGAGGTTGGATTCCCATTTGGTGAAATGGTTGTCTTTCTGATGTTTTGGCATTATATAGAGAATCAGAAACTTTTACGAAAAACATCATTATTTGCAGTAGCTCTATCAGGATTACTACTGATGATTTCATTGATTGTGATGCTCTCTATGCTTGGGCCAGAACTTACTGCGAATTCTGAAATCCCTTTATTAGAAGTGATTTTGGCGATTAATATAGCGGAAATCATTACCAATCTGGACAGTATCGCTGTATTTATTATGTTTATTGGCGGATTCTATAAAACAGCCTTGCACTTTTATGGTTTTTCTATAGTGATAAGTTGGCTGTTCAACTTGAAGAATCCAAAGTGGATAATGATAATTTTCGGGATTCTCCTACCAATAGTGTCTGTGATTCGATTTCCAAGTATCAATTATCATAGATGGATAGGGTCTTCCAATTCCACGTACATCATTCCGCTATTTATGTTCATCCCGATTGTCCTATTAATTATCATTTACATAAAAAAGAAAATGGAAGGTGACGTTTCATAACTAAAATTAGCTAGTTCGTACTCAAAGAATGGATACCGATTATCTACTTTTCTTAAACGGTAATTATATAGGGATTGTTTTATAGCAGGATTGTCATTATGACTCTAATTTGTAAGGGGATATAATGAAATGACTCGTAATATTTCAAACATTCAATTATTTATACTGATTTTGGTATTTGAACTTGGTAGTACTACATTATTTGCCTTAGGTATAGGAGCGAAACAAGATGCGTGGATCGTTATCTTATTAGCAGCTATAGTTGGATTGGGGTTAGTATGGATTTATTCTCAATTTCCCAAATATTATCCTAATCAAAACTTTTCTGAGATAATTAATGATGTAGTAGGAAGAAAAGTTGCAGCCCCGCTGTTATTCCTATATGGTTTATATTTTTATAGTCAAGCAAGCCATAATTTTTATGAGTTTGGTTTCTTAATTAATATGACCGCATTGGAAATTACTCCTCTATACGTCATTTTATATTTTTTTATCTTAGTCATGATTTATATACTTAGCTTAGGCTTTGAAGTTTTTGCAAGAACCTGCGAAATCTTTTTGCCTTATTTATTGGGTTTTCTGGTCATCATTTATATTTTAACTTTATTTGCGGGGCTCGCTGATTTTAGTACAATTAGGCCCATTTTAGGTAATGGACTAAAGCCAATTCTAGGAGAATTACATACGGTGATCGCTTTTCCATTTGGTGAAATGGTGGTCTTTTTAATGTTTTGGCATTATATCGAAAATCAAAAATTGATCCTCAAAACAGCTTTTCTGGCTGTTGGTTTATCGGGGTTTCTATTAATGATTTCGTTAGTGTTAATCGTGTCTACTTTAGGGGTTGAATTGGCTTCATATACAGAAGTTCCTTTATTAGAAATGATATTAGCAATCAATATAGCGCAAATTATAACAAACCTTGATAGTATTGCAGTCTTTATTATGTTTATTGGAGGGTTTTATAAAACTGCGATTCACTTTTGGGGCTTTTCACTGGTGATGACTTGGGTGTTTAAGATTGAGAGTCCAAAATGGATTATGATCATTTTTGGCTTACTTCTTCCGTTTTTTTCGATTTATCGATTTCCGGGATTTATTCATCAAAGGTGGATAGGAATGGAGATGGGGATATACACTATTTTAATCTTTTCTTTCATTCCAATTTTACTGATAGCAATTATGTTTATGAAAAAAAGAAAAAAGTCTTCATTGTGAAAGGAGTAGAATCAACATGCCTCCAGTTCAGGTCCTCATAAAAGAGGACTTACTATCTGGTATCCTCCTTATAGGGGGATCACTTTACATTGTAGTCCTCTTAGTTATCATGTTCTATTATGCAGTTACAATCCTGTTTAAACGATAATTTGATTTTAAAATTTTGGTTCCATCGGACCTTGCAAGAGCACAGTACTTGTTATTTCTATATTTACATTAACAGTAACCGCAACTTCTGGAAAACGTTCATCCCAATTGTCCTTGACCTTGTTCCAAACATCAGGATACTCTTTACTTAATGTCTCTCCAAAGCCAAAGATGTCGGCTTGATAATCTTGTTGTGCTTTTTTTAAAACTGCATTAATTTCTTCTTCAATCGTTTTTCTGTTTTCTTCTTCAACTTCCTTCAAAAAATCTAGTTGTTCCTTCCGTTCTTTAAATTGGCCAATCATTTCCTGGTCGGTTAGTCTACCCTCTTCATCTATATCAATCGTAAACGAGATTTGATTTTCTCCATTTACTTCCGGTATAGTCTTTGCACTAACATTTAGGATTTCAACTGTTACAAATTGGCCTTCCTCTTCGCCAAGTGAAAGTGTTATCACTCCTGTATCCGCATTCCCATTTCCAGTCACCCAATGATAGCCCTCTGTTTCCATTTCATTCAAAAAACCTTTTAATTTATCTTTTTGAAAAACAGCTCCCCCTGAAAGTTTTACACGTTGAAAAGGCTCTGTCTTTGTTTTTTCAATACTTAGAACCCCTGCAACAGGGTCTTTGCCTTCGCCTAATACTTCTTTAAAATAAGTAAGCATATTAATCGTAGCAGCATTGTTCTCTACATTATCAATTAAACTATTTAAATAGTTTGCCGGTATTCGTGCAATATTATCTGATTTAATTCCTAATATTTCTTTCCCGTTTATCCCTTTAGAAATACAAAGCCAAACATAGCCTCTTATTTCTTTACCTCTTTGAAAAGGGTCCAACACTGGAACTAGCCCTTCTTTTGCGACCTCTTCACTAATAATAATCACTTTGTTATGGGCTAAGAAGCTTCTTCGATCTGTAGTTTGGTTCGTCTTTCGAACCGCTTCAAATATTGTTTTTCCCGTAGTTGTCACGAGTAAAAAAGGGCGTTCCGGACTTGGCGTTTGCGTACTTTCTGCAGCGGGTCTTAAAAATTGAGCTGTAATTTCATATTCTCCGGTATCGGGATTTTTATCAATTGCTACTGCAGAAACGATTCCAATTTCGGTTAATTCCTGCCGATCCCAGCACCCTGTAACAAATAAAAAGCAGAAGATAACAATGATAATTCGCATCAACTTTGCCCCCTTCCATCGTCCGAATCAGAGGGATTTGGTTTGTTGGTGTGTCCTTGCCTAGTTGACTTTTTCCAGACGACCGACTGGGGCCTAGTGTTTAGCGTCCATAGCGGCATACGTACAAAAGAGTCTTTAAACCCATTCAATATTATTGGAGCTACTGGAGCTAGATAAGGCGTACCAAAAGAACGTAATGAACACATATGTCCAACGATGATAAGACTCCCCATTAAAATACCATAAAAACCCAGGGTAGCCGCCAGGAATAAAAGGAAAAACCTAGATAAAACAACAGCATCATTTAAAGCAGTCACAACAAACCCTGTAATTGCTGTAAGGGCGACAACAATAACCATTGGTGCACTTACCAATCCTGCTTGAACGGCGGCTTCACCAATCACTAATGCTCCTACAATACTAATCGCAGAACCAACGGGCCGTGGCATCCGAACCCCGGCTTCCCTAAGTAACTCGAAAACAATTGACATAAGTAAAGCTTCTATAAAAACTGGAAAAGGGACTTTTTCTTCAGCAGCAGCCATTGTTGTAAGAAGTAGAGATGGTACCATTTCATGATGATAAGTAGCTACTGCAACAAATAAGGCTGGGGTACCAACAGTTAAAAATAAAGATAAAATTCTAAAAAACCTCATAAGTGAAGCTAAATAGGGACGCGAATAATAGTCTTCCGGAACTTGTAACGTTTCAACAAACAAATGTGGTACCGTTAATACGAAAGGGGACCCATCACAAAAGATCGCAACTCTGCCTTCTAATATTTTTGCTGCAACTTTATCAGGCTTTTCACTATTTGCAATGGTTGGAAAAATTGAATAAGGGTGATCTTCAATGTACTGTTCAATATAACCAGATTCTAAGATCGTATCTGTGTCAATTCGTTGAATTCGTTGTTTTACTTCATCTACTATTTTTGGATTCGCAATTCCAGCGATATATCCGATTCGAATGTTTGTTTTTGTTTGCTTACCTATTTTCATACTCTCAAATATTAAGTTGGGATTATTAATTTTTCTGCGAATTAAAGACGTATTTACTTTTAAAACTTCATTAAATCCTTCCCGTGCCCCTCTTACGTTGGATTCAGTATCTGGTTCTTCTACATTTCTTGACTCAAATCCTTGGGTACTTACAAGTAAAGCTGAATCATGGCCATCAATAAAAATAACTGTTTGTCCTGATAAAATACTTTCTATGACATTATTCATCGATGTTTCTTTATTAATACTTGATGTGCTTAAAATTCGCTTTTGAACAATTGCTAAAAAATCCTCTGATCCTATATTGTTAGGAATTGCAAAATTAGGTTCCATTAATGGCTTGATTATATGTAGATTCATATAGTCTTCATTAACTAGACCATCTAAAAAGCAAATAAACACATTGATAGGGGTGCCGAAGTATAATTCGATTTCTCTAAACTTCATATCAGCACTTTTTCCTAAAACGCCTTTTAAGTGATCTGAATTTTTCACTAAATCCTTTTCAATTTTGAACGTATCAAATTGGGGATTTCCTTGAGATTTAGCACATTTATTTGGTTGAATTTTTTTTTTACTTCGGAATTTCTTAATCACAAATATTCCTCTTTCAGCTAAACGTTATTCTCCATATTATCTGTAAAAACAAGAAAATCATACTAGTGAAAATAAACAAAAGTACAGATTAATAATCTGCACTTAATTAAACAGCATTTTTTTAGTTACAGTATAAATCTAAGAAAAAGAGACTAGGTTTTGCTTAATTTACAGGGAGCTCAACTTCAACTTTAGTTCCAACACCTTCACGACTCTGAAAATGGATATTTCCTTTATGTTGTTCAACTATTTTGTGACTGACTGTTAAGCCTAATCCCGTTCCTTTCTCCTTTGAAGAGTAGAAAGGTTCACCCAATCGTTTTAGAAAATGCTCAGGAATTCCTGTCCCTTCATCCTCAACGGTAATAATGATCTTTTCTGGTTTCTTCTTAAGATTTATCCACACTTTTCCTTTATCACTAGAAGCCTCAATCGCATTTTTGACAAGATTAATGAATAATTGCTTTAACATATTTTTTTCACATTTAATGAAAAATTCCTCGTTCACATCAAAATCATAATATAAAATGATGTTGTTCATATTTGCTTGTGTTTGTAATAATGAAACTACATCTTTCAAAATCTCCTTCACATCGAATGTTGAAAAATGTATTTTTTGCGGTTTTGCGAGCATTAAGAGTTCCCCAACAATATGGTCGATTCGTTCGAGCTCATTTAACATCAGGTCATAATATGTTTTGTTATTGTTTTCCTTCTTTTGTAATAATTGTAGAAAACCTTTAATTGATGTTAACGGATTTCTAATTTCATGCCCCACACTCGCGGCTAACTCACCGACAATTGACAGTTTCTCTCTTTTCCTCAGCTGCTCCTCAGCTTGGACTCGATCGGTAATATCACGTCCAATGACTACTAAACCTTTTCTACTCCCGTCTTCATGAAACAGCGGAACTTTAATTGTATCAAAAAACTTGCTTGTACCATTCGGCATAGGAATAACCTCTTCACACCGGGTAATTTTCCCATTTTGCCACGCTATTTCATCTGAATTTTCACAATAGATTAACGCTTCCTTATAGAAGGATGTGTATTCAGCTAGTTCTGAATCCGTTTTCCCACGGTAATCAACATTCTCTAGTTGAAACAATTTCAAACCAAAATCATTGATCTCGAGCCATCTGCCCTCGCCATCCTTAAAATTAACGAAATCAACCATGGAGTTAATAAGTGTTGATAACTTTTGTTCCTGTTCTTTTGTATCATTTAATTCCTCAATTTTTTTGAGGACAAAGTAAAAGAAACAGGTAGTGAGTAGTACGTAAATTACTCCTTTAATTCTTTGAAACGTCATGATCCATTCAATAGAAGCATATTGTTCAACTATATAATCCGTCACTACCATCCAAAAGAAACCTAGAAGGATATATAGAAACAGGATCTTTGTATTTTTCAATTTGTAGTACCCCTTCCTAAGACTAACAATACTAAGATATATCTTTTACCATTTTTACATTTTACATCAAAAATAAGCTTTAGGAATATAATTAATTTTTAAAAAAAGTAACAGCCCTATGAATTTACAAAACTACGAATTAACTGTTACCTTATTACACATATTTTTCCCTTTTGTCGGTCAAATGATAAGTTATAATACGTGTAAGGACTAAAGAATAATAAGTTGAATAGAAAGGGCATGATAAAGATGAAAGAAGTGGCCTTTTATAATGATAATTTTGTAGATATTAACGATAATGTCATTCCAATTCAAGAACGAGGACATCAATTTGGTGATGGGGTTTATGAAGTGATCCGTGTATATTATGGTAAACCATTTCTGCTTAAAGAACATCTTGATCGCTTGGAGCGAAGTGCAAGTGCTATTGAATTAAAACTCCCCTTTCCCAGAACAAAAATAATAGAAATTATTGAGGAGGGCTTGAAACGTTCTAACATTTCAGAAGCAGAGATTTATTTCCAAATTACGAGAGGCATTGCTCCTAGACAACATCATTTTCCAAATATCTCTTCTACTTTTTCAATGACGATTCGCTCTGCTAAAAAAGTAGATGACCAAGAGCGAAAAGAAGGTATTAATGTATTATTACTCGATGATGTCCGCTGGCTCAATTGCTACATTAAATCGTTAAACTTATTACCTAATGTGATGGCGAAACAAAAAGCAATCGCTAATCAGTGCAGGGAGGCGATATTAGTAAGAAATGGTATCGTCACAGAAGGTTCGAGCAGCAATGTATTTGTTTTTAAGAATGGTATTCTCTATACTCACCCTGCAACTAACCGTATTTTGCATGGAATTACTAGAGCAAAAGTAATCCAGCTTGCCAAGCAACAGAATATTAATGTTAAAGAACAGGAATTCGATGTGCAATTTTTACAGAGTGCTAATGAAGTATTTATCACAAGTACCTCGGTGGAACTATTACCAGTAAAGAAAATTAACGATGCACGACTACCTATTGACCGTCCAAAAACAAATAAACTTTATGAAGAGTATAAGAAACTGTATACTTATTAATCTATAACTCCTCTACTAATTATTACTAAAATCAGTAGAGGAGTTTTTAATTTTTCATCTTTTTAAATTTATTCCAATATAATATTTTTTGAATTTACAGATCACTCAATTAATTCACTCTTTTTTGATTATTTACATTAAATACTAGTATTATTAAATGTAAGCAGTTACCATTGACACAATATTAATTATATTAGAAAATTATATTTAAATATATAGATAGGAGGATGTTATGAAACTAACAAAACATATTATTATCGCATTAATTCTAGGTCTCTTTACTGGCTTAGGATTTAACCTATTTGCGCCAAATGCCTTTGGAATTATTGATTATTATATCTTTGATCCCATGGGTACTTTATTCCTTAATTCTATTAAAATGCTTGTGGTACCACTTGTATTATTTTCGATTATTTTAGGAACTGCAGGTATCAGTGATCCTAAAAAACTTGGTCGAATTGGCGGAAAAACAATTAGTTATTATTTAATTACTACGGCAATAGCCCTTGTAATTGGGCTTTCGATTGCCTATGTTATTCAACCAGGTGCAGGAGGTGCATTCGAAACTGAAGCTAGTCAATTTGAAGCAAAAGAAGCACCACCGGTGATGGAAACACTACTCAATATTATTCCTACAAATCCAATTGATTCAATGGCTCAAGGAACCATGTTACAAATAATTACATTTGCTGTTTTAATTGGATTTGCTTTAGCAAGACTAGGTGATAAAACTAAAGGAATTTTAAATTTAGTCGAACAAGGTAACGAAGTGATGATGTACCTTGTAAAAATTGTCATGTATTTAGCGCCATATGGAGCATTTGCCTTAATTGCATCAGCGATTGGTAAACTTGGTTTACCTGCATTACAAGCAATGTTCTTATATATGATTTCTGTCGTTGCTGCGTTAATTATTCATGCACTCATCACTTACGGTTCAGCAGTTGCCTTTTTGGCAAAACAAAACCCAATTGAATTCTTCAAAAAGTTTTCACCGGCGATGATTGTTGCTTTTAGTACGTCAAGTAGTAGTGCAACATTACCTATATCGATGAAAACTGCTCAGGAAAATTTAAAAGTTTCTAAATCTGTAAGTAGTTTTGTCCAACCGTTAGGTGCAACAATTAATATGGACGGCACAGCAATTATGCAAGCGGTTGCAACTGTTTTTATTGCTCAAGTCTATATGATTGACTTGTCATTTGGAGATTTGATTACTGTGATCTTAACCGCTGTATTAGCAAGTATCGGAACGGCAGGAGTTCCTGGTGTAGGCTTAATTATGCTTGCAATGGTACTAACATCTGTTGGTCTTCCTGTGGAAGGAATTACCCTAGTCCTAGCTGTTGACCGTATTTTAGACATGTTACGTACAGCTGTTAATATTACTGGTGATGCTTCATGTGCAGTTGTTATTTCTAGTTCGGAAGATAAAAATAACGGCAATGAAGAGAATCAAACGAAATCAGCTTAAATTGAAGAAAAAGCACTGAGTAAGTAAACTTTACTTACTTAGTGCTTTTCCGTTTATGTTATCTTAAAAAATTCTTGTTGTAATAGTTTTGTAAAGTGATTATCCCCTTGAAACCTAAATACCAAGAGGCTATTAAACGCTTCCTCTATAAATTTTCTGAAAAATGATACGAGAAAAGTCTAGAAGCATAAAACTTACTCAAAGTTTAAATGTTCTAATTTCTATTCGTTTAGCTAATGATCTATCAAACTAACAAAAGGTAGAAGCATTGATATCCATACTTCTACCTTTTCATTATCGTATAAACATGATTATTCCAATTCCTAAAATAGCTAACATTAATAAATGCAACCCATTTGCGCGAAGACCAACCTGTACTCCAGAAATCCCTACAATTCTGCTAACCATCAAATTCAGGCCAGAAAAAGGGCTTAATGAAGCAGAAATCGACCAAGAAAGTAATAAAAGCATCGCTAATGAAAGAGTGCTAATCCCTAAATCCTGAGGGTTCAACTGCATTGCTAAAGCCGCAATAACCGCAATTTGATGTAGTCCAATATACGTAAAAACTAAGACAATTATCATAACTGCTAATGCGAATAATAAAAAGGATTGAGACGCTACAACTACTAGAAACTCACTAACTGTATTAGCCAAACTCGTCCCTTGAATCGCATGAGCAAATAAACCTGCACTCGTAAATAGGGTAATTTCATTATTCAGCATCGGAACAGATTGATCACGATATACTTTAAAATGTGGGTACAGCGCTTTCCAGCTGTTCGTTACCGTTCCCCAAACTAACGGTAATAGGATGGAAATTAATGAAACAATGACAATCATTGACCATTTTGTTATATACTCAATCGTTAATGACATCGACAACAGTGAGATGACAAATACTCCAAGTAAAACTAGCCGATTTCGATCCTTTTTCTCTATTGGCATTTCCGGCCTTATATTCTGACCCAGAGGATGCCTTTTTTCCCAAAGGACAAATAGAAAATTACCAATTAATAAAGAAAGAAAGGATAAGCCAATTCCATATAAAATATAATTACCAACTGGCATGTCTAAATAATAAAGAACTAACGAGACTGAAGCAAAATAGGGTGACCACATCACTGCAGTTGAAAAACCAATTAAATAACTTTTCGCCGACATAAATGAAGGGAGTTTTAAGTCAGCTAGAAATTCATTAATAATTCGAACGGAGCCCAAACTTAAGATCGGGCTTAAGACAAATAATGATGTTGTAATTCCAGCAAATAACCTTTTTGGATGATGTAATAAGTTTCGTAATAACGATTCAACAGCTTCAAAGTATCCTCCCTGTTTCAACGGGAGTGAAAGCAGTGGTGCTAACGTGACAAGACAAAGCAAAGGAAGGATAAGCATAATCCCTTCAGCAATCCCTGCTAGCCCTGGTCCTTTGTAAAATTCCAATATAATTCCTGTTCCTAGCATGATGATTCCAACAATTCGCGGGAACGGGTTTGCATTTGTTGCACTAGCTACAAATGCTATTAATGCCAAAACAACAACAAGATATTCCAACCAAATCAGTTGCAAAAAATATTGAACTAAAAACACAATACACATTAATAAAATGAGATAACTTCGCATCGTGATTCTCATCTCCAAATTTTAACTCTCAACCAAAAAGGGAAAAGGCACCATTTGATACGGTACCTTAAATCATTATGAAAAGTTTATGGCTATTATGTGATTGGGGCTGGATTGAATAGGCTTAAATCATTGTGTAATCCCCAATGTTCTGACCATGTCTGCTTTTTCCCACTTGCAACATCTAAGATAAAATGGAAAAGCTCCCAGCCTACATCTTCAATCGTTGCCTCACCAGTTGCAATTCGTCCAGCATTGATGTCAATTAAGTCATTCCACTGTTCTGCCAAAGAATTCCGAGTGGAAACCTTAACGACCGGTGCCATCGCTAAACCATAAGGGGTTCCTCGCCCTGTTGTAAACACTTGAAGATGCATTCCTGAAGCGAATTGTAATGTTCCACAAACGAAATCACTTGCAGGAGTAGCTGCAAAAATTAACCCCTTTTGTTTCACCTTTTCACCTGGGGATAATACACCAAAGATTGGGCTCGTTCCAGATTTAGCAATTGAACCGAGTGACTTCTCGACGACGTTAGCTAATCCGCCTTTTTTATTGCCAGGTGATGGATTGGCACTTCGGTCAGCATCACCTTTTTGTAAGTAATTATCATACCACTTCATTTCATCAATTAGCGCTTGACCAACTTCTTTATTAACTGCACGTGGTGTTAATAAATGAACAGCATCACGAACCTCAGTCACCTCTGAAAATAATACTGTTGCTCCAGCACGGACAAGTAAATCAGCAGCGTAGCCTACAGCAGGATTCGCTGTAACACCTGAGAAAGCATCGCTCCCACCGCATTGCAGTCCGATCACTAAATCGGATGCTGGGCATGTTACCCTCTCCCTCTGATTTAACTTCTTCAATCGTTCTTCTGCCATTGCCATAATCGATTGAACCATTACTGTAAACCCTTGCTGATCTTGTAAAGATAGAATATCTTCTGAGCTTCCATCAGGGGCAATTCTTTCTGGCAATAATTTTTCACAGCCTAATCCGATGACCATCACTTCTCCACCAAAATTAGGATGTGTTGCCATACTTTGAATCGTCCGAATCGGAACTTTTGCCTCAGGTGCATTAATCGCCACACCACAACCATACGTATGATTAATCGCTACAACATCATGTACATTTGGATACTTCGGTAAAAGTTCCTGCTTAATTTTATTAACTGTATAATCGAGAACACCTACAACGCATTGAACACTTGTTGTAATTCCGAGTATATTCTTTATACCTACACTGCCATCAGCATTTCGATAGCCTTCAAAGGTATAGCCTTCAAGAGGTTGCTGCTCATTAGGAACTTTATTTGCAATTGGTAACTCATCCAATTCAGGAGGTGTCGGCAGCTCTACTAAATTTTCAGTTATCCAACTACCCTTTTTTATTGGGGTAGCCGCATAACCAATGATTTCGCCATAACGCACGACTGATTGACCTTGATCCAAATCAGTCAGTGCTACTTTGTGCCCTTGTGGAACTTTTTCTTGCAATACTAGTCCACAAGAAAAAGCTGTACCTTCTTCTAATCCTCCTGAATTTACAATAATGGCAACATTATCTTGCTCATTCACTTTGATGTAGAGAGGAATTTCCTTTTCTGTTTCATTCAGTGACATAGTTAAACTCCTTTCCATAATAGCATAACTCTAATCAACCTAGAGGAGAGCCATTGATCAATTTTGATACCTCGACTTTATCTAACAAGACATGGACGTTTATTATCAAATTTCCATCCAGGAATATAATATTGCATCGCAATCGAATCATCACGAGCACCTAGTCCTTCTTTTTTATAAAGCTGATGTGCTTTTTCAATTTGATCCATGTCCAGTTCAATTCCTAATCCTGATTTTTGAGGAACATCAACCATACCATTGACAATTTGGAAAGGTTCTTTCGTTAGATTTTGACCATCCTGCCAAATCCAGTGCGTATCAATCGCCGTAATTTTACCCGGTGCAGCTGCTGCTACGTGAGTAAACATCGCTAATGAAATATCAAAATGGTTGTTTGAGTGTGATCCCCATGTTAATCCCCATTCATGACACATTTGAGCTACTCGCACTGAGCCTTGCATTGTCCAGAAATGAGGATCAGCCAATGGAATATCAACAGATTGTAATTGGATCGAGTGACCCATTTGTCTCCAATCAGTCGCAATCATATTTGTCGCTGTCGGTAATCCAGTTGCTCTACGGAATTCTGCCATTACTTCTCTAGCAGAATAACCATTTTCAGCACCACATGGATCTTCCGCATAAGCTAGAACATCATGCTTGTCACGACACAATCTAATTGCTTCTTCTAAAGACCATGCTCCATTTGGATCTAGGGTGACTCTTGCTTCAGGGAATCTCTTAGCAATCGCTGTCACTGCTTCGATTTCTTCTTCTCCTCGTAATACTCCGCCTTTTAACTTAAAGTCGTTAAAGCCATAGCGCTCATGTGCTGCTTCTGCTAAACGAACAACCGCTTCAGGAGTTAATGCTTCCTCATGACGCAAACGGAACCAGTCATTCTTGGCATTTGAATCACTTAAATAAGCTAAATCGGTTTTGTTGCGGTCACCAATATAGAATAAATATCCAAGCATTTCGACCGCATCTCGTTGTTGACCTTCTCCAAGCAAAGCCGCAACCGGTACATTTAGAAATTTTCCGACAAGGTCCAGTAACGCTGCTTCTAAAGCTGTAACTGCATGGATTGTGATACGAAGATCAAAGGTTTGCAAACCACGCCCGCCTGCATCTCGATCAGCAAACTGCTTTCTTACAGAATTGAGAATGTTGTTATATGTCCCGATTGATTGTCCGACAACCAACGACTTGGCATCCTCTAATGTTTTACGAATGCCTTCTCCGCCTGGAACTTCACCAACACCTGTGTTACCTGCGTTGTCTTTTAAAATAACAATATTTCGTGTAAAGAAAGGACCGTGTGCACCACTTAAATTAAATAACATACTGTCATGACCAGCAACCGGGATCACTTGCATTTCTGTTATCACTGGTGTATTCGATTTGCGCTCTGCTGCTAATGTTTCATTTGTCATTTGTGGATTCAATGTATTCACCTCTGTCATTATATTCAGAAATAATAATAGAAACTAGGAAAGTTATCCCCCAGTTATAATGAGGGATAACTTAATTCATCTTATTTTACAAATACTGTCTTAATTGAAGTGAAG
This sequence comes from Anaerobacillus sp. MEB173, assembly GCF_052119505.1. Taxonomy (NCBI): domain Bacteria; kingdom Bacillati; phylum Bacillota; class Bacilli; order Caryophanales; family Bacillaceae; genus Anaerobacillus; species Anaerobacillus sp. MEB173. Next base: position 568,833 of record NZ_JBJMAU010000002.1, read on the forward strand.
AATTCTTTTGCAGCTTCCCCTTGTTCACGGGAACCTGAGCTAGAAAGCTTCATTCCTCCGAATGGTGCTTGAAGTTCAACTCCCGCACTTTCGGCATTGATACGAACTAATCCAGCATCCATATCTTTAATGAAAGAAAGCATATTTGACACGTTTGTTGTAAAGATCGATGCACTTAAGCCAAATTTCGAGTCGTTGGCAACATCAAGTGCTTCTTCAACTGTGTCAACTTTAATTAAAGCAAGTACTGGACCAAAGATCTCTTCTTGTGCAATGATCATGTCGTTTGTAACATTATCAAATACAGCTGGCTGTACATAGAAACCATTTTCAAGGCCTTCTTCTTCATGTTTCTTTCCACCATATAGAAGTGTTGCCCCTTCTTCTTGTCCTTTTTCAACGTAAGAAAGTACTGTATTTAGTTGACTTTCACTTGCGCAAGGCCCCATCCATGTGCCTTCCTGTAAGCCATCACCAACTTTAATTTCTTTTACTTTAGCAACTAGCTTCTCTTTGAACTCTTCATAGACACCACTTTGAACAATGACACGGCTTGTCGCTGTACATTTCTGACCTGTTGAACGTAGACCACCACTAATTGTTGCTTCAACTGCTAGATCAAGATCAGCATCATCAGTTACGATTACAGGGTTCTTACCCCCCATCTCAAGTTGATATTTTGCACCACGAGCTAATGCACCTTGACCTACTGTTTTCCCAACTTGGTCTGATCCAGTAAATGTAATACCATTAATATCTTCGTGATCAATTAATCCTTGACCAATTACCGATCCAGAACCAGTTACCATGTTAATTACACCAGCAGGTAAGCCTGCTTCAGCAAAACACTCAATGACTTTCGCCGCCGTTACTGATGTTTCACCAGCTGGCTTCAATACAACAGTGTTTCCGTATATAAGAGCAGGAGCTATTTTCCAAATTGGAATCGCCACTGGGAAGTTCCAAGGTGTGATCACACCAACAACCCCTAATGGAGTGCGCGTAGTAAACATTAGCGCATCGCTGTCAGTTGATGGAATGACATCCCCAACCTTTCTCATCCCTTCCCCAGCATAATAACGTAGAATTGCTACACCTCGAGCTGTTTCTCCTTTTGCTTCTGGAAGAGTTTTTCCCATTTCTCGTGTCATCGTTTCTGCAACTGCATCAAGCTTGCTTTCTAAAATGTTAGCAACTTTATAAAGGAAATCTCCTCTTGCTGCACCTGATAATTTTCTCCAAGCTACCTGTGCTATTTTTGCTGCTGCAACAGCTTGATCTAAATCTTCCTTCGTAGACTTTTGAACATAACCTACGATCTCATTTTTATTGGCAGGACTGATGCTTTCAGTTACTTCTTCATTCGAACTAGCAACCCACTCACCATTAATGTAGTTTAAATATTGTTTTACTTCTGTTTTTGTCGTCATTATAATCCTCCTGACCTAAATATCATAATCTTAGACACAATTAGCCTTAAAGTCTAGTAAACGTTTTCAGATGTTGTAAAGCTTTCTATTATGAATTACTAACTTCTTTATTTTCTGCTGGGTATTTTTCTAATGCTGATTTCACAATGTTTTCCAGCTTTGCATAGTCTTCCTCAGATACTGGAACTACTGGTGGACGAACTGTATTCTCTACTGGTAATCCTACGATTTTCATTCCAGCTTTTATTAATGAAACAGCATATCCTTTTTTCGACTTACGAATTTCATTGATTGGTAAAAGAACTTCAGTGTAAATCTCTTTCACAAGTTGATCATTTCCTTCTAACAATGCATTGTAGTACATTCTTGAGATGTGTGGTACATAGTTAGACATTGCTGAAGAATATGAATTATAACCGATTCCTGCATAAGCTGGCATTGTAATTTCTGCAAATGGCATTCCATTTAACCATTCAAGTCGATCACCAATTGTTTGTGTCATCGCAAGATTCAGTTCCATATCTCCATGTCCATCTTTTAATCCAACGATTTGTGGTAATTCATCAACTAAACGTTGTAATGTTTTTAATTGAAGAATGGCATTATCTCTTTGGTAAAGGATGGCATTTAAATGACTGCTCTCAACAATCGTTTTGTAATAGTTATATAATCCTTCTTGCTCACCTTCGATTAAGTAAGGAGGTAAAATTAAGTAACCTTCTGCACCTAATTCTTCAGATAGTTTCACTAATTCCAATGCATCTGTAATGTTTCCTCCAACACCTGTATAAACTGGAACCTTGCCTTTAGCAACGGAAATTGCTACTTCTATCATCGTTCGGTATTCTTTTCTGTTAATTGCATGGAACTCTCCAGATCCACAAGCGATAAAAATTGAAGTAAGACCTTCACTAATTAAAAACTCAATATTCGTTGCTAATGCTTTTTCATCAATCGTTCCACTCTCATCATAAGGAGCTGTTGGGAAACCTAAAATTCCTGTAGGTGATTTTCTTTCGATTGTCATTATCATCAATCCCTTTCTTTTCAAAAGTTTGCTTTTATTATTTTTTATTTTATTTGTTTATTTGTCTTACAATTAAATCTTATAACTGAATTGTAAGACAAATAAACAATGATGTCAACTCAAAAAATTAAGATAATTTTAAATTGTCAAGTACACTACTTTTTGCTCTATTTCATAATATATGGATGCTCAAGTAATGAGCATCCATATAGCTTCTTATTAATTATTGGTTTAATTCGATGTAATACTCTTCTGCTTCTTTCATGTAGTTAAGTGATTCTTCTGCATTCATATACGTAGGAGAAACAAGGAATTTTGCTGCTTCTTCTACATACTCAGGATTGTTAACTACAGTTTCAACTGCATTAGAGAATACTTCAACAATCTCATCTGGTGTATCTGGATTAAATCCAAGGAAGAAGAACTTCTCAAAACTACTATTTACGCCTTGCTCTAAGAACGTTGGTACATCTGGCATAAGATCTACTCTTTCTTTCGCCATAATTCCTAATGTTCTCATGTCACCAGATTCAACATAATCTTTAACTAATCCTAAAGATGTTGGAACGATATCAATATGTCCCCCAAGTAGAGCAGCAATTTTGTCAGATGCTCCACCAACGTCAACGATATTAAGTTCAATCCCTTGGTCTTTTTCAAGTGCTAATAATTGTAAGTGTGTGAATCCACCAACTTCAGTAGCGATAGAAACTTCACCTGGGTTTGCACGAGCATATTCAACCATGTCTTGTAAATCTTCGAACTGAGAGTCACCACTTACCATAAAAGTGTTTCCTTCATCTAACACAGCAATCCCCGCTAATTTAAATGTGTCATAGCTAAAATCAACTAACCCCATAATACGGTTTAATAGTAATGAGTTATGGAAGAATAAAGCTGTATATCCATCTGCTTCAGAATCTAACACTTCTCTGGCACCAACGGTACCGCCTGCACCAGTTACGTTTGAAATAACAACGGGTTGTCCAAGTTCTGCTTCTAGATACTTACCTAGTAATCTTGCATTTGCATCAGTGTCTCCACCCGCTCCAGCTGGAACAATAAGAGTGATAGGCTCTTTAGGGTAATCCGCGGAACCTTCTGAACTTGCGCCATTTTCCTCAGCACTTCCATTGTTTGCCTCTTCGTTGCTTGGTTCACTCGATCCTTGCTCACTTGAACAGCCGACAATAACTGCTGCTAAGAACAGCATAGCTACAAGTAAAAGTAATGGTTTTAACGTCTTTTTCATAATTAACCCTCCTAGTTTTTTTATATATTCTAATAGGAAACTTCCTATTAAAATGGCTCATGAATTTACGCACCTATTGTGTTAGAATCAGCCTTTTTCTTTTTCTTATAATTGTCTCGAATCTTTAAGATAATTGATAAGACAGCAAGGCTTAAGAAAACTGCTGCAATTGGTTGTGTTAAAAATGGGAGAAACTCTCCTTTTGTGTACATCAAACCTCGTCGTAAATTTGTTTCCAAAAGTGGTCCAAGAATAAATCCTAAAATAATTGGTGCAACTGGAAACTTAAACTTTAATAGCATATAGCCAAGGATACCAAAGAATAATAATGCTCCTGCATCAAACATACGGTTGTTAACGCCGATCGCCCCAACGACACACAATACGATAATAATCGGCAACAGGATATACTGAGGAATACTTAGTACTCTTGTAAACACTCTCATTCCCCAATAAAGGAATGCAATCATGGCAATGTTTGCAATAATTAATGCTGCAAAAATCCCGTAAACAACATCTCCATTATTTTGGAAAAGTAATGGCCCTGGAGTTAGTCCGTGAATAACTAATCCTCCAAGAAGTAACGCTGTAACTGTGTCACCAGGAATTCCAAGTGAGATTAAAGGGACAAGTGCACCACCAACTGCGGCATTGTTCGCAGATTCTGAAGCAACAACCCCATCTGGGTTACCCTTTCCAAACGACTCAGGGTTCTTTGATCGGTTTTTTGCTGTTACATAAGCAATGATGTTGGCTGTTCCTCCACCAATACCTGGAAGAATTCCAATTCCAGTTCCGATAAAACTAGATCTTAGGCCATTCCACCCTTGCTTAAAAAAGTCTTTGACCGAAAACCCAAACCCTTTCATTGCGTAATTGATCGATTTTCCTTTTTTTATCTTTGATTCTGAAATTCTAATAATCTCAGATACTGCAAACAAACCAATTAATACTGGTAACAGTTGAAATCCGGCATCAAGAGCATTCATCCCAAATGTGAATCTTGGAAAAGCATCGATTGGAGCAGAACCAACCATTGCTAGTGAAATACCAATGATTCCACTTATTAACCCCTTGACTAATGATCCCCCTGCTAAGCTTGAAATCATTGTTAGCGCAAATACAGTTATTGCAAAGTATTCGAATGGTCCAAATTTAAGAGCCACTTTTGCTAATGGCGGAGCCAATAACATTAAAATGATAATACTAAGCAGACCTCCCAAAAATGAGAACAAAATCGCATAACCAAATGCTGCGCCAGGTTGTCCATTTTTGGCCATCGGATACCCGTCAAATGTTGTAGCTATTGAAGAAGGTGTTCCTGGAAGGTTTAACAAGATAGCAGGAATTAAACCTCCTGATACACCACCAATATATAATCCCATTAATAATGACATCGCATCGATTGGTGCCATTCCAAATGTCATCGGAAGACAGATCGCAATCGCCATTGTAGCTGTTAACCCTGGGACTGACCCAAACACAAGTCCTAAGGCTACCCCTATTAGTATGAAACCCATCGTTTTGAAGTTTAGTACTGCTCCAAAACCGTCAAGAAACAATTCAAACAAAAGAACACCCCCCTATCCTAAAATCCCAGCTGGTAATCTTAAATAGAATACTGACTTAAATAAAAAGTAAATTGCCGCTGAAGAGATAATCGAGATCACTATAAATAGAGTAATTCTCCTGTAAGCCTTATCAGCTAGGACAATCATTTGAAGAAATAAATAAACTGTTGTCATGATCAGAAAACCGATTGTCGGTAATAAATAGACATACCCAATCATTAAGCCTATCGTTGCAACAACTGACCATATATTAATCTTTTGATTTGCACCTTCATCTTCTGTTTCCGATTCTTCCTCTTCGATGACTTTGCTATGATCTGGAGTTTTCAGCTTTTTAATAGCTCCAATAAGCATAATAGTACTCAGAATAAAAAGTGAAATCGCTATCAACCGAGGCATGAAATCTGCCCCTATATTCGATACAGTGAGGGCTTGTATATTATAAGTAGCCATATACATAATAACTGCGACACCAATTAAGAAAACGCTTGCATAAACATCTTGAAATTTTTTTATCATTGTGACCTCCTATCTCTTTTAGATCATTTCATCTAAAAGCTTGTCACAATCAGCTTTATAAACTAGCTAAGATTATACTATCTACCTTATAAAGCTGACTGTTAAAGCATGATTTTTCATTATTATCCTTCGAATTCTACTAAAGCTGCCAGTAATGCTTTTATATATCCGATTGAGTAGGCAAACCCAACACTTCCATAGCTCCAACCAATATTAGAATGTGCCCAGTTTTTATTTAAATCAGGGTTATCGCCTTCCATCATTGGAACATGATCAGGATTTAAACAACCATTGTAACCAACCTTGCGAAGCTCAAGCAATATTTTAAACATGTTCATATCACCGTCATCTAACAATGCTTCTTCAAACGCCCCAGCTGTTGGCAACGTACCTCTGACATTACGGAAATGAACGAGGAAAATTCGATCTTTTCTGCCATAATGGTTAATTTCATTCAGTACTAACGGGCTTCCTCCCTCTTCAGCACGTGTCCCAACACAATAGATGTACCCGACATTTTTACTTGGGAACTCATCCATAATTCGACGGTATCCCAATCCTCCAAATGGAGTATCATGGTTTGGAGAATCAGATGGATGCATACCAAGTTTCACATCATAATCTTCACAAACAGGTACAAGTTGTGCGTACGCATCTCGAAAACGGCTCCACCATTTTTCATGCTCTTCCAATGTAGGTGTTTCATACGGTTCTTTTTGAAAGCCTAAACTTTCTCCGCGAGCGATTGCTCCGCCTCTTTGTCTCGCTTGATAGCTTTTTGTCATGTAATTAAATGTGTCCCCGGCAAAGCGTTGTCTAACAATTTTAATACCCGCTTCACCAAAAACTTTTACAGCATTAACGGAGTTTTCTAACTCCTTTTCACTGCCTTCTTCATTGTTCATAAACGCTTGAGAGAGGTCCGGTAATGTTACGCGATTAATATCTAAACCAAATGAACGTACTCTACGCTTCATTTTTAACAATTCATCTAGATCAGGAAAACCTTGTTCTTTTACCCCTGGAAAAGATGATCCCGTACCAAAATCAACACAGTCTACACCTAACTGACACATTTGTTTAAGATCGCCATCAGTTAAATCAAATTTCGTTGTTGTTACTGAAACTTTCATCATGATTTTTTCCCTCCAGCTCATTGTTTCATCATAAAAATTGTATAAACCAATTTTTAACGTAATCGAATACGCTTACATTAAAAAAATAAAAATCCTTTCTCACAATACTTTCCAAATATAAAATAATCAGTGATATTTATTAGCCTTTATGATATAAATAGCAATATGTCGCCAGAATTATTGAAATTTATCTTCTAGCTAATTCAATTCTTTACTAGATGAAAATAACTAACTTTCTGACAATTTAATTGTAAGACAATTAAATCGTTAAGTCAATAATAAATTTCATAAGAATATTCAAAAAATCGCAAAAAAAGGGATAAATGGTTGCATACTCCCCATTTATCCCTTTATTAATAATTAAATAATGAGTTCAATTTTCTTACTCTTAACAAAAATAAACGGTTAATTAGTTATCTTCTAACCTCTTCATAGCTTTTTTTCGAACAAACTCAAGATGACGATACATACTGTTGAACGAAGCTATTGGATCTCTTTTTTCAAGTGCTTGATAAATATCAATATGGTATTGTAACGTTTGTTGTAGATCCCTGTCTTCATAAGGGATTTGCTCCAATACTTTATCATGAAAATTTTGTAACGGTTCAATAATCCCTTCAAATAACGGATTTTTTGCACTTAATGCGATAATTTTGTGAAACTCTTTATCCAGTTCAGAAGAATCTTCTGTCGGTAATTTTTTCATTTCTTCAATAATTTCTCTTAATTTTCCTAAATCTTCATCTGTAATTTTTTCAGCCGCTAACGTTACCAGCCCTAATTCTAAGGCAATGCGGGTTTCAATTAACGATGGGATATCTCCGACTGAAAGCGCTAACATCATTGAAAATGGTTTACTCCCAATTTTGTCAGAGAAAAACGTACCATTTCGTGTTTTGCGATTAACAATCCCTAATACTTCTAGTGAAGTAAGTGCTTCTCGAATCACAGGTCTACTTACATCACACGTTTCCATTAATTCTAATTCTGACGGTATTCGATCTCCTGGTTTTAGTTGTCCAGTTAACAATAAATCAATAATTTCATCGATTACCTGCTGCGAAAGTGTTTTTCGACTAATCGACTTTATATCTACTTCTTTACCACGAACCATGTTTCTACCTCCCTATACTACCAATATACAATAAAACAAAGAATAATAAAAAGAAAAAATATTATTTGTAAGACAATTTTAACATTTTAAATTAAATAACAGTAATTGTAATGATTTCCATAACTATATTTGCGACCTTATTTTGAAATGAATGATAAAAAACTGGCTAAAATAAAGGATGTTGACCTGATTTAAGCCGATATTATGGTTATCAGGCCGTCTACTTTTATGATAATTCATTCAAAATTTCATCATTAATAATAGATGGTGGCCGTTCTCCAGTTAGACCCTTCACTAGATTTTCTGCTGCCAATGTATCCATCGCTAACCTTGTTTCTCTTGTTGCTGATCCAACATGCGGCAGTGTCACAACATTTTTCATCGATAATAAAGGGTTGTTTCCATTAAGAGGTTCATTCTCATAAACATCACACCCTGCAGCCAGAATATCCCCCTCCAGTAGAGCATTTATGAGCTCCTTCTCATTGACGATTCCCCCTCTTGAACCAACAATTAAAATAGCCGATTCCTTCATCAGCTTAAATTGTTTTATACCAATCGAATTTTTCGTTTTCTCTGTCAATGGAGCCATCACACAAACAAAATCTGATACTTTCAACAGTTCGTCCAACTCACAATAAACCGCACCATAGCTTTTCTCAGAGAATTCATTTCTAGTACGATTATTGTACAGTACCTTCATATCAAATCCTAAGCTGGCTCTTTTAGCAATTGCAGAACCAATCCGTCCCATGCCGATGATTCCTAATACTTTATGGTGAACATCAACACCATAACGACTTTCATCAATTTTGTTATTCCATTCATTGTTTTTTACAAACTGGTCTAATTCAGGGATTCTTTTTGCTGTTGCAAGTAATAACCCGAAGATTGTATCTGCAGTTGTATCTGTTAATACATCTGGGGTATTTGTAGCCATGATCTTTCTGCGACTCAGTTCAGTTAGGTCAAAATTATTGTAACCAGCGGAAGTATTACTAACAATTTTTAATTGCGGAGCTTTATCCAAAAGATCATGATCAATGACTAAACTCGAACCTAATAGGCCTTTGGCATCTTTTAACTCCTCTATAAAACGCTGTTTTCCACGTAATAAATCCGGTGTTTCATCTTCAAAATAGGTTACTTGACAATAGTTTTCAATATATCTTTTAGTTTCTTCAGAGATTTTTTTATAGACGATCACTTTAGGTTTCAATTTCGTTTATACCCCCTTTAAATCTACTTGCTATGAGATAGTAGCCTTCCTCCGTATAAAATATAAATCGCAGATCCTGGTCAGTTCTCTCATAACAATAAACGAAAATGATACATTCGTCGATCACTTCTAAATTTCTTTTTGCTTTTTCTTTATTTGTTCTCTGGATTAATTACGGAGGATAATGAAAATTAAATAGGCAATATAGACTACGGCGAGAATCATTCCCTCTGTTTTTCCAACTCGATATTGCGTTCTTGAAAAAACTAACAACAAAATTGTGATCATAATCATCAGCATCACATCAATAAAAACCTTACCGTCAACAATTAACGGGGAAATGACTGAGGCTGTACCGAGCACAAATAATATATTAAAAATATTACTTCCTACAATATTTCCTAATGCAATTTCACTTTGCTTTTTTACCGCTGCTGTCACAGATGTAACTAATTCAGGTAGGGAAGTACCAATGGCAACAATCGTTAATCCCACCAACGTTTCATTCAATCCAAACGAATACGCAATTTCTGTACTACTCTTCACAACGAAATCCCCACCAAAGATAATGGCTGCAAGCCCTATAATTGTATAAAAGATACTCTTGCCCCATGTACCCTTTTTCGTTATTTCGTCTGCCGAGGACTGATTACGGTCATTTCTGGCTACCTCAAAGATGTAATACATAAATATGGAGAAGAACAATAAGAAAATGATCCCGTCACTTCGGGTAATTAAATTCTCATCCATCGACTGTAACGATATATCTGAAATAAGGACTAACAAAGTAAAGCTCGCTAACAAGGTAAAAGGGATTTCTTTTCGAATGGTTTCACTTTCTACCTTCAAAGGATTTAAAAATGCTGTAATTCCAATAACGAGAGTGATATTAAAAATATTACTCCCAATGACATTCCCTAATGAAACACCTGAACTGCCTTCTACTGCCGCTATGATACTCACTGTTGCTTCAGGAGAACTTGTTCCAAATGCAACAATGGTTAGTCCAACTAATAGCGGAGGAATCCGCAGTAAACCGGCAATACTTGATGCGCCATCAACAAATAAATCCGCTCCTTTAATTAATAATGCGAATCCGACAATCAAAAGGACATAGGCCATTTTCTAACGCTCCGTTCTTTTTCCACTATTGTACTATTTATCGTATACTAAAGAACTACTTTCATTCACTAATTTTTAACAGGAAAATAAACAAATAAAACCCCCGAACCAAGGCAACTTGGTTTCGAGGGTTATTCTTCATAGTATTTATCGATTAACCATCCATTCTGGTTTCCCAAAGCCTTGGAAGTCACGGTCGATAATTTCTTCAAATTCAGGTGATTGAACTACTTCTTGAATATCTTTTGCGAATTGAGCATCCAGATCTGCAGTTTTTACGACAACACGGTTTCGGAAGTCATCTGGCATATCTTCTAATGCCAATGCTGACAGCAAGTCCATTTGAGCGGCTAATGCAAAGTTCCCTGGTACTGCTGCAACATCGACACCATCAACAGCACGTGGTAATTGTCCTGCTTCAATCGGCTGGAGCTTTAAGTTTTTCGGATTTTCTACAACATCTTTTTCTGATGCTGTTAGTTGATTAATTGTCCCATCAACTGTAATTAAACCTAAACCTTCAAGTAACATTAATGTTCTAGCTAAGTTTGTAGGATCATTTGGAAGTGCTAACTCACTGCCTTCTTCAATCTCATCAATACTATTAAACTTGTTAGAATAGATCCCCATTGGAGCCGTTGGAACAACGACTAATTCCGATAACTCTAAACCATGTTCAGCGGCAAAGTTCTCCATGTAAATCTTATGCTGAAATAAGTTTGCATCAAGTGACCCATTTCCCAGAGCAATGTTCGGCTGTACATAATCACTAAATTCAACAACTTCAATTTCATATCCTTTTTCTTCTAATAAAGGCTTGATTGCGTTTGACACCATATCGGCATACGGACCAGATGTAGCCCCAATTTTTAATTGTTGTTTTTCTTCAGCAGGAGCAGATTTATCTCCGGCATCAGACGTTGTTTCTTCATTACCTCCACAAGCTGCTAGTATACTTGTAAGTAATAAGACTAATAATAGCGAAGTTAATTTCTTCATTTTCGTTTCCCCTTTGATGTGTTATTTTTTATCAACAAATCTTGCAATTCTATCACCAGAGAATTGTATAATTTGTACAATACAGATTAAGATAATAATTGTTGTAATCATTACCGTATCATCATAACGGTAATATCCAAAGCGAATGGCTAAATCGCCAATTCCGCCTCCTCCTACAATACCTGCCATCGCCGAATAACCAACTAAACTAATAGTTGTAATTGTTAAACCTTGAATAAGACCTGGACGCGCTTCCGGCAGAAGAACATCTTTAATGATCATCCATGGTGTTGCACCAACTGAAACGACAGCTTCAATTACCCCTTTATCAATTTCCCTTAATGATGATTCAACTAATCTTGCAAAAAAAGGCACTGCCGCTACAGATAAAGAGACCGAAGCTGCCTTTGGTCCAATTGTCGTCCCCGCGATTAATTGTGTCAGTGGGAGTAATGCTACTAGTAAAATAATAAACGGAATTGAGCGGATTAAGTTTACGAAAAAGCCAACAGTGCTCTTTATCGTAGGATTTTCTAAAAAGAGACCACGATCTGTTACAAATAGTAAAATTCCTAATGGTAATCCGAAAATTACCGCAACACTTAGAGCTATGGCTACCATGAGTACTGTTTCTAAAAAGGCTTTATTTAACTCTGGCAGTAGATTAACTAACGTTTCTAAGATCATGAGCGATCACCTCCAAACTTTCAGTACGATTGCGAATCGCTTCAATCGCTCTGTTAACCTCAGCTTGCTCACCAATTAGTTCCATAATAAAAATTCCAAGAGGTACTTCTTTGATATATTCAATCTTTCCATGGAGGATATTTCCACTAACTTCGAAATTTTTAAAAATATCAGAAATCACTGATTCCTCTGCGATCGTTCCTTTGAATTGAACTTTCACAATACTTCCTTTACGGTTATCAATTAAATGCTGTGGTAAATCAAATTGTAAAACGCTGTTAATAAAGTCCTTCGTCAAAGGTTGCTGCGGTGATGAAAATAAATCATAGACATTTCCTTCTTCAATGACTTTTCCATTTTCCATGACTGCAATACGATCACAAATCTCTTTGACTACTTCCATCTCATGAGTGATTAAAACGATCGTTAAGCCAAATTCACGATTTATCTTTTTTAATAAAGATAAAATGGACTTTGTTGTTGTTGGGTCAAGTGCTGACGTAGCCTCATCACAAAGCAATACTTGTGGATCATTAGCAAGTGCTCTTGCAATGCCCACCCGCTGCTTTTGACCACCGCTTAATTGCGACGGATAATGATCGCTTTTACTTGCAAGTCCAACCATGTCCAGCAATTCATCAACTCTACTTTTTATTTCATCTTTAGGTTTACCAGCCGCCTTTAAGGCAATTGCAATATTTTCAAAGACTGTTTTTGAACTAACTAAATAAAAGTGTTGAAATATCATGCCAATCTTTTGTCTCGCTTCTCTTAATGATTTTTTATTTAACTGTGTTAGTTCAAGCCCATCTATCTTTATTTGACCAGATGTAGGCTTTTCCAGTAAATTCAAGCAGCGTAATAGCGAGCTCTTTCCTGCACCACTGTAACCTACGATTCCAAATACCTCTCCTTTTTTTATTGATAAGGAGACATGATCAACACCTACCACTGTTCCTTTTTTTGTTCTATATTCCTTCACTAAATCCGTTACCTCTATCAAAAGGAACACCTCCTAAAAACTATTTGAATATAAAAAAATAAGAGTCTCTTTATCTGAAAAGAGGCTCAATCGTCACGTACAATTAATTAGCCTTATCTTTCAGAATAAAGTATTCTGCAGGAGTTAGCACCATCCCATCTCGTTGGAGGTTGCTGGACTTCATCGGGCCTGTCCCTCAGTCGCTCTTGATAAGTTATTCTATAAAATTATTATTATGATAATAAACCCAAGTACACACATTGTCAATATAGTTTTTTTTACACTAACGCAATAGAGAGCGCTTACATTATTGATATATCCGCGAATTATCAAATATTTTTTTATTTTCTAACCCTTCAACATTTCGCCAATTTATAACATTTTTACCGAGATTACTCTCCTGATACTAAATGATTAAGCTCCTCGATTGAGTCATGGATTGAAAGTAACTCAAAAAAAACAACCCTTTTTGTAGTAAAATGGTGAAAATACTCATTAGAGTTTCGCAACTGATTGGCTTCATATTTAAGATGATGGTCTAAATCATATACTAATACATAATGCCGCCCCGGGATTGTAAAAGAAGGATCATTCAGAATCGATTGAAATGATTGGATGACTTCCATAATTAATTTTTTTTCTGATTCAGAAAAATAACCTGGCTCAGCTACGTATTGCAAATTTCCTAAATGAAGCACAATTCTTTGCATAATTGCATTCTTTTTCTTTAACAATAAAAAGTGACGATATTCACTTAATTTTACTTTATGATACTTCCATTCTCTCTCCTGAAATGAAATGATCTCACCTACCTTTTCTGTTCCCTGTCTTAACGCTAAGTACTTGGAAGTAGGTACAGGGGCAGTAGCTTGCTTTATATGTAAAATACCATTCATTGTCTCAGCTAACACTTCCCCGGCTATACGGAAATTTGGATAAAGCTTTTCTTTGATTAGCGGCGTAAATTTAGGTGGTAAAATAAAAAAATTTATCAATGATGAAACTGTTAGACCGATCGTAGTTGTTCCTAGTCTCGATAAAAACGTTAATAAGTAGTCCCCTTCAATATCTGGTACCATGACAACAGCTGTCAATGTTGCTACAAGAATCCCATCGTGAAGCTTAAGCTTCTGACAAAAGAAAATTGTCAAAAACGCAGCTAACGTATAAGAAAGGACTGATTCTCCTAACCATGAAACGAGAATAACGGCCCATGCCGCACCAATTGCTGACGCCGGAAAACGGACAAATCCCTTTTTTATCGAAGCAGATGCTGTCGGTTCAATCGTTACTATCGCTGCAATAATGGCAAACTCTGCCGGCAGATTAAGCGACAAACAAATTAAGGCTGTTAATAACACGGAAATGCCTGTTTTTATAATTCTGCGACCTATTAATCCCTTCACATTCTCACCTAATTTCAAATCCTAGTATACTTAATGGTTATTTCTATTATACAGACTTTTCCGTCAATTGTAACATTTGTGCTTCTCATCGTTAATAGGTCTACTTCATCTTCTATAAATGATATTTTTTGAATTTCAGATAAAAAAATTCCGCTTTTAACATATCAGTTAAGAGCGGAATTTATACTTCCCCTTACATTTTATCCATCGTTGTTACCTCAATTGCTTTTTTCATAATCTCAATCATGGTAAGTAATTGCTCATCTGTACTAGCTAATGGTGGCATAAATACAATGATGTCCCCAAGCGGTCTCGTTAACATCCCTTGCTTTCTCATTTCTAACGTCGTTTTGTATGCTACTCTTTCTTCAAAAGGAAAGGCTTCCTTAGTATCTTGGTCTTTAACCAATTCAATCCCGCACATTAAACCTAACTGACGAATATCACCTACGTGTTTAAACTCTGTCAATGACTTTAGTTCACTCTCTATGAGTCTAGCTTTTTTTGCCGCCTGTTCTACCAGATTTTCTTCATCATATATTTTAAGATTAGCGAGTGCAGCTGCACATCCTAATTGATTCCCTGTATAGGAATGGCCATGGAAGAATGTTTTTAATTCCTCATATTCACCATAAAATTCGTTATAGACATCTTCTGTAGTTAGTGTTGCTGCGATTGGAAGATATCCGCCTGTTATCCCTTTTGCTATCGTCATGAGGTCAGGCTGAACACCCTCATGCTCAACTGCAAACATTTTCCCTGTTCGCCCAAAGCCTGTTGCCACTTCATCAACGATGAGCAAAATGTTAAATTCCCGGCATAGCTTTTCAATGCCTTTTAAATAACCTTTTGGCATGACGTGCATCCCACTTGCTCCTTGAATCATTGATTCTACAGTAATCGCAGCTATCTCCTCATGCTGCTCTTCAAATATTCTCCTTAAGGCTGATATCGCTTCATCTCTAATCGTATCCTCATTACTTCCGATAGGGTTACGATAGGTAATTGGAAATGGAGCTTTTATGGACTCAAACATTAATGCCCCGTAGATACGATGAAACAAATCAATTGCCCCAATACTAATCGCGCCAACCGTATCACCGTGATATCCGTTTGATAAGGAAACAAATTTGCATTTTTTGGTTTGTCCTTTATTTTGCCAATATTGATAGGCCATCTTAATTGCAATTTCAACTGAAGTTGCACCTGAATCAGAATAAAATACTCTCTGCAAATTGTTTGGGGCAATTTCAATTAATTTATCGGCAAGTTCGATTGCCGGAACATTTGCTGCACCTAGTAACGTCGAGTGAGCAATTTTATCTAACTGCTTTTTTATCGCCTCATCAATTTCCTTTTTTTGATGACCATGGACATTCAACCAAAGTGAAGAATAACCATCTAAATACTCATTACCATAGATATCTTTAAGTACAATCCCTTCACCACTTTCAATGATTAATGGGTCTCGTTCATAATCGGTCATTTGTGTGAATGGCAGCCATAGATGCCTTTTACTACTTTCTAATAGCGCTTGTGGATTCATCATTTATCCCCTCCATAAGATTATCTAACTGAAACGTCGCAAATAAGTGGGCCAAGTATTGTTCATCTTGGAGAGTTTGTTCTATGTTTTCAATATAAGGGATAACACCAAGGATCGGGACATTTGTTAACTGTTCAATTACCTTCTGATTATCCTCTTCAATAATCGAGTCACCCTTTTGTACACGATTCAGTATAATACCCGCTATTGGAATACCTCTTTGGCGTAAAGCCATAATCGAAAGTACAGTGTGATTAATTGTCCCTAACCCAGCACGAGCAATTAAGATAACCGGGAGTCTCATCTCTTCTATTAAATCAATGACGCAATAACCAGTATCATTCATCGGTACAATTAATCCACCAGCTCCTTCTACTAAAACAACCTCATACAGACGCTGAAGCTTTTGATAATGTTTCAAAATAGATTCAGGCTGAATATGAACTTGTTCCTCTCTAGCTGCTAAATGGGGGGAACTTGGCTTTTTTAATAAATATGTACATCCATCTGCTTCGTTCAATGAAGGAAGTACGAGTTGGTACAGTTGCACATCTGGGGCAACGAGCTTTCCATCATATTCTACTGCTCCACTTTGAACAGGCTTATATGGAATCACGTTTTTTCCTTGTCTGTGAAAATATGCAGTAAGTAATGTCGTTGATAATGTTTTTCCAATATCGGTATCAGTTCCCGTAATAAAAAATCCATTCATCTAGTTCACCTCTTTTGTTAACTATATTTACTTTTAAGTTAACATATGAGAAAATCTTATTCAAGGTATTTGTAAACCTTAAAATAATAACAGTTTACAATAGGAGGGTATCATGAGAGTATCAAAAGCTAGAAACATCGTTCTGTGTGGCTTGTTTGCAGCCTTAATGGCAGTCGGAGCAAACGTTTCACCATTTTTAATGATAGGAGGAGTTCCAATTACACTTCAACTTTTATTTGCGATCTTGGCTGGGGGATTGTTAGGGAGTCGATTGGGGTCACTTGCTATGGTTACATACATGCTTGTTGGATTAGTAGGTGCGCCTGTTTTTGCACAATTTAAAGGTGGACCTGCCCAATTACTAAGCCCTACATTCGGTTTTATCATTTCTTTTATTTTTGTGGCTTACGTAACAGGAAAACTTATTGCTGATCGAAAAACTGCTACAAAGAAACATTATATTTCGGCTGGCATACTTAGTGTTTTATGTAATTACATCATTGGTACAAACTTCATGTTTCTTGCCTTCAAAATTTGGGCACAAGCTCCTGATGGTTTTAGCTATACAATGGCCTGGAGTTGGATGGTTGCCTATCTGCCACTTGATATTGTCGTTACGGCTGCATCCCTTGTTTTACTGCCAAAATTACAAACAGCATTAAAGAGATCGTATTCACCTACAATTGAAGTATAGCTTTCTCGAAATCTCTTCAACTACGACATAACAATCTAAAATGAAAAATCCCCAGTATACAAACGTTGCATACTGGGGAGAAAATAGTTTTTATCGGCTAGCCAATTGATACAAAGTTTCTTTTAACACTTGTATTCCATTCAAACAATCAGAAAGTGATGTCCACTCTCTTGGGGAATGACTCTTTCCCTCATGACTCGGAACAAAAATCATACCTGTCGGGACATACCTTCCCATATTCATCGCATCATGACCTGCACCACTTGGCATTTCACGATACGATAATTGATGCTGTTCACTTGAATCTTTAATCATCTGTTTGATTTCTTCAGCCATTAAAACTGGTGAAATTATATCTCCAGATTGAATATCTAATTCTAATGATCTTTCTCTTGCTATTTTATTAGCAAGTTCTGTAATTGCTTCTTCTAGTTTGACTATAGTATCCTCAGAAATATCTCTCATATCCACTGTGACTTCTGTCTTACCGGCAATCACATTTGTACCATTCGGATAGACATTCATTTTCCCTACCGTAGCAACCGCGGTATCACTGAAATTACTTGGTAGTTTTTCCACACCACTTATCAATTCTGCTGCTGCCGCAACCGTATCTTTTCTCATATTCATTGGCGTACTTCCAGCATGATCTGTACTTCCATAGAAAGTAAATGTTCTTCTTGTTAAGCCTACAATCCCTGTTACTACGCCTATATCTTTATTTTCATACTCAAGGATTTTCCCTTGTTCAATATGCAATTCAAGAAAAGCATGGATATCATTTATATTTCGGTAGACTGATGAAATATCTTCAGGGTTGTAGCCTTGCTTTTTCATTGCATCAATTAAGGATATTCCCGCATCATCACTATACTTTGCTAAGTCCTTTTCAGAGACTTCTCCAACGATGGCTCGACTACCAAACAAACCATGATTAAACCTTGATCCTTCTTCATCGACAAACACTACTAATTCGATTGATCGTAAAGGGCGTTTGTTCTCTTTGATATAAGACTCAATGGCCGTTAAACTACTTAAACAACCTAGAACCCCATCAAAAGCACCACCATTAGGAACCGTATCTAAATGAGATCCCGTCATTACTACTGGTAAATCTGGATTTTGACCCTCGTATTTTGCAATAATGTTGCCAATAGCATCTTCTCTTACTTCTAAGCCAGCCGTTTGTATCCAGCTTTTAAAAAGGTTTGTAACCTCTTCATATTCATCTGTATAAGGAAACCGGCTAATTCCCCCAGTTTCTGTCTTACCGATTTCAGCTAATTTTGAAAGACGATTCACGAACTGTTGAACGTCGATATGATTAATTTCATTACATTGTGATTGCTCAAATAGTAATCTTTCTCTAGAAAAAGTGGTTTCCATTGAAAAATCCCCTTACTTTTATTCATTTCTGAAACATTTACAATTCATCTGTTTCTCGTAAATAATTAATCGCACATGTGACTAATACTTTTGCAGCAACGATCATTGCCTCTTCATCAATATCAAATTTTGGATGATGATGCGGATAAATAATATCCTTCTCGACATTTCCAGCACCGGTGAAAAAGAATGTTCCTGGTACCTTTTCCAGATAATAGGCAAAATCTTCTCCACCCATCATTGGATCAATCTCTTTCACTCGATCTTCTCCAACAACTTGCCTTGCACTCGCAACTAAAAGGTTTGTTTCATTTTCATGATTATAAACTACTGGATAGCCTTTTTGGTAATCAAGCGAATACGTTGCACCATTACTTTCACAAGTACCTTTAATCACTTTCTCTAACTTATCAATGATTAAGTCTTGAGTGTCAATATCGAGTGTTCGCACTGTTCCAATAATCTTTGCATGATCGGCAATAACATTAAAGGCTTCTCCGGCATGAAATGATCCAACAGTCACAACGGCTGGCTTTAGCGGGTTAATATTCCTACTAACAATTTGTTGTAATTCTTTTACAATCGTTGATCCCACCACGATGGAATCAACTGTTTCATGAGGGGCTGCACCATGTCCACCTTTCCCCTTAATAGTAATATCAAAGCGGTCACTTGCCGCCATAATACTGCCACTTCGATAGTGCACTTCACCAACAGGAAGTGTTGACCATAAATGTGTACCAAAAATAGCATCTACGCCATCCAAACATCCATCCTCAATCATCGCTTTTGCTCCACCAGGAGATACTTCTTCAGCAAACTGATGCAGAAGTACAATGTTCCCAGAAAGTTCTTCACGATATTCACAAAGGACTTTAGCTACTGCAAGCAACGTTGCTGTATGAGCATCATGACCACATGCATGCATAACACCCGGCACTTGTGATTTATAATCTACATCTTTCTCATCCTGAATTGGTAAAGCATCAAAATCAGCGCGTAAAGCAACCGTTTTTCCAGGGTTTCCTCCACGGATCACTCCTACAACGCCACGTCCACCTACTCCCGTGCGCACTTCAATTCCTAACATTTGCAAAAACTCGGCAATTTTTTTCGGTGTACGAACTTCTTTAAATGATAGTTCTGGATTCATATGGAAATATCTTCTTTTTTCAATCATTTCTGGGTACAGTTCATTAAGTCGGTTGTATATTTTATCTAACATGATTTCTCCTCTCATGGTTGGTTAAATAAAAAGCCATACAAACCTTAATCTATAAATAGGCTTGGAAACCAAAGTGTTAAAGATGGAATATACGTTAATAACAATACAACTACAGCACCAACAATAAAATATGGAAGAATATCTTTGACCGTTTTTTCCATATCAATTTTCGCTAAATGACATGAAATAAATAAGGACGAACCAACCGGCGGAGTAAATAAACCAAGTGCTAAAGAACAAAGCATCACAATCGCAAAATGCATCGGGTCCATCCCTACATCAATTGCAATAGGGAAGAATATCGGAATAAAGAGGAATAAATTTGGAACCAATTCCATAACCATTCCTGCCATGAGAAGAATGAGTACCATTACAAGCATAAGCATCCAATCTGATAGACCTAACCCTAATAATAGTTCTGCAATCATCTTAGGGATCCCCTCAGAGATTAACACCCAAGTAAAGATCATTGATGTACAGACCATTAACATAACTACAGTTGTTCCGTAAACCGTCTCTTTGATTGATTTGATGATTTTATCAAAAGTTAATGTACGATAGACGAATGCTCCTATTACAAAAGCATATACTGCTGCTAATGCAGCTCCCTCAGTTGCTGTCGCAATTCCAAATACAATAACATAAATAAGAAAAATCGGTAATACAAGAGCCCACATTGCGTTTTTAATATTTCTTAAAATCTCATTTATCGTTGGTCTGCTTTCTCTTGGATATCCTCGCTTAATTGAAATGAATACCGTTAAAATTAAGTAAGCAAGACCTATTAAGATTCCTGGGATAACCCCTGCTAAAAACATTTCAGCTACTGACAAATTGGCTAACCAAGCAATAATAATCATGGTACTGCTTGGCGGAATAATGATACCTACAACTGAACTAGATGCATTAATGGCAGCGGAAAATGATGATGAATAACCTTTTCTTTTCATTTCCGGTATGAGAACACTCCCAGTTGATGCAGCATCTGCAACGGATGATCCTGAAACCCCGGCCATCCCCATACTTGTAACAACAGATACACACCCAAGTCCCCCAGGTAATTGACGAACTAATGAATCAGCTAACTTAATGATTCGTTGAGCAATATTCCCATGTACCATAAAGTTTCCGGCAAGAATAAAAAATGGGATTGCCAGGAATGCAAATGATTGTGTATTTGAAAAGAAACGTTGCGCAACCATTGAAAGAGGAATTCCTTCCACCATGATATACATTAACGCTGATCCCCCCATTGCAAATGCAATTGGGACACCAAATAAGATCATAAAAAAGAAACTAGCGATCATGATCCAAATCATATAAATCCTCCTCCTTTGGTGCTTCCATCTTGTTAAGAACAATTAAAATGAGTTGATAAATTAGAATAATCGTTACACCAATAAATGCTACTGTCCCTGAAATATAGAGCCAGGACTTTGAGATCCTAAGCATCGGCATAAGTTGATTCGTAACAACCTGTGATAACTGATAACTTGACATCACCATAAAAACTGAAAAATAGATCATAATTAACTTCGTAATAATAAGTGCAATTTTTTGCCCTGTTCTTGGCATTAATGATCTAAAATAATTAATAGCTAAATGTCCGTCTTCCTTTGTCACGGATATTGCACCGATAAAAATCATCCAAGGAAAGATTAAGCTCGTCAACTCACCCGTATAAGTCAGTGGGAGCTTAAGGAAATAACGACTCAACACTTCTATAAAAACAATTAATGTTAGTAACACCATTAATAGCCCAGTAACAAAATTAATCCCTTTTATAGAATAATCGATAACCTTTTGGCTATTTCCATCCTTCATCATGTAACCTCCTTTTATAAAAAGGGATGCGATGCTGTAAATTGCAGCTCACATCCCAAAACAAAATTATTATTGATTATTTTGACGGTATTCTTCTAAGAATGCTTGAAGCTCTTCAACAGCTTCTTCTCCGACAGTTTTTGCTACAGTATCATAAACAGGAAGAACCTTTTCTCTAAATGGTTCAGTATCAGGAGTTGTAATCTCTACAAACTCTCCTTCAAGGATTTCCAGCATTTCAGCATCTTTTTGTGAAGTAAATTCTCTTGAAACTAATTTTGCTTCTTCTGCCGCTTCTAAAACAATTGCCTGTAACTCTTCATCTAAGCTATTAAATAAATCATTGTTCATAAAGAAATAGGAGTAGTAAAATGAGATATTTGTAATAGCAAGATAATCTTGTACTTCATGGAAGTTTGTTTCATAAATAGCGTCTAATGGATTAAACTGTCCATCAACTACACCTTGAGAAAGTCCTAAGTAAACCTCAGTAAATGGCATTGTTGATACAGAGCTTCCAAGAGCACGGAATGTTTCAATTAACGTCACATCGTTAGGTGAACGCATTGTAATTCCTTTCATATCTTCAGGTGTATGAATTGGTCTAATGTTATTTGTAATTTGAGCAAAACCACCTAAATCAGTTGTACCAATAACTTTCAGGTTGTGCTGTTCTGCTAATGCATTCCATTTTTCACCGATTGGTCCATCAAGAACTGCATATGCCTCATCATATCCATTCACTAAGAAAGGTAAAGAAAGTAATGCATACTCTGGAATTGTATTCGCCGTTAAGTTTGCACCAGCAATTTGCATATCTACTGCCCCTACTTGTACAGCTTCTAACATTTCTTGTTCAGAACCTAATGATTCATTTGGGAAAAGTTCGATCTCTACTCGACCTTCAGTTTTCTCTTCAATAATTTCTTTAAAACGCTTTGCAGCTACATCCTTCACAGAGCCTTCTACAGTATTGTAACCAATGCTCCACTTATACGTTTGTTGTGGAGTATCTGCACCCTCAGAATCTTGAGGTGCGTCGTTTCCTCCTCCGCAAGCCGCAAGAAGCATTAACACTGCAGTCATGAGTAAAGCGAATAATAAACGTGTTTTCTTCATATTTAATCCCCCTTTTTATTATTGACAAATCAACACTTTCCGACTTTTTTCTACAAAATTTATAACTATGCACTTTATTATATTTAATTTTTCGATAACTTTTATTTGGAATTCCACCAAAAAAATAATAATATTTTTGAAGTTTTCACGAAAAAGTACTACTGTTTTAGTTTGAGCCACTTGTCCTTAACACCCAAAAAGTTAAGTATATGCCATGCTAATTGAAGGTTAAAAATCGTCGTTCCATCCTTTAATTGCAGTCCCAAAATTTCCTCTATTCTCTTGATACGGTAAGATAGTGTATTTAAGTGCAAATGCAATTCTTGCGCCGTCTCCTTCATATTTTGATTAAAGTTTAGATAAACTTCCAGAGTGTTAATCAATTCATTACGGTTTTGATGATTATATTGGATTAACGGTTGGAGCTGATCAATGACAAATTGGTATAATTCTTCTTCGGTACTCTTCATAATGATTTTTGCCGGTCCAATTTCTCGGTATGTTATCATTTGTCCAAACATGTTTTTTTTCTTCATAATTTCTGAGCACTGAGTAACATCACTATATGATAAAGGTAGTTTATCTACCGAATCAACAATTCTTCCAACTCCGTAAGAGCAATGAAGATGAGGTACATATTGATGAATCATTCTCTCAATTTCACTTATTAATGTTTTTGCCTTACTCAAAAAAGAATCTTCTTCGGTTTCATTATTCCAGGCCACCAATGCCTTTAAGCCGTTCTTCCGATTAAAAACTAAACTATCAGGATTCTTTTGTGTAATAATACGTTCAATAATTAACTGTAAGTATTTATTATTTTTTACCCCTGTAAACACATCTTCGGATTGCTTTGAGTGAATATCTACAGTAATAAAATTGTACTTGTACTTATCACTAATTCCTAAATACTTGGCTTGTTTCTTTAATAATTCAATATCAACAACATTAGACTGAATGTCATCGAGAAACTCACCTTTGAGACGCTGTTTCGTTTCATACACAACTTCTCTTTTCAAAAGTTCAAGTGCAACAACAGTACACGCATGTTCAATTGACATATGCTCAAGCTCGTCCAAAGGATCATTCCCTTTTAAAATCAGCATATACCCTTTTACTTCATTCGATTTTATAATGGGTTCGAGTAATATCGGTGTACGTATTGGATTATTCGATGATGGGGAAATCTCTATCTCTTCCATCGTCACACTCATTTGCTTGAATTGTTCAAGAAAAGGTGGCATATCAATTTCAAAACCATACTCAGTTTCACTATTTGAAGTGGCCAATACATTAACAAATTCATCATAGATAATAATCGGCTTTTTTATAATCACACTAATTGTCTGTGTTATCACCTCTATACCTTTTTGTTGCAGGACTAACTCTGTCAATTGCTTATGAGTCTTTGATGCATACTTTAGCATTTCATTTTTCTTTTTAATTGTATTATTTAACTTTTTGAGCGCCTCAGCCCTACTTTCAGTTATTTGAAATAGATTAACGCGGTCGATCACCAACGCAGCTTGATTGCAAATAGCCTCAAGCAATTCTAAATCCTCTTCTTTAAAATGTGCATTTCCAAAAAAATTATTAATCGAAACGACCCCTAGACATTTACCTTTTACAATAAATGGACAACACATAGCACTTTTGGAAACAGCGGGCTCATCATTTACAAGCGGTAATGATTTAAGAAAATACTCCCAATTTTCTGGTCTCATCGTTTCCATACCTTTATAAACATCTTTTGATTTATGAAAAATCATCGGTTTTTGATTCAAATATGTCATTCCGGTCAACGATTCACCAGGTTTAAACTTTATTTCTTTTATATACTTCCAATTGAATCCTCTTGTAACTTTTGGTACTAGTAATTCTTCATGTTCATCATAGAGATATAAGCTGCAGGAATCGGCTGCTTCTATTACATCAAGGGTATTATCGAGAATCATACTTAACAGATCTTCTAACCGTAGAGAAGAAGATAATTTTTTTGAAGTATAGAGTAGAAGTTCTTTGGCACGTAATTGATAATCGTAGGAATGCAACTCATTGGTTAATTTCCACTGGTTCGTAATTAACGGCTCCCATTTAGAAGTTTGGTCAGTAGTAGCCTCCACATTTAAGGTTATAAGTAGTACAGTATTTTCACAGATTTGAATATTAAGTTCTGTAGCCTTTTTGTTTAAATGTAAATCATAATCCAGTGATTTTTTTACAAATACCTTTTTATCTCCATCCATTATCGTTATACTTATTCCCCTTATATCTATTACATAAAAAAAAGATTCAATCCATTCAAAAAAACGATTGTATACCGATTTCATCTTACAATTTGCCTCCTGTTAATATAAATTGAGCAACATAATATTTTACCACTATATAATATCATTTAGGATAGGATTCATAGTTTTCCCATTGCCACAAGAAAAACCCTGTTAACAGCTTAAACTGCTAACAGGTGTGTGCTTGTCGTCTCACCCACAAAATAAATTACTCCTTAATATATTCATAATAAAGAATAGATTCCATACTAGAAAATTTTATCAATAAATCCTTTAAGTATCTTGACCGATTTTTCAAAGCGCATTGTTTCCTCTTCATTAAGTTTTAATTCAACTAGCTCACGAATTCCACTTGAATTGATGATTGCAGGTACTCCTGTATAAACATCAGAATGACCGTATTGACCAGATAAAAGTGCCGAAACTGGTAAGACCGCATTTTCATTGCTGGCAATCGCCTTAGTAATTCGTGCTAACCCCATCCCTATTCCGTAATATGTCGCACCTTTTCGCTTAATAATCTCGTATGCTGCATCTCGAACTTTAATAAATGTCTCTTCTAGTTCTTCATCATTCGGTTTATTCTCATCGTCAAAATGAGCTAAAGGCTTACCGCCAATCGTAACGTGACTCCATATTGGTAATGATGAATCACCATGTTCTCCTAGAATAAATGCATGAACATTTCTTGAATCAACCTTAAACTTATTTGCTAATAAATAGCGAAATCTTGCCGTATCTAACACCGTTCCCGACCCAATTACTTGATTAGAGGGCAGCCCTGAGTACTTCCATGTTGCATAGGCTAATACATCAACAGGATTAGTGGCAATTAAAAAGATACCCGTAAAACCAGCTTGCATAACTTGATCAACAATCTCTTTAAATATTTTTGAATTCTTCTCAAGCAAATCGAGGCGAGTTTCTCCCGGATCCTGATTCGCCCCCGCACAATTGACAACTAAATCTGCATCTTTACAATCGTCATATGTACCCGCCCATATATTCATCGGAGAAGAAAATGGCATCCCGTGAAGAAGGTCGATGGCATCTCCTTCGGCCTTATCATGATTTAGATCAAGGATAACCAAATCTCTAACAAATCCCTGGTTTAATAATGCATAAGCAAAGCTCGAACCAACCGCACCAGCTCCGATTACTACAACTTTCATACTTTTACACTGCATTAACATTCTCTTCCTCTCATTTTGAATTAAACTATGAACAGTTTTTAACAAAATAAAGATATTATGTATCGAAGGGGACAATAAAAGACGTATAACCATAAGTTTTAGCCGTTTATTTTTATAATTAGCTGGTTTCTTTTCGTTCGGTGGCAGTTTCTTTTTGTTCATTGCTGGTTTCTTTTCACTTATCGGCATTTATCGATTCTTCGACAAAAAAACAGCAAAAAAATCCCTACTAACAGTCATAGCTGTCAGCAGGGATTTCTCCAATGGCATTCCCTCTAAAAGAAAAGTGAAATGGTAACAATTGTTCATAATCAATTTACAATTGAAAAAATATCTTCCTAACTAAAGTAGAGGCTATCAAACTATAAAAAGATAGCCTCTACTTAAACGTTTCCATTTGTAATTACAAATTACCTAACTTCATTCATTTTCCAACTTATCAATATAGTCGATGGCTTCTTCAAGATTAATGACATCCGTATATTTCATCCAAAGATCAAATAGACTTGCTTTATGAGATAATTCAATCCGATCATATACACAATCTTCAATAATTGCCACATTAAAATTTCTACTTACTGCGTCAACAGCAGTTGCTCGGACACAGCCACTTGTTGACCCACCAACGATTAATAATGAATCTACACCTAACTTCACTAGCCAACTGACTAATGGAGTAGCATAGAAAGCACTAGCATAAGCTTTATCAAGAACAAGCTCGCCTTCCTTTGGCGCAACTCTTTCTACAATTTCAGCACCAAAATGGCCATCTACATATTTCGATTGATCACGATTTGTTTTATTACTAAAGCTATCAAAGCTAATATTCTTTTGTACGTTACGCGTATAAAGAATTGGAACATTATCTTCTCTGGCTTTATCTAACAGCTTTTCTACCTTTTCGATAGCTCTCCAGCCGGCTTCTCCTCCACCAGATGGCCATTCACCAATTTGATCAAGGATCGGCTTATCCTCTCCTACATAATTATTTTGAATATCAATGACCATAATTAATGGTTTTTTTCCAAGACCTCTGCTTTTCCCATATCCACCTTTTTTGACTACTTCTTTATCTGTTTCACTTAATAACTCTTCCCATGGTCTTACTCTTGACATAGTACATTTCCCCTTTTTAAAAAAATCCGATCGTTTTTTCCAGGTTGAATCTAATTACACTGCCTCTTGATCATTTTCATGAACAGCATTTTTTTTATTTTCATTAAAAAACTCATCAATAACATGCTGTGGTGGTGCTTTTGTTACTAAACTTACTACTACCATTAATAGAATTGACGCTAATGTCCCTGGAATTACAGGATGGAATCCAGTAGTCGCTTGTAAACCAAAGGCAAACCATAATGTCGTTACTAGCGTTCCTGCTATAATACTAGCAATCGCTCCTTCTTTATTGGCTCTTTTCCATGCAAACGTTGCCACTAATGCTGTTCCAATTGCCGCCCCCATTGTCGCTACCATATTTGGTTGCAACCAGAATATCGTGGAAATTTCCATTAGTGCAAAAATTAATGCTGCAATAGAAACAAATACAGTCACAATTCGAGAAGATAAAACAAGTTTCTTATCCTCAATTTTTTTCTTACTGAATGCTTTATAGAAGTCATTAACAAATGTTGTTGATGCTACAAGTAATACAGAGCTTGCCGTTGACATTGCTGCTGCCATTAAGGCACTCATAATCACTGCCCCTAATAAAGGAGGAAGCATTTCAGTTACAAAAGTTGGACCTACAGTACTTGGATCAGTGATCCCAGGAAAGAATAGCTTTGCAAGCCCCCCTAAAGTACCGATTAATAAGAAGAATATTGCAAAAGTTAATGCTGTGATCCCTTGACTTAATCGAACCACCTTTGTGTCTTTAGCAGATAAAAATCGACTCATAAATTGTGGAGTACCAATGTTCCCCACTCCCCAGATCACAAACCAGTTTAGAATCATGAGTAATCCCATTTTCCCACCAGCAAAAGGATCAAGAAATTCTGGATGTTGTGTCGCTAATTGAAGATGCATTTCTCCAAAACCACCAATTTTCACTAAACCAATAATAACTGCCGCTAAGATCCCAACAAAAATCAACACACCTTGAACTAAATCAGTCCAAGCAACAGAGTGCATTCCACCTGTTATCGTAAATAATAAGAAGATAACCGTTCCAATTATTACTCCTATATTTTTATCAATGCCCGTTATTTGATTTAGAATAATCCCCGCTCCTAACGTTTGAACCGTTAAGAAAATCATACTTGCTACCAAGATTAGTCCTGCACCTAATACTCTAACTTTATTACTATAGTATCTAGCTGCTAATATATCAGGAAGAGTCACATGACCAGTTGATCTAATTTTTGCTCCGAACCATACTGCAGCAAAAATCGATGTTAAGATTGTCCCACCAAATTGCCAATAACCTGCCCAACCGATTTCGTAAAAATACCCCGGGGCACCGATAACGGACCAAGTGCTAATTAATGTAGCAAAGAAGGTTCCAACACTAACAATGACACCTAACGATCTTCCGGCTACCCAGTAATCATCAGAAGTTGAGGTAACTTTATAGCCCCATCCTGCTATTAAAAATGTTAATAGCAGGTAGACAATTAAAACGATCGTATTCATTTCCATTTTATTTTACCCCCTTCTTTTTTATTTTGGATAACCGCAATTACAATGGCTAATACTGCAAGTCCAATATTTAACGTCCACATAAACCAAATTCCTAAAGGTATCGCGCTCAAATGAAGCCCTCCTCTGCTGTTATTTTTCATATGGGAAATTTAGATGTATCTTCTTACAAACTTCCCTCTGCCGTTTTCTTTAGTAGGTACTCCATCTTTAACAATTACTTCTCCTCTGCTAACCGTGTAGACTGGCCATCCAGCGGCTTCACGTCCTTCAAAAACGGAATAATCACTAGCAGAATGCATAATTTCTGGTGTAATTGTTTTCTTACTATTAATATCCACAATTGCAAAATCTGCATCTGCACCAACTTCAATTCTACCTTTACTTTGGAGATTAAAAGATTCTGCAACTTGATAAGATGTGATATCAGCAATTCTTTCAAGTGGTAATCCTCTTTTTTGATGCCCTTCAGTGATCATAATTGGTAACAAGCATCCAACACTTGGGAATCCATAGAGAGTATCAAATACACCTTGACCTTTGCCATATTTTTTGTCACGAGAATTTGGAACATGGTCTGTACCGATGGAATTAATTGTTCCATTTGCAATCCCTTCCCATAACCTGTCTGCATCCGATTGTGAATGGATTGGCGGTCCAACTTTTGCATCTAAACTATCCTCTTCATTTAGACAAAGGTAATGCGGACATGTTTCTACTTTAGCGCCCGAATCATGTAACCACGGCATCTTTTCTAACACATCGACACTAGCACCTGAAGAAAGATGAACAATATAGACATTACCACCAACAACATTATTTAAATATAGAGTGCTTAGTAATGATTCCGCTTCGGCATAGCCTGGACTTGTTAATGACCATGTTTTTAAACCGTCATTCGCACCTTCATCCTTATACTTCTTAATGAGCGCTCGGTTTATATCCATATTTTCACAGTGGATTGCCAGTAATAGTTTAGGAGAAATAGATTTAAATTTCTCTAGTAAACGAACTATGTCGTATGAAGATAAATCGATTCCATTATCTACATTGAATTTGTCATTCAATTGTCTCTCATAATTTCTAAAAAACTTAAAAGATGTGATCCCGCATTTCTCAATTGTTTCTTCTAATTCATCTATATGCTGCTCTGTTAGAATCCCTAACGTATAAGTGAAATCGATGTAACTATTTTTCTCACCAATCTCTTGCACTTGCGGAACAAAGTCTAAATAACTTACAGGTTGACGGTCCATATTGACAATTGTTGTAACTCCCCCAACTGCATGTTGCTTTGTATCAATAAAATCTTCTTCAATTGAATTGTAAATTCCTAAATGTTGATGCGCATCTACCAAACCAGGGAAAACGTGTAGTCCAGTTGCATCGATCACTTCTGTAGCCTCAATTTGTTCTACGTCCTCAAAAATTCCGGCTATTTTCCCATCATTTACACCTAAATGCACTTGCTTAACTCCAACTTTTGGAAATACAACTAACCCGTTTTTAATGAGAAGATCAACTTTCATCGTCAACACCCTTTCACTTTTTAATTACCAACTTTTCTAATTACCAATTTTCGTCTGTTCTTTTGGTGCAATATGCAAATCGGAACACTTACCAGCCTTTAATATGAAGCTATCAGATTGGATTGGAAACCTTTGCTCGAGTAATTTAGCAATATTAATGACTCGATTAAGATCTATCCCAGTTTTAATTCCCATCTCTTCAAATCCATGAACTAGATCTTCCGTAGCAATGTTACCGCTTGCATTTGGAGCATATGGACACCCACCTAACCCTGCAGCGGAACTATCAAAATCAACAATTCCTACTTCAAAACCTGCAACCGCATTTGCAAAGGCCATTCCCCTTGTATTGTGAAGGTGTAAAGAAAAATGAAAGCTCGGGAATTCTTTTCTCAACGCCTCGACAACTCGTTTAATTTTATAAGGATTTGCCATTCCGGTTGTATCGGCTAATGAAATGTCAGTAATACCCATTTGTTCATAACGTTTCGCAATCTCGATATGGCGTTCAATTGGTACACTACCCTCATATGGACAACCAAAGGCCACCGAAATCGATCCACCTACATGAATAGGACTCGTTTCAGCTCTTTGAACTAGTGGTTCAAATCCCTTAATAGCTTCAAATGTAGTTGCATTTGCATTATTTTTGCTGTGTGAATCTGTTGCTGATAACATCAGCTTGACTTTATCTACTTTTGCTTCAATCGCGCGTTCAAGTCCTCTTAAATTCGGGATTAAGGCACGAAGTTTAACACCACTTGGACGGTTTATTTTTTCGAGCACTTCACTTGCATCTTTTAATTGAGGAACCGCCTTTGGATGGACAAAGGAAGTCACCTCAATTTGTTTAAAACCACATTCCATCATTTGATTAATATAAGCAACTTTTTCATCTGTAGGAATTGTCTCTGGTAAACTTTGAAAACCATCACGAGGACAAACTTCAGTAATGTTCACTTGGTTAAGATTGTTCATATTAGCCTCCATTCAGTTGTTTGAAAATCCCATGTTTAAATAACGTTATTATTTCTTAGCTCTTCTACTTCTTTTTCATCCATTTCAAGGAGATTTTTCAAGATGTCTTCTGTATGCTCACCTAAATCAGGAGCAATTTGGCGAATGGACCCCGGTGTTTCAGAAAACTTCGGAACAATTCCTGGCATCTTAACTTTTCCTAAACGAGGATGATTTACTTCAACGATATTTTCTCTTTCTTTAAAGTGCTCATCTTTAAAGATATCTTCTATACTATTAATTGGACTGATCGGTACACCGTGGTTATCTAAATGTACTTGTAACTCTTCTCTTGTTTTCGTTTTTACCCAATCAGCAACGATCCCGTTCGTTAATTCAAAATGCTGAAGTCGAACCGAGTTTGTATAGAACCGATCATCTTCAAGCATATCTTCGCGATCCATCGCTTTGGCCAATCGTTCAAATGTACGGTCAGAACTTGTCACTAACACAATCCAGTGCCCATCCTTTGTTTGGAATGTTCCAGCAGGACTGGAATGACCACTTAATCCTGGTGAACGTTCTTTAATAACACCATTTTGATCATAATCGGCCACTAAAAATTCCATCATTCTAAAGACAGATTCATATAATGCCATATCAACATATTGTCCTGTTCCATCTTCATGACTATCACGATGGTAGAGCGCTGTCGTTGTTGCAAACGCAACATAAATTCCTGTAATGTAATCAACTAATGAAAACGATGGGCTAATTGGTGGACGGTCGTTATATCCATGTAGATACGTAAATCCACTAAACGCAGTCGCAGGAGTCCCAAAACCTGCTTTGCTTGAATAAGGCCCTGTTTGACCATAACCAGTTACACGGATCATAATAAGGTTTGGATTTACTTTTTTTAATTCTTCATATCCTACATTCCATTTTTCTAATGTTCCAGTCCGGAAATTTTCAATGATTACATCTGTTTTCTTAACTAAATTTTTTAAAATTTGTTGTCCCTCTTCTTTATGCAAGTCGAGCGTTAATGATTTCTTATTGCGTGCCAGACCAGGCCATCGCAAAGGCTCATCCCCGTGGAATGGACCCATATCTCGTAAAGAATCACCTTTTCCTGGCATCTCTATTTTTATTACTTCTGCTCCAAAGTCACCTAGTAATGTAGCCCCAAATGGTGCAGCAATCATCGTTGAAAGATCTAAAATTCTCACACCATCAAGCGGACCTTTTTTTTGATTTGTTAATGTCATATGTTCCACTCCTCCTCATTTTTTTCTTTTTCTATTTAATTGCGACATAACCTCCATGCTTTTTTAAATACTTAGTTAAACCACCTTCATTTAAGATGTTAATCATTACTTCTGGCATCTGGGTTCCCTTATACTCTTTCCCATTCGTTACGTTGCAGACATTCCCAGTTGCAAGATCGACGCTAATCTCATCACCTTGTTTGATATCATGATCAGGAATTTCAATTACTGGCAGTCCTACATTAATCGCGTTTCTAAAGAAAATTCTTGCAAAAGATCTTGCAATGACAACCGACACACCGGCCGTTTTAAGTGCGAGAGGTGCTTGTTCGCGAGATGACCCACATCCAAAATTGTTATCTGCTACTACAATATCTCCTTTATTCATTCGAGCACGGAAATCTGGATCCAAATCTTCTAAAACATGGTTTGCTAAGTCTTGTAAATTTAGCGTTTTAGTATACTTTCCAGGAATAATTCTATCCGTATCGATATTATCTCCATATACATGTGTTCTGCCTTTTAAGTTCATTATTGAAATACCCCCTCTACGTTGACCTTTCTTGGGTCTGTAATCTTCCCATGAAGAGCCGTTGCAGCAACTACAGCAGGAGAGCCTAAATACACTTTCGATTCCGGGTTCCCCATTCGACCTTTAAAGTTACGGTTACTTGATGAAATGACTCCTTCTTCTTTTCCAGGAACCCCTAAATGTGTTCCGACACAAGGTCCACACCCTGAAGTAAGGAATGTACAACCAGCAGCTGTTAAAATTTCAACCGTTCCGTCTTTTAATGCCTGCAAATACACTTGTTTTGAAGCTGGAGCGATTAACATTCGAACATCAGGATGAATTTTTTTTCCTTTTAAAATGTTCGCAGCTTCATGTAAATCTTCTAATCTACCGTTTGTACAACTGCCAAGAAAAGCTTGCTGGATTGGTATATCAATCACTTCTGAAATTGACTTTACATCATCTGGTGAATGTGGAATTGAAACTTGCGGCTCTAACTCTGAGACATCAACTTCAATCACTTGATCATATTTTGCATCCGAATCAGCCTCAATATGTTCAAAATCATAGCCTAACTGAAGACCTTTCGTACTAACAAAACCAGCTTTTGCTCCCATCTCAATCGACATATTTGCTATTGTCATTCTGCTATCAAGTGTGAGCGGTTCAATGGCTTCACCTGTATACTCAATCGCCTTATACGTTGCTCCTTCAATTCCTAATTTCCCAACTAAAGATAAAATTAAATCTTTTGCTGAAACACCAGGCTGAAGTGACCCTTTTAACTCTATTTTGATTGTTTCTGGTACTTTTACCCACGTTTTCCCTGTAAGCAGTACACCCGCTAAGTCCGTAGATCCTACTCCAGTTGCAAATGCACCAAGAGCCCCGTACGTACAGGTATGTGAGTCAGCACCTAAAACTAACTCACCAGGTTTAACATGATTGTTTTCAATCATAAGCTGGTGGCAAATGCCATCACCGACATCATAAAGCTTTACATCTTGTTCTTTTGCAAACTCTCTCATCATTGTATGCAAGTTTGCAATTCTCTCATTTGGAGCTGGTGAGGCATGATCAATAACTAGAACTACTTTATGAGGATCCCATACCTTCTTCCCACCCATTTCTTCAAATGCTTTAATCGTTAGTGGGGCTGTTGTATCTGATGCCATGACAGAATCAACAGTAACGACTGCAATTTCTCCTTGATATACTGGTGAGTCCGAATGTGCTGAGATTATTTTTTCAATGATTGTTTGACCCACATGAATCACTCTCCTATCTTTCAAGATATATATCCCATTTTTTTTGAAATTTCTCTCGCCCCATTTATTACTTGTGTAATAAATTCTTGTTCTTTTTCCTCTGTCAGGCGCATTGAGAGTCCTGAAATCGACAACCCCGCAATGAGTTCATTTTCTGCATTAAAAATCGGAGTTGAGATTGAATAGGCACCAAATACTCGGTCATTTTTGCTTAAGCAATATCCTAAATCTCTTATCTCTTGTAATTCTTTCATAAATTGGTCTCTATTAAATGGTTCTGAATTTATTTCCACCCATTCTTCAATCACTTTTTCAATAACACTGGCCTCACAAAAGGCTAGAAGTACTTTTCCAGATGCTCCTTTTAGTAATGGATACGGAAAGCCTAGCTTTACAAATTGCCTTATGTCTTGACTTCCATCGACTTTTTCCACACAAACTCGCCGGTTGGCTTGGAGAACATTTATACTGACCGTCTCCTTAGTTAGTGATGATAGTCTTCTAAGCTCTTGAAGAGACTCCTTGCGAATATCGAGGTTTTCAGAAACAATTTGACCAAAACCGACAAAAGCTAGACCTAGTTTATAAGTACCACGTTCTTCATCTTTTATAATTAATTTCTTTTCTTTCAAAGAGGTCAAAAGTCGAAACACTGTTGTTCGATTCAGACCTGTCTTACCAACAAAATCATTAATAGAGAGCTCTGGCTCATGTAGAGAAAAACAATACAATAAGTCTATCGCTCGTTCTACTGATTGAACCGTTTCTGGTGTCTTAGTATTAGTCATTTCTTTTCACCTTCTATTTCTTTATGGTTACTTCATGAGATTTTAGTCAGTTTCTATTACTCTATTTTGTTCTTTTGTTCGCATTGTGAACATAAAGTTCATAATGTGAATTTGTTATTTGGATTATAAATGTAACCGTATTCACTGTCAATAGAGAATCATGGGAAAATTCTAAACTTTTTATTTATTGCATGAAATAAATTGAATTTAATGAAGTTCTTTATTATTTTGACATATTAAGGTAGATTCGTTTTTTTGAAGAGCCAGTTTTGCTGTACCAAACATTAAACAAGAACCTACAATTACAAAAACGCTGATGATCCCAAAGAATTGAGCTACAAAACCTAGAACTAACGGAGATGACATTTGTGTCAATCGATTTAACGATAATCTTACCCCTAGCCCTTCACCAATTCGATTCTTTGGTAAATAGTTAATTGTCGTAGAAACAGATAAGGGCTGGGCAATACCCAAAGCGACCCCTAATAAAAAAGACAAAATGGCAATAAATACATAACCTTCCATAAATGCCATAAAAACAAAGCATAATCCAGAACTTACAATTGTTAAAACGATAATGTGATGCCGGTTCATATATTCTAGTAGCTTCGGTAACCCCCAACGACTAATAATCCCAGCAGCAGAATGAATCGCAATTATTGTTCCAATTAAAGAGTCAGAGGCATTGTTTTCCTTCAAAAGTAACGGAAAAAAAGCAATATACATGTCTTTTCCTAATAAAACAAGCATACTTAATAAAAAAGCTTTTCTTAGATTTTGAATTTGAAACAATTCCAACGTCTTATACTCATTGGCTTTATCAATCTGGTCTTTCTTGTTTTGTTTGGTGTCCCTTAATATATAAATAAATAAAAGTGAAGACAGACTAACTCCAGTCAGAATTCCAAATGCTTGTCGATAACCCAATATATCGGAAAAAAGGCCCCCAATAAGAGGACCTAAAAAACTTCCAATAGCGACGCCCAAACTAAAAAACAAAACATTTTTTTCCCTGACTTTATCGCTTTCATTGCTACCGGCAAAACTTTGAGCTGCGACAACAAACAATAATTGTGCAATACCAGCTAGAATTTGTGAAAAATAAATTCCAATCATGGACAGAAAAAAATAAGGAATAAATAATGCAATTCCACCTATAATCACACTTATGATTATAGGTTGTTTACAGCCAATCTTATCAACAACCTTCCCCACCTTTACTGCTAATATAAAAGGAAGGAATGAATATAAGGAAATAATAATCCCAATTTCAATCGCACTTGCGTATAATTCGTGTGATAAAAGCGGGATCAATGGACGAGTACCTACGATTCCTGTTAAAAATAACATCGAGATCAAAGCAATTAAGTAACGTTGTTTTTTTTCTTCATTCATGGCACTACTCCTTGTCAATCGCAAACTATCTCGTTTAGCAATTAGTAGCTTAATACATCACATGCTAAACTAGTAAATTGCAATACAATGGGCTTTTCCTTCTACTTTATCTCTGTTTTTCGCCAATCCAATCGAGGTAATTCGAATAATTGATTCGTGTTTGTGTACCACTTTCCACCCATTCTCCCAACCGCATGCAGTTGATCCATTATTATTCTTCCATCTTCAACCAACTCATCATCAACTGTTACTGTGATCACTTCACCGATCACTAAGCTATGCGGTGATGATCCTATTTCAATGATTTGATCTAACTTACATTCCATATGGAGCGGAGATTCTTTAATTGATGGAGATTGAACGACTTTTGAAGCCATTGGGGTTAACCCCGCAAATGCTAATTCATCTTCATTTTCCCGAAAGTCCTTTGATGTTACATTCATTTGTTCTACATTTGTAGAGGTAACAAGATTTACAACAAAATCTTTGTTTTTTTCAATATTTATGACTGTATCCTTTTTTTCTCCATTTCGTCTTTCTACTGCAAATAAAATTAATGGCGGCTCGATCGATACCCCGGTAAAATAACTAAAAGGAGCCGCATTATAAACCCCATTTTCACCTATTGTTGTCACCCAAGCAATCGGACGCGGGACGATACAACTCGTTAAAAGCCGATACGTTTCTTTTGCATCAAGTGCACTTAAGTCAAATTCCAATATGATTCACCTTCATTCTATAAATTGTAAAAAAACAATTTGTTAATCCTGTTAATAGAATAGAATACGGCGATTCTATTTTTCTATTGCTCTACAAAGTGTAATTAACTCATTTATATCTTTCTTTTCTTCCATATTTAAAATCCAATTGATAATTTCCTTTTGTTGTTGTTTGATATATACTCCGTCTGTTAATCTACAAAATTTTTCTTCCAAATCAATCGTTGTTAACTTTTGATTTGGTCCTCCTTTTGCAATGTCTATTCTCTCTGTATATGTATTGCCACTTGTATCGATAACCTCTACAACTGCAGGCATCACTTTTGGGTAGTCTTTTTCTAATTCGCTCGAAGTTACCACATCAACTTTACTTGCAAAATCACGAATCTCAAGATCATGAAGGAGTTCATCAGTGAAGATTGTTTGATCGACTTTTTCCGTTTTTAACCAAATGCTAAGTGCATATGGAATACTAAATTTTGCCGATAAAATATTCGTATAATCCTTGTTTTTCAATGTTGCAGCACGAGAATAAGTATGGACATTAACTTTGCTAATCTTTGAAGGAGAAAGTTGATGTTTTTTTATAACTGCTCCAAAGGCATCAATTGGTGCGTGCGCATACCGGCAAAACGCATACGGTTTAAAATAATTTTGTTCAATATCCCATAAATCATCATCACTTCTTACTAAAGACGACTCATCAAAATTAGAACCAATAACTGTAGAAAAGACATATTCAATATTTTTAGTTGGAGCCATATGACCTGACTTTAATAGTGCTAACGTTTTTATTCCCATTTCGATGGCATGACCAGCATAAATATTTCTTACAAGAGCCCCTTCAAGAGCAGCATTCCACAACGTTGGTAATGCAAATGTTGCACTTAATTGAATTCCCTTCTCGAATTCCTCTTTCGTAACATCTTCTAACAACAGTGTCGCCGCAGCAGCTCCCATTATGCCCCATGTTCCATGTGCATGGGCCTCTGGACGTAGTGTTGTCGCTCTCCCAAATCTTGAACATGCTTCATATGCTTTTATTAATGTCGATAAAAATTGCTGCCCGCTATATTCATTTTTTTTCTGAACATAGGTCAACATCGCTGGAACAACATGTGCAGCAGGATGTCCTTTACTATACTGATTCCCTTCATCCATTTCCGTTACAACAGAGGCCGCACCATGAAGGAGTGCCGTATTATAAAGAGTGGTTGACTCCCTTGTTCCAAGAATATGATATGTACCTGAATCGTCTTCTTCTAAACTCTTCAATAGCTGTTTAGATTCTTTTTGCTGAATACCAGCAACCATCGCCGCAATGGTATCAAGCAGTACATATTTAGCAGCTAGGATGGTGTCCTTACTGTAGTCCTCCCAATTTGTACGATATAAAGTAGTAGCTAAACTCTTCATAAGCCCTCCTCTTACACCTGAATCATTTGTTAATTTACACGAACATACAATAACCTAACTGTTCATTTATTTCCTTTGCACCATTTAACAAAATATTGACTAATTTCCGCTCATGATCGTCGGATAACCGCTGAATCGGGCCAGCAATGGTAAGACTTGCAACGATTTCTCCGTTTTGAACAAAAAGAGGAGCAGCAACTGCAAAACTCCCCGATACTCTTTCTCCTTTTGTTACCCAATAGCCATTCTGTTTAATCCTATCAAGATCTTCTTTTAGCTTATCGACGTTATAACAACGTTCATTACCAATACAAGCAAACACTTTTTGTTTCTCTTCTTCTGGCAAAAAAGAAAGTAGAACTTTACCTGATGCCCCTAAATGTAACGGTTTTCTTTCACCAACTCTAACAAAGTTTCGTACGTCTAAAGGACTATCAACTTTTTCAATACATACTCGATATGCTCCTTCAATGATATTTAATTCCACTGTCTCACTTGTTTCCTCCATGATCTTTTTCATAGTAGTGAGTGAGACTTTACGAAAATCGAGTTGGTTTTGAACAATACTACCTAACCTAAAAAACTTAAACCCTAGTGAATAACGATGATTATCGGGATTACGATCAATATAACTGTAAGCCTCAAGAGTATCTAACAACCTAAAAATTGTACTTTTGGGGTATTTTAGTTCAGCTTGGATTTCGCTGATTGACAAACTTGTTCGATCCATTGTATATAAAGACAAGATTTTTAACATTTTTTCAATGGATTTAACCATGTGGACCATTTCCCTTCAAAAGTGTAATTCTTAAACTGACATTTATTATGAACTAATCCCAAGATAAGCCGCTTTAAGTTTGTCGTTATTTAGTAAACTAGCCGCTTTCCCTTCAATGACAATTTCACCATTTTCAATTACATAGCCACGATCAGATAAGGAAAGCGCCTGTGTTGCATTTTGCTCAACAATAAGCACTGTTACACCTTCATCTTTAATTTGGTTAATAATTTCAAATACCTGTTTTGTAAGAAGCGGAGACAATCCTGTTGAAGGTTCATCCAATAATAGTAATCGCGGTTCTGACATTAAGGCTCGTCCGATCGCTAGCATTTGTTGCTGTCCACCACTCATACTACCGGCAAGCTGTTTTTTTCTTTCCTTTAAAATAGGGAAAAGTTCAAAGCAATATTCAATATTTTTCTTCATATTCTTACGAGTCTTCCCTGTAAATGCACCTAATTCAAGGTTTTCGTAAACAGTCATGCTAGAGAACAGTTTTCTTCCTTCAGGTACTTGGATTAATCCTGTCTCAACAATTTCTTCCGGGGACTTTTTTTCAAGAGCTGTTCCTTCAAATTCAATTGAACCAGACCATGCTTTAATTAATCCTGATAAGGTACGTAGAGTAGTTGATTTTCCTGCACCATTTGTCCCTAAGATACTTACTACTTCACCTTGATCAACATGAAATGAAATATCTCTTAGTACTTGTACATTTCCATAGCCTGCATTTAGGTTCGTTACTTTTAGCATGACACTTCCTCCCCTAAATAAGCTTCAACAACTGTTTTATTCTTCATAACTTCTTCAGGATTTCCTTCTGCAATTTTTTCCCCAAGATGCATGACAGCAATCCGGTCCGATAAGGCCATAACTGCTGACATTAAGTGCTCAATAAAGAAAATTGAAATCCCTCTATCACGAATATCTTTAATCAATTCAATAAACTCATTCACTTCTGACGGATTTAATCCAGACATAACCTCATCTAAAAATAACACCTTTGGTTGAGTCGCTAACGCCCTAGCTACCTCAACTTTCTTTTGTTCGGGAAACGTGAGATCTTTCATTCTTGTATATGCCTTTGAATCCATTCCAATATACGTTAGTTGCTCTAGTGCAATTGCTTCTGCTCTCTTAAAAGATTTGACTCTGTTAAAAGCACCAACAATCACATTTTCCAATAATGTTAAGTTCCCAAATGGTTGGACGATCTGGAATGTCCTAGCAATTCCTTTCTTGCAAATAAATTCGGGTTTCTTACCTTTTATTTCTTCATTATTATATTTTACTGATCCCTCTTCAGGATTATGGAAACCACAAACCGAGTGAAATAATGTTGTTTTTCCCGCACCGTTTGGGCCAATTAAGCCCAAGATTTCACCTTCATCAATACTTAAGCTCACATTATTAACGGCGACAAGTCCTGAAAATCGCTTTGTAAGATTCTTAATTTCTAGTAAACTCATCTTGCCTCACCCCTTTTCACCTCAACATTGGACATTTTCGTATTCGCATTTTTTTGCGCTTTTTTTTCTGCTAATTCTTTCATTTTATTTTGTACCCAACCGACAACACCTTCTGGAAGGTATAAAATAACAAATATTAAAATTAATCCATAGGCCATTAAATGTACCCCAACAAAATCACCGAATAGCGCACTTGTAATTTCACCTAACGGAATAATGATAAATGCGCCTACAATTGGACCAAAAACTGTGCCCATCCCACCTATGATCGCAGGCAATAGAATAGCAACTGATACAGAATTACCAAATGTTGTTGGTGGTTCAATAAATAGAATATATTGAGCATAGAATGTTCCGCCAATCGCCGTTAATCCAGAACTTAACGCAATCGCAATCATCTTGTTTTTATACGTATTTACTCCTAATGATTGTGCTGCATCTTCATTTTCACGAATGGCAATCAGGTTATACCCTAATCTTGATCGACTAATAAAGTATACGATTAACGATACAATCCCTGCTAGAATGAGAATCGTGTAGTAGTACCCTACCCTTGAACTAAACTGTAGCATCAATGGGTTTGGATCTAGCGGAATTAACATCCCTAACGTTTTATTAAAATAAGATGAATTTTGCACGATAATTCTTAAAATTTCAGCAAAAGCTAGTGTTCCTAATGCAAAATAAGCCCCTCTTAGCTTATATCGAAACGATAAAAAACCAATAAACAGACCGATCACTGCAGCAATACCAGCACCGATTAACATTCCAATCCATGGTGAAATTGCATAATTGGTTAGTAATATCGTCGAGACATAAGCACCTGTACCAAAAAATGCAGCATGTCCAAAAGAGAATTGTCCTGAGTACCCGCTAAGAAGATTCCACGCTTGACTTACAAGTGCATAATACAAGATTAAAATACCGATGTGTAAATAATATTGGTCCGAAACAACTAACGGAAAGGCAATCAGGGAGATTAGAAATAGAACGAACAATGTGCGTGAATTTTTCATCGAACTTTCCCCCCAAACAAGCCATTTGGTCTAACTAAAAGAATTGCAATAAAAATAATATACGTCATTAATTCTTTTAATGTCCCTGGTAAAACGGCCCCACCTAATGCCTCAGCAACACCAATGATCAATCCTCCAACAAGTGCGCCGATAAAGTTTCCTAAACCTCCAAGAACAACTACGACGAAAGCCTTTAATATAAACGTTGCTCCTACCGTCGGTGATGTGTAAAAGAACGGTGTAATCAATGATCCTGCTACTGCAGCTAATGCTGCTCCAAGGCCGAAGGTAATATAGTTAATTTTGTTTGTAGCAATTCCAACGAGTGAAGCACCTTGACGATCAATGGAAGTTGCACGTATTGCTTTTCCAATCATCGTTTGTTTTAAAAACCAAAACAGACCGACAGCTAAGAAAATAGCAAAAATAAAGGCAATAAGTTTAGGCATATTAATACCAATCGAACCCACATTGAGTGTTTGAGTTAAACCATTCACTTCTACACTTCTAAAATCTGGACTCCATAAAACGAGAGCAAGATTCTCAATAAATAACATAATACCTAATGTAACTAACAACTGATTATGTTCAGGTGCATTTATCATTTTTGATAAAACAGTTCGTTGAATAAATGCTCCGACGAAAAATAAAGCAATTGCACTTAATGGAAGCGATAAATAGGGGTTTAATCCCATTAATGTAAATGCCCAATAGGTCACATACATTCCTAGCATCATTAGGGCACCTTGTGCAAAGTTAATGACCTTCATAACACCAAAGATTAACGTAAGACCTATAGCAACAAGTCCGTAAATCCCACCCATTAATAGACCATCAACAAGGGATTGAGCAAATAAATCAGCAGACATCTTCTTTTCCCTCCTTCTTGTTGTAAGAGACGGGAAAAGAAGGTCCCGTCTCTTTCATTCATTTAATTTACTGGATAAACTGGTTCTGCATTTTTGAACTCTTCTGGATAAACCACTTTCGTCTCACCATCAAAAAGTTGACTTAATACAGCTTGAGCATTTACATTTTGTCCATTTTCATCAAAGACAATCTCAGCTTGCGGAAGAATATGATCAGTATAATTTGTTTCTCCCAACGCATCTTTAATTGCAGCGCGATCTGTTGAACCAGCGCGTTCAATTGCATCTAGTAATACTTTTGTAGATGTATATGAGTAGGCTGCATTTGGACCTAAGTTTTTGTTAAATTTCGTCTTAAAATCTTCTTTTACTTTATTAGCTAATTCACTTTGCGGGTTAATCGTATAGTTAACATCCATTATATGTTGATTCTTTGCTGTTTCACCTTCAATGAACTGGGCATTACTGAAAGCACCATTCGCAACACCGATGATTGCTTTTGGTTTGAAACCTGATTCATGAATTCCGTTGACTAATAACGTACCGTCTCGCAAATACGTAGTTACAACAACAATATCTGGTTTTGCTGATTTGATACGATTAATTGTAGATGATAGATCTGCCGTTGATGCTGAATGTGGCAAACTTTCTAATACTTCTAAACCTTTTGATGCTGCTTGTTGTTCAATTAAATCTGCAATACTAGATCCAAATACTGAATCTTCATGAACTAAAATGGCTGTTTTCAACTTTGTATCAGACATCTCATTTAATGCTTCAAAATAAGTCAAAAAGTTTTGCGCCATCATTGTGGCAGGTGGCTGTAAACGGAATGTATATTTAAAACCACGCTCTGTTACTTGATCAGCAGAAGCAATATCAATGACAAAAGGAATTCCAGATCTTTCAGCTTCTTGTGTTGCCGGTAGTGCTACACCACTTGTGTACGTACCAATAATCCCAACTACACCATCACGGTCTAAACGTTGTACTTCAGAGACTCCCTTTTCTGGCACACCTTCATGGTCAGCTTCTACTAATTCAACTTTAGCTCCACCTAATGATTGAATACCACCTGCTTCATTTACTTCTTCAACAGCTAGACGAATTGCATCGCGCATTTCTTGACCTTCA
This sequence comes from Anaerobacillus sp. MEB173, assembly GCF_052119505.1. NCBI lineage: Bacteria > Bacillati > Bacillota > Bacilli > Caryophanales > Bacillaceae > Anaerobacillus > Anaerobacillus sp. MEB173. The sequence goes on from NZ_JBJMAU010000002.1 coordinate 613,050, forward strand.
TTTGCAAGTCCACCACTTAGTGGATGCAACGTTCCAATTTTGACAACATCTGCTGATTCGCCTTCATTACCACTTGAACCACCTTCACTACCTCCAGAAGATTCAGTTCCACCACATCCTGTCATAAAAACCATCACAGCCATAACTAACCACATTAGTTTTTTCATATTTAAACCCCCTATGATTTGTTTTTAATAATAATTGTATAAAGCTAATGTACAATCTTAAACTTATCTCATTTCGTTTCAACCCTTTCTTTTTTAATCATTGCTGCCGCATGGTCTCCGGCAATTTTTCCAAATCCTAAGGCAGAGAGCAAACCATTCCCTGACATATAACCATAAGAATGGTTACCAGAAACACCTACAGCTGCTCCTCCACCAGCATATAAATTATTAATCACACTGTTGTTTTGACGTAACACTTGTGCATGTGTATTAATTCGTAACCCACCTTGTGTATGAAACAATGCTGGCACAACTCTTATCCCATATAGTTGACCATTCAATTTTTTGGGAAAACTTGTCCTTCCAAAAGCATCTTCACCGACATCTACCGCTTGATCAAATTCCTCGAATGTCACTCTAAGATTTTCAATATCAATATTTAATGTCTTAGCTAACCCCTCGATTGTTTCTGCTGACTTAAAACCATTCATTTCTGATAAATTTTTAAAATCTTCTATTGATAATAATTGTTGGTAGATTTCTTCGTCGAAAATGATATATCCATGCTTTTCAGGTTGTAATAAGACCTCTTTTGCAAATTCAGAGTATCCTTGTGATTCATCCCCAAACCTATGACCATTTTTATTCACCATAAAGCCACCCATCATAATCGTACCCCACGTAACTAAAATCCCAGCAGAATCTGCGACTGCCGAATGTCCTTGATAAGCCGTTAAACTATCAAGTGCAGCACCAATTTTTTCTGCTATTTTTATCGCATCACCAGTATTTGCTTCATAACCAAAGTAAAGTGCATCCGCGATTTCCGGTATATAATTTTTTACTAGCTCTTTGTTCGCTCCGAATCCATTTGTAGCGAGGATTACTTTTTTTGCTTTAATTCGTTGTTTTCCATGACTAGTATTAATCTCTACACCAATTACCTTCTCATTTTCCATAATCAAATCAGTCAGTTCAGATTTTAATGTAAGATAAATATTTTCATGTTTTGTAACTTCCATCCGCAGCTTTTTTATTAGTTCTAACCCGGACCTAGATGGAGGTGCATGCATTCGACGATTCCGTTGTCCCGGATAACTAAATTCCTTTACAAGAGAAAGTTCAATTCCTAAGGAATCAGCCATCCATTCAATTAATTTCGCCGATTCTCTGCATAGTGCTAACGTTAATTCTGGATCACTCTCATAATGATTTTTCTTTAGAATATCCTCAGCCATTTCTTCAGGAGTCTCAATAATCCCAGCCTTCTTTTGAAAACGGGTTCCAGCGGCCGGAATCATTCCTGCACTTGAGGCAGTATTCCCTAAAATAAATTCAGTTTTCTCAAATAATGCCACTTCTAAATCTTGCTCGGCTGCCGCTAGCGCTGCAACCAAACCACAACCTCCGGCACCTGCTACAACTACATCTACCTCAGCATCCCACATCTTTACACCCCTCACCGTATTTAATTTAGTTTCGTTAATTTCATTATTTCACTGAGACTATCTACAGTTTCGATTTCCATTACCTGTTTAATTAGTTCTGCAGCATTTGTAGTCCCAATAACCTCTGCTAGCATTTGTTCACATTTTCGAACAACTTTTACCTCTAAATTTTCTTCCTTTGCATCGCCTTTTGTGCTATACGTTGTATTTGTAAGCGTTTTCCCATCTTTTAAAAGCAATTCAACCCGTGCGACTCTTTGGGCTGGAAGTAAAGCTGTTAAATTAGAATCCTCATAAACTTCAATTTTTTCTGCTAAACGTGTGATATTTTCTTCGGGAGTGACATCTGGATGTATTGTATTAACAATAGTTGTGGCTAAAGAGAAAGGAATAGAAAACTTACCGGCAAATTCATTGTTTACATTTTGATTGTCTAGAATCGATGCCAAAGAATATGTATGAACACGTATTCTATCAATAGATTCAACTGATGTAATAGACTCATTTTGTAATAATTGGCGCATAGCATCAATCGGTGCGTGACAAAACCTGCAAAATGGATAAAATTTAAAATACGTATCCATTAAGAAATACGTTTCACCTAACTGTGATACTACTTTTTCTTCGTTAAATTCATCTCCTAAAACGCTTGTGAATACGTCATTAATCACTTCAGGACTACTTGAATATCCTGCGCTAACTAAGGATGGTAGTAGCCATGCATTCAAATTGTTTAAGCCTATATAAACATCCCTAATTCGGCACCCTTCCAATACCGGTTTCCATAAGGAGATCTGGGCTAACGACCCGCTTAACGAAATCGCTTTACTGTACTCATCTGGTGTAAAATTATGCGCTTTTCCTAATGCAAAAGCAGCTCCAACGATGCCCCAATTACCATGAGGATGGATAGATTTCTTCAGTTTAATTGCTGATCCTACTCTTGACCCAAGCTCATATCCGACAATAAAACTTTCCAAAAATATTTTTCCATTCATCTGTTGAGAATCAGCACACGCTAGTAGTGCTGGTGTAAAGTGACAGGAAGGATGCCCTTTTGCAAGTGGATTTCCTTCATCCAACTCTTCACTGACCATTCCTACTCCATTTATCAATGCTGATAAATGTCTCTCCGCATAAAGTGATGTACCATAAATAGAAACTAGATTTGAATTATTGCTTTTTCCTTTCGATGAAAGTTTTAGTGCCAAATCATAAACTTCTTTTGTCTGGTTACCATGAACAATAGCAGTAATCGAATCTAAAATGATTAGTTTGGCTCTATTTATGGTGTCCTGTTCTACATGACTAAGTTTGAACTGGTAAGCATATTGACTTAACCTATTTTGAAATGTCAGGAATAATCCCCCTCCTATATCCCACCATTTCGTTTCACAATGTGGAACACGTTCTAAATTTAATTAAATTCTATCACTTCGAAATATTTATAGTCAATAGTTAAATTTCAGATTATTTTGAATTAAACGTGAGAATCAATCAAAAAACTTGATATAACAGGTGTATTTGCAGAAAAAATAGACTGCCTTTAGCTTACTGATGCCTAAATCTTTAGACTTACTTTGCTGTAGTTCAATCAAAAAAAAAAGCAACTTCTATAAAAAGAAGTGCTTTTTGAAATCACCATTAATATATTACAAGAATTTTCGATTTGTAATTATCGAGACATTAACCCTTTTACCGATACTTAAAATGCCCTAATCTTTCTGATATCTCTTTAGCTCCACCTATCAAGATTTCGATTAATTCTAATTCCCTCTTCTCATCACTTAGCCTCTGAATCGGACCAGCAAGTGTTAAACTTGCAATCATCTTTTGACTATTATCGTAAACCGGTGCAGAAATTGCAAAGCTCCCTTCTACTCGCTCACCCTTTGTAACCGCATATCCCTTTTCTTTAATATCCCCAATATCATTTTCTAATTTTTTTCGATCAAAGACAAGGTCATCCTCTTCTTCTAATTGGTCAAAGATCTTCTCTCTTTCATGACTGGATATAAAAGCTAATAAGACTTTTCCAGATGCTCCAAGGTATAATGGCTTTCTCTCACCTACTCTAACAAAATTTCTAACATCTTGATTGCTATCTACTTTATCAATACAGATTCGGTTGATACCATCAATAATGTTTAAATCGATCGTCTCATTAGTTTTTTCTGATATTTTTTTCATTGTCTGTAAAGCAACCTCACGAAGGTCCAATTGACTCTGTACAATACTACCTAATCTAAAAAAGTTTATCCCTAAGGAATAACGATGGTTTTCCTCATTTCGCTCGATGTAATCAAATTTCTCTAATGAGTTTAAAATACGAAAAACAGTGCTCTTTGGATAACCAAGTTCTTCTTGAATCTCGGCAATAGATAAACTAGTTCTATCCATAGTAAATAAAGATAAAATATTAAACATTTTTTCAAATGACTTAATGACCATAGAAATAACCTCTTCTTTCATTTTTAGGTGATACAGTAAATAACGCCAAACAGACTTTATTAAGTGCCTTTACGCGGCTAAAAATATTATACCGATATGTTTTTTCATCTTCATCCTAATGTTCTGATTAAATATATTATATATACATAAGATTATAAGCTTCTTTTGGTATAAATTGAAGTATTAAAGATAATTCTCACTTCTACACGTACAAAACCCCCGTCTATAGCCGAAGCTAATAGCGGGGGTTTTTGTGTGAATCTTATACTGTCATACCTTCTTCTTCCTTTTTGAAGAACGTCTTCATAGCGTGATAAACATCGCCTTTTTCCTTTAAAATATAATGCCGGAAGCGTTCGTCACTAATATTCTTATAAGCACTCATTAACGTACTGTGACGGTTGTATTGATTGACCTCACCGTAACCAAACATACTTGATATTTCCATTAGTTCTCTAACTAGCTTAAGGCAACGTGCATTATCCGAGGTTAAATTATCACCATCAGAGAAATGGAATGGATAGATGTTATATTTAGTCGGGTGATACTTCTCATCAATTAACTCTAATGCTTTTCGATAAGCAGAGGAGCATATTGTCCCTCCACTTTCACCTTTTGAAAAGAAATCATCTTCAGAAACAACTTTTGCTTCCGTATGATGAGCAATGAATTCAATTTCCACTGTTTCATATTTTGTTCGTAAGAAGCGGGTCATCCAGAAGAAGAAGCTGCGGGCCATAAACTTTTCCCAACGTCCCATCGAGCCTGATGTATCCATCATTGCAAGAACAACCGCTTTTGATTCTGGCTTTACGATTTCATTCCACGTTTTGAAACGGAGATCGTCGTTATAGATTGGTACTAAACCGGGTCTTCCTTCCATCGCATTTCTCTTAATCGCTGATAGAATTGTACGGCGCTTATCAATATTACCCATTAATCCTTTTTTTCGAATATCATTAAATGCAATGTCCTCAATAATAATCTGATCTTGCTCTTTCCTCTTTAAATTTGGTAATTCTAATTCTTTAAAAAGCATTTCCTGTAATTCCATAATCGAAACTTCAGCCTCAAAGTAGTCTTCCCCAGGCTGATCACCTGCTCCTTGGCCTTTTCCTGGGCCTTTTTGTTCACCGCTGCCATCTCTTGCTACAACGTCACCAACTTCACTGTCTCCGTTCCCTTGACCAACATGTTTATTTTTATCATAATTATAACGAATCTTATATTCATCAAGGGAGCGAATCGGAATTTTGATCACATCACGGCCATTAGACATAATAATATTTTCTTCACTAACAAGGTCTGGTAAGTTTTTCCTGATTGCCTCTTGGACTTTTTCTTGATGTCTCTGTTGATCCTGAAACCCTTTGCGGTGGAGGGACCAATTCTCCTGAGAGACTACATAATTTTGCTTATTACGGTCTTTCATTTCCCTTCCCCTCCTCAATATTTTACTTTTGTTTTTGAGGAACTTTGTTTTTCACTTAACCAATCTGACATGCCTTCTCTGTTACATACACATTCATATAGTTACACCAATTTTTCTTACGATGATGAAAAAAAAGAAACAGCTTATTACTGTTCACAAATCTTTTACTTCTACATATACTGTTCTGACGAGAAAATCAATTTTTGCCTATCCTAAAAAGGATAAAAATCATTTTAAATAAATTGGCTTATTATATCCTATGCAGGGAGACAAGAGAGTTGACAACTAATTGTGATAAATAGGCAATTTTCTAAAAAAAAGACAAGCTTTCTAACAAACAGGTAATAATCATCACAAATGCAACCACAATTCCACATTATCGCAACGAGTCATTCTATCATTTTTCTTCACTTACTATTACGACAAAAAAACCTTGGCATCATCGCTGCACAAGGTTTTCTATTGTTCACTCCTATTAAGTTGGACAGTATCTCTTTTCATCCAAAGTAAAAATAAGAAGCCGGGCATGCTCCTAATTATAATCATACGTTTTCCCCTTGTTTCTCTTCCTGTTCCGCGCACGTTCAATCATGATTGCCATCTCTGTACAAAGCCGCTTAAATTCTTGGTCATTATGCGGGCCAGACATTTTTTTTCGAATCTCTTTTACCTTTTTCAGTTCATCTTCGTTTAAAAAATCAAGTTCTTCCAATGTCATTCATCCTTTCTTCGTTTCTTATCCACTAGATACTTTTCCACAAGCAAAGAACATATAAACCTACCGATTTCCAAAAAAAGTAATTGATATTATTCATTATATTGATGAATCTTGTACATCACAACACTATACAAACAATTATAAAATCTTTTATAATGGTATCTGTTATTATAACAACTTTACGGAAGGTGAAATATTGTGAAAGACATAGTAAGAGGAGTTAGCATTCATTCCACTAGTACAGGGCTACTATATTATGTACATTATGATTTAGCTGGAACAAAAGAAGTTACTTATTCTGAATACGAGGACGCTGTAGCTACTCTAAATGAATGGAAATCAAAAATGGAAGAAGCTCAACAAAAGACTAAGGAATTTGCCCTTAACTTTAATTAGAGCATCCGAATACAAGTAGGAATCCCCCAAGGTGAATGTTTTCTCTTGGGGGATTTTTGGATTATTTACGATTATCCTACCTGTTTAACAAACTACCAACATAACGCAATAATTCATTTGCTGAAACTGAGTTATAGCCGTACTCATCAATTAAGCGGGCAATAACCTCATTTACTTTCTTAAGTTGGGACTCATCAGGAGTTTTTGTAGATGTTGTAATTTTCACTACATCCTTCAAGTCTGCAAACAGTTTCTTTTGGATCGCTTCACGAAGACGTTCGTGAGAGTTGTAATCAAACTTCTTCCCTTTTCTTGCATAAGCAGAAATTCGAATAAGGATTTCCTCACGAAATGCCTTTTTCGCATTTTCAGAAATACCAATCTGCTCCTCAATGGAACGCATAAGCTTTTCATCTGGATTCATTTCTTCACCAGTCAATGGATCACGTAGCTTATTCTTGTTACAATACGCTTCCACATTATCTAGATAATTATCCATAAGTGTTTTGGCAGACTCTTCATATGAATAGACGAACGCCTTCTGAACTTCTTTTTTCGCAATATCATCATATTCTTTACGGGCAATGGAAATAAAATTTAAATAACGTTCACGATCTTCTTTTGAAATCGAAGCATGTTGATCCAGCCCTTCTTTTATCGAACGCAGGACATCAAGCGCATTAATCGACGTTACTTCTTTGCGGATTATTGCCGAGGAAATACGATTAATGACATATCGTGGGTCAATACCATTCATACCTTCATCTTGAAATTCATTGCGTAATTCTTCCAGGTCTTGACCGTTAAAGCCTTCAACATTTTCCCCATCATAAAGGCGCATTTTCTTAACAATATCTACACCTTGCTTTTTTGATTCTTTCAAACGAGTAAGAATTGTAAAGATTGCAGCTACCCTTAATGCATGCGGTGCGATGTGGACATGGCCCATATCACTATCCTTAATCATCTTTTGGTAGATACGTTCTTCCTCACTTACTCGTAAGTTATAAGGAACCGGCATCACAATAATCCTTGAATGAAGTGCTTCATTCTTTTTATTTGCTATAAACGACTTATATTCAGCCTCATTGGTATGAGCGACAATCATTTCGTCTGCGGAAATCAAGGCAAAACGACCAGCTTTGAAATTCCCTTCTTGTGTTAGAGAGAGTAAGTGCCATAAGAATTTTTCATCACACTTCAACATCTCTTGAAACTCCATTAAACCTCTGTTTGCTTTGTTTAATTCACCATCAAAACGATATGCCCGCGGGTCTGATTCAGATCCATATTCTGCTATCGTTGAAAAGTCGATACTACCTGTTAAATCAGCAATATCTTGTGACTTTGGATCAGATGGACTAAATGTCCCGATCCCTGTTCTCTTATCTTCAGAGAAGAAGATTCTTTCAACTATAACATCTTCAATTCTTCCACCATACTCTTTTTCAAGTCTCATCATATTAAGTGGAGATAAGTTACCTTCCACTCTAATTCCATATTCTTCATAAAAATCTTCCCTCAAATGATGTGGAATCAGGTGCAATGGATCTTCATGCATTGGACATCCTTTAATTGCATAGACGGCTCCATTGTCAGTACGGGAATACTGTTCAAGCCCTCTCTTCAGCATCGTTACAAGCGTTGATTTCCCTCCACTAACTGGTCCCATAAGTAATAAAACACGCTTTCTTACATCTAAACGTTTTGCAGCTGAATGAAAGTACTCCTCTACTAATCTTTCAATTGACTCTTCTAATCCATAAATTTGATCACTGAAAAACTTATACTCCTTCTTACCATTTACTTCCTCAATGCCAGCATCCTTAATCATATTATAAACTCGCGAATGGGCTGTTTGAGCAACTTGTGGATTTTTCTTAATGATTTCCAAATAGTCGGCAAATGTACCTTCCCACGTTAAGCGTCTCTCTTCTTCACGATATCGTTGAATCTTATTTAATATTTCCATGCGCTCCTCCTTATCAAACTAAGTCTGATCTCCATTTACAGCCATTTGTAAATACTATGCGAGGATGTCCGTGAACATGCTCTTCTTTTAATAAAGACATGTTTACTTTTATCTGTATTGTTATAATTGGATTTTTATGAGGATTAAATGACTATGATAATTGCATTCACAAATGTTCGCGAAAAATTAAAAACTTAATTGCTTTTTCTACTAATATGTATACTAGACATGTTGACAAGAAAGAACTATAAATAGAGATTCAATCTGTTTCTTTGTCTTTATAACAACTAATTTAGTATCAAAATCATGGAGGAAAAGTGAGTAATTTTGAAAAGTTCGTTAAATCCTAAAATGATTCGACATTGCCATTCACACCATTCCAATAATGTTCTATAATAAGGAAATGAGCTACTAATAATATTTTCCGTTACAAGAGGAGGAGTAAGATGGGGACTATCCTAATTCTAGGTGTAATCGCAGCATTTCTTGCAGCAATCTTAACTGCTGGTTATAATGACAATCCACGCAAAAGCTAGGCTCAGTACTTCATTGATTTAAGTACTAACATCCGCAAAGAAAAAATCGACCCAATATAAGGTCGATTTTTTTTTCTTCATTACGACAAGTCCGGAAAATTCTGTTGTCTTAGCGCTTCATAAATAAGAATAGCTGCAGTATTCGATAAGTTTAATGAGCGAACTTTATCTGTTTGTGGAATACGTAAGCAACGTTCCTCATTGTTCTCTAATAAATCATTCGGAAGACCAGTCGTTTCTTTTCCAAATACAAAGAAGTAATCCTTCGTTTGATCGCTATAGTCAAAATCACTATATGCCTTCGTTCCAACAGTTTCTATAAAGTAAAAATAACCATCCTTATAAGTATCAAAGCATTCTTCAATTGAATCATAATAATGAATATGAACATTTGGCCAATAATCACAGCCAGCTCGTTTTAACATTTTATCATCAGTTGAAAAACCTAGTGGACGAATTAAATGCAAAGCCGTATTTGTACCGGCACATGTTCTAGCAATATTCCCTGTATTGGCAGGGATTTCAGGCTGATACAAAACAATATGTAATCCCATTTCTTCACCTCAACTTCATTTCAAATTATCGGTATTTATTATACCACTTTGCAGATAAGGTGAGAAATAGGCATGTCTTGACTTTTGTTATCTATCGACAATTTTGAAAAACTTATATTGAATATTAGGAGTATAGGCTGTTGAATCTTCATATGACCAGTATCGCATCCGACTATTCGAAGTATGGGCGTTAACTAACGGTTCATTATTAGCGTCCTTTGCGACAACGATGGTTGTATGCTGCCATCTCCCATTCCCATCAAAATCGTAGCAAATAATATCACCTGGTTCTAATAGTTCTGCCTGAGAGACCTCATTCCCCCGTAAGCCTGATTTAGCTCCACTCATATACCATCGAAATGAATGAGCTACAGTCCAGCTGAAGCTCCAGTTATTACCGCTATACCACCAACCTTTCGAGCGATTCGGAGACCCCGTCATTGGAGCTCTCCCTGCATGCAAACATTGTGAAATAAAGTTCGTGCAATTATCATTAAAGTTTTTATAAGCAGGATTTCTAGCATCCCACCACCTTTCTGCATACCGAATTGCTTCAAGTCGATTATACGTAAAGCGATCATGATATTCGGGCTGTATTTCCCGTTCAATCTTTTCTGTTCTTTCACTATTTATTGTTCGCTCATCATGAATCAGATAATCTTTCGTTATTGTATCATCATTAAAAATCGCCATTCTTGTTTGAATTGCTTCTTCAATATAAAACTTATCCTTCAGCTTTGTTAAGTATTGATAGTGAAGCCAATATTCAACCTGTCGTTCATCTTCAAACTGATGTTGTCTAATTACATTACCATTTACTGTTGACTTCACAATTTCTGCATTTCGTCTTTGTAAAATTTCCTTTTTCCGATATAAACATCGTTGTTCTTTCTCTTCTAAATAATCACGATCTATTTCCGTTTCATTAACAAGACAGTCATTAAACTTCTCAATATTTGCTTTCAATGTCTGAAACCAAGTCATTAGGTTAATCCTCCCATCAGATTATAAACCTTTTTAAAACATATGAATGCAATGATTGTATAAGAACAATACAAAAGTAAATACTATTACAGAACCAAAAAAAAGAAAGCTACGTTAATAGCTTTCTAATCATTACGATATTTTTTTCAAAGAGCCTTCTATTTCAAGTAGATGCTCTTTTTTATCTAGTCCGCCCCCATAGCCTACCATCGCTCCATTTGACCCAATTACACGATGGCAAGGGATGATAATAGGAATCGGATTTTTATTATTCGCTCCACCGATAGCCCTAACTGCCTTTGGTGCACCAATATCTTGTGCTAATTGTTTATAAGAACGTGTTTCTCCGTAATCAATTTTTTGTAGTGCTTCCCAAACGCGAATTTGAAAAGGCGTTCCTACAAGATCAAGTGATAGATCAAACTGATAACGTTCTCCAGAGAAATATTCTTGTAATTGTGTAATAACTGGCTGAGATTTTTCTTGATTTAAGATCAGTTCAAATTTTAAAAAATGCTTTTTTAACCATCCCTTTAGTTGAGGTAACGTTTGTTCAATTGATCCAAATTCAATATGACAAACACCTTGACTACTGGATACAATTGTCAAAGGACCAAGGGGACTATCCATTTCACCGTAGAAAATGAATTGCCTCTTTGTCATAATACACCTACTTTCAATCCAGTCTTGTCCTTATCTTACTGAATTAACTAAGAATTTGCCAATACTATTTCATTAATTTATTAGCCTTTTTATCGCATTATCTATCTCATCCAACACTTTCTCATCTTTTTCACTATTTTTTGCATTTTCTAGTTTATTTAGTGCCTCATCCCCGCCTATTTTACCTAAAGCCCATGCTGCCGTACCTCGAATTTCAGGACGAGGGTCATTTCTCAATAAATCAGTAAGCTCGCTCACTGCATGTTGATCCTTAAAGTGTGCGAGTGCAATTATTGCGTTTCGTTGAATTGGTTTTTTTCCACGCCATGCCCCTGATAGCCTTCCAAACCTCTCCCTAAACTCTCTATTACTAATTTTTAATAGTGGGATCAGTTTTGGTTTGACTACATCAGGATCAGGCTCCATTTCTTTATGAAAGTGAAAGTCATTCCCTTTATTTTCAGGACAGACTTGTTGACAAGTATCACAACCATATAATCGGTTCCCTATTTTTTCCCGAAATTCTTCAGGTAATATATCTTTTGTTTGTGTTAAGTAGGAAAGACACTTTTGTGCATTAATTTGCCCCCCTTGTATAAGAGCACTAGTTGGGCAAGCATCAATACATTTTGTACATGACCCACATTGATCAGTTAAAGGGGTATCAGGTGAAAACGGAATTGTTGTTATCATTTCTCCTAAATAGACGTATGAGCCAAATTCAGGAGTAATAATCGCACAATTTTTACCACTCCAGCCTATACCTGCTCTCTCGGCTACTGCTCGATCCGATAAGGCCCCCGTATCAACCATAGAAGCTACTCTTGCCTCGGGTACTTTTGTTAAGATGAAATCCTCTAATTTCTTTAATCGATCTTTTAAAACTAAATGGTAATCCTCACCCCACGATGCTCTACAGAAGATCCCCCTTCTTTCTTCCTTTGTACTTATTGGCCGATTCTCCATTTTTGATGGATATGCCAATGCTATCGCAATGATTGATTTTGCCTCTGGTAACGATAATTCAAGATTTATACGTTTCTCAATATCAGGCTCCTCAAAACCTGATTGATACCCTAACTCTTGTTGCTTTTCCAATCTTTTTTTTAGTTCTACAAATGGATCTGCAGAAGCAAAACCAATTTTATCTATTCCGATACTCTTACTGTATGCAATGATTTCTTCCTTTAAGTGGGCTACTGTCATAAGAAATTCACCCTTTCTAAAAAAAATTTACATTTATCTATTATTCAACCCGTCCGCAGCGGTTTATACAGTATTACTGTAATAAATCACTTCTGTAAAAGTAGAAAAGTAGTGTCTCTATTGGAAACACTACTTGAATATTTGTACTAATTTTCAACGTCTTTACATGGTCGGGAAGACAGGATTTGAACCTGCGACCCCCTGGTCCCAAACCAGGTGCTCTACCAAGCTGAGCCACTTCCCGCATTTAATTATAAGTACCAATCTTAAAAAATTTTATCATAGAGAATGAAAAAACTCAATTCTATCTCTATTTTTTCTACTTATTATTGCATTAAAAAAGGATGTCTCATAAGTGCTTTTCCTTTGAGACATCCCCTTTTATAGTCAATGATTAACTAACCGACTTTATTGTCTGTTTATGCTCTTTTTTGGCTATTGAACTTTTACTTTCTACACGAAGATCCTGATTTAGCGATCGAACCAAACCATAACACATAACGAGTACAACAAATGTTAATGGCAGAGCACTTACAATAATAGCCGTTTGTAGCCCCGCTAAACCACCGGAAGCCATTAATACAGCTGTTGCTGCAACTAAAATGATTCCCCATGTAATTTTTACGCGGTTTGGCGGATTTAATTTTCCTCCAGTTGTCTGCATCCCCAACACAAAGGTTGCTGAATCTGCTGAGGTAACAAAGAAGGTCGTAATCAATGCTACAGTTAATATCGATAGTACTATTCCAAACGGTAACTGCTGGAAAACATAAAATAATGCTGTTTCCAAGCCTTGGCCAGAGACATTAAACCCTTGGATAAGCTCCATATAAATCCCTGTACCGCCAAATACCGTAAACCAAAGACTGCAAACAAGAGTTGGAACTAATAGAACAGCTATAATAAATTCCCTTACTGTACGACCTTTTGAAACTCGAGCGATGAACATTCCTACAAATGGCGTCCATGAAATCCACCATGCCCAATAGAAGATTGTCCATCCTTGTGTCCAAGCTGCTTCATTCGCATCAAATGGTGATATACGCAACCCCATTAACAAAACATTTTGAGCATAGCTGCCTAAGCTAGTCGTAAACATGTTTAGTAAAAATAATGTTGGTCCGAGGATAAGCATTGCAAAAAATAACAATATTGCAATTGACATATTCGCATTACTTAAATACTTAATCCCCTTTGAAATCCCTGTGTTTGCTGAGATGATGAAAAGCACTGTTATGATACCCATAATAATCATTTGTACCATAAAGTTATTAGGAATACCTATGAGATATTCTAAGCCGGCATTAATTTGTTGTGAACCTAACCCAAGTGAGGCTGCTACACCAAACAACGTAGCAAAAACCGCTACAACATCGATCGTATGACCGATTGGACCTTTCACCTTTTCACCAAGCACAGGATAAAGTGTTGCACTCATTAAACCAGGTGCACCTTTATTAAACTTTTGATAGGCAAGAGCTAATGCTACAACTGCATATATTGCCCAAGCATGCAATCCCCAATGAAGCCATGTATAACGCATCCCAACAATTGCTGATTGTTCGGTACTTCCATCACCTGTTGGTGGAGTTGCAAAATGAGAGACTGGTTCTGACACTCCGTAAAATAAGAGACCAATTCCCATTCCAGCGGAAAATAACATGGCAAACCATGTTGGTCGATTAAATTCTGGTTTTGCATCTGCATGACCAAGCTTAATTCTTCCATATTTACTAAAAGCAATAAATATAGCAAATAAAAGGAAAAATGTAGCTACTAGTTGATAAAACCAGCCAAATGACTCAAGAATAAATCCTTGCGCTACATTCATAGCTGCCGCTAATTGATTGGGAATTAGTACACCAATGATTACAAATAGAATAGCAATTCCTACAGAAACTATAAAAACTGACCTGTCACTTTTATCCAAAACGTTCAACACTTCCTTTATTCAATTTTTTTGTAGAAACATGACATAGATTGTCATATACTACTATTTAATCATAGATATTTACAAAATCAAAAACGGAAACTCCTTCATTTTTTTGAATTAATCCTTGTCCTCCACTGTTATTACCTATTAGATGGGATTCATTTAATAATCCTATTACATAAGACATAATTCTCCATTTCTCATCGTATATATATATTATTGTAAATAATTCCTCACTTTTCAGTTAAATTCGTACTCTATATCAGGAAATATGTAGATAAATTTTAATTGAAACTTGCAGGAAAACTATCAATATTTCCATAAGAATTAAAGAGGAAAAAACTTAATGAAAGGTGGTCGTTGGTAGTGAGCAGAGATTTAACATTACAACAAATCGCCGAGGGGATTCCAAAATCGGTACTAAATGCATCAGAGAAGGATTTAGAAAGTTTCCAAAAAATTATAGATGAAACTGTAAAATTACGAGAAGCACATAAGGAACTGCAAAGATTAGTAAAGAACTTTGCCTCCTCTGGAATTCAACGTCCTTAAATAATAATGAAAATGCTGAATAAGGATACATTATTAAAAGGTATCCTTATTCAGCATTTTTTATAAGAAATAAGTTAATTATCCGTTTTTTTCATAAGTTTAGGATCAATATAATTGATCGGTGCCTCCTCGACCCTTTCCACTTTTTTACGATTAGGGATGATAAATTGTACAACAATCACTACAGGAAGAAGATATCCTATAAGAGCCTGAACCATTGCCGCTGCTCTCGCCCATCCAAATGGTGTTACATCACCATAACCCACAGATAATAAAGTAATAGAGCTTAAATATAGGGACCTTGTAATTCTGTCAATCCCCTTCTCCTGATGAGAGGTTGATGCATAATGATCAACAATGAGGCCTAAATTAGTAATATCTAATATCCAATAGATTATAGAAAACGTTAACCAAACATTTACATAAAGCAGTAAAAAAACCGTAAGTCGATAGATCGTATGTTTTTTTTGTACGCGATAATGCATATAAAAAAACCTCTTCCCCTAATTTTCCTCTTTGTAATTAATATGTCCAAATTTTTGATATTAGAAGTCGGTCAAACTTATGATCTCTATAACAAGGGAATAATAATTTTGATGGCGGTAAGACATAATATCTATGTATTTTATAAATTTAATATCGGAAATAAGGAGCTTTACATGATTTTTAGTCTGATTAAAAAGGTACTTGATAAAACAGTTAATATAGAACATTGGAAATTAATTGTAGGCGGGGTTGTTTTTATTATCCTCAGTTCATTCATCATCTATATTGTTGAACCAAATGAATTCAAATCCCCATTAAATGGTTTTTGGTTTGTCATGACTACGATTTCACAGGTTGGTTTTGGGGATTATATACCCAAAACCATGATCGGTAGATTATATACGATTGTATTATATATAGTCGGTGTTGGTTTTTTTGCAATCATCATTGCTAAATGGATCGACCTGCTCAATACATATGAAGAGTTAAAGGAGGCGGAAATATTGGGTTACAAAGGGGAAAATCATATCGTTATAATTACTTGGTCTCAAAAATCCAAAATTACAATTGAGCAAATTCTTAATAAAAACCAAAATACTGATATTGTTTTAATCGATCAGTTAAATAGCTCCCCTATAAACCATTCAAATATTCACTATGTTCAAGGTGATGCTACAAAAATAGATACACTACAAAAAGCAAATATTCTATTTGCGAATACAGTCTGTGTCTTTGCTTCAGATAATGTCATAGATAAGGCTAGTGAGGACGGTAAAATTCTATTAATCGCATCTACTGTAAAACACATAGCAAAGCAAAATAACAAAAATATCTATACCATTGTTGAAATTTTAGAAGAAGAACATACTTCTAATACCAATCAATATTTTATTGATGAATTTATTATTTCTAACCAGCCATTTTCTACACTAATGGCTTCAAAAGCCTTACATAAAGAGCGATAAATAAGATTTGTATTAAACTTATTTATCACTCTTTTAAATATACTGCCATCTCTTCCATTAACTTATCCATTTGCTTAGCATAAGTTTGGTACATTTCTTTTGCATTTTGGTTTTCTGTTTGGAGGGAGAAATTTACTAAATTCGCCTGAAGCTGCTTAATATTAGCTGCTACTAATAGCTTCTGTTTAATTTGAGGCATATTCAACCTATCATTGTATAGATCAACATAAACATTTCCCATTGAATCAATCTGCGCTAAAAAAACATCACTAAAATCACGTGCTCCCTGTTTTAGAATTTCTCCTAGTAACCAATCTTTTGTATAGCCATAGTTTGTTAAACTTTTTTCCATGACATTCCCGTCAATTATTACAATACGCGGATGTTTCTCCTGTTCCACGACTAAACCTACATACTTTGGCGTTAGCGGTTCTGCGTCACTCTTTTTCATGACACTGATTTGTCCATTTTTCTCCATAACAGCTGTTTCAATTTCCGATAGTTTAAATGCATTGTTTTGCCGCAAATGAATCATCAGTTCATCAACAGTAAGGCTTTCCTTTTTCAAGTTTTTTTCGAGTATTTTTCCATCCTGTATCAAAATAGTTGTTTTCCCTTCAGTGAGCTTCCGAAACCTAAAAGACTTTAGCTCTATTTGAGAAATAATAACCGGAAGCATTGCCCAAATAATCATCCCAACAATAAAATTAGACATTCTTACTTCCGTGCCGAACGTTAACTCTGCGGCTATACTACCGATTGATATACCTACAATATATTCATAATATGTCATATCAGTAATGTGTTTTTTACCCATCATTCTCGCTAAAATAAGCATTAAAAAGAATCCAACTAGGCCACGAATTAGCACAATTGATAATTCATTCATCAAATTCACTCCTTAAACCAAACAGCGAACTATTTTTTACCATTATTGGATAAACTAAATCTAAATATGCTGCTATATATAAAAGAAAATCAAGGAGTGTTCACATGAAAAAAATTATTAGATACTTGGCTCTAATAATAATGGTAACTTCAATGATAGGCTGTAGTAATGTGACCATTACAGAGAAGGATGAATTACTCTTTAATAAAATTAATCAGGTACAAAATGATATTGAAGATGAACAATGGGATAGAGCTTTAAAAAATCTAAGTGAATTTCAAAAAAATTATCAAAACAGGAAGTGGAAGATGCAACTTTTAGCTGGGCTTGATGATTATACTGAAATTGAAATAGAAATGGAGAAATTGAAGGAAACAATAAAAGAGAAGGAGGGTCTAGAAAGTAAAGTCGGATTAAGTCATATTAGACAGCGAATGTTTATTATTTATAACCTATAATAAAAATGCCAAGTATCTTTTAAAATCCCTACTCTACAGATACTTAGCATTATTAGCATTAAAATTCTTATATATTAGTTACTCTCGAAATTCAGGCTCTTCTTGCTCAATTTGCTGTACTCTTGATTCTAAACCATCAATGACGGCTTGAATCTGTTCAGCTGCATCTTCATACTTTTTTTTAGCAGCTTCATCTTGTGTTTGTAAAGCAAACGTCTCTAAATTTGCCTGTACACTTTTTGCATTCGCCAGTGCTTGTTTCACTTGTGTACCAACTGTCACCTTTTCCCCACCTCTAAGTCTTATTTATCTTTATTTTTCCCTAAAGAATAAAAAATTGATAATCCTTATATTTCCTAAACACATATCCTATTTAATTAGGACATACACTGTTTTTAGGATTGAGGTGACAAAAGTTGTTATTCTTATATCAGAATGAATGGATATGTTTTTTAATCTCTGAGGGGATCACTTGGATAGCTGCTTTACTATTTATAGTTAATCGTTATAAATTTCAGCTTGCTCAACTTAACCAATTCTTTCTTTTTATAATTATATTTTGTACTATTTTTCAAGCTTTATTAGTTGCTATAAATTATTACTTCACCGGCAAGGTTTCTTTTTTCCAGGTAGTTATCGTTCTCTTTATCATTTACGCTAGTACTTTAGGTAGTTCTGATTTTCAGCGACTTGATGCTTATATCAAACAAAAGCTTACCAATCAACGTTCTTTTTCTAACGATTTTCATACCTACAGAAAATATCGGAATCAACTATTCTTATTCCATACCTTCGTATTACTATGTATTCACCTTATTTGGTTTAAATTCGATAGTAGTGTATCGCAAAGGATAACCAATAGTAACTCCTTATTATTTAATGAAGCCTTCCTGCAAACATTACCTATCATTTATGAGAGTAGATTTTTTAATTTAATTAGTTATTTATGGATTATCATTTATATTTTCGACCTATGTATTATTCTTTTTTATACATTCTTACAAATTAAAAATAACCAAAAATTCTTCATAAACTAAATTCGCTGGTTATAGTAAAATAGAAAATAGGGGGCTTAGATATGGTACCTCCTTCCAAGCCCTTAGCTTTCATAATATACAAGATCCCATTACTATCGTTATTCCCTCTACATATCAGTAATGATAAATACAGCAGTACCGCTGCCATAGACTCCCACATAGAAGAGAAAAAACGGCCAGTTTCAAGATACCAATTCTCTGACAACAAATTCGAACAGTATTCTTTTTCATCTTTTTTCTATATGAATCAATTTCATAAAGCCTATCTCAGGCTTCTAGCTCTGATTCATGAGAGCCTTCCTCCAGTCTGAGAGTTTTGGTCGCACTTAACTCATTCGACTTTTGGGGAGGTACTCCTTTTTTCGTGTCCTGAAAGCCTTGCGAGACTTGGGATTCAAATTATAAAATTTACTCAACTAGGATTTTTTTTAATTTTATTTTTGTGTAAGCTTATCGAACTCTTCAGGTTTAAGTTCTTCGCCATTTTCCCCTTCAAATCTCAGTCCCCATCCAGTTAATGCAGCAATCAACATCACTAAGAGGAGAAACCATCCCTGAAAGACAAAGGGAAAGACTTCAGTTGGACCAACTACCGGCAAAAAATCAAATTCTTGTGCTGCTCCTTTAATCGTTGCCCAAGCAAGTAAGACTCCTCCACTCCAAGGGAAAATATATCCTAAAGAAGAAGAAACAGTATCAAGAAAATTGGCACGACGATAAGGATGGATATGAAACTCCTTACCAAGCTCACGGACAAAAGGACCAGCTGTTATTTCTGCTGCGGTATTAATCGTAATAAAAACATTTAAAAAAGCAACAATGGCATAGATTGAAAGTTCTGCTCTTCTGACAACTCCATTAATAATTTTGATAAAAAAATTTTTAATTCGATTCATTGTACCAGCCAGTTCCATTATATGTGCTGCTGCTAAGATAAACAAAATCAAAATAGCCATGTTAAAATACCCGCCAATTCCACTCATTAATGCTCCACCTACAACAGGGTTCCCTAATTCATCGTGTGAAAAATGGAGCACCACATCTAATGATATTCCAGTTAAAAAAATAACAACAATGGAAGCTAAGATTCCCCATGTTAACGTGGTTACTAAATGCCGCCCACGCAGTGCCAATGTCAGCACAAGAACAAATGGAATTAACATCAGCAAACCAATCGG
The DNA here is from genome assembly GCF_052119505.1 of Anaerobacillus sp. MEB173. Classification (NCBI taxonomy): domain Bacteria; kingdom Bacillati; phylum Bacillota; class Bacilli; order Caryophanales; family Bacillaceae; genus Anaerobacillus; species Anaerobacillus sp. MEB173. Next base: position 633,075 of record NZ_JBJMAU010000002.1, read on the forward strand.
AGACACTTGGTCTTGTAGTTGTGAAATGACTTCGTTATGTTCAATACCTGCTCCACTACCTCCAAAGATAACAAACATAATAAAAGCTGGTATAGCAGCAGCCACTGAATATTTAATTCGTGAACGAACAACACCTGGAACATCTGCTTCTTGAGTCGTTGCAGAAACGATCGTTGTATCGGATACAGGTGCCAAGTTATCTCCAAAAACAGCCCCACTCAATATTGCTGCAAGTAAGACCACAGGATCTGCACCTAAAATGATTCCTGCAGGATACATCAGAATTCCAAAGGTCGCAACTGTCCCATACCCAGTACCAACTGCTGTTGAAAACAAACCAGCAAGTAAGAAAGTAACCCCAACCAGCAGTCCACCTTCAATATTTGTAACAAATCCAAACCAGATCAATCCCTCTACTAAACCTCCAGCCGCTAAGAGCTTTGCAAACATCCCTGCCCAAAACCAAGCAATAACTGAAATTACCCCTATAGGCTGAGCCATTCCAGAAATAAGAGCTTGTGCATAATGACGCCATTTTGATTTACAAAAAAATAAACCAAGTGCAATTCCCATAACCATACCTAACACAAGTGCTTCTTCTGTAACCAATTTTAATAGACTTAGTACAATGGCCCACACAATAAAAAATAGAAGAGGCAGTGTTGAAGCAAAGGCTCCTCCATAAAATTCGAGAATATCGATTTCTTTTTCTCCTATCGCCTCATCAACAGCCGCTTCCTGTTCCTTCATTTTGTCGCTTTCGTTTTCTTTTTCTTTCATATCATTCCCTCCATTTCAAACAAACTATGTCTTAGTTATCTTTTCACATGGGGAATGAAATAATTCTTCAACACTTACGGGTCCTTGCGGCAATTAAAGGCTCCTTATTAATAGGATTTGATAGCTAAAAAAATGTAAAGCGGCGCCCCACTACGCTAATGCGTTAGCATAACGGGGGCACTATA
>NZ_JBJMAU010000003.1:0-404399 GCF_052119505.1 Anaerobacillus sp. MEB173
CGTTTAATTCTGCGCAATACCTTTTAAAAGAAAAAGTACAGCGACTTGTAATCTGTATAACGTGATCGCTTATTAGCGACAAGAAATAATATATCATGTTTTTTTGTTCTCTGCAAGACCATTTTTGCATTGAATAGAAAAAAATATATTACTTTATTTTCAGACCTAATTAATTTACCACAACTAAAAGGAATAGACAATCCCTAATAGTTGTGGCCTCATAAACCGCAATTTGAACTTAAGATAAGATTCTTTTTTCACCTTCTATTTCTTTAATAGGTGCAATGTTTTGTGAGAATTCAAGTGTTCCCATATACTTACCATTATCATCTCTAACAGCGAAGTAACGTATATAAACATATTTATCTCTAAATTTGATCCAGAAATCCTCGCTATCTTTCTTTCCTGATTTGAAATCTTCAAGAAGTTCCTCTACAACATGTGCGCTTTTCGGTGGATGACAATTTTGAACAGTACGGCCAATTACAGCTTTTGTTCTTGGGAAGATTCTCTCTTTTCCATGAGAAAAATAGCGTACGATATCTTCATGATCAATGAAGGTAATGTCAACAGGTAAATGATTTAAGACTAACTCTAATTGTTTTAATGATAAAATTCCTGTCTCCATTTTGATATATCCTTCTGAAATTGCCTTCTCGTCAATATGCTTTCTTTCTGGTTTCCATTCTGCTTCTGGCTCAGTCAAACAAAACCCAATTTCATCACTCTCATGAGCAATTTTTACCCATTCATCTTCTGTAAAGTTATTCAGCGCCATAGGGAAAAGGATGTTTTCTTCCCGATAGATCATTTCATTTACTTGATCAATTACATATTGTGCAATGTCGAGTATCTCTTTCTTGCCTCCGCCATAGTTTGTTAACTTATGTTTTAATTCTTTAATTGCATCTCGAATATAATCATCAATTCTCCACATATTTGTTGACGGACCGTAAATTCCATATTTCTCTAGATACGGGAAGATAAGATGCTCTTTACGATTATAATGCTTATCAATATCAAGTAGGAGATTACAATCTGCTATAAGCTTGTAAATATTTTCTGCAGTATCCTCTTTTGCAAACTGTTGTAAATTAGGTTGAAACTTAAATTCAATCAACTTTTCTATTTCTCTATTTTCTAATTTAAATGTATGAACCGGGTGACCAGGCTCATTATGGGGATATTGTATATCAACGATTTTCCCTTTGAGTAGTGACATATGAGCATCTGATAGTCGTTGTACTTCCAAATCAGGAAAATCTCTTGTTTCTAAAATTTCACGTTGTAATTGAGAAAGATGTGCGACCTCCTCAACAGTAATTTTGCCAATCGTCTTATCAAAACGGTCTCTTACCTCTTCCTCACTCTTCCCATTATAAAGCTCTGAAAATATTTGCGTTATTACATCTAAACGTTCTGATTTTTGTATGTTATGCTGTTGTTCACGATTATTAATCATTTCACTCATAAATTTATTCTCCTTTGTTATACGACTATAAGTTCCAACTAGCGGTAGTGAGAACCCTTCTCATATTTATAAAGTAACACTTTTTAAAGTTAGAGGTAGTGATGACTGTCACAAAACTATTATTAAATAGAAAAAAACACATTTGACAGCCTAGTCAAATGTGCTTTTTCAACTTATTTCAATCCGTTTAAATTTTTACCCAATTACAGAGTACCTTTTTATTACCCTTTAATTTTTTTCCCAAATTCAGTTCCAAAACTTTTGCAACGATCTTCATCTTCATCTTCCGGGAACATTTCTACTTTTAATCCGGGTACTATAAGTGTTCCTCCTTTTTCTTCAATCATTGATTCTAGTAGGTCAACTGCTCCACAATATACTTCATAAGATGTTGATCCAGATCCAAATACTGCACAATGCTTATCTGATAAATCAATTCCCGCCATATCATCATAAAAATCTAAAAACTCATCCGGAAGCTCGCCCTCTCCCCATGTATAAGCACCTAAAATAAACGAATCGTATTCATTCAATCTATCGGCGTCTATATCAGATACTTCATATCGATCAAGTTCGATTCCTTCACTTTTTAAACCTTCTTCTATTAAGTCAGCCATTTGCTCTGTATTCCCTGTCATACTTGCATATACCATTAATACGGTGCTCATCATATTTCCCCCTAATATTTAATGTATAAAATTATTCACTTCTGCATTTGCATACAGCGACCCATACAATCCTGCAACTAGAAATTCATTTTTGTTATTTGACACTCTCCAGCCATGACCGTGAACATATGCACAATGAGTTACTTTCTTCTCATCTAAAAATATTCGTAAAACCTTACCTACACCGGTTCCATCTTGGGTGGTTGTTGTGTAAAGGAATCCACTACTTTCTGAAAGGTCCAGGTAACAATTTTCTTCCGTATCACTTTCACATCGTTCCCATTTGTATTGGTTTAACCTTGCGTTATCTCTACAAAACTCAATACTTCCATTACATCCTTTGCTCGTTCCAATAGCTGTGATTATGTACTGCTTATGTTTGATCATTGATGAGATCATTCGTTTATCGTGCTTTATTCTAACCATGTGAAAGCTTAATAAATTTAATTTCCAAATCCCACCATATTTCTGATGTATTTTTGTTCCAATGTATACAAAACTATTGTCAAGTAAAATAGAGCGGATTGAAGGCTTATATTTCAAAGAATGAAAAGGATGAACGGTTTTCCATGTTTGACCAAAATCATGAGAGAGAAACAAAATATGATTACCATGGGTTACAACAGTTCCATCTTCATTACAGCAAACACTCCAGATAGGACCTAATGTCTTCATCTTTTGGGTCGTCCACGACTTACCATAGTCTAAACTCCTAATAAAAGTTCCTTCATCACCAACACCATATAAGATATCACCACTACACTTTAAATCTAATATCCGTGTATCCAACTGAATTATCTGTTGTTTAGATCCATCCTTTTTAATAAGAATAATCCCTTTATTCACAGCCAAAAAATAATCCCCATTATTTCCTCGTGTTACTGCTGTCGCCCCTAATAAACATTCGGATATCCTCATTGAGTTTACTCTCCTTAATTTAATGGTGTGATTTGAAAAATCTACAAATTCTTTCCCCTCCCAACCATTAATTTTGATTATCATTATCAATTACATTTTTATTTTAATGAGAATGAGAATCGATGTCAATATAATTATTTAAAATATTACAAAAAAAAGAACAGGTACACATTCATCTAATTTTGTACCTGTTCTCCATTTTTTTATTTTTTTAAACATCCTAAACAACTGAATAATACCAAACATTATTTTTTACCTTTTTCTCTATGTCATGTCTTTCCTCAAGCACATCCAAATGACCAATAATTTCTGACATCACTAATGAAAATTGGTTTTGATAACGGTGTTGATACAATGTCTTTGCAACTTCACTTCCTGTTGAAATGCCTTTTTCTATAAGGTCTTTGATTTTCTGTGACTTTTCCTCAATTCTTGCTAGTCTCATCTCAATAAGTTTATTTGGGTTTTCAATAATATCACCATGCCCTGAGAAAACAAGATCCATATTTAAATTCAAAAAAGATAATAACGAACTTTTATAATCGCTTAAAGTATGCATTCTTTGTCCAGAATGATCAGGTTCAACGATGGCATTACTAGAAATATGTTCAATAAGATGATCACCGGCAAAAGCCCATTTTCTTTTTTCATCAACAAAAGCTATTTGATCTGGTGCGTGCCCAGGGAGTTCAAAGACTTGAAAATCAAAAATCGACATACCACCTTTCAGAGAAATTATATCCGGATCTAGTTTTAAATGATCGTTTTTCTTTTGCATCGTTCTTAAATAATGAACATGCTTCTGACCTTCTTTTCCGCAGTCCATTTGGCGGTAAAGCTGATCAAAAAAATCAATTCTCATAGTTAGAAAGTCGGCATCCCTTTTCACACGCGGTATCGAATTTGGGTGTGCATAAACCGGAATGGGGTGTTTCTCTGTAATCCGGTTAACTAGCCCGACATGATCAATATGATGGTGCGTTAATAATATTTCAGAGACATCTGTGAGGCTAAAACCATTGCCCTCTAAAGTTTTCATTAACTCATTCCAACAACTATCTACTGGTGCCCCAGCATCAATAAGTGTCAGCGACTTCCCATGCCTTATTAGATAAAAATTATACGTTCGAAGGCCATGTTCGGCTTCAACACATATTGGATACACTGTGTATCCATCTCGTTCGATCATTTGAATCGTAATCACATCCTTTATTACTTGCAAATCATCAGAAGATTTGGTCAATTCTCCGTTTATTATAGCAAAGTTTAATCAGAAAACGGTATAAAGCTGCTTAAAGCTTCTCAGAAAAAAACAGACGTTACACAGCAACGCCCGTTTTCTTGTGGTTTAAGTTATAGCACTCCCGCAGTCTCAGTTGTATTCATTTCATGTAATTGATACTGCTGTTCATTGGATATTTCTTTCATTAACTCGAGAATTCGGTAGTGATGGGTGAAAAAAATGATTTGTGTTTGTTTTGATAATTCAAGCAATACTTTCAATGTTTCTTTTGAACGTTCATCATCGAAATGGACCAAAATATCATCAACAATAAATGGCATCGGTTCATTTTCTTGCGTATACTTCTCAATGCTAGCAATACGTAAAGCTAAATACAGTTGATCGGTTGTTCCATCACTCATTCCTGTAATCTCTACCTTTTCATCTTGATTACGAATCCCCATAATGACTGGCTGATCTTTCTCATTATATTCAACAGTAACACCATCAAAAGATTGTAATGTCAGTCGATGAAAAATTTCACTTGTCCGTTTCATGATTGGACTTTGATTTTTTTCACGATAAAATTCAATCCCCTTTTTTAACAGTAAGGAAGCAAGCTTGTGATTAATATATTGATCCGTATAATGTGAAAGCTTTGCTAAAACACTTTGCTTTTCTTCAGCAGCACTTACAGAAGCAAAATTCGCACCTTCAATTTTTTCTGTATATTCCTTTTTAATCACTCCAAAGGCTTGCTCTGTTTGTGAGCGTATAGTATCTAGCTCATTTCGTTTTTTCGTTAACTCTACTAGTTCAATATCAATCGAATCTTTTTCAACATTGTGAGCTTCTTCGATTAATTCGTGAATCGTTCTTCCATTTACAAGCTCAATTAATTGCGACTCTATTTGCTCAATTCTACTGCCATTCTCAATTTTTTGTTTAAAAAGAGAAATTATTTTATCAAAATCCTCCATAGCATGACAATTTGCTAGAACCATTAACTGATTTAAACTATCCTTTGCCTCTTCAATTTCAAATTCTGCTTCTTTTTTATATCCTTCCTCGCGTTTTACCAACTGCTGCAGATTCGTCATGGTTGCCTGATCTTCACGAGCCTTTTGAAGAGTTCCATATAATTCATTCACCGCGAGATCCATGCCATGGTCAACTACGGTTGAAACAGTAAACAGCTTCAAACCTTTTACTCGTTCTTCAAAACCAACAATACGTTCTTTCATTGAAGCGATTTCCTCTTCCATTTGTTTCATATCGTCGTAGTCGCAAACACAGGAATCATACATTTCAAGTAACTCTTTTATGATTGTTGGTGAGGATTCTTTTGATACAGTTAATCCATCCAATGCGTTCTCCCATTTTTCCTTCCATTGCTTAAGCTGCCCAGACAATTCTTCCTTTTTTCCTTTAATGTGGGTAAGCTTTCCTTCTAATTCTTTTTTCAGTTTAAGCAAATTGTTTTGTTCATTTTTTTGTTCTGTTAAATGCTTTCTTGTTTTTTCTGCTTGTGCAACAAGATCTTCAAGTGATAATCCTTTTGCTATAGATGATTCCGTCGCTAATGCTTTCTCTAAAGCACCGGTAACCTCTTTTAGTGTATCTTCTAGCTCTCGCTGTTCTGTCTCAATTGCTTGTTTTTCACGAATAATGGTGAGGATTGACTCATATTTTTCCAGCCATTCTAGCATTTCTTCCGGAGATAACGGTTCACGAGTAATCACTTTCCAATGATTTTTCCATTCTTCATCCCATTGTTTGATTTTCTCTTCAATTTGTCCTTGCTCTTTTGTAAGTGCAATAACCTTATTCTCGCTTGTTTCAATATCAGCAATAAACTTGTTTTTCTCACCTAGCTTTTCCGCTTCTCTACGCATTTTGTCTGCTATATCGTCCGTTTCATAAACACTTTTTTCAAATGCATGATCAACTGGTAATCCGTTAGTGAACGCTTGAAGCTTAGCATCCTCAAATTCACCCGTATTTAATTTATTACGAATCACTAACCAACCTGCATCACGATGGTTTCGCGATTGTTGCAGGATTTCTTCTGTTGGAATATCGGCAAGAGATTCTAACTCACGAATACGCTTTTCATTTGCTTCAATGGCTGTTTGCTCTGTCTCAGTTTTTTCCTGCACTTGTTGCAATTCATATGAAAAATGTTGGAGCTGTGTTTGGTATTTTTTCACTGTTTCCTTTAAGTTTGGCACCTTTAATTGTAAAAGTTCATCACTCGTCCCGCTCCATAGTGGTAACGCTTGGATAGAATCCTCAATGTCCTTCTTTAACTGGATTTGTTTTACTTTTTTTTCTTTTAGAATTAATTCTAGTTTCCCTTCACGTTTTACTTTATCGAGCACAATCTCAAGCTCATCAACATCAGGAACTTCTCCTATTTCTTCCAACTCTTTGATTACATTGTTAAGTGTACTTTCTACCTCTTCAACATCTTCAGAGGCAGCTTTATATTTTTGGTCTAATAACGGTTTTTGTTCACTTAATTCACGAATTGTTTTCTTTTTTTCGATTGACAATCGGTACCGCTCAATGTTTGTAAGTTCTACCTTTGTTGCATCAATTTCTTTTAGAACAGCTTTTATCCTTTGTTCTAATTGTCGGTACTCACCTTCAATAATTGGTAATTTCTTAACATCCTTTTGATAACTATCGACTTCACGATATAAAGACTCGATCATCGTCGCTTGATTAATTAGTCCATCAGGAATCGAAATTTCCTCAAGCTGATTTTTAATATCTTGCAGGTTTTCTTCTGCCTTTTTCTTTGCTTTTTGTGCTGATGCTAACTTTTGATCATTTTCTTTACGGATCTCTTCAATATTCAGAGGCAGATCAGGTACCCCTTTTAGGTCTTCTCGTTTTTCTAATAGCTCTTTTCGCAGTGCTATTTTAGGTAGTGTCTGTTTTAACCGTTCCAATTTCATCTCTTCACGGCTTAATGCTTTTATTTCGTCTGATAAACGCTCGATTTCTTTTTTATCATCGTGATACTTCCGTTCCAGATCTTTCCATTCTTGGATTTTCAACTGCATATCGGACATCTTTTTTGTAATTTCTTTTTCTTCTTTAATTGCTTGATTGATCGTTCTCGTTGATCCACCTTTTACATAGAGATCACGTGATTTATTTTCTAGTTCATCTAAAACATTTCGTAATACATTAAACCCTGATGCTGCAGAAAAAAGACTTTGACCAACATTCCCGTCACTTTGAAATAAGCTTTCTCCGCCTTCACGTATCCGAACATGGTTAAGAGCAAACATATTGATAAATTGATTCTCAGAAATTCCGTTTAAATACTCATAAACTTTCTTTTCATCTATTGGATTACTATCAATGTCAAGCACTGTATTTTTTTGTCCTTTACGCCTGATAAACTGGAATGACTCACCATTCTTATTTTTTAACTTCCCTTCAATTCGCAGCTTTTGATTACTATGCAGAAATGAGTCAGGTGTTGATCTCGGAAATCCGTATAAAAAATTAGGAATTGAACGTAGGATTGTACTTTTTCCTGCTTCATTTCGTCCATATAATAGGTGGAAGTTTTTTGTTTCGTCAAATTTCAACTCATAATCTGTAAAATGGCCGAATGCACGTAACGTTAAATAATCAAATCTCATGATGGTTTTTCCACCCCCGCCTGTGTTGTTAAATAGTAGAGGAGTAAGTCTTCAACTTCCGGTAGCCTTTTCGTAAGTAGGTCTGTTGACTGAAAATCAAAACTTTCCTCACTACTTTTAAGCTCTTGTGGTAAAGCGTTTTGGAGATCCTTAAACTCTTGTAGCAGCAATTGTAACGTATCTGGATCATTAGTTATTTCCTCTAGATATTCGAGAATATTAGCAACTGGTGTATGTTGTTCCTTTAGTTCCTCAATATCAATCAACCTGTTTGTTTCAATTTTTATTTTCTCAATCCACACATCACCATAACCAACTTCTAATGCCGTCGAACGCAGATTATTAATAATGTGATCTTTTTCAACAATGAGCCGTTGATGGATACTTGTTGCCCCTATCACACGTATTCTAACTGCTAAAAAACGACCTTCATTTTGTTGATACAATCGTTCTAGTTGTTCACGAGCCTTTTCGATGACTTCATCAATTGCTTTGGCATCTGATGCATCAACTTCACATAATTCCCATCTTAATACATCTAGTGAATGGTGTTCATAGCTATTAATTCGACCGTTCTTTACATGGACAATCGTACAGCCTTTATTCCCTGTTTCCCGAATATGTCGTCCTTGGATATTACCAGGAAAAAGGATAACCGGGTTACTTTCTTGTAACACTTCCCGTAAATGGATATGCCCCAATGCCCAATAGTCATAGTCTTTTATCCGTAAATCCTCAAGCGAGCAAGGGGCATAAGTTTCATGGCCTTCTCGCCCTGTTGCACTTGTATGTAAAATTCCAATATTGATATAGCCTTCTTTCTTTGCTGGGTAGGCTTTCGCCAGGTTTTCTGTCACAGCTCGTGATGAAAACCCTTGGCCATGAAGTGCTACGTTATATTCCTCTATCGTTTCAGTGATTGGCTGATCAACTGGGAATTCAATAACATTATTTGGTAGTTTTAACTCTTTAGTAATCAAACTTGCTGCATCGTGATTGCCACGAATAAGGAAGACAGGAATGTTTTCTTTTTGCAGTCGACTCATTTGGCTTACAAAAAACAAACCCGTATTGTAATCCTTCCAGTCTCCATCATACAAATCACCAGCTATAATTAAAAAGCAAACCTTTTTTTCAATTGCAAGATCGACTAAATTGCGAAAGGCATCTCGTGTAGCATTTCGAATTTTTTCAACTGGTGCACCTTCATATTTCTCCAAACCTTTTAACGGACTATCAAGATGGATATCTGCAGCATGAATAAATGTAAAGTCCATGTTTCCCCCTCCTTAATAACAACTCTTTATACCCTAGTTTTAAGTTCAAATTAAAATCCCCTTCAAAAATACAGATTTTTCAATAATTAGTCATAATTTTATCATTATTTTTTATACTTTCACAAACTAGCACTTGCCTAATGACCTTCCCTTTCTTAATTTCACAGCGGTCTTGAATTATAAATCCTGCCTGTTTAATGATATTATCAATATTTTCAATTGTGACAACAACAACTCGATCGGCAAATTGCTGGGCACATTGTAACATTTCAAACCATTCTCCCGGTGTAATGACAGAACATAAATTATAGGGAAGATCAATAATTGCTATATCATATTTTTCTTTGACATCTCGTATATCTCGTTTCACAACATCAGTTTGATAGCCAAAATAAGCAAGGTTTTCACGCGCTCCTATCAGCGCGAGCGGATTAATATCACTTCCGACAATGTCAATTCCCATCGATTTTGCCTCAACAAGAACCGTCCCAATTCCACAGCAAGGATCAATAACTTTAACCCCTTGAATACGTGGAACAGCAATATTAACGACCGCTCTAGCGACACGCGTACTTAATGCAGTGGAGTAGTCGTTTGGTTTTCTTTGGTGGATGTGCCAAACTGATTGACCCTCAAGATAGTCACCAAAAACCCATTGATCACCTACGCTCATCAACGCAAATACGCGGGTAGGATCTTTTAAATTTACTTGTCCGATTATTTGCAAACCTGTTTTTCGCTCTAACAAACGTCGTTGTTCGTATGACACTTTATCCTTCTTACAGACATTTGGATTATGAACAAACATAACCTTAAATGTAGCATCTTTAACATGAAAACTTGCTAGCTCTGTAAGAAGTTCTTCAATACTTCTTTCCTTAAAAAGAACAGCTATTCTTTCTCTCATAAATGGACTTCGACTCGGATCAATTGGCAATGAACTTTCAACTATGCTTGATGATGTATCAAAACCAAAAAAAGCCCGCATCTCAAGCCTGCATAATGAGTGTTCTTCCTCACGGTACGTATATGTATAAAGATATGATTTATAATTAAGATTAACATCATTCAAATGATTCCCAACCTTCTCTTTCTATTTTCGTTCTAAATGGTGAAAGAACTAACGGTAAAGCAAATTTTTAAAAAAGGAGCTAGATTTTTTCCAAATACCAGACTTTCTTTTGATACTATAGAATAGTACATACAATCATTACATTTTTCAAACTAATTGAGGTGAATAATATGGATCAGCAAGCAGTAAATGACGAAATATTACGAATTTTAACAAAGCATCGAATTGGGACACTATCGACAATGAAAGGAGACCAACCTTTTGCTCGTTATATGATTTTTCGAAATGAGGAATATACCCTTTATACTATTTCCAGTAAGAAGACAGAGAAAGTTCAAGACATGTTAAAAAACGATAAAGTCCATATTTTAATAGGATTTGAAGGGGGAGGGTTCGGAAAGCCGTATATTGATATGACAGCAGTTGCCACCATTCATGATGAGAAAGAATTAAAGGATCGCTTTTGGCATGATAATTTCCGTAAGTATTTAGAAGGTCCTGACGACCCTAATTATATCGTTATTCGCTGTAAACCAAAATCGATTCGTTTAATTAATCACCCTGCATTAGACGGTCCTTATACATTATCATTTACGTAAGATAACAAAGGCCTTCGTCAGAATACTGTCGAAGGCCTTTCATCATGAATTATAAATTTTCAAGGAACAACCTGATTACATCTGCTCCTCCAATAAATGTTCCCAGTGTACTTCCTAAATTAGTTAGAACAACTACTAGAAGAATTCGGGTTACTTTGTTATCTCTAAATCCTTTGATCGAGTAGACATCCTCTGAGAGGGTTTCAAAATCTGCCACATTCGGCCTGCGCATGGCAGCCTGTACAAATCCTGAAAACCAGCCCGCAGCCATTAATGGGTTCAATGAACTTAATGGTGCAATAACAAAAGCTGTAAGAATGGCTAAAGGATGACCAAACGCTAATGCTGCCCCAATGGCCGAAAACGAACCATTCCATAGAACCCAGCTAACTGTTTGTTGAAAACCAGCAGAAGGGTTTGCATAAAATGTATAAGCTATAATACTTAAAATAATAAGCGGGATCGTCCAAGCAATAATTCTGGGTGCATTGGATTTCGGCGGCACTTTCGAGATTGCTGCCAAATCATGCTCTTTATGAATTTCAGTCTTGATACCGGGAACATGCGCTGCCCCTAGTACGGCTACAACCTTCTGCCCTGGTGCCTCTTTAATTTTTTGCGCCAAATACTGATCGCGCTCATCTATCAATGGAACCTTTAATCTTGGAAACGTTTCTGTAAATTCATGGAGCATTGAATTAAGCATATCCTGAGATTTTAACTTTTCCAGCTCCTCCTCTGAGATATTTTCCTTAGAGAAGATACTCGCAATCAGTTCCATAAGCAGCTTAGCCTTCCCCCAAAGCCCAATTCCATTCCAAATTCGCGAAAAAGTAATTTGAATGTTTCGATCAGCTAATACAAGATCAGCACCAATAACATCCGCTGATTCAATTCCTTGAATCATTTCTTGTCCAGGCTTAATCCCGAATTGCTTTGCCATTCGTTTTTGAAACGAAGAGATAACAAGGTTCATTAAAAGAAGACTTGCTTTCTTTTCTTTAATCACCTTAAAGATATCCATGTTTTTCCATTTATTTTCATCCATAATGGACTGATAGCGTTGTTCATCAAGTTCAACACAAACAGAATCCGGCTTTTCTCGTTCAATGACTTCTTTAACCTCTTCGGCACTTCGCTTTGATACATGTGCAGTTCCTATAAGGATAATTTCCTTACCATTCATATTTATTCTAGTAATATTTTGCTCTGACATATATTACCTTCCTTTTAAGGGTTTCATTATTTATGTAACTATACAATTATCATTCAAATTGGAATTAATTTCAACAATTTTTACTAGCATACTACTTTTCCACACTTCATTGAAGATTTCCTTTAATAGTCGGTACAATAAACCTTTTTTTTGATATAATTTAACGAGTGCAATTGATGAAAGTATACTAAATAGGAGATATCGTTATGTATCAAAACCTAGAAGAATGTATTTTAGACTTAGAAAAACATGGACATTTAATTCGAATAAAGGAAGAAGTTGATCCTTATCTTGAAATGGCAGCCATTCATTTAAAAGTTTATGAAGCAGGTGGTCCGGCACTATTATTTGAAAATGTGAAAGGCTCAAAGTTTCGAGCGGTATCTAACATATTTGGTACTGTAGAACGCGGAAAATTTATTTTTCGTAAAACATGGGATCAAGCGGAAAGTGTTATTGATCTGCGTAATGATCCTATGAAAGCACTAAAAAACCCATTTACACATGTTAGTACAGGGTTAGCAGCATCAAAGGCTCTACCGTTAAAAAAATCGAGTAGTCAACCCGCCACTGCCGAGGAAATTACGATTTCCGATCTTCCACTGATCCATCATTGGCCTGATGATGGGGGAGCGTTTGTGACATTACCACAAGTATACTCGGAAGATCCTGATAAACCTGGCATTATGAACGCAAATTTAGGAATGTATCGTGTTCAGCTTAGCGGCAACGAGTATGACCTTAATAAAGAAATTGGTTTACACTATCAAATTCACCGGGGCATTGGCATTCACCAGGAGAAAGCAAATCGATTAGGAAAACCGTTAAAAGTAAGTATATTTATTGGCGGACCTCCTGCACATACGTTGGCAGCAGTTATGCCGTTACCTGAAGGCTTAAGCGAAATGACGTTTGCTGGTTTGCTTTCAGGCCGTCGTTTCCGATACAGCTATATTGATGGCTATTGCATTAGTAATGATGCGGATTTTGTCATTACAGGCGAAATTCATCCGGGTGAAACAAAGCCTGAAGGTCCGTTTGGTGATCATTTAGGGTATTACAGCTTAACTCATGATTTTCCATTAATGAAAATAAATAAAGTATATGCAAAACCAAATGCAATCTGGCCATTTACAGTTGTTGGTCGTCCTCCTCAGGAAGATACAACATTTGGTGCGATTATACATGAACTGACTGGTGACGCAATCAAACAAGAAATTCCTGGTGTAAAAGAAGTACATGCCGTTGATGCAGCTGGAGTTCATCCGCTACTTTTTGCAATTGGAAGTGAACGTTATACACCTTATCAATCGGTGAAACAACCTGCTGAATTGCTGACAATTGCCAATCGAATTCTAGGGACAAATCAACTAAGCCTTGCCAAGTATCTCTTTATTACTGCTGAAGACGGCCAACCGTTAGATACACATAATGAAGTTGACTTTATCACTTACATTTTAGAACGTATTGATCTTCACCGTGACATTCATTTTCAAACGAATACAACCATCGATACTCTCGATTATTCAGGAACTGGATTAAATACAGGTAGTAAAGTTGTCTTTGCGGCGTATGGCGACAAAAAAAGAGACTTATGCATGGAAGTCCCTGAACAATTAAAGGAATTACGGGAATTTGAAGGTGCACGTTTAATCATGCCTGGGGTTGTTGCAATACAAGGGGCGAAATTTTCTAATTACGAAACTGCCCAAAAGGAAATGGAAGCGTTAACCGCTGCGATTCGTTCAAGAGGATCCATCCCTACATGCCCAATGATTATCCTTTGTGATGATAGTCAATTTGTAAGTGAGGCATTAAATAACTTTTTATGGGTGGCGTTTACCCGAAGTAATCCTTCCCATGACATATACGGGGTTAACAGTTCGTATGAATTCAAGCATTGGGGCTGTGATAATGTGATCATTGATGCAAGAATCAAGCCACATCACGCACCGCCACTGATTCCCAATCCTGCCGTTGAAAAAAAGATTGAGCGTCATTTTGCAAAGGGCGGCAGCTTAAGGTCAGTAAAGATAGATTAAATTGATGTTAACAGCAGTTCCGATTTCGGCTGCTGTTTTTATTTTTATTTTTTGTCTTTTTGTCGATAAAATTGTTCAATAACATTCGAACTATCACTATGTTGAAACTCCTCAAGTCTTTTTAAGGAAATCTTATATTTTCTTTCTTGTTTTTTTCGTGCTTTATTCACCATTTTTTTCATATATGTTTTTCTTTTCCCCATAAGACAACTCCTTTCTTTGTCTGAACAACCAAAGTAAGTCGTACATTTAACATATTCTGTAAAAAGTTGTCCTATGTTACCTTTGTCGTATTTTTTCATCATATTGTGAGAGATCATAAAATAATCAATAAGCAAACCAAAAAGACCACCCAAAATGGTGATCTCCCTGTTCTTTTGAATGCAGTTTTATTAAGGATGTCCCTTACTTGGCAGCTTTGTCGCCGGGTCCCCTTTTCCTTGTCTTTTTTTATTTTGTTGATCTTTTTTCTGTTTTTCATGTATTTTTTCTACAAACTCATGTGTGTTTTCCATTAGATATGACTACCCCCTCATTTGAAATAGAGCAATTTTTTATAAAAATGCCAACACCTATACTATGTCACGAGAGTGGTTTAATCATTCATCCATTTACACAATGGTTATTTGTAAGGTCATTAATTATTTGTAACCTTCTAAACGAAAATATCGTCCTATTAGTAGGAGGTGTTTTCATGAAAAGAATATATTCTTTTTTACTTATTTTGATTATGGGTATCTCGTTATTAGCTTGTAATTCTGCAGGGGACAATCAGCTTGATGATGAACTTCAAGGGTCTCCTCATTTAGTTGGTTTTATTACAAATAAAGATGACCATCGCATTCTAGTTGTTAGCTCGGAAGCACAAGATTTCAGTTCTACTGGGGGTGTCAGTGAGTTTTATGACGCTGCTTGGGTATCAAATGTAACTGAAGATGTAGAAATTGGAATGGAGGTTGAGGTTTGGTTTGACGGTGCTGTTGCAGAATCTTATCCGGCACAAGGATCGGCAAAAAAAATAAATATTCTCCCACCTATTCATCCCGAAGGTGCAACTTTAAATAAAGCTGAGGCGACAAAAAAAGCCCTTGAACAATTGGCTAATGATCAATATGATTTGATGATTGTAAAAAATGTAACATTTAATGCAGATTCACTTGTTTGGGAACTAACGATTAACGAAACTAGCATTGAAATTGGTGAATAAATGATCTACTCTACTCCAGTGCTTAGAGAATCTCTAGGCGCTTTTTCTATTTGTACAGAGTATTTCTAACAATCGGAAAAGGCTGAATTTAAAAAGGAGGTATGAAATCAATGTGATAGTTACATACTAAATTTTGGAATGGGGGTGTGAGGCAAATGGCAAACAACAATAATCGTAACAACCGTAATAACAACAATAACAACAATAACAACAACAATGAGTTAAATGTTGATAATGTTAATGCGGAATTTGCAAACGAAAATGACGCGCAAGATCTAAACAATCGTAATAATCGTAACAACAACAACAATAACAATAACAACAACAACAACAATTAATCAGTTGCCTTACAAAACATATTAGATGTAAGAAGTTGTGTCGTTACGAAAAAACGTACATAGGGGATCTCCTTATGTACGTTTTTTCAATTCATATAACGTACGGTTCAAAACTGTATGTTTGAGTACACAGGACAAAGTTAATCAAACCGTCCATATGGATTGTCTGTCACCACTTTTGTTTTTTTACTCGTGTTTCTAATAGCTTAGACCAGTCTGACCATTCATCTAACTGTGTATTTTCCATAAGTGAATATACAGCTCCTAGCTTTGTGTCTAGTACCACAATAGCGTGAAGAGCAATCGCCTCTGGGAGGATGGGTTCCACTGGACTGCCATGTTCCCCCTTCCCATGATGACTCAAGATCAGGTGCTCCAATGCCTCTACTTCAGAACTATTTACATCAATATCTAATCGCCGCGCTGTTTCTCGAATCTCGTGTGCCATACCAACAATATGACCAATCATTTTTGCTTTATCAGTCACATTCGTAATGGTTCCTTGTTGAACATGATAATCTTTTATCTTTGCCAAATCATGCAAGATTGCTCCACCCAATAACAAATCAGCATCAAACAAACCTGGATACAGTTCGATTACCAATTTAGCTACTTGTAACGTATTGAACGTATGCCATACAAGTCCACCATATACTTGATGATGATGTGTCGAGGCTGGGTATTGAACAAGGAAAGGGCGATAAAGACGATACAATTCATTAACAATCAAATAAAGTTTATCGTTTTTCATTTTGTCGATTGTCTCTTCAATTTGCTTGAAGGCCTCATCCATCGCTATGGGTGCATGTGGGATAAACTCACGGACCGATATTTGTTCATCATTCTGTGGGATTACAATGTAAAACACTTTCATATCAAGTGCCTTTTGAAATTGTCTCGTCATCCCTTTTACTAATACGACCGCTGGCAGCTCCTTTTGAATGATCTCAAAAAATTGTAAATCTTTATCAGTTAAATCCCATTTTCGCGCCTTAACTTCTCCAGATGCATCCGCAAGTGTCATTTCAAAATAGGGACCATTTTTCCCTAGCTTCGATTGAATGTTTGTTAATAAAAAATACTCTTTGATTGTCTGATTCACTTCTAAATTTTGAATAACTCTTCTCAGGTTACTCACCACCTATCCCCATTTCACTTGTTCCTATCTTATGAAAAATATTTTTATACATTATATGCCTCTCTTTAATTACCTATGAAATCTCATTTCAAATCCTTTAAAGTCTATTAAAAAAAGAATATCCGTGAAAATTATTCTAAACTCTAGTACACTATTATTTAGCAAGTATTTCTTTTAACTCTTTTATGAAGATAGTAAATAGAATTTTGAGGTGATTAATATGGTGAAGCGGAATCTAAAATCTAAATTTCTATCAGTATTCACTGCTAGCTTACTAGGATTTTCGCTTATCGGACAAGCAACAGGACATGCATCTGAAGATATCGCCGGAAAATGCGGCTATGAACCAATACAAGGGAAAAATCCTCATTATCAAGTTACCAATTGCTTATTAACAGAAACAGCACTTGCCTACAACATTCCTCCAGAGGTTGTGAAAGCCGTCGCACATAAAGAAAGCGCTGATTGGCTTCACTTCGATGAACCAGGAAAGGCGATTGAATCATTTGATGGCGGGATAGGAATGATGCAAATTACATTACATGAAGGATTTGACAAAGAGCGGTTAAAAAATGATATTGTTTATAATATTGAAACTGGTGTAAAAATCCTTGATCAAATGTATAAACGCAACGACCTGCCAAAAATTAATAATCATGATCGTGATATCATTGAACATTGGTACTTTGCGATTCTCGCATATAACGGAACTATGCCGATGAACAGCCCTATCGTTCAAAGTACCGGTCAAAGAAATCAGGAAGCTTATCAAGAAGGTGTATACGATATAATAAAAGATCGTTCAGCGATTACATTAACAAGAATACCATTCCAAAGTAGTGATTTTGACTATGATCCTGAGGTAAGGGCACCAATCAATTTTGTCACCAAACAGTTTAATACTGATTTGCCATTAACAAAAACAACACATCTTTTTAAAGCAAATGACAAAGTTCTAGCTATTTCAGAACCTAATCTACGAGAAAAGCCTACAGCTTCCAGTGATAGCCTAGGTAAGATGCAACAAGGAGAAGTAATTACCATAACAGGAGATTATACGTATGATGAATCCAATCCTGTCCGTAAAAATCATTTTGTCTGGTATCCAGTCAAACGAAGTAATGGCACAACTGGGTATGTAGCCTCCAGCTACTTAAAAGAAAGTAATCAAGTAGTTATACCAGAAATTTCTGCATTTAAAGACGTTCCTGCAGGTCATTGGGCTGCTGATGCCATTTATTTCTTAAGTGCAAAGGATGTCATTAAAGGATATCCAAATGGAAATTTTGGTATTAAGGATCAAATTACAAGAGCACAGGCAGCAACCCTGCTTGCACGTTCAGAGAACTTAACGACGGGGAATCGTCCAAATCCAAATTTCAGTGATGTACCGACAAGTCATCCTTATTATGGAGCGATTGCAGCAGTAGCTGAGGAAGGACTATTTGCAGGCGTAACAGAAACAGAATTTGGACCGGAGGATCATCTTACGAGAGCACAAATGGCTGTTCTGTTACAGCGAATTTACTCATTTGAATCGAGAAACGGAAATCATCCTTTTACCGATATTCGAAGTGGAATCTGGTATGAAAAAGCTGTTAACAACCTTCATACACATGGAATTGTCGAAGGGTTATCTCCAACTACGTTTGGACCAAATGAAAAGGTAACTCGAGCACAATTTGCAACTCTTATGTATCGAGCCATAGCAGGTGAACAGTCAGCTCCCCTAAGTAAATAACTTCTCAAAAGCCTCTGAATATACGTTCGGGGGCTTTTCAAGTTACTTATGAAATGATTCAGCATTATATATACAATGGGAAATAAGATAGAGAATAAAATAGATCGGAAATGAGTAAATATGTTTCCATACCGTTGGCTCGTAAAGATCAATCCAATTAAAGAAAGGCTCCCCTACATAAGCAGTTAATCCTGCAAATATCAGTCCTTTTACATATGGACTAACCGTAGGTTTTATTTGCAATAAGGTCATAATTACGACAGGTAAAAGTGTTGTATCCCAAGGTGCAAAAGCTGGAATGAAAGGAAGAACAGCATGCTTATAATACCAATATCCTAATTGAACACCAATGGCGTCGAGTAGCGTTGAGATAAACATAATAAAGAAACCGACTGTAAGGAAACGGAATGTGCAATCCTTCCTCCTGTATAGAATCCATGCGATCCATGGTAAAACTGTAAGTATTACACCGATCCACCATTGCCAAGTATAGAGAACTACCTCTACCCAAATTGACAACTTTTCATCATTAATTTCACTTATTTGTTTATACAACTGTTCTATCTTTTTCGGGTCATGCATTCTTTTTCCTTCCCTCAAGAATCTTTGTTTATTTAAAATTTAGATAAAAATACTACCTTTTATATTGACCAATCAATATGTAAAATATGCCTAGTTTTACTTGAAAAACGCATTAAAAAAGTGTGATCGTGATAATTGGTAATTATTTTGAAGTTATAATCATTTTAATCTTTTGCTTTTACCTGTATAATGACTGTATTGTTGATAACACCTGCAAAGTAGAGAGGATGTCATTTTATGAATGCCTTTGTTAACAACAATAGGATGTTGTTGTTTTGTATAGTATTGCTTTGGCTAAAAACATTCATTATTTCCAGCATTACATTTCAAATTAACATACCAGCCTTTGTTGAGACATTAATTTTTGCGATTAACCCACTAGGGTTCTTAATCCTTATCTTTTCAATTGGGTTACTTTTTAAGACTAGTTTTCAACCAAAATATTTCTTGGTTGTGAGTTTACTATTATCGATTGTTTTATATTCAAATGTTGTTTATTATCGAGAATTTAATGACTTTATTACACTCCCGATGCTCCTTATGAGCTCTAATGCCGGAGATTTAAGCACAAGTGTTTTGGCCTTGATTAAATGGTACGACATTTTATATTTTATTGATGTTTTATATATTGCTTATATTGCATTGAAAAAAATTGACCTTTTCACAGTTTCACAGTTTACATTTCGTCCTTCAAAAGGGGCAAAAATAGCGATTATGATCCCGGTGGTTTTTACTCTCATTGCATTTGTACAAGTAAAATCATTAGATGAGGCGCATTCTTTTAATCGGGATCAACTTGTAAAGGCGCTGGGAGTCTATAACTTTTATATATATGATGCACTCCTGCATACCCAAATCAATACACAAACTGCATTTTCAGATGAGACTGATTGGTCCAAAATCAATAAGCACTTAGCTAAACATCGCGTCTCTGCAAACGAGGAGTTATTTGGTATTGCAAAGGATATGAATGTTGTTGTTATTTCTGTTGAGTCACTTGAAAACTTTGTGATTGGCGAAACATTACATGGTAAAGAAATCACACCATATTTAAATGAGCTAATCGAGAATAGCTTTTACTTTGAAAATTTTTATTATCAGACTGGTCAAGGGAAAACATCTGATGCAGAATTCATAATTAATAACTCATTGTACCCGCTGGGAAGAGGTGCTGTATTTCTTACTCATTTTGAAAATGAATACCGGGCATTACCTGAAACGTTAAGAAACCATGGCTATTCAACAAGTGTCTTCCATGCCAATGACAAAACATTTTATAATCGAGATATTATGTATCCAGTATTAGGCTATGATCAGTTTTACTCATTTGACAACTATGATATTTCCATAGAAAACTCAGTTGGTTGGGGAATGAAAGACATAGAGTTTTTTAGACAGTCTGTGAACCACTTAACTTCCATCCCCCAACCGTTTTACAGTACCTTTATTACATTAACGAACCATTTTCCATATGATCTTGACGAGGAAGACCACTACATCGACCAATATGATTCGGAAAGTCCAGTCGTCAATCAATACTTTCCTACAGTTCGTTATACGGATGAAGCATTACGAGTATTTATAAACCAATTAAAACAGCAAGGACTCTATGAAAATACAATGTTTGTTATTTATGGGGACCATTATGGGATTGCCCCTGGACATCATAAAGAACTAAGTAAATATCTCGGAAAAGAAATTGATCTATCTGAATCAGTGAAACTAAAACGTGTTCCCCTTATCATTCACATTCCTGGATTAGAGGGAAAAACGTTCGATACAGTTGCAGGACAAATCGATGTCATGCCGACATTATTGAATTTATTAGGAATACCTGAAGGAAACCACATTATGTTTGGAAATGATTTATTTGCAAAAGGTCGTCAAGACTTTGCTGTATTACGAGATGGTACAGTTATTACGAAGGATCTTATTTATACAAACGACATGTGCTTAAACTATGAAACTGGTTTAGAAGTTTCAATAAAAAAATGCGAACCACTAAAAGAAAAAGGACTATTGGAACTCTCGTACTCTGACAAAATTATTTATGGGGACCTTTTTCGATTCCAAAATTAAGCAAAAAGCGGCTGTAGAGACGTGACGTTCGCAAATATTGAAAGAAGGTAAAGCGCGCAACGCTTTACCTTCTTCTTCTTTTTTCCACTGAATATATTATAAAAGAAGCAGACTACCTTTCTGGTATTATATGTAAATGCTATACCTGTGTTATAATTTTAACAACTAACATTTTTATTGCCAATGAAAATTACTCTTAAGGAGGGTTGAGAGTGAAACCACTTGAATCAATAAGTGAAAGTCAGCAGGAGCTCTCTGTTGGAAAATTACTTTTTATATTAGGAATTATCTTCGTTTCTTTTAATTTACGTCCTTCGATCACTGCAGTAGGACCATTAATTGGTTCCATTACACTTGATTTACATATTTCTAATACATCAGCTGGTTTACTTACCACTCTCCCACTACTTGCTTTTGCCATTGTATCACCTATTGCACCGAAAATTGGTAAATCGCTCGGAAACGAAACAACCATTTTTCTTGCATTAATTATTTTGACAGTAGGTATTTTTATTCGTTCAGCAGGTTTTATCTCCTCACTATTTATCGGTACTGCACTGTTAGGAATTTCCATTGCCATCGTTAACGTTCTGTTACCTGGGATTATTAAGCAACGTTTCCCTCTAAAAATAGGAATTTTAACTGCAGTGTACACAACTTCCATGGGGATTATGGCTGCTCTTGCTTCAGGATTTAGTATACCTTTAGCGACCAATATGGGATTGGGTTGGCAAAAATCACTTAGTTTTTGGGCAATTCTTGCTACACTAACATTACTTGTTTGGCTACCACAATTGCAAAAATCCTTTCATAGAGTAGAATTGCCTATTGTGAAGTCAGTCAAACGTTCCATTTGGCGCTCGGCAATTGCCTGGCAAGTAACCTTATTCATGGGATTTCAATCATTTATTTTCTACTGTTTAATTGCTTGGTTACCTGCAATCTTGTCGAGTCGTGGTCTTGATGTGTCAACTGGGGGCTGGATGCTTGCTTTAATGCAATTTGCGGGACTACCCGCAACATTCTTTGTTCCGATCATTGCTGGTCGTCTTTCCAATCAAAAAGGAATAGTTATTGCGATTGGAATTTTTTATATCACTGCATTTACAGGGCTTCTTATTAGCGGAAATACCCTTCTTATTACATTATTTATCATTCTGATTGGCTTAGCTCAAGGAGCGGGAATCAGTCTAGCTTTAACACTTTTTGGGTTGCGAACAAAAAATGGGATCGAGGCAGCCAATTTATCAGGAATGGCTCAATCTATTGGTTATCTGTTAGCTGCGATTGGTCCTATCATTATCGGTCATCTTTTTGATCACTTTTTACATTGGACCCCAGGACTACTCGTTTTACTTTCAGTAACAATTGCATTAGTTGTTGTTGGATTAGGAGCTGGTCGTAATAAATTCATATTTGAATAATTAAAAGTGCCATCTCTTTCGAATGTATGTCAGATAATCATCCAAACTACCAAAAGTTTCTTTGAAAATATTATACAATGAAGGAAAAAGTCGAAAATCTAGGTGAGTGATCATGAACAACTGGGTAGGGATTAAAGAAAAAAAGTCATTCCTGAAATGGTTTTTAAATAACCATCGTTTAAAAAGAAGTGATGCAAAATACTTACTAGAGTACTTGATTACAAACAGTCATATTTTAGAAAATATTATTTTTACGGATGAATTTAGAAGAGATAGAAAAACAATCGTCATCTCGAGCCTTAACTCCGATCAAATAGGATTTGAATATTATACGAATAATAAGAAGACTGATGATGTATCACGAGCAGTAAAAGATATGATGTATAACCCCACGGAGAAAATTCATCTTATGCTTCATTTTTTTGGAAAAATGATGAACCAAAAATATCTTAGTATTGTTGGTAATCCAGCTTTAGAAAATGTAAGGCGGTACCGAACATATGAAAAAATTTCTAAAGAAGCTGAGCATTTGTTAACCGATTCTTTAGATAAGAACAAGGTGCGACGTCTATTAGCACAAATCGATCAAGCATTAGATAATAAAGACGAAGAATTGTTTCAATATCTTTCACAAGAATTAAAAAAATTAAAGAGAAACTAACTACATAGTTCGAAAAATTTGTATTTGTGTGAGATAGATTACAGAAATGCAACCCCTCCTCTACTACAATATATGTAGAGGAGGGGTTACAACAATGAAGCTGCATGTATCTCAACAAGCATTTGACTGGTTTTCCAAAGAATTTCAATTTAGTGATCAAAAAAGCATTCGTCTCTTCCCTCGTTATGGAGGATTAGGTGAAAAGTACAATGGGTATAGTGTCGGGATTTCTATTGAAAATCCGATAGATTGTGGTATGAAGTTTGAAATTGGAAATAAGACTTTTTATGTTGAACAAGTTGACTTATGGTTTTTTAATGATTGTAGCCTAACACTAGAAATAACTAATGATGAATTAGTGATGGTATTTACAGATTCTGATGTAGTATCAGCCTAAAAAAATTTAAATGAAGATCAGCTCTCTGTTTAAACGGGCTGATCTATTTTTTCTCTTTTATTTTTGGCTATACTATATAATTGAAAACTATATAGGATGTGAAATGATGATTGAACTAGAACATTATTTAGAGAATGTACGCGATAAAAATCCTTTAGTACATAATATTACGAACGTTGTTGTCACTAATTTTGTTGCTAATGGACTTTATGCACTAGGCGCTTCCCCGGTAATGGCTTATGCTATAGAAGAAGTTGCTGACATGGCAAAGATTGCAGGTGCACTTGTCTTAAATATCGGCACATTAACTAGTACAGAAGTTGAGGCGATGATCGTGGCCGGAAAATCGGCAAATAAACATCAGGTACCTATTATTTTTGATCCAGTGGGGGCCGGAGCAACACCATATCGCACAGAAACATCAAAGCGTATCCTCGAGGAGGTTGATGTTGCCATTGTCAGAGGAAATGCCGCCGAGATTGCAAACCTGATTGGAGAGGAATGGCTAATTAAAGGCGTAGATGCAGGTGAAGTGTCTGGTGATGTTATTACACTAGCGAAAAAAGCTGCAAATGAACTAAAATGTGTCATCGCACTTACTGGTCAAGCTGACGTCATTACAAATGGTGAAAAGTTATTCGTAGTTCATAACGGTCATCCAATGTTAACAAAAGTAACAGGAACTGGATGTTTATTAACCTCAGTTGTCGGTGCTTTTGCTGCAATTTCCGATGATCTCCTTACATCCTCTGTAGCAGCTCTTGTTTATTATGGTATTGCGGCTGAACTTGCCGCAAAAAAGGTTGACGACAAAGGACCAGGGAGCTTTCAAATTGAATTTTTAAATCAGCTTGCTAATGTATCGAAGGCTGAAGTTAACAACCACAGTAAATGTGAAGAATTAAACTAGATCAAAAGAGTCATTACAAAGAACACTCGCTCTGAGTGTTCTTTTCATAAATTAATTTCTCTCAACAAACATTCTTTTAGTAGCTTAGATAGAACGATGCTTATGAATCTGTTTTCTTTTGCTTATCTTTCTTCATCCATTGAATGACACCAATAATCGCAAAAGCTGCTCCAATGAAAATTCCCCCACCTCCAAATAGCGCATACCCGAATATCGGTAAACTAATCATTAATGCGATTGGCCAAAGAAATCGAATATTTGTAGAACTTTGTCTTGTTGTCATGTTAACGTCACCTCTTATGGTCGAATCTAGTAATAATAACTTCGCTAATAACTGATCGACTCCTGCATGTAACCGTATTTTCTTATAACGTAAACCAAATCCATTGTTGTTGCTTGTCGAAAAATAGAATGTCATAAAACGTCCACAAAGTTTTTCATTGAGTCTTTCATAATATTACCTTTTAAATGCAAGAAACCATACGCACTCGTTACGTATGGTTTCTTGCATATTCCAATTTATTTATCGACTACTTGACTAACAATATCAAGTACATCATTTCTCGTTAGCTTTTCCCTGCCTTTTTCTAGCGTATTTAAAGTACCGTGCGCAAGAGCTAACGGAATTTTGCAAAACTCATATATATGGCCCTTATTAATATCTTCAATATATGCATCAGCTAATGCCAGGTTCGCTCTGGCATATTTAAACATATCTTCTAGTTCCCAGCCATCTGGGAAAAAACTTACGCCTCTTTCCTGGTCCTCTTCACGATTACGTAAAATATTAACTGATTGTAATCCACGTCCAAAAGCAACTGCTAAATTCTTATCTGTCTTCGTACCATCATACCACTCCCATAGATCAGATAGCATAACACCAACTAAACCAGCCACATAATATGTATAATCATTTAAATCATCTTCAGTTCTAATATCCCAGTTTTTTTCAACCCATTCAGCCATTCCCTTTGCCATCACTGATGTGGCTTTCTTTACTTTCTCAACAGTTTCTTTTGGACAAAGTTCAACCCAATCATAAAGCCGTAAAGATACTTCTGGAAGAACAGATTCATATGGACGCAACAGCGTCGTAAGATCAGTACGAGTAAAGTCTTTTTGCAAAAGCTTACTAACTGAATACAAAAGACTACTTTTTACATCTGATGGTAGTTGGGAGTGATCCTCAATTTCGTCAATTGCTCGCATGCAAAGATAGGCTGCAGACACAGCTTCTTGTAGTCCTGGCGATAAGCGAGTAATAGGAATAAAGAAAGTTCTACTTGTAGCCATTAATACAGCCATAGCATCCCCGCGTAAGTCTGTTAGTTCACTCATCTAAAAAATATCCCCCTCAACATCTTTTTTAGTCGCTCGATTTATTTATGTTTTATATTGGCCTAAAAAATCTTTATTATATCATTCATACCATTAAAAATCACATTTTCAGCTAATAAAATATGGCAATTTTGTGTCATTTTAAACTAATAATACATATCAATAATTATTAAATTATAGGCTATCACATTGAATAACATAAAATCAAGTGATATACAACTGACCAATACAATTTTAAAGAAATTGAGAAAATTTATATCAAAAAAAGCTAGTCCCATTATCGATCCGGAACTAGCTTCTTCCTTTTTCTCATCATCTCCATCTAAGAAGGTAAGACAAGGAAATTAAATTTAATCGTATTTGTTTGATGAAACGATGAAAACTTGGAACTAACGTACTCGCCAACATTCTTAAGATGATCGCCATATTTCTCCTCCTTATTGTGGACATGTAACACTAACAAAAAAAACAATCATCGTTCATAATCAAATGGAGCTGAATTGGGAATCATTTCTTTATGGGTAAAGCGATTCACAATCGGCTGTAATGCCGGTTGGAGTTGCGGGTTCATCCTATTTGTACGATTTCGTAATAAACCATAAGCGGCAGAACCTATACCAACTGCAAGCAACGAATACATCACATTTCGTCCTGTATCATTTCGTTTATCCATGAATCCTACCATCATATTTTGCCACATACTTTTTCTTTTCATGCCAAACATTGAAGCCATTTGGTCTAATGTATTTGCCATTCTTACTCCCCCTTTATTTACCTATAAAAGAAAGACCCCTTTTGTTATCGGATTTTGTTCTTCTTTAGTGATTGTCTCATTAACTTTTCCCGTCTTTGCAGGATTTTTCACTTTTGTGTAGTGGTTTCCTCTTTTTATCCCCTTTTGAGTTTGTACCACAACATCCCCTCCAGTAGCAATGTGAGAAGTATGTCTCTCCATAGTAGTTTGTTTGTTCTTTGCGCTAAACATAACCGGTAAAATTTTGCGTATAGGGAACACTGTTAAGGTTTTGTTGATTTTTGGCTCATTTAGGAATGTTGAAAGTACCTATTTTATTTTGCTTATGGTACACTTAAGGTTGAAATATGATGTAATGTATCGAGGTGAGCAAATGTCTGACTGGTTTATATGGTTTATTGTACTCTGGTCTGTCTTTCTATTGGTCATGTTGTCCATTGGTGGTTATTTTATGTTCCGTAAATTCTTAAAACGACTGCCAAAAGAAGATGGTAAATCAGATTTAGATTGGCAAGACCATTACATACAACAATCAAGACACTTATGGAAAGACGAAGAGAAAGTTCTGTTAGAAGAATTAGTTCAGCCGGTTCCACAGCTTTTTCGGGATGTAGCCCGCGAAAAAATTGCTGGTAAGATTGGTGAGCTTGCACTGGAAGAAAATGCAAAGCAAATTACGGAGGAACTTGTCATACGAGGTTATATCCTTGCTACACCAAAGCGTGACCACAAATTCCTTGTAAAAAAACTAAAAGAGAAACAAATCGACTTAGGCCAATATGAAAATATTTTAAATTCATAATAAAAAAGCTCGGGCAGCCAGGCACGCTCGAACTAGATATCTGTGAATCCTTCTAATCTTCAAGTAAAAAGAACATCTTTCAGAATCTGAAGGATGTTCTTTTTATTGCTGAATAGGCAAAATTCGTTTTGGAGTCACTTTTTTTACTTGTTTTTCAAGCTTTTTATAAGACATCAGCATTGCTACCCTCCATGGAATAATCATGCCATAAGCAAGTACAAAAAACATGCCTGCTAATTCAAATATTTCGATGTTAACCCCAATTATAAGTTTTATAATGATTCGCAAAACAAGTAAGCCAAACAAGACAAAAATAAACATCTTGGATTGCTTTAAATAAATTTCATTGTGCTTAATTTCAAATTTAGAAGTCTTAATTAATAAAATCGAAAAAATGATACCAACAGCTAACGCCTCTAATGCTTGTAAATAAGATATCCTAGCTGGTTCATAGACAAACATAAAAAAACCTGTAGACATAAATAATGGCGGTAAAATAATCTTTTTAACGGAGGCTGGCCTTTTTGTTGCTCGAATACGAATAATAATTGCAAAAATCGCCATACAAATTGCTAGTATTGAACTAATTATAGCCACTACTGTTCCCTCCTTTCAAGATGAATAAAAACCTTATTTAGTATAAAAACACTTTAAAAAGCATTCTAATTATATCATATCCTTATGTAATGGTTCAGTGTTTACTAGAATTTATTAAGAAAACTAGTTTACTAGTTATAATATGATCTACTTCTAATGTACATCACATATAATAAAAAAAATAGCGGAAACTAAGTCCACTATTTTTTCTCAATTTATACTACATTACATCATAGCCATTATTTTCTATTTCTTCTTTTAGTCCTTCTAACGTCACTTTACTTGGATCGTATTCAACAACCACGTTTTTTTCAGATAGACTAACCATTGCACTCGTTACTCCTTCTAGACTTGACAGTGCACCTTCAACTGCTGCTTTACAATGACCGCAGCTCATTCCATCTACACCAATTGTTACTTTCTCCATACAAAACACTCCTTCTTTATAATTTAAAATTAATAATGTAAAATGTAAAATTAGTGAAAGTTGATCAAAGAAGCTTTTAAAAGTCTTCTCGAAAAGCTTACTTAATTTTACATTTTACATTTACTTAAGTTTCACTCTTTTTAAGCGAAGTGAATTACTAACTACTGATACTGAACTAAAAGCCATTGCTGCACCAGCTATCCACGGTGCTAATAAGCCAGCAGCTGCAATCGGAAGACCGATGGAGTTATAAATAAATGCCCAAAATAAGTTTTGTTTTATATTACGCATTGTAAGACGGCTTAACAGAATTGCTTCAGGGATCGAGCGCAGATCACCGCGCATTAACGTAATATCTGCAGCCTCAATGGCAACATCACTTCCTGTACCAATAGCCATACCGATATCAGCCACAGCTAATGCAGGTGCATCATTTATCCCATCACCAACCATAATCACTTTTTTCCCGAGTTCCTTTAGTTCTTTCACTTTATTTGCTTTATCCTCGGGTAACACTTCTGAAAATACGTCATGAATACCTACCTGTTTGGCAATTGCATTCGCCGTGCGCTCATTATCACCCGTCATCATGATGACACTTAATCCCATTTTTTGTAATCGCTCGACAGCTTCCTTTGACGTATCCTTTACTTGATCAGCTAAGGCAATAATACCTACTGATGTATAGTCTACAGCAATTAAAATCGCTGTTTTTCCCTCCGCTTCTAATTGTAACATTGTCTTTTCATGCTCTGAAAAAGAAATATTGTTTTCAGATAAAAGTCTCCTCGTTCCAACAAACACTGGCTTTTGATTTATGATTGCTTTTAAACCTCTGCCAGGAATGGCTTCAAATTGACTTGCTACTTCAAGAGCGATTCCCTTATTTTTTGCATGAGTTACAATCGCTTGCCCTAATGGGTGCTCAGAATTCTTCTCAACTGAAGCCACTATTTTTAGTAATTCATCCTCTGTAAAAGAAGATGAAGAAAAGGCACTGACATTCGTTAATTCTGGCTCCCCTTTTGTTATTGTTCCCGTTTTATCCAAAACGATGGTATCCGCTTTATGAGCTCGTTCAAGGTGCTCGCCACCTTTATATAAAATACCATTTTCCGCTCCTTTTCCTGTACCTACCATAATTGAAGTTGGAGTTGCCAAACCTAATGCACATGGACAAGCTATGACAAGAACAGCAGTAAAATTAATTAAAGCATCTTGAAAACTAGCCCCCAGGAAAAAATACCATGTTATAAATGAAAGGAATGCAATTAGAACTGCAACCGGTACAAAATAGCCTGATATCACATCAACTAACCGTTGAATTGGAGCTTTAGATCCTTGTGCTTCCTCAACAACTTTAACGATCTGTGCTAACGTTGTTTCTTTTCCAACTTTCGTTGCTCGAAACATAAATGAACCATGCTTGTTTATCGTAGCCCCAATCACTTCATCATCTACTTTTTTATCGACTGGGATACTTTCTCCAGTCAACATTGATTCATCAATCGTTGAATATCCCTCTGTAATGACACCGTCCACCGGAATTTTTTCCCCGGGGCGCACAACGACTATATCGTTTATAACTACATCTTCAATAGTAATTTCCTGTTCGGCTCCATTTCTAACCACAACTGCTCGTTTTGCTTGTAACCCAAGGAGTTTCTTGATCGCTTCAGATGTACTTCCTTTCGCACGTGCCTCCAACAGCTTTCCTAGAAGTATTAATGTTATAATTACAGCACTTGTTTCAAAAAAGAGGTAGGTTTCTCCTTGCATGATTAACCATACTGAATAAAAATAGGCTGCTGATGTTCCCATTGCAACAAGAACATCCATATTCGCACTACCACCTTTTAACGACTTATAGGCACCACGATAAAATTGGAAACCTGCATAAAACTGAACTGGTGTTGCAAGTGCCCATTGAACATAGCCATTCATAAGCCAATGAGGTAATAACATCCTTTCTGGATAAAAATGATCAATCATCGTTACAAAAAGAGGAATTGAAAAAAGTAAGGCAATTGTAAACATCCGTTTCTGGCGTATTATTTCAGTGCCCTTCTTTTTCCGACTACTTTCCTGTTCATTCTGATGATGTTTTGCTTTAAATCCTAAATTTTCAATTCGTTTGATGATCTCTTCTTCTGTAACCGTACCCTCAACACTCGTAATTGTAGCTCTCTCTAACGCAAGGTTTACATGCACAGATTTTACACCACGTAATTTTCCTACAACCTTCTCAATGCGTGCAGAGCATGAGGCACACGTCATTCCCATTATATCCAGTTCGAATTTTTGCTGTTTCACTGTAAAACCGAGCTTTTCAATTTTATCTTCAATGTCTTGAATTGTAACATTTGAATTTGTTAATATAACAGTCGCTTTTTCCATCGCAAGATTTACAGAGGCCTCAACACCGTCAAGACGATTCAGAACTTTCTCAATCCTTGCTGAACAAGAGGCACATGTCATACCCTCAATACCAAGAAACAGTTGTTTGTTATTTTCCATATCCTTATCACCCACCTATATAAATGTAAGGTATTGAGTGAGATCGATTTATCATTTCGAAAACTGCTGAATTACCTTCATTAATTCTTTAATTGCTTCATCTTCATGTCCTGACTTAATCGCACCCGTTACACAACCGCGAGTATGATCTTCTAATAATGAAAAAGCTACTTTTCTTAGTGCAGCATTTACTGCAGAAAGCTGTACGAGTGTATCAACACAATAACGATCATCTTCAATCATTTTTTGAATTCCACGTACTTGTCCTTCTATCCGTTTTAAACGATTTATTAAGTTCATCTTTTCATCTGCTGCTCTTTGATTCACCGGTTTCTTCTCAATATTAAGTTCAATATTTAATTGATCATCCTTCATTAACAACACCTCACATTAATTATACTATACCCCGGCTAAGTATATTGTCAACTGTTAGTCATCTAATTTATTAGATTTTAAAAATAAGTTACTTTTTATTTAATAATGATTCTTTCCTAATAAATGGTTGTACTTACATAAAAATTTTTGTATAATTTTAAAGAGTAAAAATACAAGACTTTATAATTGATATTCATTCTGATCGCACAAAGAAAAAAATGAATACACTTTATTGGAATCCAAATAAAAAGGAGACTAATATGTCGATTTCCAAACAAGAATTACTAACATCTATTGAAGAAAAACGAAGTAGTATGATTCAAATTGCGCTTAACTGTGGTTTCAAATCTAATGCTGCGATAAAACAAAGTCAAGAATTAGACCATTTACTCAATTTGTATTATGATTTAACAATAAGATCAGACAAAAAGGAAAGTTCAAGCTGCTAATTTAGATCGATATAATCTCATTATCTTACATAAAAACCCTCTTGTCATAAGAGGGTTTTTTTTCATGTATTCATCAACCTATCTGTGCTTACTTATTAACTGACTGTGAAACAATGCCCTGCTGTAACTCATACATTTTATAGTAAAGACCTTTCTTCTGTAATAATTCCTCATGAGTGCCTCTTTCAACAATTTCGCCTTGATGAAGAACAAGAATCAGATTAGCATCTTTAATTGTCGATAAACGATGGGCGATAGCAATTGTTGTTCGGCCTTTTC
Source organism: Anaerobacillus sp. MEB173 (assembly GCF_052119505.1). Classification (NCBI taxonomy): domain Bacteria; kingdom Bacillati; phylum Bacillota; class Bacilli; order Caryophanales; family Bacillaceae; genus Anaerobacillus; species Anaerobacillus sp. MEB173. The sequence goes on from NZ_JBJMAU010000003.1 coordinate 32,163, forward strand.
TCATCTCTTGAAGTGCCAGTTGAATAGCCTCTTCCGTCTCTGTATCCACACTTGCAGTTGCTTCATCAAGTACAAGAATTTTAGGGTTTGCAGCCATTGTTCTTGCAAATGATAAAAGCTGCCTTTGACCACTAGAAAATGTTGATCCTCTTTCTCCCACTTCATACTCGTACCCGCCAGGAAGTTTTTCAATAAAGGAATGAGCATGAACAAATTTTGCAGCAGCAACAATATCCTTATCTTTTATCGTTTGGTTATATAAACGAATATTATGTTTAATATCACCTGTAAACAAAAAAGAGTCCTGTAATACGAGTCCAAGTTTTCTTCGTAATTCCTTATTTTGATAATGTTGTAACGGTACTCCATCGATTAATATTTCACCACGAACCGTTTGGTAAAAGCGCATTAATAAATTTATGATTGAACTTTTACCACTACCCGTATGTCCTACTAAAGCGATCGTTTCACCTTCACCGGCTTTAAATGAAATGTTCCTTAATACATCATGCTTACCGTCATAAGAAAAACTTACATTTCGGAATTCCACTTCACCTTTTTGAATCATTGGCCTGTGTCCTTCGGTTCCTTCAGGTGCTCGTTCATGCTCGTCAATTAAATGAAATACGCGTCCGGCTGCAATAATTGCTTGTTGAAAGATGGACAAGCGTTGCATAATCTGGTTTACCGGTTCAAAAAAGCGATCAAGATAATTAATGAAAGCATAAAGAACGCCAATTTCAATTGGACTCTTTATTGCATCGAGACCAAAATAACTTAGGACGAGCATTAGTGCCATAACCGCTATAAAATCAACTGCTGGTCGTAGTAATAATCCATCAAGCTTAATATTTTTAAACCAAGCCCGTTGATGTTCATCATTAATAGCAGCAAACTCTTTACGTAATCTTTGTTCCTGACGAAATGCTTGGATAATCGTCATTCCTTGCAATGATTCATTAATTTTAGCATTTAATTGCCCTAATTTTTCGGCCATTTGTGCATAATAACGTGAACTGAAATGACGATATACTTTAATTAACAATAAAATAAGCGGTAAGATGAGCAGGCAAAACAATGCCAACTGACTATTTAAGTAAAACATGGCAATAAAGATCCCAATAAGAAAGAAAACATGTTGAACAAAGGTAGCCAAAACACTAACATAAAGCTCCTTTATATGCTCAGTATCGTTTGTAATCCTAGATACTAAGGTTCCAGTTGGTGTTTTATCAAAGAAAGATACTCCCAGCTTTTCTACTTTTGAAAACACGTCAATTCGGATCTGTTGAATAATTTTTAAAGCCGATTTTTGAAACAAATACAGTTGCACATATCGAACAATGACCGATAGAAAATGAAGTCCTAAATATGCAACTGCTAGAAACGTTAGCACACGTGAATCAAAAACCCGGGGAACTAAATAGTCATCAATAAATACTTTAATAAGAATCGGCCCGAGAATTTGTGCACCAGTAGCAATTAAAAGTAAAACAAATGCGAAAAGCATAATGTTAAGATGAGGCTTTGTTTACGTTAATAAACGAATGAAAATCTCTTTTTGATTAAAAGAATGTTCAGGCGTGTCAACCTTAGTTTTCTCCATGACGATTACTCCCTTCCTCAATTAAGGACTGTAGCTGTTGTTTGTCATACATGCTTTTATACCAGCCATTTAATAATAGTAGTTCATCATGGTTACCCCGTTCGATAATCTCCCCTTGTTCAAGTACAAGAATAAGGTCAGCTTCCTTTACGGAGCTAAGTCTATGGGCCGTAATTATCGTTGTCTTCCCTTTTCGATTCTCTTTTAATGATCTTAAAATTTGTTCCTCTGTTTTAGCATCAACAGCTGATAAAGAGTCATCAAAAATAAGGATGTCAGGATCAATGATAAGCGCTCGAGCTATAGATATCCTTTGTTTTTGGCCACCCGATAAAGTAACTCCTCTCTCCCCGACAATTGTTTCATACCCTTGAGGGAATCGCAGAATATCTTTATGAATTGCAGCTAATTCTGCAGCCTCTTTTATATCATTAAAGGTAGCATCTTGTTTTGCAAATGCGATGTTATCAGCAATTGTTGCCGAAAAAAGAAAATGGTCTTGCGGAATATAACCAATTTTACTTCTCAATTTATCAAGTGGAAATTTGTTGATTGAGATATCTCCAATTAAAATCTTACCTTCATCAATATCATGCTCTCTCAAAAGTAATTTAACTAACGTTGTTTTCCCACTTCCAGTCTTACCGACAATCCCGAGCGTTGACCCTTGTTTTAAAGAAAATTCGATGTTTCTTAAAGACGGCTCTCTACTTCCCTCATATGAAAATGAACGTATTTGATAGGAAACATCACCGTTAGGCAGCTCTTCCACTGTATCAAAATCATCTTTAATATCTTGTTTTTCAGCTAATAAAGTTGAAACACGATTATACGAGGCGCGACCACGTTCTACGATATTAAATAACCACCCAAATGCAAGAAGTGGCCAAATCAACATGCCTAAATAAATTGTGAAGGACGTTAATTGTCCAATTGATAATTCTTCAGCAATAACAAATTTTGCTCCAAAGAAAATGCTTAAGAAAAATGAAAATCCTACAATTAGCGAAATCGTTGGATCAAATAACGCATCGATTTTTGCAACTGCAATATTTTTTTGAACAACATCTTCTGATTGTTGACGAAATGACTCCACTTCTTCATTTTCATAACCAAAGGCTTTTGTCACTCGAATACCAGACATGCTTTCATGTACTTTATCATTTAAGTTAGAAAATGAAGCTTGGGCTTGTGAAAAACGTTTATGTAGCAAGGATCCATAATAACTCGTTGCTAACGCCATCAAAGGCATTGGAATTAACGCAATAAGTGTGAGCTTCCAACTTATCGTCACTGCCATTGTAATAACAACAAAGCTCCCCATCGTGATGGAATCGACAAGGGTTAAGACGCCAAATCCTGCAGTTTGCTCGATAGCCCGTATATCATTCGTTGAATGAGCCATTAGATCGCCAATCCGACGGCGTTGATAAAAGTTAGCTGACATTTTTGTAAAGTGATCATAAAGGCGATTACGAAGCAGCCTTGCGAGTCGAATTGAGGCACCAAAAATCATAATTCGCCATAAATACCGCAAAACATATACGGTCACAGCTACGAGAAATAAAATACTAATCCACTTGTAAACAATGGAAGTTGTAATGGTTCTCTGTTCAATATGATCAACGATTACACCAACAATATAGGGGGGAAGTAATGAGAACAATGATACAAAAGCAAGAATAATAATCCCTGTACCATACCTCAACTTTTCTTGTTTAAAATACCATAATAAGTCAATAAATATTTTCATATTTTTCCTCTTTCATCGTACATTTGTTGGTACATATTACCATAGTGTAACGAATTTCAATTACAATGTCATTCTTACAGGGAAATACAATATAAAAAACACCCCAATAACGGAGTGCTTGTCTAACATATTACTTCATTTGATTATTCATTGCTTTCATCATTTGATTGATTTTCTTTTGCGAAGGGTTCATCCCCATTTGCATCATCATCACTCGAAGCATTTTTTCATTAATTGGGGGATTTTTCTTTAAATAAGACATCATCGTTTTGCGGGCAATGAAGAATCCGATCGCAGCACCAGCTAATAAAGATAGCACGCCCACAAGAATATACCAAAACATAATTCTTTTTCCTCCTTCATGTTGTTAAAACTAGTTTAACATGACTGTTACTCCGTTCAAAATTTACAATTAAACGAACCTAACTTATTATAACGCAAACACTTATTCTTTAAAAGTCTTTCTTTAAAATAGAGAGGGAAATTTATCAAATTTTGTTTTGGTATATGGTTCCTTGATAACAATGAGCAAGTGCAAATAATTTGAAAGCACTACTTCTTTTTTAAAATCCGGTCAAATTAATTCTGCTTGTTTTATCGGATTTAACCATCCGAATTTAAAGTTTTCAAAGTCCATTGCTAAAAAACGAGGGTCAATTTTACGTAAAGATTCAAAGAACATTGTCTCTGCCTCATACGTTCCTTCTGCTGTTAGAACGACATTTGTATCAAAAACGGTTAATTTAGCTTTACTCTGCTTTTTATCAATATAATGAGAGTGCAGGTAAAAGCTGTAATGAGTACTGTAACGTAACGTTTCATCCACAACTTGATGAACTAAAATCGTAGGTATGGGGCGAATAATATAATCAATTTGTTTTTTTACCAACGCCAATTGTTCTCCAGAAACGGTTTGACTTTCTAAAAACAAATGAAACAGTTTTGATTCTTTACCAAAATAATGATGGGCAATTTCTTTTTCCATTAAAAATATTTGATATTTCCTCATAGCCGTTCCCCCAAGTTTAAGATTCTTTCTTGTTAGTATAGTATACAAGCAAAAAAATGCTTGTCTGTTATTGGAGGGAAGATGCACTAGTTTTGTCGAATCAATAAAAAAACCTTTGTCTCCAATGAAGACAAAGGTTTTTGGAATTTATTCCACCTTAACGGGCACCACTGATGGAAGTTTCCCTTTAAAGCATTGCTTTTACTTTTGATACTATATTTTCAACAGTAAATCCATATTTCTCAATTAAAAGTTCTCCAGGAGCAGACGCACCAAATTCATCTATGGCTAATATATCACCTTGATCTCCTACATACTTATGCCAGCCTAAAGATGAACCCATTTCAATACCTAGTCGTGCTTTTACAGCCTTTGGAATCACGCTTTCCTTATATTCAGCACTTTGTTTCTCAAAACGGTCCCAGCTTGGCATACTTACAACTGAAGCATAAATGCCTTCTTTTTCAAGAGCTTGTTGTGCTTCCACCGCTAAAGGTACTTCAGATCCAGTCGCTAATAAAAGTGCAACTGCTTCACCTTTTGCTTTAGATACAACATAGGCACCTTTTTTTACACCTTCATAAGCATGCTGTGCAGTCCCTTCAAGTGTCATTAAATTTTGACGCGTTAATACTAATGCTGTCGGTTCATCTTTACTTTCTAACGCTACCTTCCAAGCAGCTATAGTTTCATTACTGTCACCAGGGCGGATAACAGAAAGACCAGGCATTGCACGCAGTGACTGCAATTGTTCAACTGGTTCATGTGTTGGACCATCCTCACCGACTGCAATACTATCATGAGTAAATACATACGTTACTGGCAGCTTCATTAATGCAGCCAAACGAATAGCCGGACGTAAATAATCAGAGAATACAAAGAATGTTGCACCGAATGCTTTTACCCCACCATGAAGTGCCATCCCGTTTAGTGCAGCTCCCATTGCAAACTCACGGACACCGAACCACACATTACGGCCACTATAATCTTCAGCATTATAGTTTGCTTCATCCTTGATTAACGTCTTGTTTGATGAAGCTAAATCGGCAGAACCTCCGAATAATTGCGGAACAGTCTTCGCAAAAGCATTGATTGCTTCTCCTGAAGAAGAGCGTGTCGCTACATTATCTTTGCCAGCTTCGTAAACTGGGACATTTGCATCCCATCCAGCAGGAAGCTCGTTATTTATCGCTGATCGTAGTTGCTTTGCAAGTTCAGGGTGTGCTTTCTCATAATCAGCAAATAAATCATTCCATTGCTGTTCTTTACTAGCACTTGCCTCCTTTAGAGTAGCAAAATGTTCAGCTACCTCCGCAGGAACATGAAAGTCTTCTTCAAACGTCCATTTATAAGCTTCTTTTGTCAGTTTTACTTCATCTAAACCTAATGGCGCACCATGTGATGCTGATTTACCGGATTTGTTCGGGGATCCGTATCCAATCACAGTTTTCACTTCAATAAGTGTCGGACGGCTTTCATCAGCTTTTGCTTCAGTAATTGCTTTTTCGATTGCTGCTAAGTCATTTCCATCTTCAACACGAATGACTTGCCAGCCATAAGCTTTATAGCGATCTTCTACACTCTCTGAGAATGATAAATTTAAATCACCATCAAGTGAAATATCATTTGAATCATAAAGGACAATTAATCGACCAAGCTTTAAATGTCCAGCAAGTGATGCTGCTTCAGCAGATACACCTTCCATAAGGTCACCGTCACCGCAAATACTATATGTATAATGATCTACAAGATTATAATTTTCTCGGTTATATATTGCAGCCATATGACGTTCTACCATTGCCATACCTACTGCCATAGCAACGCCTTGTCCAAGTGGGCCTGTTGTTGCATCTACACCTGGAGTATGACCAAACTCCGGGTGACCAGGTGTCTTACTTCCCCACTGACGGAAGTTTTTTAATTCTTCCATTGAAAGGTCATAACCTGTTAAATGTAAAAGACTGTATAGTAACGCTGAACCATGCCCAGCTGATAATACAAAACGGTCACGATTAAACCACTCTGGATTACTAGGATTGTGATTCATCACTTTTCCAAATAAAGTATAAGCCATAGGAGCAGCTCCCATTGGTAGCCCCGGATGCCCTGAATTTGCTTTTTCAATGCTATCAATTGATAGTGTACGAATTGTACTTACTGCTAATTGATCAATATCCACCGTCATATTGTTCATCCTTTCTGTCCACACATGAGTTTCATTCACGCTTTTCATCATATACTTTCTTTTTGTTTTTAACAAGCAATGTAGTTAAAATTTTTCTTGTTTTGTCAATTATTGATAAGAATAAATTTAATTTAATTTTCGACGTTTCTTACTCTCTTTTAATTTCTTAGGTGTGACATCCGTTCCTTTTTCATCGACTACTTTAATCGAGTGAAGTTGGTTTGTCATCGAAGATCTGAATTTAGAAATATATTCTGTTCGTAATTGCTTTTGCTCCGCTTCCTCTTCTTTTGTTAAGCGCTCTGTTTTTGCTTTGTTAGCGAGCTCATTTATTCTCGATATTTTTTCTTTTGACAGCATTAAGTTTCCTCCAATATAACAAAATTAATCAACTATACACTATCAATTTTCTTCAAGATTTTCAATGTATTCAGTATAACGACGATGAACAGTTGCTTTTGAAACATCGTAGCCAAACCCTCTTAATGTTGCCGCGATCTCATGGAATGTAAGTTTCATTTCACGCAGGCGAATAATTTCAGAGGTAGGAACCTTTTTTCGGTCGCGCCCGCCTTGATCATTATTTTTTAAATTTTCTAATGGGTTATACCCTTTTTTTACTGCTGCTCTCATTCCTCGTTTTATTTTCATGTTGTGAATTTTTCTTTGATACTCTTCTACAATACTTACAATTTCTAACACCATCGAATCTGTATCAGAAAGCTGTAATGTACCGTGATCATTAACAGTATATACGTTCGCTCCATATTTATGAATTTGGTGAAGGACTGCTATTTTGGTGTTCCCTCTTCCAAGTCGTGTATCGTCTTGTATTAATAAAGCTTGTGCTTTCTTCTCCTTTAAATCTAGAAGCACTTCTAAAATACCTTCCCGATCAATTTCATAGCCGCTTTCTCTTTCTTCAATTACTTTTATTACTGTCAAATCATGTTGGTGTGCTAATTTTATCAGTTCTTCTTTTTGTCTTTCTAAAGACGTTGTCTGCGTTTCTTTCTCTGTGCTTACTCGACAATAGATAATTGCGTTCATTAATTGTTTACTCCTTACTTGCTACTGGGATCATTAGCGTTTGACCAGGATATAGTTTATCTCGGTCAATTTTATTTACCTTTTCTACCCACCTGATCAACTCAGAAAATGTTAATCCCGTATCATACATTTCTCCAATAGACCACAATGTATCACCTTCCTTCACAATGACTTCTTGTGTAGGCAGGCTATTATATGAATTAGCTGAAACGACAATGGATGTCATCATCATGATAATAATGACGATAAAAATTACGATATACGATAAATCTTGTAAATTAGTAGATATTCTATTATTCAATGGTATCACCTCTTAGGAATGTTTGTTCGTATATTAATTATAAGAGGAACTTTTGTTCCCGTCAAGTGTTAGAACTTATGTTTGCTCAATGTTATTTTGCATGGTATACTATTTTTAAGAATAATTGATAAAGTGGGGTGCAACAAACATGGCACAACTATCAAAAAGACAACAAGATATTTTAGATTTTATTAAAGCCGAAGTAAAGAGAAAAGGGTACCCACCTTCTGTGAGAGAAATTGGGGAAGCAGTAGGTTTAGCCTCAAGCTCCACTGTACACGGTCACCTTTCTAGACTAGAGAAAAAAGGATTAATTCGCCGTGATCCAACAAAACCTCGAGCAATTGAAATATTAGATATATCAGATGAATCTTCTAAACAAGTTTCTGAGAGTATAACTGTTTACGTTCCTGTTGTTGGGAAAGTTACTGCCGGAGAACCAATTACTGCTATTGAAAATGTAGAAGAATACTTACCATTACCAGAACGACTCGTTTCTGATGACAAGGTCTTTATCCTTGTTATCGATGGAGACAGTATGATTGAAGCTGGAATCTACGATAAAGATATGGTAATCGTGAGACAGCAGCAAACAGCTAATAATGGTGATATTGTTGTAGCTATGACCGAGGAACACGAAGCAACTGTTAAACGTTTCTTTAAAGAAAAAGACTACATCCGGTTACAACCCGAAAACTCAACATTGGAACCTATCATTTTAAGTAATTGTACAATTTTAGGTAAGGTCATTGGCGTTTTTAGAACAATTCATTAATGTTAAGAAAAACACTAGATTTCGAAAATCTAGTGTTTTTCTATTTTGTAATAAAATGCCCACTCACATTCCTTACTTTTTCATACATTACAGAAAGAACATTTCAGAAGGTGGAATGAGTATGTCAAAAAAAGAGGATCGTCCACTTCCTAAACCTATGAAAGGGCTTATGGATGCAATTGATTCATTTTTTAGTCAGAATCAGGTACAAGATGTGATGCAATCTATTGATTCTTTTTTCCAACAGGGATTAACATGGCACTCAATTCCTGTCTACGTTTATGACATGGAATCTGAAATCGTTGTAGAAGCAGAATTACCGGGATATAATCGCAACGAAATAAAAATAGAATTCATTGATAGTTATTTAAAACTATCCATAAAACATAGTAAAGAACTGAATGATAAGAATAATAAAACCAATACTTTTCAAAAAAACAGATCATCAAGGAATACGGAACGAATGGTCTACTTACCACCTAATCTAATTACAAGAGCTGCTAAAGCTTCAATGGAAGACGGGCTTTTAACGATCAACATCCCTAAAAGAAGACCTCGACGTCAGACCATTGATATTGAATAACACAATTTCGATGCAAAGAAACCCTCAACATTTGTTGAGGGTTTTTAGTATTTTAATAAGTCGATAAGTATTGCTCGCGCTCCCAAGGGTGAACTTGTGTGCGGAACATATCCCATTCAATTTCTTTTGCTTCAACAAAGTGCTCTACTGCATGTTCACCTAGTGCGTTAATGATCACTTCGTCTTTTACTAAGTTATCAAGAGCTTCTTTTAATGTTGCTGGTAAGTCAGCGATACCTTCTTTTTCACGCTCTTCTTTACTCATTACATAAATATTACGATCAGTCGGAGCTGGAGGAGTTAATTTATTCTTAATTCCATCTAAACCAGCCGCAAGCATTACCGCCATTGCTAAATAAGGGTTTGCTGCTGGATCTGGGCTTCGAACTTCAACACGTGTACTTAATCCACGTGAAGACGGTATACGAATTAATGGACTACGGTTCTTCATAGACCATGCAACATAACATGGCGCTTCATAACCTGGAACTAAACGCTTGTATGAATTGACTGTTGGGTTTGTGATCGCTGTAAATGCTTCTGCGTGTTTTAAAATACCCGCAAGGAAATGCATAGCAGTTTCACTTAAACCTGTTTCAGTGCTTGGATCATAAAAGACATTTTCGTTACCTTTAAATAATGACATGTTCGCGTGCATTCCTGAACCATTCACACCAAATAAAGGTTTTGGCATAAAGGTAGCGTGAAGACCATGCTTACGAGCAATTGTTTTTACCACTAATTTAAATGTTTGAATATCATCACAGCTGCGAATTGCATCTGCATATTTAAAATCAATTTCATGTTGCCCTGGTGCAACCTCATGGTGCGATGCTTCCATTTCAAAGCCCATATCTTCAAGCTCAAGAACAATATCACGACGGCAGTTTTCACCTAAGTCAGTTGGTGCTAAATCAAAGTAGCCGCCTTTATCATTTAACTCAAGAGTTGGCTCTCCATTTTCATCATTCTTAAATAAGAAAAATTCTGGTTCAGGACCAATATTAAAACTTGTAAAACCTAATTCTTCTGCTTCCTTAAGTACACGTTTTAAGATTCCACGTGGATCTCCTTCAAATGGTGTTTGGTCTGCATTATAAACGTCGCAAATTAAACGCGCCACTTTCCCTTTTTCCGGAGACCAAGGGAAGATTACCCATGTATCTAAATCTGGGTATAAGTACATATCAGATTCTTCAATACGAACAAAACCTTCTATTGAAGATCCATCAAACATCATCAAATTATTTAAAGCTTTAGTTAGCTGACTAACCGGAATCTCTACGTTTTTAATAATTCCTAATAAGTCAGTAAACTGTAAGCGAATAAATCGTACATTTTCCTCTTCTGCCATGCGTAAGATATCTTCTTTGGTGTATTTTGAAGCCATAATCGAATTCCTCCTAGAAAAATATATTGATTGAAAAAATAATTGATTTTAGTGGAAAAATCGTGAAAGTTCTCCTTGAATGAGCGAAGCTTTCCCATGTCTGCCGGCCATCATCAATTCTTTTTTCAAGTGCTTCCTAAATTCACGGTTTGTTAAATTCTTTTGTTCTGATTTTTGTTCCTGAGTCTTTATCAGTTCAGCCTCAATTGCTTGCTCTTTCAACATAAAGACTTGTTTAATTCCAGATACATAAACTCCCTGTTCAATTAATGATTTTATTTCTAATAAACGATCTACATCATTAAAAGAAAATAACCTTTGATTTCCACTTGTCCGAGCTGGATGAATGAGTTCATGTTCTTCATAGTAACGAATTTGTCTAGCTGATAATTCCGTTAATTTTTTGACAATTCCAATCGGAAAAAGCGGCATGTTACGACGAATTGTATCCCCCATAACAATCCTCCTTAAACACTATCAATCATTAAGAATATTTGATTAATTACTACTAGAATACATGATGTTAGTTATAGTGTCAAACGAATGTGAGATAATCTGACATACATTTTTTTTATAAAAAGGCTCAGTTAAAGTTTGATGTTGATTTTTGGCTCGTTTTATGGAAGGTTAGAATGAACTGAAAAAAGAAAGAGGAAGTAACACACTATTACTTTCCCTCCCCAAAAATTATTTACAGTTTAATCATTTCATTTTTCATTAGTGTATCTACCGCAGTTATTATTCCAATTTTTACATGGGAATATGTAAGCCCACCTTGGACATACGCGACATACGGCGGTCTTAATGGACCGTCTGCAGTAAATTCTATACTTGCACCTTGAATAAACGTTCCTGCTGCCATAATCACATCATCTTCGTATCCCGGCATATAACTTGGATAAGGAGTTACATGAGCATTAATTGGGGATGCCGATTGAACTGCTTGGCAAAATGCAATCATACTTTTTGGTTCATCAAATTGAACAGACTGAATTAAATCAGTTCGCACACTATCCCAAGCTGGGTTTGTATTGAGGCCAAGTCTGTCAAGGAATGCAGCTGTAAATACTGCTCCCTTTAACGCTTGCCCAACAATATGGGGTGCGAGGAAGAACCCCTGATACATTTCTAATAAACTATAAAGAGATGCTCCACCTTCACTGCCGATCCCAGGTGCAGCTAAACGAAATGATGCTAATTCGATAAGTTCTTTCTTCCCAACTAAGTAACCCCCAGTTTTGACAATTCCGCCACCCGGGTTTTTGATTAGAGAACCTGCCATAATATCAGCTCCAACGTGGCAAGGCTCCATAGTCTCTACAAATTCACCATAACAGTTATCAACAAAAACGATAATATCTTCTTTCACTTCTTTTACAAAACGAATCATTTCTTTAATTTGTTCTATTGTAAATGAAGGACGATTATCATAGCCTTTTGAACGTTGAATTCCAATCATTTTTGTTTGCGGGCCAATTGCTTTTGCGACGCACTCAAAATCAACTTGCCCTTTGTCTGTAAGCGGGATTGAATGATATCCGATTTGGTACTCTTTTAAGGAGCCATGTCCAGAACCACGAATTCCAACGATTTCCTCTAACGTATCATAGGGCTTTCCGGTTATATAAATTAATTCATCGTTCGGACGTAAAATTCCAAACAAAGCAACGGCTATCGCATGGGTACCTGAAATGATTTGCGGACGAACTAATCCGGCTTCAGCGCCAAATACCTTCGCATATACCTTTTCAAGCGTATCACGACCAATGTCATCATAACCATAGCCTGTTGATGGTGTGAAATGAAATTCTGAAATTTGATATTCTCGAAACGTTTGTAAAACTCGAAGTTGATTGATCTCAACAATTTCATCAATTTTCTTATGGACATCTTTAATTTGTTTCTCTATTTCTATAACAATCGGTTTTACTACTCTACCATTTGTAAAATGCTCATACATTCTTCTTCACCTTTTCTATCCTTACATCTTCACAATTACTTTCTATTTTCCAATAGCTTTCCTGCAATAGCAAGCGAAGGATGTACATATCCTTTGTATTCATATACTTCTTTATCATTATTCCATTTACGTTCAGTAATAATTGTTTGTGACTGACATTGGGAAATGAACTTTCCATCTTCACTTTGTATATACACATGATAAAAATCCATTTGATTAATGAGCAGACTTTCAATTGTCTTACAAAGCTTTCGTAAATCATCATTATTAAATGCGGAAATAACAATTGAATTTGTTCCTTCAGTTGGTACAAAATCCGGTGTCATTTGATCTCGTTTGTTATAAACAGTTAATAGTGGAATCTGTGCTACATCTAACTCTTTCAATAATGAAGTTACTGTTTGCTCATGTCCATAGTACCCTTCATGTGATCCATCAACGACATGTAAGATGAGATCAGCCTCTTTTACCTCCTCTAATGTCGAGCGAAACGCTGCAATTAATGTGGTAGGTAAATCTTGAATAAATCCAACTGTATCTGTTAATAAGACAGTCAGGCCACTCGGTAATTTTAATTTTCTCGTTGTTGGATCTAAAGTTGCGAAAAGCAAATCCTCTTCAAAAGTATCAGCTTCTGTTAACCTGTTTAATAACGTAGATTTTCCTGCGTTTGTATAGCCAACAAGCGCAATTTGAAGTGTACGATTTTCCTTTCTTCGTTTCCGGTAACGTTCTCGATGATTAACAATGGTTTGCAACTGCTCTTTGATTTCATCCATTCTTTTTCGGATATGTCGACGATCTGTCTCGAGTTGTGTTTCACCAGGACCTCTTGTCCCGATCCCGCCACCTAACCTGGACAACGCCAATCCTTGACCTGTTAACCGTGGAAGTAAATAACTTAACTGAGCCCACTCTACTTGAAGTTTACCTTCTTTCGATTGAGCTCTGCTTGAGAAAATATCTAAAATTAATTGTGTTCGATCAATTACTTTTGCTTCAAAATAACGGGAGAGATTACGTACTTGACTTGAGGTTAATTCATCGTTAAAAATTATAACATCGACCTCTAGTTCTTTTTCCAATGTTGCAATTTCCTCTACTTTTCCTTTCCCAATATACGTTGCCGGATCATATTTTTTTCGTTTTTGTGTTACTGTCATAACTACTTTTCCTTGAGCTGTTTTCGTTAACGAGTCTAATTCTTCCATCGAATAAGTAAACCGTTCATCATCATCTTCATATAAGTGACAGCCAACTAACAAGACACGCTCTTCATTCTCTCGAATATTTTTACTCAATGACCTTCTCACTACTTTCTAAAAGTAAATTTTTACAGTTATACTTCATTTTACCGATACAACGTTGAAGATTCAACGACATAACAATAACATTATAGATTTTCCTTCTTGCCTATTTTACTTTTTCTTCTATATATAATAAGTAAGATTATCACAGCAATAGGGACAATAACCGGTGAAAGTCCTATAACCACAACAGTGAGAGTAGATAATAAACCAATTATTTTATTGATCGTCTCCACGAACAAGCTTTTCGCTTTCAACCACGTATATAATGTTTCTTGGTCTTGTATTGGGGCAATCTTCATCTTACTTTCAGAAAGGTAAATCGTGATTGTTGCTAAGTCAACTTGGTTTTGCAAATAATTCATTCTGCCAGTAATTTGTTCGATTTCTTCTTGAACTATTGCTAAGTCTCTAGAGATTGCAAGAAGGTCCTCTGTATTTGAGGCTGTTTCCATAAAAGTAAGCAATCTTTCTTCGACACTTCGTTTTGATTTTAACCGAGATTCTAAATCTACAAACTCTTCCGTAACATCAGAGCCACGGATATGACGATTGTTTACTTTTACACTTGATTTTTCAACGTCATTAAGAAATAAGTCAAAATTTTCCTGTGGAACTCTGACAACTAAATAGCCATTTTGATTATCATCATCATTATCATAGGTAACTGCTTCAACCACATAACCCCCTTGTTTATTTACTTGTTGTTGTATCAAGGCTTCTGTTTGACTATAATTTGTTACCTCTATTGATAATTCTGCATGATAAATAACCATCCGATTTGCTGTGACTTCATTTCTTTTTTGTGATTGATCAGCACCGTCATGAGATACGTGTGCACCGAATTCTCCTTGACTTCCCTGACCTTGCGGGACTACAGCAGCCTCTTCTTTACTTTCCACTTCATTTGCTGCATGATCCATTGAGGTTAAATCACTCGAGTATTGGTTACCGCCACAAGCTGCTAAACTAAGTACACACAAAATTAAAAACATTGCATACCATTTGATTTTCTTTACCATTTCCTGCCCTCCTAGAGTACGTCTTACAAATAAGACGTTAACTCTAAGAAGAAAGTTACATCTATGGCATTTCCTTCATAATTTCGCACCAAATTAATTCAATGTCGGTTCGTTATCAAGTTTCCAAGGAGAAAGATAAGAATCACGCTTAACGTTGAAGACAAAATTCATACTGCGTTCAGGCTTATTCGATCGATAAACGATAAATTCCACCGGAATCTCAATACTTAATGTATCATCTTTCAACTGTTCATAGTTAAATGATGATACGCGCCGGACCATTTTTATATTGTTCTTAATATTGAAGTGTCCATATTCCTTTTGCTCTGAATATAAAAGGTTAAGCATATGCGGATCATTATGATTTAAACCAATAAAAAATAGATCAACAATATCATATGGATTTGCTTGATCAATAAATTCGGTCATTTTTCCAGCTGCTTTATAGACCATAACTTGATGTGATAAATCGATTGTTTTTGAACCATGGGTTGTACTCCCCAAAAAATGCAAACAAAAATGCCCAGGAAACCCATTTGGAATCGCCCCTTTGCCATGAGGCATCCCATGCATTGAAGCTGCTACTTTCTGTCCTTCATTGTCTACAAGAATTGCTCTACGGTTCCAGCTCCACTCACCATTATAAATTTGCTTCATTATTTTCGTATCAGCTCTTGTTAAAGGTTGTACATCAGCATGATTACTTCCAGCCCGTCGTTGAACGAGAAAACGTAAACCTGTTTCAATATCGATAATTTCGATGATTGATTTTCTAGGAAGTATTTTTTCAGCTTCTTCCCATGGAAGAAATTGTCCATAATGCTTTGAACGAATGGTTTCAATGTACATATCTAACTTTTCCTTAGTTTGAAGATCGATAGCAATAATACGGTTTTTACTATGATCATAAATATTCCCATATGTATCATATTCATAGTGCTGTTTCTTTCCATTTTGTAATAAAGTAATATACGTGTCACAATAAGGGGTTCTACTTGGCTCCCTCGCTGCCTTTGCATTGTGAAATGCTTCCATTATGTCGTCAGATTGTATAAATAGCTCAGAATAATATTCAGCTGCTGGTGTTGATTTTACGGTAATTATCATTCCGTTTGTGTTCATTTCGGCGCTCGTATCATTCCCGTAATTCATCGCAAATTGAAAAATCAGCAAAAAGATCATCAAAATATATCGTATACGCATTCCTCACTCACCCATTTCAAAAGTATAATCAACGTAAGTGTTATCAATTTGTACCATAATTATGTAGAAAGAGTCTATTTGACAAATTTTATAATCGCAATGTACATTATAATTTGTACTTGTTCTTTCTATTATTTGTGTTCTTAAAGGGGATTTTCTATATGAAAAAACAATTTGCCATCATTGGGTTAGGGAGATTCGGTTCGAGTGTCTGTAAACAACTTTATAAAATGGGGCACGAAGTGTTAGCTGTCGATGCACGCGATGAAAAAGTGGATGATATCACAAATTTTTCTACTCATGCAGTTGTTGCTAATGCGACAGATGAAAAAGCATTACAAGCACTTGGTATACGCAACTTTGATTATGTCGTAGTAGCCATTGGTGACGATATCCAATCTAGTATTCTATGTACTCTCGTATTAAAAGAAATGAATGTAAAAAGTGTCTGGGTTAAAGCCCAAAATCATTATCATCATAAAGTACTGGAAAAAATAGGTGCTGATCGCATTATCCACCCAGAACATGACATGGGAGTCCGGATTGCTCAACACTTAGCATCAGAAAAAATCATTGATTATATAGAACTCTCAGAAGATTATAGTATTATAGAGTTAATTGCCTCTGAAAAAATTGCAAATCAATCTCTAGCTCAACTAAATATTCGGGCAAGATATGGTTGCACGGTTTTAGGAATAAAACGCGGGGAAGAGATGAATATTTCTCCCTTACCAAATGACCTCATCTATGTTGATGATGTATTGATTGTCATCGGTCATAAGAATGATTTAAAACGATTTGAGCTAGAAGGAATATAATCAAAGATAAAAGAAAAGGGGATGTCTCAAAACAAAGTAACAATCACCCCGACCACAAAATATAGAAGTTGATCATGATGTAACCTCTATATTTTGTAAACGTTCGAGGAGAGTTGTCATTTTTGAGGCACCCCCACTATTTAACACCTATAATTCAAAATCTGCTCCTGTTAGCATCATTAAATCCTTACGGCTGTAATTTCCATCATACAAGAGCCGGACCGCTTGGGAACGAATCGCTTTTTCAATAATATTTCTCATAAACCTTGCGTTACTGAACGTATCATCTTTTGTTTCAATGACCTTTTTTAAATAATCACGAATTTGCCATTCCCCGTCCTTAGCAATAATATACTCACGTTCGGAAGCCATTCTTCTGCCAATTTCTAACAATTCATCAATTGAATAATCCGGGAACTCAAGTGTCAAAGGAAATCGAGATGGTAATCCAGGATTTAATGACATAAAGTAATCCATTTCTCTTGAATAACCTGCTAAAATAAGCACAAAATCCTGATGATGATCTTCCATTGATTTTACAAGCGTGTCAATTGCCTCTTTGCCAAAATCCTTTTCGCCACCACGCGCTAAAGAATACGCTTCATCAATAAATAAAATTCCACCAAGTGCCTTTTTCACGAGATCTCTCGTTTTTTGTGCTGTATGGCCAATATATTCCCCAACTAAATCAGCCCGTTCAACTTCGATAAGATGCCCCTTCGATAAAACATCCATTTCATTAAATAGTTTCCCCAACAATCGAGCAAAAGTTGTCTTACCTGTACCAGGATTCCCTTTGAATATCATATGAAAGACTTGTTTTTCAACTTTTAGACCTTGATCTTTTCGGCATTTATTAATATACAACCAAGCATATACTTCCTTTAAAAAGCGCTTCATTTCATGCATTCCTACCAGTGTCTCAAGTTCTTTTTCAACTTTATCTAGAATATAATGTTTTTCACGTTCTTCATCAGTAAGAAAATCGTGACGATGTTTCATCCTTTTGCCATATTTCTGATCATTGTCATTCAAAATGACATTAATGCGTCCTTTAGTTTTTAATGTTAACGTGTTCTCCAAGGGATTTCACCACCCTCTTCTAATGATCTACTGTATTTAAAAGGTTACGATACAACAGAGGTTTGGGACTCCGATACTTTTTATTAGTATACGCACAGTGGTCATTTTTGTGACAAATGCCTAGAGCAGGAAAATTAATGTTGATAAATGACTGAATTTTCAAAATGATGTTATAATAAAAAATAATGGATTTAAGGAGGTAATAGGATGGATTTGTTTACGAAACCAGATCTCGAGCTTCCTGATTATGCTAATCAATATTTAGCTGGACTCATCGAAAAAGGGAGACTGCCGTCAACAATTAAACGATATACATACGATTTGGAAGATTTTTTCCGATGGCTACGAAGTGAAAAGAATTGCACTAGTCTTGGGACATGGAGTAAGTTAACGACAGAAGATTTAATGCGCTTTCTTTCATTACTGGAGCAGGAGAAACATTACGCTAAACGGACAATAAAACGAATAGTAACTGTCATTAACCAACTTTACCGATATTACGAGAAAAAGGGAATTATTACGATTAATCCGATGAAAGGAATTGCCAACACATCTAATGAAATTGCATCAATTTCTGCTGAAGATATTCTATCAAAAGAAGAACAGCGTCGTTTACTCTTTTCAATTACATCGTACGAAGGACTAACAGAAAACCAATGTAAGGCAAGACCCTTGCTCATTCATCGTAATTTAAGTATTGTTCATTTATTTTTGTACTACGGATTAACTTTACAGGAATTAGTGCATTTAAAGATGAATCATATACATTTTGAAACGAATACAATAGACGTCCCATCCCTTTCAAGCTTATCTCGAACGATAACACTTGAGCTAGACGATAAAAAATTACTCTATAATTATTATGAATCGATCCCAAAAGCGGTACGACCGCGTTATCACAGTCATGATCCTTTCTTTATTGCCTTTGATTTCCAAAGAAATACGTATCGTTGGGTCTATGAAATTGAACAGCCGAAGAGGTTTACTGAAATTGCCGTCCAAAAAATGATTCGTCAAGAAGTGAAACGAGCAGGTCTTAGAAAAGGGATCTCAGGACAGCACTTACGAAATACGTTTGCCATAGAGCTGCTCATGAAAGGAGAGAGTATAGAAACACTCCAAAAAATGCTTGGTCTTAAGTCTTCGTCTACTTTACAGCGCTATGTTACTTTTTTAAATCAACAACAAACGGTCGACAAAGAAAAAGGGTAGAAAATAATTAAAATCCCCCAATTAAGCTTGGGGGACTTGGGATTATACTTAACAAAGATGATATAACAGTATTCTTATGCTTCATCTGAATTAAATGTTACTTTACGTTGTGGAGCAAATGTTGATATCGCATGTTTATAAACTAACTGTTGCTTACCTTCTGTATCCAGAACAACTGTAAAGTTATCAAACCCTTTAACAAGTCCTCTCAATTGAAATCCGTTCAATAAGAATACTGTTACCGGTATATTCTCTTTACGTAGTTGATTTAAGAATTGGTCTTGAATATTGATTGGTTGCTTCGACATAGAACAGTCCTCCTCTTTTTCCATTACATTATATTTCGCGTTTTACAGCAGCTTTCCTGCTACATTTTTTTTTATTTCAGCAATCTTTTTATTAAAATCATCATCCATATTAAACCACTCTACATCCATTTTATTTCGAAACCATGTAAATTGACGTTTGGCATAGCGTCTTGAATTTCGTTTTAACAATTCGATTGCATCTTCTTTTGTCAGTCTGCCTTCTATGTAATCATAAATCTCTTTATAGCCAATCGCTTGAACAGATTGACAATGGCGAACTCCCTGACCATATAGCCTTTGTGCCTCTTCAATTAGGCCGTTTTCTACCATTAGATCTACTCTCTTGTTTATTCTTTCATATAGAAGCTCTCTCTCCATCACGAGGCCGATAATCAACAAATCATATGGACTGTCTTTATGTTGTTCTTCTATATATTGCGTCATTGTTTTGTTTGTACTGTGGTAAATTTCTAATGCACGTATCACTCTTCGATAGTTATTCGGGTGAATCCTCTCATAACTTTCTCGGTCAATTGTTTTTAATTTCTGATGGATAAATTCAACTCCATGTTCTTCTACTTCTGCTTCTAATTGTAATCTATACTCTTCATCCGAAGGTGCATCAGCAAATTGATAATCATGGGTCACAGCTTGAATATATAGTCCAGTACCTCCTACAATAATAGGGAGATGACGCCGTTCATTTATTTGACATATAAGCGGTTTTGTTAAGCTTTGAAATTCAGCAACCGAAA
This sequence comes from Anaerobacillus sp. MEB173, assembly GCF_052119505.1. Lineage (NCBI taxonomy): Bacteria > Bacillati > Bacillota > Bacilli > Caryophanales > Bacillaceae > Anaerobacillus > Anaerobacillus sp. MEB173. The sequence continues at coordinate 52,483 of NZ_JBJMAU010000003.1, forward strand.
AAGATTCCGTCGGTTCCTTTATATCAATTAGATGATGCGGGACCCCTTCCATTTCATCATAAGTGACTTTTGCTGTTCCGATATCCATTCCTTTATAAATTTGCATCGAGTCACCGCTAATAACTTCACCTTTAAACTCTTTCGCAAGTTCAATGCCCGTTTTTGTTTTCCCCACCGCTGTCGGTCCGACAATTACAAGTAATTTTTCCTTCATAGTTTCATCCTTCATACTTAACTTTATCTTTCTCTACATCCTTTAGACCTCTATTGTAGCAAAGTGAAACGTAGCAGTTGGTCGTTTAAAAACAGTAAAACCAAACGTTTCAAATCGATTGCTTTTCCAGTGATCTTTAAGTACCACCCTTTGTTTTGCAACTCGTTTTGCTTCATCTATTACGTCTTGTGTCATAGACTCATACGATGCAAAGTTTCGAAGGGCACTAATTCCATTCGATGACTCTATATTTTCCTCAAACATAGGGTCAAAATAGACGATATCAAACGAATTTACAGGAAGCGATCGCAAAACATCTAAATGATGACCTTTGATGACCTTTATTCGGTTCATCCCCTCATTCATCTCAGGTAACCCACTATCCCACTCCGCTAATCCAGCTTTTACTAAATAGGCGATGTAATGATTATTCTCTATCCCAACCACATTCCCTTGATCACCTGCTGCAACACTAGCAACTATACTATCGGAAGCTAGACCTAATGTACAATCTAACAATGTCATTCCTTTTTGTAAATTTGCAGTAGAAATGAATGGATCAATTTCTCCCCGAAGTATTCGTTTTACACGAAACATCGCTGAATTCGGGTGAAAAAAAAATGGGTAAACGTGCCCTTTCTCATAGATCTCAAAGCGTTCTTTTCCAACTACAAACACGTCTGTATGATAACAGGCTTGTAACATTTTTATTGAATTTTCATTGCGGTTTATATAACGGAGATTTAGCTCCTTAGCTACTTGCTTTGCCTTTTCTATCATCGTTTCCGTCGTTCTGCCTGCAGTTGTTACGATCAAAGATATCACCTTATCTATCCTATTCGGTTTATGTAAGGAGTAAAATCGCCCCCACTTTTTGTATTATATTACCTTGAATGATCGCTTGCAAATATTCTCTGTTTTCCCCCTTAGTCATTTATAAATTAATTTATATCCAATAATTCAGGCATTGAAACATTTCTTTAAGAATAAGTAATAAAAGAGAGAAATTGTACTGTTTTGATAGTGAAAAAAGTAATAAAGATTAGGAGGCACACATTGGCTCGTAAATGGGAAATGCTAGATAAGTGGGGATTCATTCATAAATATAAATCAGTTATAAATAAATTGAGCAAAGTAATTAACACTCGGAATATTCCTTCTAAATGGAAAGTTAATTATCATTTATTCTGGAGTGACTGGCACTTAGTGAAATATTTTTATTATGGCCGTGATCGACATATGAAACTACATGAATACCACTGTAATCAATTACAACGATTAGGGCTGTCTCACGATGAAATTGAACAATATTTTATAAATGAAGAAGAAACAGCAGCGAGTGTAAATTCGAAAAATACACACTCGCCTTCTGTTGATTAAGTCACCATTTATCGATAAGTGGAACCGGTTTTAATGATTGTATCCATAGGAAGTAACGTTTGTTTCTTTTGCCGAAAATGAATGACTAGTGATCCAATACTCGCTAAAAAACAAACAAGTGACGATACTAAAAATGCACTTGAGTAGGTTTGATAAAGCTCAACTAAATATCCTGTAACAATTGGAGAAATAAACTGACCAATACCAAAGAAAAGTGTTACAAATCCAATAGCAACCGTAACTACTTTCATATTTACTAACTCACTAACTGCTGCAACCATAACTGTTGGAACAGCCCAAAGGGTCAAACCATAGATCAGCGTCCCAATAAATAAAAACGTTGTTTGATGAGATAAGCTAAACAACAATAATATAGTAGCCTGTAAAAATAAAACCCAAAATAACGCATACATTCTGCCTATACGATCAGAAAAAGCCCCCCAAATAAATCCACTTAGGATACTTACTAACCCGGCAAATGCAAAATATCGTCCTGCTACCTTTTTATCAAAGTGTACATCATTTATAAGGAAATCAACAAAAAATGTAGAGAAGATTAAATAACTAAACCCCCAGGCTAAATAGATCAATCCAACCGCCCAAACTGTCTTATCACGGTATACATGCTTGTTTCTTATATGATCAAGCGGATTATCTTTTTTAGTCATATTGGAATGAAGATTTGGTAATGTTTCTTTTGTTTCACCAATAGGCTTTAGCCCAACTTCTTCAGGACTATTCTTTAAAAACCATAGATTAATTAAGATGATAATCGTCACTGACACTCCTAAAACTAACCAACTGAGACGCCATCCATTCAATGGCATCATCATAATGAATAAAGGAACAATTAAACCACTAAGAACAATTCCCATTCCCGAACCAGAATTCGTAATTCCTAAAGCCATCCCACGATACTTTGGAGCAAACCATTTTCCAATAAGACTAACAGAGGTGACATTCGCTCCACCTGCACCTAATCCAATTAAAAAGCAAAAAAGATAGGCTGTCCAAAAGTTAAATGCAACCACTGTTGCAAACATTCCAAAAGCTAAAATAATGAGACAAAAAATAATGACTTGTTTTGCCGAGTAACGATTCACGATATATCCAATTGAAATCGCACTTATTAAATAACCAAAAAATATAGAAGATGCGATAAGTCCAGTCTCATGATAATTTAAGTCTAAGCCGGCCTTCATAAAAGGAATGATTGCCCCAAGTGAGAATCGTCCAAATCCTAAACATGCTAACATGTTTAGGACTGAAATTCCAAGAATAAACCAACCTTTATGGATTTTAGTTATTGACATGTAACCAACCTTTCTAAAAGGGCCATTCATTAACTCCTACTATACAAATCTAGTCAATGACCGGATTGTTTTTTCTGTAAACCATACCTTCAGCTACAGCGATTAAGACATTATCTTCATTGACAACATCCATCCGGTAAAGACCTAACCGATTTGACTTTGTATCCTCCTTTGCAATTGCAAAAATTCTTTCTCCCGTCCAACTCGGTGCCATGTAGTGGATCGTTACTGTAATCCCAACTGCTGTTTTCCCATGTGAATTGCTCGCAACCGCAAATGCTGCATCAGCTAATGAAAAGATTACACCTCCGTTTGCTGAACCATGGAAATTTAACATGTGCTCTTCAATAACCATTGATAACTTCGCATAACCTTCACCAACATCATCAATCGTTATTCCTAAATGTTTTGCATATGGATCACTTGATAGTTTACTTAATAATTCTTGTTTCATCGTTTTCATACCACCTTATAAGTATAGTATTCTTTATCTGAACTTCTACAGCTTCAACAATCTAAATATTCCGAAATTTTATACCAAAAAAAATTAATCCCTCCTTAATAAATTAGATGTTTTTTAGAATCAAAGTATCTCTTTGAACTTTATCTTTCTACTTGATATAAATAATGACTCGCTTGCTTGCTCCATCATCGTATTTAACAGTTCCTTCACTGTCGGAATATCTTTAATCAATCCAGCAATTTGTCCACTGTTAATATGCCCTGCAGCTAGTTCTCCATCGACAGCACCATATTTATGATGAATTTCATCTGTCATTTCATCAAATTGCTCAACTGAAATACCGTTTAATTCTTCATTTAATAATTTTTCTGCATATGGTGTTTTTAACAATCTACGAATTCGCCCGACCGATCGTCCTACTATTACTGTTGATGTGTCATCAGCCTGCAAAATGTAGTTTTTGTAATTTTCATGCACTAATGCTTCCTTCGTTGCAATAAAACGTGTTCCCATTTGGACACCGCTTGCTCCTAACGCAAACATTGCAGCCAATCCACGACCATCACCGATACCTCCTGCAGCAATAACAGGAATTGTGACCGCATCTACAATTTGTGGAATAAGTGTTAAAGTTGTAGTTTCTAAGTTCGAATTAATCCCGGCTGCTTCATATCCTTCTGCTACAAGTATATCTGCGCCTGCTTGTTCGGCTTTTATCGCTTGCTTAACTGATGAAACAACACAGATAACTTTCATTCCTTGTTCATGAAACATTTTTATATATGGCGCCGGGTTACCTGCTGAAAGTGATACGACAGGTACTTGGTGTTCTAGTACGAGCTCAACGATTTCTTTTAAGTGCGGCTGTACATTAATTGGGATGTTAACGCAGAATGGGCGAGCCGTTAACTCTTTCAATCTACTAATCTTTTCATCTACTTCTTCTGATGTCATCGTTCCGGCACCAATTGTACCAAGTCCACCAGCTTCTGAAATGGCTGCTGCCAACGCTGGTTCACTAATATTACCCATCCCACCTTGGATAATCGGGTGATCAATGTTTAACTGTTCGGTAATAGACATAATATTTTTTCCCCTTTCGTAAAAAAAATGTTATACTTATATTCATTATACACTATAAAGGAGGTTAATATAATGCTTTATCCTTATAAAAATTTTTTTCCTGCTGTTGATGAGTCAGTGTTCTTAGCCCCGGGCTCACGTGTTATTGGCGATGTAACGATCGGAAAGGGGTCTAGTATTTGGTTTAATACTGTTTTACGTGGTGATGAAGCCCCAATTATCATCGGAGAAAAATGTAATATACAAGACAATTCCACTTGTCACCTTTATGAACAACACCCACTTGTACTAGAAGATGAAGTATCAATAGGTCACAATGTCATTTTGCACGGCTGTACGATTCGCAAAGGTGCCTTAATTGGAATGGGTTCGACGATTCTTGACGGAGCAGAAATCGGAGAATCAGCATTTATCGGAGCGAATACATTAATTCCACCTGGGAAAAAAATTCCTCCTCGAACAATGGTAGTTGGTTCTCCAGGTAAAGTAGTCAGAGAGTTAACTGATGAAGATTTAGCTCTTATTCGTCTTACAATTGATACGTACGCTACAAAAGCACAAGAGTTCAAAGCGCAATTAGACCATCAGAAATAAGAAATAACATGTCTTTTCCAATAACGACAAAAAGCAATCATTCTTTGTTAAAGATTGATTGCTTTTTGTATACCGAAAAGTATCAAATTTACATTTAATCAATAATAAGAGGATGAGTCAAAAAGTCATGGTCTCCATCACGTTTATTGATTTCATTACCTTCTTTAAAAATTTCCTCAAAAAAGCGTCCTGCAGGTTCTGCGATTTCTTTATAATATTGACTAAATAAAGAAGCCGCCGAATCACCAAGCCATTTATCAGGTAAAAGTTCCTGAGGCAAACCTGGATCTACAAATAAAAATTTTCGATATTCATGAACAAGAATGGTACGTTCAACAAAACATTGTCCGTCAGTCATTTCACCTTTTTCGATCTTGTTTTTATCGATGATGTATTTTTGACTGTATTTACTAATAAATTCTCCATACCGTTCATTTATCTCTTGCAAGTCCCAGCATGATTCAACAAGGTGTTTTTTTTCATTAGGACCATCATAATCGGCAATAAAAAAATTAACGTACGATTTAATATCATACTTTGAAATCATATCATACACTTGCTTTTCCAATGGGTTGGGAGAGATCCAGCTGCTGTTTGACAAGGAACCAAATCCACTCCACACCAACTCTTGCCTTAATTCATCTCTCACTTGCCGAATTTCTTCAGGAATGGAATACATCAGTATTCTCCATTTCCCATCCCAACTAGGTTGATTCAATTTAAAAATACGTTTAGCCGCTTCCTCGATCCGATTAGAACCTTGTTCAGTTAAGACATAATAGCTTTTATTCCCGCGCTTTGTTGATTGAATCCATCCTTGCTTGCTCATTCTTGAAATCGCTGCACGGACTGCTTGTTCATTATGTCCAAATTCTTTTAACAGGCGGATAAGACTCCCAATCCAAATTTCACTCCCATAATGACGGATATAGTCGCCATACAATGTAAAGATCATTGATCTTGTATTCATACTCTTTTCCAACTTATATCATTCCTTTTAGTGTGTCACTTTTCGTAATATATTTAGTAAAGGCTAATAGCCTTAATCCCCCCATTTCGTATGCTAATTTACATAAAATAATCATAATAACGAAAAAATATTACAAGTTTATGATAGTGCTAATGTTATAAAAAGTAAACTATTCACCTTTGAAATTTGGTTTTCTTTTTTCTGCAAATGCATTTAACGCTTCAATACGATCCTTAGTAGGAATAATCACTTCATATGCCTTCGCTTCAATCGCCAATCCACTATACAAATCGACATCCATACCGTGACGAATTGCGTACTTCGCTTGCTTTAATGCCAGCGGTCCATTTTGCATCATCTCTTGCGCTAATTCCTCACAAGTATCCATTAAAACAGCTTTGTCAGAAATTCGATTAACAATACCCAGTTCTTTCGCTTCTTCGGCATCAATCTTTTTTGCTGTTAGAATTAATTCCATTGCTTTTGATTGACCAATTAATCTTGGTAGGCGTTGCGTTCCCCCTGCACCTGGAATGATTGCCCAACTTAATTCTGTAAGTCCCATTTTCGCTCCCTGTACGGCAATTCTAAAATCACATGCTAACGCAAATTCAAAACCGCCTCCTAACGCATAACCATTAATCGCAGCAATTGTTGGCTGCGGGAGTGCTTCAATAGCAGAAAAAACATCACGTATTGCTTTTACATTCCGTCTTACCTGTGTTTCATTTAATGTCTTTCTTTCCTTCAAATCAGCACCTGCACTAAAGGCCTTCTCACCAGCACCAGTGAATATTACAACACGTACTTCTGGATCAACATGGATTTGTTCAACAAGTTCATGTAATGTTTTCAACGTCTCATAATTAAAGCAGTTTAACTCATCCGGACGATTTATCGTTACATAGCCAATATAGTTTTTCACTTCATAATTAATTACACTCATCTTACACACTCCAATTCAAATTATTTATTCAAATTATCATTCATTCTATCATTCTATCCTTTTAACGTTGCACTTTAATAAAGTGAAATTATACACTAAATATAGTAACATGTAAAATAAACGTTATACATAATTTTATTGCATAGAAAGAAATGAAAAGTCACCGTTTCTGGTGACTTTTAACTTACTCTACATTTTCAACAACTGTCGCTATTCCTTGCCCAACTCCGATACACATTGTTGCTAGTCCGTAACGAACATTCTGTTTTTTCATCTCATAGATTAATGTTGTTAAAATTCTAGCACCACTAGCTCCTAACGGATGACCAAATGCAATTGCTCCACCATTTACATTCACTTTACTTTTATCAAGGTTTAACTGCTTCATACATTCTAACGCTTGAGAAGCGAACGCCTCATTTAGCTCGATTAAACCAAGATCATCAACTGTTAAGTTTGCTCTTGTTAATGCTTTTCTCGCAGCATGAATTGGACCGAGCCCCATAATCGCAGGTTCAAGCCCCGCAACAGCTGAAGTCACGTACTTTGCCAATGGCTTAACTCCCAATTCTTTTGCTTTTTTTGCACTCATTAATAATAATACAGATGCCCCATCATTCACTCCAGAAGCATTTCCTGCAGTTACTGTTCCACCAGGAAAAATAGGTTTTAATTTTGCTAGTTTTTCAATAGTAGTATCCGGACGAGGATGCTCGTCTGTATCAATAACGATTTCATTTCCTTTACGATCTTTATACGTTACAGGAACTATTTCATCGTTAAATTTTCCTTCTTTCATTGCTACTGCTGCTCGTCTTTGACTTTCAACTGCAAATTCATCCTGCTCTTCTCTAGAAATGGTAAACCTTTCTGCCACATTTTCTGCTGTTCTTGGCATTGTATCCGCACCATACATTTCTTCTAATAATGGATTTGTAAAACGCCAGCCGATCGTCGTGTCATACAGCTTCATGTCACCACGCGGATAATCACTTTCAGGCTTCGCCATAACTAGAGGGGCTCTGGTCATACTTTCTGTTCCACCAGCAATCATAATGTCGCCTTCTCCTGTCATAATGGCACGTGCTGCGTAGTTTACTGCGTCTAATCCAGAACCACATAAACGATTCAGCGTTGTTCCTCCAATCTCAACTGGCAAACCTGCCAAAAGCGTTGACATTCTCGCAACATTTCGATTGTCTTCCCCTGCTTGATTTGCATTTCCAAGAACAACCTCTTCAATTTCAGAAACTGGTACATTTGGGTTTCTCTCTACAATTGAGCGAATAACAATTGCCCCTAAGTCATCGGGACGAATGGATTTTAATCCACCTTTATATCTTCCTATCGGTGTTCGAACCGCATCTACTATTACTACTTCATTCATCGTAATTTCTCCCCTTTTAGTTCGGCTGCTTTTCTCGTTTATTTGTATAGTCATACACACCTTGACCTGATTTACGTCCAAGTCGTCCAGCTTTCACGTATTTGACTAGTAACGGACAAGGACGATACTTTTCACCGAGAGTTTCGTGTAAATAATTTAAATTGTTAAGTCGTGCATCTAAACCAACAAGATCAACTAATTCAAAAGGTCCCATTGGATAATTTAATCCTAACTTGATCGCTTTATCAATTTCTTCTGGAGTTCCTACTCCTTCTTGAAGCATATAAAAAGCTTCATTTCCGACCATTGCGCTTATACGGCTTGTTACAAATCCAGGGAATTCATTAATAACAACCGTTTCTTTCCCCATATTCTCTGCTACTTCTTTAATCTTTTGTGCTGTTTCATCTGATGTTTCAAGGCCACGCACGATTTCTACAAGCGGCATTTTTTGTACTGGATTAAAGAAATGCATCGCGATTACTTGGCTTGGCCGATTTGTATATGAGCCAATTTCAGTTGGACTCATTGTTGATGTATTTGTTGCAAAATAACAATGAACTGGTGCATGTTCATCAATCGTTTCAAACACATTCTTCTTAATTTCAATTTTTTCAGGAACTGCTTCGATGACTAAATCCGCTTGCGTTGCAGCAGTACTTAAATCCGTAACGTATGTTAATCGCTGTTGTGCAGCTTCTGCATCAGCTACTGAAATCTTTCCTCTTTCAATTCCTTTATCAAATATTTTGTTAATCTCCGTATTCGCACTCTCAAGTGCAGCAGGATTGATATCCACCATTTGGACATTGTAGCCACCTACTGCTGCTACATATGCAATCCCACGTCCCATTACACCAGATCCTACTACTACTACATTCTTTATCATCGTTATGTCCTCCTATTTTTTTCATCAGGATAATAAAAAGGCGAGCATTAACCCTGGGAGGATAAATGCTCGCAACTGTTAATCTACCTTACACACCAAACGGGTTAATTGGGCGGCTACCATAGTATGAAATTACACTCTTTTGTTCAGTATATAAATCAAGTGTTTCAATACACAATTCGCGGCCAAAACCAGATTGCTTATAGCCACCAAATGGTGTACCAGGGAAAGCGGAGAATGGACAGTTTACCATTACAATACCAGCCTCAATTTGATTCGCTACACGTGTAGCTCTGCCTTGATCTTTCGTCCAAATTGCTGAACCTAAGCCAAATTCTGTATTGTTCGCTTCTTTAATTACTGCTTTTTCATCTGTAAACTTCTGAACAACAACAACTGGTCCGAAAATTTCTTCCTTTACAACCTTCATTTCAGGTGTAACATCAGTAATAATTGTTGGTGCATACCAATAGCCATTTTCAAAGCCTTCTACTTTCACTTCTTCTCCACCGTGAAGAATCGTAGCACCTTCCTCAATTGCAGATTTCACATAACCATCAATGACTTCTAATTGTCCTCTGCTAATAATTGCTCCTACATGAGTAGATTGACTTAATGGATCACCAAGAGTTAATTTCTTTGTTTTTGCCACAAACTTTTCCATGAACTCATCGTAAACATTTTCATGGATATATAAACGAGAACGAGCTTCACACGATTGACCAGTATTATAGAAGATTCCAAATAATGATCCATCAACTGCTGCGTCGATATCAGCATCTTCAAAAACTAAGTTCGGTGACTTACCGCCTAATTCTAAAGTTAGGCGCTTTAATGTTTGAGATGCTTTCTTCATAATATCTTTACCTGTTGGAGTTGATCCTGTAAAGGCAACTTTGTCAACACCAGGATGCTCTGCTAAGTGATCACCAATTAAAGCACCAGGACCTGGAACAATGTTTACAACCCCTTCAGGAACACCAGCTTCATGACAAATTTCTGCTAAAACAATTGCAGTAAGTGGTGTTAAGCTTGCAGGCTTAATCACTACCGAACATCCTACCGCGATAGCCGGAGCAATCTTCCATGCTGCCATCATCATTGGATAGTTCCAAGGGATAATTTGAGCACATACACCAACCGGCTCGTTTTGAGTATAGTTAAAAAATCCGCCAGGCATGTTATTTACTGTTCCACGGTGACCAACAATTGCACCCGCATAGAACTCAAAGTCTTCAATTGATTGGTTCACTTGACCTTGTGCAGCAGTTAGAGATTTACCACTATTTAAAACCTCTAATTCTACTAATTCGTTAAAACGAGAACGCATAATTGATGCAATTTTATTTAAAACACGAGAACGTTTATTAATTGGGTAACGTCTCCATTTTCCTTTTTCAAAAGCTTGACGTGCTGCTTCAACTGCACGATCAGTATCTTCAGTTGTCGCTTTCGCAACTTTTGCTAACGGCTCACCTGTCGCAGGATTATACGTTGTAAACGTTTCACCAGATACGCTATCAACACGCTCACCATTAATAATCATTTGATAGTATTCACGTTTTGTTTCTAACTTCTCGATTTTTTGTTCTTTTACTGTAGTCATTTAGTAAGCACTCCTTTTGTTTTTAAAGTTTAGTGTCCATTGAATACTGGTTTTCTTTTTTCAACAAATGCTTGAACCCCTTCTTTGTGATCATGAGTAAGTCCAGCAGTTCTTTGTGCATATGCTTCCATCTCTAACATTTCATTAAGATCATGTTGCCAGCTTTTTTGTAAATATCGTTTAATTAACCCTATTGCCTTTGTTGGCATTGCGGCCAATCGTTCAGCAAAACGGCGTATTTCACTATCAAAATTGTCGATCTCAAAAACTTCGGTAACTAAACCAAGCTCTTTCGCTTTTTCTGCAGAAACTTTCTCACCGAGTACAGCCAATTCAAGCGCTTTAGCATGACCAAGAAGTCGCGGTAAATAATAAAGATTACCAGAATCAGGAACCAGTCCGATATGAATGAACGCTTCGATAAAACTAGCTTTTTCTGAAGCTAAACGAAAATCACAAGCTAAAGCCAAACTCATTCCCGCACCCGCTGCAACACCATTCACTGCAGCAATAATCGGTTTTTCAGTCATTGCTAACTGACGTACCATAGGATTGTATCGTTTACGTAGGAACTCAGCATGGTCAGTGTCATCATTTACACTTGCAAGATCCTCACCTGAGCTAAATGCTCTGCCATTTCCCGTAATAACGATACAGCGGGTTTCTTTATCTTTATTCGCTTCTTTTAAAGCTTTAATGATTTCTCGGTTCATTGTTTCCGTAAAAGCATTTAGCTTATCTGGTCGGTTTAATGTAATATAAGCAACTGCATTTTCTACTTTATAATCAATCGTTTCAAACATGCTATTCCTCCAATCCGACAACAGTTATTTCCCCTGAAAATCTGGCTTTCTTTTTTCAATGAACGCCTTCATTCCCTCTTTTTGATCTTCAGAACCAAATAATAAGTAAAAATTCTTACGCTCTAACTGCAAACCATCTACCAATGGAGAATCAACCGCTTTATTAACTGCTTCTTTTATAAGTCGGATTGATAATGGTGCCTGTTTCGATAAACGATGTGCAAATTTCATTGTCTCTTCAAACAACACTTCATTTGCAACAATACGATTAATTACTCCATAACGGTAGGCTTCCTCTGCAGACATCGGTTCACCTAACCACAACCATTCTAATGCTTTCGCTTTCCCCATTACTTTTGTTAACCTTTGTGTTCCACCAGCTCCTGGCATTACACCTAAATTTATTTCAGGAAAACCGAATTGTGCAGTTTCTGATGCAAAAATTACATCGCAATTTAACACGAGCTCAAAGCCCCCACCAAGTGCAAAACCATTAACTGCACAAATAATCGGCTTTTTAATTAATGCGATACGGTCCCACACAGCAAATTGGTTTAGAAGTTCCATGGAAACAACTGTATCTTCAGCCATTTCGTCAATATCAGCTCCAGCAGCAAATGCGCGCTCATTTCCGGTAATAACGGTTACCAATACTTCTTCGTCCTGCTCAATGTATTCTAACGTTTCTACAATCTCATCAACCATCTTTCTGTTGAGGGCATTGAGCACTTCTGGACGATGTAATTGAATAATTGCGACACGATCTTCTGTCCAGAATTTAATTGTTTCTAACTTATTCATTGACTTCCTCACCAATCATTAATGTTACAAGATTACCAGCAAACTTCATTAAATCTTTCCCTGACGCTTTTGCTTCATCTGTTTTCATTGCTGTATTTAGAGCATCTTTATCCTCATAGTACATTTCACAAAGAAGGTAATATTCACTTTCACCCATTGGAGATCCGATAATTTTAGTAACCTCCATTTTTTTTAATCCTGGAATCTTTTCAGTAATCGGTGCATGTGTACCGAAATAGTGACCATCAAATTTTTGTTGATCTTCAGGTTGTTTATATAAAGCAATTAGTTTTACCATTTCTATCATCCTCTCGTTCTATTTAACTAGTTAGCAACTGGTTTCATTGCTTCAAATGGATTTTTACATGATTTACAATAAAGAATACTCCTGCAGGCGGCTGGCCCAAAGATATTTTCCATTGTTGTATAGGTAGATCCACAGTATGGACAATCAACATGCCATGGATCTCCCTCTTTATGATTAGCTGGCGGGGGGGCAATTCCATATTCCTTTAACTGCTCGCGTCCTTTTTCAGTAATACAATCCGTCGTCCAAGCCGGATCATAAATATATGTCACTTCAACTTCTTCAATTTCTTCTATTTTATAAATGGCATTTTTAATATCCCTACTAATAATGTCAAGTGCCGGACAACCAACAAAGGTAGGTTTTGCTTTGACTAACACATGTTTCCCATCCGTTACAATCTCCGCGATCATCCCCAAATCTGAAATACTGACGGAAGGAATTTCTGGATCCTTAACTTCCTCTAACATCTCCATAATTCTATCTTGTAATTGCTTTTTATCCTCTACCATTGAACTCCCCCCCAAATTATTCATAATTATTACCTAATGGAAATTACCAGTTCGCTACAGGGTCTTTCGCGTACACTTCAGATAATGTAGCAAGTGCCTCACTTAAATCGTTTGTATGAACACCTGCTCTACCATTCCCTTTTTTCATAGCTGGTTCAACATTGATGACAATATTTACTTCGTTAAAAACTTCAGCAAGTTTCGCTTTCGTGCGTTGAATAAGAACATCCTCACCTTCAATAAAACCGGCTTCTTCCATTACCTTTCCTGCTGGTCCTAGTGTTAATACTCCAGCGAAGTCATCCCAAACTTTTTGAACAGCTTCTACCATTCTTTCTCTCGCTTCTCCACCACAATTTGTTAACTGCTTAAACCAAGTACTCCAGTGCATGCCGTGATAGTATTGCTCACCACTGATTTTTATTGCTGCATGAGAAAGAGGGAGATATGATGATTTCTTAAGTGAATCCAGTCGTACTTTCTTTGCTACATCGTAGAAATAATTACGAACAACTGCAAATGCCCAATCATATTTTGGTTCATTTAAATAGTTTCCTGAACCATTTACTTCTTCTAATAAAACCGCATTCCGGAATTTCTCCGGTTGTCTTGCATGAGCTAATTGATCAGCATGACCCTCACCTAATTCTTCTAATAATTGATAAAATAGTGTTGCATGACCCATCTTATCTTGAGTGATAGAAGAAAATGCAACATCTTCTTCTATATGAGGTGCAAGACCTAACCATTCGGATCCTCGATACGATGTTAGAAAATCGTCATCAGCTAATTGATAAAGTAATTCAATAAGTGCTTCCTTATGAGATGCATTTGCGTTTACGTCGTTTGCTGTGTTATAAATCATTTCTTTCTACCTCCTGCCCATGAAAGAATTTCTTTTTCATCAAACATTGCTTGTTCATATTCACGCCATTTCTTCTTTAAATAGCCATATCCTTTCGTTGTACGATAGTTTTTGTTATCTAGACGAGCTAAACTTTGACGTTCTTCCTGATCTAAATCACGAATGTCAGCACGCTTTACCACCCATATATCTGCTACTGGCTCACGTCTCATGAAATTTTCTTGTGCCATAATTAATGCCATATCATGGTTTGGAGCTAATAGACTAAATTGATGCTGCATTGCAGCTGTATCAGTACGACGGCTAAACACTTCATATTCTTGGTAGAAATTGTCATTTAATTGTTTTTTATCATCACTCATTTTTAACCCTCCTCGATTAGTTCGCTTGATTTTGAAGTCCAAGTGCTTCGCGAACCCATGCATTATTGTCATATGATAATTTTCTTAAACGAAGTCTTTCTTGTGATTTTGGTCCATTATTTGAAACAATCTGTTTAAACTCGTTCCAATCAGGTTGTTGATATACCCACTCTTCTTTTTCTTCATCATAATGCATTGTTTCATCTGGTATAGTTAAGCCGAGGGATAAAATTCTTGGAATATATTTTGTGAAGAAATGCTGTCTTAATTCTTCATTTGTACTTGTACGAATACGATACTTAATTGTCGTATCCTGCTTTGATGAACCTGTTGTATTAGAGCTTGCAGGTCCAAAGAACATTAATAGTGCTGGCCACCAACGATTTAGTGCATCTTGAACCAGTGCCTTCTGTTCTTCTGTACCTTCAGCTAGCGCCATGATAATCGCTTCTCCGTGTTGCGCATGGAATACTTCCTCTGCACAAATTCGTTGCAAGGCACGTGCGTACGGTCCATAAGAAGCTGAAAGCATATTTGTTTGCGTAATAATTGCTGCACCATCTACTAGCCATCCGATTAAACCTGCATCTCCCCATGTTCTTGTTTCCATATGGAATACGTTATGGAATTTCAAATCTCCCTTAAAGAGATCTTGCATTAGGTCCTCACGAGTTTTTCCTAGTGGACGAATTAGATCCTCTGCTACTCTAAGCAGTAACTGTCCATGTCCCATTTCGTCTTGCACCTTTGCCATAATTCCTAACTTTCGATAAAGCGAAGGTGCCTTTGGCACCCATTCCTTTTCTGGAAGCGCACCCATAATTTCACTAATTCCATGCATTGAAATCAATTTAATTAGTGCCATACGATATTCATCAGGCATCCAATCATTTGCTTCAATTTTTTCACCTGCTTCAATCCTCTTCATAAATTGTTCAATTTTTTCTTGTTCTGTTACTTCCGGTTCAAATACAACTGCCACGCTAACATCCCCTCTCTTTTAAATCATATAACGTATTTATAACGTAATTATATTTTAAAGTCATATAAATTTCAATACTTAATTATAATTATTCTGAATATTTTTTTACTTTTATTATCTATTTATTATTATAATCAGCCTAAACAGTCAATAAATATTGTTTATTCATCACAAACAAATAAGTTGACGTAATAAAAACGTCAACCTATTTACAGCTATTTATTCAAATAATTTCCATGTACCATTGACTACTTCCGCAATAACCATACTATCAGCCTCAAGTCCATTATGGTCGTCTGCTGTAAAGTTATAAATACCTGTAGCACCCACATAATTGCTGATCGCTGTTTCTAGATGGTCACGAATTGCCTCGCGATCTGTTGCACCTGCTTGCAAAGCATCTATAACCAGCATTAAGTTATCATAGCCATACGAACCAAAATTTGTTGGTTCACTACCAAATGCAGCTGAATAATCATTATGGAAAGAAGAAATGACTTCATACTGTGCATCATCTTGATTTATTTGATCCGGGAATAATAGTTTTCCAGTAGGAATAATTACACCTTCTGCCGCAGAACCTGCAAGATCAATAAAGTTCTGATTTGCAATTCCGTGGCTGCCGATAAATGGTAAATCAAGACCTAACTCTTCAATATTTCTAGCAATAACAGCTGGACCAGGGTTAGTTCCCCAAACAATTACTACTTCTGCACCTGAGCTATTAATATTCGTTAGCTGCGCTCTCATATCTGGATCTTGCGTATTATAGCTTTGCTTTGAGACAATCTCAATATTATAGTCGCCTGCCAAATTTTCTAATTGCTCTACACCACTAGCTCCAAAAGCATTGGAATCCGTTAACGTCCCTACTTTACTAATTCCATTCTCATTTAAATACATATAAATTCTTTCTACAGCATGTCTGTCGGAATGTGGCGTTTTAAATACCCATGTCGATTGTTCAACTGGCTCAACAATTTCCACTGCTGCCGCAGCCGAAATCATCGGCACATTATTTTGCATTGCAATCCCTTTCATTGCAAGACTTGGACCACTGCCTGAAGATCCTAGAATAGCCAATACTTTTTCGTCGTTAATAAGTCGATTCATTTCTTGTGTTGCTTTTTCTTGTGATGACTCATCATCCGCCAAAATCACTCGAACAGGAACACCATTAATTCCACCATTCTCATTAATTTGGTCTACTAATAAAGTTGTTGCATTCCATTCAGGTTCACCTAATGGACTATTGGGACCTGTTTTTGAATAGATTGCACCGATCTTATATTCTTCTACTCCATTCGAACCTTCACTGCCACCAGTTTCTGCGTTATCACTGCAAGCAACCGCAATGATTCCAATTGCGAGCATCATCATAAATAAAAATACTTTTTTCATTATTATTTCCTCCTAGTTTACTAGATTTTATTAGCCAACATTATGACCTAGATATGCCTCTTTCACCTCGTTATCATTTAACAGTTCGAGCGCCGGTCCCTCTTTGACAATCTCACCATGAGAAATCACATAGGCACGGTCAGCAATTTTTAACGATGCAACAACATTTTGTTCAATGAGTAAAACTGTAGTCCCAAAGTCATCACGAAGCTGCTTTACTAATTGCAATACTTCTCTAACAATAATTGGAGCTAAGCCTAATGAAGGTTCGTCAAGTAAGAGCAGTTCAGGCTTCGACATCATTGCTCTTGCAATGGCAAGCATTTGTTGCTGTCCCCCAGATAGAGTACCTGCTAATTGTTTTTGACGTTCCTTCAAGATCGGAAACAGTCCAAATATTTTTTCTATATCATCTTGAATTTCTTTTGCACCAGTTTTGCGATGATGATGAAATGTTCCCAAGTGTAAATTATCCATTACAGACAATGTGCCAAAAACTTGTCGATGCTCAGGAACGTGAATTAAGTGCTTTGAAACGATTTGCTCTGCTTCAATTCCTGTAATATCTTCATTGTTGTATTGAATTCTTCCATTAGTAGGCTTCAATAGTCCTGATATTGTCTGTAGTAGTGTTGTTTTACCAGCACCATTTGCACCAAGTAACGCTAATACTTCCCCCCTTCGAACCTGTAACGAAACTTCATTTAACGCCTGTATCGGTCCATAACTAACAGATAAATTCTCTATGTGTAATAAACTGTCTTGTTTCATTCTTCACCTCCCCTCCTTATCCTACTGCTTCGTCATCTGCACCTAAGTAGGCAGTGATAACTTGTTCATTATTTTGGATTTCCTTCGGTGTTCCTTCAGCAATCTTTTTCCCTTGATCAAGAACAATGACTTTGTCACAAATGGTCATTACAAGATCCATGTCATGCTCTACAACAAAAACAGATATTCCTAAATCCCTGACCTTTTGGATTAATTGGCTCATTTCTTTTGTCTCGACATGATTTAGTCCAGCAGCAATTTCATCCAAAAGGAGCAGTTTAGGATTTGTCGCTAATGCCCTTGCAAGTTCTAGTAATCTTAATTTTCCTAGTGATAGATTACCTGCTTTTACATCAACCAATGACTCTAATCCAACAAAAGCTAAATGTTTCATCGCTTCTTCATACATTATCTTTTCCTCACGTTTTACAGTAGCAAAGCGCAGAGCAGCAGCAACTATCCCCGACTTTGTTTGGATATGATGGCCAACCATCACATTTTCAAGAACAGTCATATTTTTGAAAACTTGCAAATTTTGAAATGTTCTGGAAATTCCAAGCGGAGCAATTTTGTATGTTGATAATCCATCAATTCTTGTACCGTTGAATAGAATTTGACCTGAACTCGGTGGGAAAATTGACGATATCATATTAAACATCGTACTTTTCCCTGCACCATTGGGTCCGATTAACCCTACAATCTGCCCTTTTTCAAATGAAAAACTAACATCACTATTTGCAACAACACCACCAAATGCTTTCGTTACATTTTTCACTTCTAACATACGTCTACCCTCACGCCCTTTCAGCTACCTTTATTTCAGGTTTACTTTTATTCTTTTTATTTGATAAAACTCTAGATTTTACAAAATCTGAACTAGCAACAAATAATCCTCTAGGTAGAAAAATAATAACTAACATAAGAATTAAACCAAAAATAACATGTTCAAAATCACTAGTAATAAAAGTAAAGCTCTCACCTAAACTATGAACGACAATACTAATCACTTTAATGAGAACAGTTCCAATTACAGCCCCCCACACACTACCACTGCCACCTAGAACAACCATAACTAGAAACAGTATTGAAGCATCAAGCGTAAAAGAGGTAGGAGAAATACTGTAACTCATATGTGCAAACAACCATCCTGCCAAGCCAGCAAACATCGCACTTAATATAAAGATTTGCATTTTATATTTACCTGTATTTACTCCCATCGAACTAGAAGCAATTTCACTGTCGTGGATCGATCGCAAGGCTCTACCGACACGCGAATGTACGATATTCAAGGAAATGATAATGACTAGTAAAGCAAAAAACCATACGAAATAGAAATAAGACACACCTTGTGTAATGCTATAACCAAATAGCTCAATTGATGGAATTCCATAAAATCCTGAAGCACCCTTTGTTACTCCACGCCACTCCACTAAAACAGAATGTACAATGATCCCGAAAGCCAATGTTGCCATTGCTAAATAATAACCGCTTAAACGGGACATCGTGTATCCCATAATAAATGCCAATACTGCCGGAATAGCGATCGCAAAAATTAATCCAATCCACGGACTCCAGCCTAACGTTGTCGTGAGTACGGCCGTTGTATAAGCACCAACACCATAGAAAGCTGCTTGCCCCAACGAGATTTGACCTGCATATCCCATGAGTAATCCTAACCCAACTGCAACAATGAGATAAATGCCGGCAAATGTTGCTTGTGTAAGATAGAACGATTTAGAAATAACGAGCGGGAATATGATAACTAGCGTCATGAACAACAGAAATCCTGTCCAATTTGTTTTTTGGATCCCTTTCATTCTCATTACAATCCCCCTTTCCCTACACTTTTTTCTCCAAGAATTCCACTCGGACGAACTAATAAAATGACGAGTATAGCTGTAAAGGCGATTGCATCTTTCAATCCAGAACTAATGTAGCCAGCTCCAAATGATTCTAGTAAACCTATAACGATACCACCTAATACTGCCCCTGGAGCACTACCCAGTCCTCCTAATATTGCTGCTGAAAAACCTTTTATCCCAAGCATAATTCCCATATCATAAGCAGGAAACATAATTGGTGCAATAGCCAAGCCAGCAATTGCTCCTAGACCAGCACTTAGTGTAAACGACAACGATGACATTTTCTTTGGGCTGATCCCCATTAATCTCGCAGCCTTTGGATTTACCGAACAAGCTTGAAATGCTTTTCCTAAAATTGTTCGATCAACTAACACATAGAGAAGTCCGACAACAAACAGCATTATCATCATTACCCAAACACTTTGAGGTGTAATCGAAGCACCAGCCACACTCATTGGTTCATTTGAAGTAAAAGGTGGAACACTAACAGAATCTTTACCCCAAATCATACTAGCAACTCCTCTAATGAAGATCGCCGCTCCAATCGTTAAGATGATTAAACTGATTGCGTCTGCACTTTTTGCCCGCCGAATAATCGTGGCCTCCATCAACCACCCTATTACCATAACAACCAATAACGTAGCAAAAAAAGATAGCCAATAAGGCAGTCCAGCACTTACAAATGTAAACATCATTAAACCGCCAAGCATGACAAACTCCCCTTGAGCAAGATTAATGACTTTTGTAACGCTATAAATCGTTACAAACCCAAGGGCTACAATTGCATAAATACTTCCAACCGTTAAACCTGTTACTAAAAATTGAAGTAAATCCCCCAACTTTCTTCCTCCTTTCCATTTTGAAGAGCGCTAAATTGCATGATACAAAAAAGCATGACGTTATTTTTTCGCATCATTGCTATTTAATCCAAAATGTTAACGGTTTCAAAAATAGTTGTCAACAATTTTTAGAAAATTCTTTTAATTATTTTCACTATTAATATATTAGAAAAGCGAAACATTAAAATGTGTACGAGGTTTGATCCTAACTTTTTTCAACTATTAATAATTACAGAAAAATCCAATTTACAAAGGGATATTTTAAGTTTTTTATAAATATAAGATAATTACTGTTATTTTAAACAACTTTATATTATATTAAAGGTGTTATTAATATTTTAATTTTCAGAATTTACTATTGACAAAAATAAAAACTAGTATTAACATCGTTGATATGATGTAAAAATGGTTTAGCGTTTAGAAAACGTAATAATTAAACATCGCATTATTACCTATCTGCGTATTGTTTGGTTTTCACTCATTTTACGATTAATGAAAATTATAATATTAAATTGGAGGGATTGAATTGTATAATCCAAATGTTGAAACCGCTTCACGCTCAGAAATGGAAAAATTACAATTAGAAAGATTGCAAAACACGGTTAAAAAGGTGTATGAAAACGTACCTCATTACAAGAATGAATTTGAAAAGCTCGGTGTAAAGCCAGATGACATTACTTCACTGAGCGACATTACTAAGTTACCATTCACTAAAAAGCAAGACTTAAGAAATAACTATCCATTTGGTTTATTTGCAGTCCCTAAAGAGGAAGTTGTGCGTATCCATGGTTCATCTGGTACAAGCGGCAAACCTACTGTCGTCGGCTATACGAAGAATGATATAAATAACTGGTCAGATATCGTTGCAAGAGCGATTGTCACAGCTGGTGGAAAACCATCTGATATTTTCCATAATGCCTATGGATATGGGCTATTTACTGGTGGTCTAGGTCTTCATTTTGGTGCTGAAAGACTTGGAGTTGCCACAGTTCCGATTTCAGGCGGCAATACTGAAAGACAAATTACACTTATTGAAGATTTCGAGCCTCGCGGAATTTGCGGTACTCCATCATATATTTTAAATATCGCTGAAAAAATGGAAGAACTAGGAAAAGATCCAAGGGAAACAAGTGTAGAGTATGGTATTTTTGGTGCAGAACCATGGTCAGAAGAAATGCGCACTACATTAGAACAAAAATTTAATATTAAAGCAGTAGACATATATGGTTTAAGTGAAATCATGGGACCTGGGGTTTCAATCGAATGTCACGAAGCTCAAGACGGACTTCATATTGCTGAAGACCATTTCATAGTAGAGGTTATTGATCCTGAGACATTACAGCCTGTTCCAGATGGGGAAGATGGTGAGCTTGTATTTACGAGCTTAACTAAGGAAGCGCTCCCAATTATCAGATATCGAACTGGTGACATTGCCTCTATTACACGTGAAAAGTGTATTTGTGGCCGTACAACAACAAGAATGTCTCGTGTAAAAGGACGTATTGATGACATGATCATTCTTCGCGGGGTTAATGTATTCCCTTCAGAAATTGAGCGCTGTTTATTAACTCTCGATGAGATTGTTCCACACTACCAAATTCACCTTATTAAAAAAGGATCAATGGATTCTGCAGAATTGCATGTAGAAGTTAGCAGCCTATTCTATAATGAAATTGGTGAGGATTTGAGTCATCCTTTAGTTGAAAAATTAAAAAGAACAATTCAACATGACATGAAATCAACTTGCTTAGTGACAATGAGCATTAAAGTAAACCCACCAAAATCTATTCCTCGTTCTGAAGGTAAAGCAATTCGAGTCATTGATCGCCGAAAAGAAACTGAAGCACTGAAAGTATAAAACAAGGAAAGTGTATACCCTCTTTAGCTTCGATAAGCACTGAAGCTGGACAGAAAAAGGGCCGCAGCAATCTCTCAAAAGATTGCTGCGGCCCTTTTTATTTACCATTACATCACCCGTTTAAACATCTTCTCCATTTCATAAGTGGTAAAATGGAGCAAAATTGGCCTCCCGTGCGGGCAAGTAAATGGATCGCTGCAAGTTCGTAACGTCTCAAGTAAAGCAAACATTTCATCATGACGAAGGTGACGATTTGCTTTTATTGAAGCCTTACAAGACATAAGTATTGCCGCATCTTCCCTTAGTTTTTTTATATCTACTTTCTTACTGGCAACAACCTGGTCAATCATTTCTTTAATTGTCTCCTCTTCTTGGCCTTTTGGAAACCAAGTTGGATGAGACCGAACTAAAAAGGTTTGTGGACCAAATTCTTCCAGGAAAATTCCAACTTGTTCTAACGCTTTAAGGTGCTCTTCTATATAAGATTTTTCTGCTAACGTAAACTCAAACGTTAGTGGTAGAAGTAATTCCTGTAATTGTGGATTAACTTGTCCCACTTTTTCACGATAATATTCGTATTTTATCCTCTCTTGTGCAGCATGTTGATCAATAATGTAAAGTCCATTATCATTTTGTGCCAAAATATACGTTCCATGCATTTGTCCAATTGGGTATAAAACAGGAATACGATCAATTCCTTGATCCAATATTAAGTCTATACTCTCTTCTTCATCAAGCTCTTCATAATCAGATACAGCAATATTTACTTCGGTTTTTAGAGGTTCTTTCTTTCCTTCTACTTGATTTTTATTCTCCACTGTTACTTCTGCAGGTGAATACCCCTCATTAAACCCACTCGAATTTTGTTCCTCATATTCTTCGTGAAATTCTATCACTCTTTCACTATCATAAGGTACTTGCTTAACTTCCTGCTGATGCGTAATTGTTAAGCTAAGCTGTTCGTTTTTCGGTTTCTCAATTGTTTTTTTCTGAACTTCAGGAATCAATTGTATTCGTTTGAATACGGCTTTGATTCCATCTTCGACTAATTGATTCAAATCTTGTTCTTTACTTAACCTCACTTCTAACTTTGAAGGGTGTACATTGACATCAATTAATAGAGGATCGAGTTTAATGTTTATCACAACGAGAGGATACCGTCCAATAGGAAGTAACGTATGATACCCTTGCTGAATCGCTTTTGACAACGGGTAATTTTTAATGTAACGACCATTTATAAATGTAGAGATATATTGTCTAGACGCCCTTGTGATTTCCGGCTTTGCTACATAACCAGTTACTTTGAAATCAATCGACTCCAATGAAAGTGGCAGCATTTTTTTTGCTACAGAATGCCCGTAGATTTGAGCAATAACATGAAGCTGCTCTCCACTGCCATTTGTATTTAACAACGGTTTCCCATTATGATTTAGCTTAAATGAAATAGTGGGATGGGCTAGAGCCAAACGGTTCATAATATCGGAAATATTTCCTAATTCTGTATGAACTGTTTTTAAATATTTTAACCGTGCCGGTGTATTATAAAAAAGGTTTGTAACAATTATCTCCGTACCTTTACGGCTACTTGCCGATTTATTTTCAATGATCTTTCCACCCTCAAGAATGAGGTGAGTACCCGGTCCATTGCCTGTACTTGTTTTCATCTCCAGAAAGGAGACAGAAGCTATACTCGGAAGTGCTTCCCCTCGAAATCCTAATGACAATACTCGAAAGAGATCTCGATCTGTCTTGATCTTACTCGTTGCATGACGAAAAAAAGCAACTTCACAATCGTCTTTCTCAATTCCATCACCATTATCAAGGACACGAATTTTTGATAGTCCGCCTTCCTCTACATCTACTTCAATTCTTGTACTATTAGCATCAATAGCATTTTCGACAAGCTCTTTGACGATGGATGCCGGGCGCTCAACAACCTCACCTGCAGCAATTTTATTTGATAAATGTTCGTTGAGCTTATTTATTTTTCCCATGACCATTCCACCTCACATAAAAAATTTAACGATGTTTGACTTTCTTTTGAAGATCATTCAAAATCGTAATCGCTTCGATTGGAGTAATATTTAATATATCCAACGACTTAAGTTTCGAAATTACAGCCTTATCCTTGTCATTTTTTTGTGCTAATTGTTTTTCGATCGATTCATCGACCTGAAAGAGTGTTAGCTGTTGATTATCCGTATCCTGTTCGTTGGCCAAATGATCTTCCTTTATGGAATTTGGTTTATTTTCAATCGAAATACTTTGATGCTCTAACGAATATAGTATTTCTCTTGCTCGTGTGATTACTGATTCAGGTAAGTCTGCCAATTCTGCAACATAAATGCCATAGCTTTGATCTGCTTGTCCATCAATCACTTTATGAAGGAATACAACTTTTCCATCCTCTTCAATTGCAGACACATGGACATTTTTTAGCCGTGATAATTCATATTCAAGCACTGTTAGCTCATGATAATGAGTCGAGAATAATGTCTTTGCTCCAATTTCATTATGAATATATTCAATAATTGCCTGTGCAAGTGCCATACCATCATACGTTGATGTCCCACGGCCGATTTCATCGAGTAAAATTAGACTATCTTGTGTTGCTTTGGCAATGGCATTTCGTGTTTCTAACATTTCAACCATGAACGTACTTTGACCACTTGCCAAATCATCAGCGGCACCAATTCTCGTAAACACTTGATCAAAAATCGGTAACGTAGCCCTTGAAGCAGGTACAAAGCAGCCCATTTGCGCCATTACTGAGATAAGAGCAAGCTGCCGCATGTACGTACTTTTCCCCGCCATATTTGGTCCTGTAATGAGTAATGCTTCTCGTTCGTGATTCATAAAAACATCATTTGGAACATATTCACCTGAATTCAATACTTTCTCCACGACAGGGTGTCTGCCATCAACAATAGCAATTTCACGCTCATCAGAGAATACAGGCCTACTATAATCACGGTCTTCACTTACGACTGCAAAACCTTGTATGATATCTAGTTCACTTATTGTTTTTGCTAGTTTTTGCAGTTTTGGTATATATTCCTTCACTTGTTCACGTAAATCCATGAAAATCTGATATTCTAGTTCTTCAATTTTTTCTTCAGCTTCTAAAATAAGTGCTTCTTTCTCCTTTAACTCCGGAGTAATGTAGCGCTCTGCATTTGATAATGTTTGTTTTCGCTCATATCGCCCTTCAGGTAAATTGGCGATATTTGCTCTTGTAACTTCAATGTAATATCCAAAAACTTTATTATAGCCAACCTTCAGTGACTTAATTCCAGTCACTTGGCGCTCTTGCTGCTCAAGAGCTGCTATCCAGCTTTTCCCGTTCCTGCTCGCATCGCGATATTGATCGAGTGTCGGATTGTATCCATCCCGTATCATTCCACCTTCTTTTACAGATAACGGCGGTTCTTCTTGCAAGCTTTTCTCCAGCAATTCCTTTAGTTCATGACATTGGTCAACATTTTCAATTAAATATTTTCCATACGGATTTCCAATGCCATCCACTAATGATAGTATAGCCGGAACTTGTTGCAGTGATCGCTTTAATTGTGTAAGGTCTCTAGCATTTACATTACCAAACGCAACTTTTCCAGCTAATCGTTCTAAATCATATACTTCTTTTAACTTTTCACGAAGCTCTTCACGTTCAAAGAAATATTTGATTAACGTTTCAACCATGCTTAGACGATTTTCAATCGCTGCTTTTGCTAACAAAGGACGTTCGAGCCATCGTTTTAATAAACGTGCTCCCATTGCAGTTACGGTTTGGTCGACAACCCATAATAAAGAACCTTTTTTACTTTTTTCACGAAGAGTTTCGACAAGCTCCAAATTCCGCCTTGAATGTAAATCAATTTTCATATATTCATCAAGGGAATAATATTGTAGAGGTTGCAGGTGTTCAAGTGATCGTTTCTGTGTACGTACTAAATAAGCAGCTAACCTTCCAAACGTTTGAATTAATTTACTTTGTTCTACTTTTGCACAAAGCGATTGCAACGATTCCGGCAACTCATCTTGATCCTCATACGAAATTGTAATCGTCAGAAACTGCTGTAACCGTTCCATATTCTCGGCTGGAACCCATGAAGGTACTATTACTTCCTTTGCTCCGAGTGTTGCAATTTCATACATTACATCTTCCCAATTACCTGAGAGTAACGTAGCTTTATTTTCACCTGTAGACAAGTCATTAAAAGCAAAACCATACGTATGGTCATCAAAAGGTGTAATCGCTACAAGATAATTGTTTTCTTTCTCTTGAAGCATTTTTCCTTCCATCACTGTTCCAGGAGTAATGAGTTGAACAACTTCTCTTTTTACAACACCTTTAGCTTGCTTTGGATCTTCAACCTGCTCACAAATGGCCACTTTATAGCCCTTTTGAATTAACTGGGTGATATACTGTTCAGCGGAATGGTAAGGAACTCCGCACATTGGAATCCGTTCTTTATCTTGACCTCTTCCCGTTAATGTTATTTCTAACTCTTGTGATGCTTTTTTTGCATCTTCAAAAAAGAGTTCATAAAAGTCTCCTAAACGAAAAAATAAAAAGGCATCTTTATACTGTGCCTTAATTTCTAAATATTGCTGTATCATTGGCGTGTATTGTGCCATTTTTTTCCTCCACTATCCTTAAACTTTTCAATGAGTTTATTATAGCATAATTACTTTTTTAACTGGGCCTCAATCCACTGAAAAAATGGCAAAGCTACATATTGGTAGTTTTTACGAGTTAATACATCTTTACAGTGCCTCCTTAAATCGATAACATACTCGGATAACACATCCTTGTCACAATCATAATAAGCTGTAATTACACTCTTTGTTGGTAGTAAATTCGGAAGTTCTGTACTATGACGGCACAAAAACTCAAACCAATTTATCATCGGTAACATGGTTGGAATAAAACGGTACCACGAAGGTAATGTACGATATTCAAAGCCTTGAAAAAGATTTCGACGGATGTTACCTAGACGTCCGTAGTGCTGACGTCGTTTAAGATCACCATCCTCTCCAAGCAGTGCAAAAGGCAGTGCCAGGTATTCATCCAAAACGCGTACATGCTTAAATGTTAACGGTTGATTTCCTAAATGTAGATGTCCACCTAATAAATAACGACCATATGGGTTACTTCCTCCAACCGCCTCTAAATTCCGATCTCTCAGAGCATCTTCTAATTTATTGTACTCCCTTAACAAGTTCCCATGAAGTTCTTCACCTGAATAAGCATACTTCGGCCTTAATTCTAATACTGGATGGGTGACCCTATTTTCATGCAAGGCAATTGCCGAATCATAGCCAATGTTCCCATCCTTTGCCACAAAAGAAGCCACATTAATCCATTTATTCGTCATCCAATTTCGAATTAACACTTCAACATCTGCACCAAATGAAAGATAACGAACTCTTTCATAAGATTCAATGATAGAGCATACTTTATTTGCTTCTTCCGATGTTAACTCATCAGTGAAAAGAGAGTTAGTAGCAAAAATCGATAACGATTTCTTGCCATTTCGTTGAACAATACATTCACCAAGTGGGATATTTAAAAAGTACATTGCTTGTAAAGCCAGCTCTTTCATTTCAGTTAGCATATAAAAACTTTCACTATGGTCAAGGTTCTCCCAAACAATCTGATTTTTCACGGAGACCGCTTTCGGATAATGTACCTCACACGAAAGTATTTCATAGTGAAAGTTTCGTATTTTTAATGATGTTTTTCTTCTATCAAATAAATTTGTGACGTTAATACCATGGTCAACTAAGTCTTCCTTCATTCCCTTTGCAGTAGAATGACCGATTTTCTCATAAAATTGCTTGATTTTCTTACTTTCTTTCACACCCATCCCCCCTACCTCATCAATGACACATTAGAAACAAAGAAACTAGGAAGAAGATGACTTCTTCCTAGTTATTCTACTCTTCCAAATCGCCCATTAAAAAGTTTGGATCAAGGTCTTCAAAATCTTCATCTTCTATATCATAATCCCATGACTTATCATCCAAATCATCAACACAACCATCTGGATTTACATAGACACAAACTTTTGTCTCACCAATAACCTCAACAAGAAATTCCCGTTCCACTTGAACAATGACTGATTTTCCGTTTGGAGCAATTGTTGCTTCTAGCGTGTTAGGCTGTTGAATCGCACGAGCAATTACTTCAAGATCATCAGATAGAACATTTTTGTCTTGCATTGTTAAAGGCACAACGTCTGTGTATGTTATCGTTTCCGTTGCAACATCGGTTTTCGTATTGTTGCTGTATGAAAACCAAATGTTAGCATCATAGCTTCCTCTTACTTCGATCACGTCACCCTTTTTTTCCGCTTCATACTTATGGTTGATAATCCAACAACCTAAAATACTAGATGGTTTATTCGTTGGGCTAATTGTGTGGCTAGCTTGTGAAAACTTTCTTCCTTTACCACAAACTGCTTTCGTTATAATTTCTCTGAAACTAAGCTCTTTTTCTGTATGTGACATTTGTCTAACCTCCTCATACAATCTCTTCTCTTCATTCTATGCAGGGCGAATGACCATCGTGCTAAAAAAAATCTCACTTACACTGTTACTCTAGCCTATGTCTGAGGTGAAAAAGATGTGTCTCTTTTAAGAAAAAAATCATAAATAATTTCATTATCTGTTAATGCATATGCGAAAAAATATCATTTCATGCTTATCAGTCTCTTTCACTTTCAACTTTTAACTTAAGACTTTCAACAAAAAAGAGTACTACACTCATGTGCAGCACTCTTTTAATCGAAAACTATTCTTTATGATTTTTACATTCGTTATATAATGGGTTTCCACCTGTTGAACCATGAAGCAGGTTTCCACCTGTTGTACGAATAATTTCATCCGTTACTTCATTCGAAATCGTTGTCGCTACTAACTGAAGAATACTGTTTACACTCATTTGACTACGCTTAAACTCTTGAACAAGAGGAATTTGATCAAGCTCATCATTTAACTGATCAATTCTTTCTTCCACTTTCTTTAATGCTTCAGGCTTTTCGTAGTGTTTTAAGTTCACTGCTTCTTTTTGTTCTTTTTTAATTTCAGCAATCAACTCTTGAATTTTTAAGTTTGAATTCACTTGTTGTTCTGCACGAGTAAAAAAGTCTACTTCTTCAGTTTCTGCAATCATTTTTGCCAAGTCTCTTGCTTTTGCTACGATTTCTTCTTTTGTGTACTTTGTTTTTTCCATTATTTCTCCACCTCAGCTAATTCAATAATTTCACCATTTAATGACCATGTTTTTGGATCGGTGATTTTTACATTTACGATTTCCCCTATTAACGATTTTGGCCCTCGGAAGTTTACAAGCTTGTTAGTACGTGTGCGTCCTGCTAAAACTTCAGGATTTTTCTTGCTCTCCCCCTCAACAAGTACATCAACAATCTTATCCTTCATTGCTAAATTACTTTTTGCTGAATATTCATTGACAACAGCATTTAAGCGTTGTAGACGATCTTTCTTAACTTCCATTGGAACATTGTCTTCCATTTTTGCAGCTGGAGTCCCTTCACGAGGGGAATAAATATACGTATATGCACTATCATAACCGATTTCACGTATAAGTGACAGTGTATCTTCGAACTGTTCCTCTGTTTCGTTTGGAAACCCAACAATTAAATCAGTTGTGAACGTAGCATGTGGAATTGCTGATCTAATTTTACGGGCCAATTCAATATACTCTTCGCGTGTATATTTGCGGGCCATCAGCTTCAGTACCTCTGAATTTCCATGTTGTACTGGTAAGTGAATATGCTCCACTAAGTTTCCGCCTTTTGCTAGTACTTCAATTAAATAATCGTCAAAGTCTTTCGGATGACTTGTTGTAAATCTCACTCTAGGTATATCAATTTTACGAATTTCATCCATTAAATGACCTAAGCCGTAATTCATACCTTCTAAATCTTTTCCGTAGGCGTTTACATTTTGACCAAGTAACGTAACTTCCTTATAGCCTAATCGAGCTAAATGACGAACTTCCTCAATAATATCTTCTGGACGGCGACTACGTTCTTTACCACGTGTATAAGGAACGATACAATACGTACAGAATTTATCACATCCGTACATAATATTGACCCAGCCTTGAAGCCTTCCCTTACGAGCCCGAGGCATGTTCTCAATAATATCTCCTTCTTTAGACCATACTTCAACAACCATTTCCTTACCAAAGTAAGCCTCTTTAATTAAATGAGGTAAACGGTGAATATTATGAGTTCCAAAGATAAGATCGACTTGCTGATGCTTTTGAAGGATTCGATTAACGACTCCTTCTTCTTGAGACATACAGCCGCAAACCCCAATGATTAACTCAGGCTTTTCTAACTTTAACTGCTTTAGGTTACCAATTTCACCAAACACTTTGTTTTCGGCATTCTCACGAACAGCACATGTATTAATTAAAATAATATCAGCATCTTCTGTTTCAGCAGTAGGTTCATACCCCATATCTAACAAAATTCCAGCCATATTTTCTGAATCATGTTCGTTCATCTGGCATCCGTACGTTCGAATTAAAAACTTCTTCCCGTTTCCTAGGCTTTTTAATTCTTCAGGAATTGAGAAATCATAGTGGACTTGTACATCCTCTTTACCACGGCGTTTTGCTTCCTTGTAGTTAGGCGGCGTATACGTTGTCTGGAAATAGCTTGCATAATCTTTTTTCTGGCTGGATTTTTTGTCCGCAGAAAAATTTACCTCAATCATTGTTGCTTGTTTTTTTTGTTCTTCGTTCATAACAATCTCCTTTCAAATTACACATGTAAGAATAAAACCTGCACAATAACATAGTATAAAGGTTTACGCAATTTTAAACAACCTGTTTAAAAACAATGAAATATCATCCAAAAAACCTCCATAAATAATGGAGGTTTTCAGAAGGGGTATGAACAGAAAGTCTTTATTTCGCTACAAGAACTGGGCACGGTGCATGCTGAACAACATTATGACTCACACTTCCTAGAATAATTTCCTTAAATGTACTTAACCCTCGACTGCCGATCACAAGTAAATCCGTATTACGATTTTTTGCATAATCCACAATCATCTCTGCTGGTCGGCCTTTAAGCATGACAATTTCTTTTTTATTCGGTAGATCTTCCAATGATACTTTTACATCGTCTAACAACTCTTGTACTTTCTTTTGCTGCTCAATACGAATATGTTCATATGGAATACCAAACTCAGCTCCGGCATTGATTGGCGTAACAACACTCACAACATGAATTTCAATTTTCTCATCTTGATTTGCTAGTTTCTTGGTCATTTCTAACGCTTTCTTACTAAGTTCAGAACCATCATATGCTACTAGAATACGTGAATAAAATGTATACATAGTAAATCCCCCCAACAAATTGTTAACTGCAATGTAATATTATTCTACCATGATAAAAATATTAAATATTGATAAGATTATTGCTATTTTTCTACATTTTTGTTAACGATTAAAAATTTTCAATAAAACTATATTGACAAAATCATAAATACCATATAAACCATTGAATATAAAAATAGCCAAGGGTCTGTCTGCACCCTTGGCTATTGTTCGCTTACATAAATTCTGCTACGAGCTTATTGAACTTCTCTTCTTCAATTGTAAGGTCTTGTGCTGATAATGGAGTATCCGCATAGCCTTTTACTAGTTCTTGATATGAAGGTTGTTCAGTGTTTTGATAAATAAGCCCTGATACTAATCCGTTGTATTCCATCAAAGTATTCATAGCTTTGTTACGATCGTGAGGATCATAACCTTCGATTGAATCAAGCTTAGTTAAGTTCTCTTTAAAGAAGTCATATGTGTTAACCTTATTAAATGTTACACACGGGCTAAATACGTTAATGAGAGAGAATCCCTTATGCTTAATCCCTTGCTCAATGAGAGATGTTAACTCTTTTAAGTCACTAGAGAAACTTTGTGCAACAAATCCAGCTCCAGAACTTAATGCTAACTCCATAACATTTAATTGAGATTCAATTGAACCGCCTGGAGTACTTTTCGTTTTAAATCCAACTTCACTTCGTGGTGAAGTTTGACCTTTCGTTAAACCATAAATATGGTTATCCATAACAATATATGTGATATCAATGTTACGTCGGATGGCATGAATTGTATGCCCCATTCCGATTGCAAAACCATCGCCGTCACCACCAGAAGCAATAACTGTTAAGTCTTTATTTGCCATTTTAACACCTTGGGCAATAGGTAATGAACGTCCATGAATTCCGTGGAATCCGTACGCATTAATATATCCAGAGATACGACCAGAACATCCAATTCCTGAAATCACAGCAAGGTTTTCTGGCTCCAAACCAACGTTTGCAGCTGCACGTTGCATTGCTGCTTGTATTGAGAAGTCACCACAACCTGGGCACCAGTTTGGCTTTACATTATTTCGAAAATCTTTGAATGTTGCCACTTAAACCAACTCCTTGCATTGATTATGAATTTCGGCTGGTAGGAATGGATTTCCATCATACTTAAGAATATTTTTAATTTTCTCTCCACCGCCGCAGCTCATCTTAATGATATTCGCTAATTGACCAGTAGCATTATTCTCAATAACAACTACTTTTTTCGCTTTGTCCATTAACGGTTTAAACTCATCAACCGGGAATGGGTGCAGTAAACGAACTTGCGCATGGTTTACTTTCACTCCGTCCGCTTCTAGACGAGGAAGCACTTCATCAATTGTTCCACGTGTAGAGTTAATTCCTACAATAAGAAGGTCAGCTTCTTCATGTGGAGCATTTGAATATACTGGAGTATCAAAACGCTCATGTAACGTATTTAATTTACGTAAACGCTTGTCCATTTGTGCCTTACGGTTAGCAGGACTTTCTGATGGTTTTCCTGTTTCACTGTGCTCAACACCCGTAACATGGTGAATACCATTTTTCTGTCCCGGTACAACACGTGGAGAAACACCGTCTTCTGTTACTTCATAACGTTTGAAGTACTCATCATCTGGATGAGCTGCTACTTCTGTCTGTGGATCATATTTACCACGACGAATTTGAATTTTGCTATAGTCTAACGGTTCAACCGTCTGTTTTCCTAATGATAAAGCTAAATCAGTGACAAGGATAACTGGCACTTGATATTCTTCAGCAATGTTGAACGCATCTATCGCATCGTAAAATGCTTCTTCAACTGTACTTGGTGTCATTACAACTTTTGGAATCTCACCATGTGTACCGTAGATCATTGCCATTAAGTCTGATTG
Source organism: Anaerobacillus sp. MEB173 (assembly GCF_052119505.1). Classification (NCBI taxonomy): domain Bacteria; kingdom Bacillati; phylum Bacillota; class Bacilli; order Caryophanales; family Bacillaceae; genus Anaerobacillus; species Anaerobacillus sp. MEB173. Next base: position 85,958 of record NZ_JBJMAU010000003.1, read on the forward strand.
TTCTTGTTTTGTTGGAAGACCAGTACTTGGACCACCACGTTGCGTATCAACAATAACAAGCGGAGTCTCAGTAATACCAGATAAACCAATCGCTTCCATCATAAGAGATAATCCAGGTCCAGCAGATGCAGTAAGAGTTCGTACGCCAGCGTAGTTTCCTCCAATTGCCATCGTACAAGCAGCAATTTCATCTTCTGTTTGGATTACAGTTCCACCATATTCCGGCAGCTTTTTAATTAAGTATTCCATAATCTCTGATGCAGGTGTAATAGGATATGCAGGCATGAAACGTGCTCCACCAGCTAATGCGCCTAGTGCGATTGCATCATTACCAATCATAAACATACGTTTTTTTCCATCTGCTTTTTCAAGTTGGAAAGCAGCAAGTGCTTCACCCGCTAACTCTTTGAAATAGTCAGCACCTCGTTGGATTGCATTCATATTCTTTTCAACAACTGAAGATCCTTTTTTCGAGAAGATTTCTTCAACAACTTCACGATACGATTCAACTTCGATTCCAAGAATAGCACTAGACACTCCAACTGCTACCATGTTTTTCATTAAGGATGTTCCAAGCTCAGTCGCAATTTCTGTAAATGGAACCGCATACAACGCTGCATTTGATCCTTCAGGAAGTTTCGGACTGAATTTTGCATCACCAATAACTAGTCCGCCTTCTCTAAGTTCATGGATGTTCACATCAATTGTTTCCTGGTCAAAGGCCACTAATATATCTAAATCATCAGAAATCGAATTGATTTGTTTTGTACTCACACGAATTTTATTATTCGTATGTCCTCCTTTAATACGAGAAGAAAAGTGACGATACCCGTATAAGTAATAGCCTAAACGATTAAGCGCTATTGCAAAAATTTCTCCGGTACTTTCGATACCTTCCCCTTGCTGTCCGCCAACTTTCCATGAAAGTTGATTGATCATAGTCTCCACCCCTTCTAGCTTTTCGTAAATGACAATGTGTAGTTATTAAAATCTAAACATAGTGTAACATTTTTCCAAGTAAATCACTAGAAATACTGCTCATTTTTTTACTTTTAAAAAATGAAAATAATACTCTAAACGATTACAATAATAGACCTAACTGTAGAAAAAAGCAATAACTTCTGACAGAAATGTTACAGAATACTGAATTTTTTTTGCGTTTTTACACTCTTGGATAATTATCGACAAAATTCTTGTAACATATTGCGTTTACAAATGACACAGAGTAGTGCTTTAATAGAATTTCAATTAATTGTTGATAACAACGAAAATTATGTAGGTTTTGTACTGTTTCATCTATCCCATCAAAGTCAGATCCAAAACCAATGTGGTTTGCTCCTCCTAAAGAACAAACGTGATCGATATGGTTGAGTATATCTTTTATGCTTGCACTATTATTATTTGTTAAGAATGGCGGAACAAAGGTGATACCAATCATACCTTTCTTTTTAATCAGCGCTTTTATTTGGCTATCTGTTAAATTTCGTGGATGTTTTGTTATGGCCTTTGCATTTGAATGCGAAGCAATAGGAAAATCAGCAAGCTCAATTGTTTCCCAAAAACCTTTTTCACTTAGATGTGAAACATCAGTCCAAATGGTGTTCTTATTATTTTCCAGTACAACCTCTTTTCCAAATTTCGTCAAACCGGCCCCTCTTTTTTCTAATACTCCATCAGCAACTAAATTAGCATAATTCCACGTTAAACCAACCGAAGTAACACCTAACTTATAAAGGGTCCGAAGTTTTTCAATCTCAGAACCAATCGCATCACACCCTTCTAATGTGAGTATGGCTCCAATTTCTCCGTTTTTCAATTGTCCAATTTGCGACTTAGCTGTAACCAATTTAATATTGCCTTGCGGATTGGCGACCTTTTCATAAAAAATATCAATCATTTCAATAGCAACATCAAATTTTCGTGACATCGGTATTGACTCAGGGATATAAATTGCAAAGCATTGTATTTTACTTCCAGCATCTTCTAAATACGTTTGATTGACATGTAGGTCAGGAGAATTGGTAAATGACTGCTGACGATTTTCCCAAAGCTTAAGTAATGCATCACAATGAGCATCAAAGATTTTCATATACTTTATCCTTTCCCTATTTATAGTAAAACAAAACACCCTAAATATTATTTTACTATACTTTCATCCGTTTGATTACTTGCCTATTCTTTCAGTTTAATACTCTTAATAAACAACAAAAGAAAAAACCTGCTTGTTCAATCATAAACAAACAGGTAGCATCCTTATTTAGCGTGGCTCCACTATTAATTTTATTGCCGTACGTTCTTCACCATCAATTTCGATATCGGTAAAGGCAGGGATACAAATGAGATCAATACCACTTGGAGCTACAAATCCTCTGGCAATAGCAATTGCCTTCACTGATTGATTTAAGGCCCCAGCACCTATAGCTTGAATTTCAGCTGCGCCTCGCTCTCGAATAACTCCTGCTAACGCACCCGCTACAGAATTTGGATTAGATTTTGCTGAAACTTTTAATATTTCCATTTCTTAGACCTCCTTAATGATGAATGATGCCACTTTATCTATATTCACTAAATTATGTTGTATTCCTGCAAATTAGAAGAAAATTTTCAAACAATTCCTAAAAAATAAAATTATTCGAAATAAGGGTGATCTTCATTAATAAGGATCCGTTGTACCGAACGTGCCGCACCTGTCTTTTCATCAACATCGATAACTACACCATTCAATTGTTCCCTACCCTTTGTCACTTCAAACCTCACCGGCAAATTTGTTAAGAATTTATTAAGCACCGCATCTCTTTCCATCCCTAATATTCCATCATAAGGACCTGTCATGCCGACATCACTAATATATCCTGTTCCTTTAGGTAATACACGATTATCTGCTGTTTGAACATGCGTATGCGTTCCAACAACAGCAGTTACACGACCATCTAAATACCAACCCATTGCTTGCTTTTCACTGGTTGCCTCAGCATGGAAATCAACAAAAATATAAGGTGTTTTCTTGCGAAGCTTTGTTACAAGTTCATCAGCTTTTTTAAATGGGCAATCTAACGGCGGTAAAAAAGTTCGTCCTTGTAAATTAATAACTCCAAATTCTATGTCATTTACTCTAACTAATGTACTTCCAATCCCTGGTGCTCCTTCAGGGAAATTTGCTGGTCGGACTAATAACGACGTGTTATCAATAAATTCAAAAATCTCGCGGTTATCCCAAGCATGGTTACCTAGTGTAACTGCTTGTGCACCTGCATCTAAAAAGCTTTTAAAAATCTTTTCCGTGATTCCTCTTCCACTTGCTGAATTCTCCCCATTTACGATTGTTAATGTTGGACGATACTTCTGTTTCAATCTCGGTAAATACGTTGTTATCATATTACGTCCTGGAGATCCAACAACATCCCCAATAAATAAAATCCTCATGAATATTAACCTCACTTCTCATTTATGTATCAATAAACAATTGAGTTTTGACTGTACTTTACCATAACATAGCCATTTAGTAAAAACCAATAGAAAAGTAAGAAAAACGCAAGCACCTTACTCGGCTAGACGCTTGCGCTAGACATCTTCAAAAAAAATAAAGTGGTCAAGACCACTTTATTTCGCATACTCAACTGCCCTAGTTTCACGAATAACTGTAACTTTAATGTGACCAGGATAGTCAAGCTCTTCTTCTATTCTTTTTGTAATATCCCGTGCTAGACGATATGATGAAGCATCATCAACCATATCAGGTTTTACCATAATACGGACTTCTCGTCCTGCTTGGATTGCATATGTCTTTTCTACGCCATCAAATGACTCAGAGATCTCCTCTAGTTTTTCGAGACGACGAATATACGTTTCTAACGTTTCACGTCTAGCACCAGGCCTTGCAGCAGATAATGCGTCAGCTGCAGCAACTAATGTTGCAATTATAGATGTTGCTTCTGTATCACCATGATGAGAAGCAATACTGTTAATTACGACTGGATGTTCTTTATATTTTGTTGCCAATTCAACACCAATTTCAACATGACTTCCTTCAACTTCATGGTCAATTGCTTTCCCTATATCGTGAAGGAGACCTGCACGTCTGGCAAGTTGAACATCCTCACCAAGTTCTGAAGCCATTAATCCAGTTAAATAAGCCACTTCCATTGAGTGTTTCAGGACATTTTGTCCATAACTCGTTCTAAATTTAAGACGACCTAATATTTTAATTAAGTCTGGATGTAAGCCGTGAATTCCCATTTCAAAGGTTGTTTGTTCACCATATTCCCGAATTGCTTTATCAACTTCTCGACGAGATTTATCGACCATTTCTTCAATACGAGCTGGATGAATACGGCCATCTTGAACAAGCTTTTCAAGAGCTGTACGAGCGATTTCACGACGAATTGGATCAAAGCCTGATAAAATTACAGCCTCTGGAGTATCATCAATGATAAGGTCAATCCCAGTTAACGTTTCAAGAGCACGTATGTTTCTCCCTTCACGTCCGATAATACGACCTTTCATCTCATCATTCGGTAAGTTCACTACTGAAACTGTTGTTTCAGAAACGTGATCGGCCGAACAACGTTGAATCGCAAGTGAAACAATTTCTTTCGCTTGTTTCTCAGCTTCCTCTTTAGCACGGCTTACATAATCTTTAATCATTATTGCAGTTTCTTGTTTCAAATCCTTTTCCGTTTCCTGCATAATGATTTGTCTAGCTTCTTCTTTCGTAAGCCCAGAAATCTGCTGCAGAACAGCTTGCTGTTGATTCAAGATTTCCTCCACTTTGCTATCCATCTCTTCAATATGTCGTTGTTTTTTGGTGAGAGCTTCCTCTCTCTTGTCCAAGGATTCCTCTTTTTTATCTAAGGTCTCGCTCTTACGGTCAAGGATCTCTTCTTTTTGAACCAAACGATTCTCTTGTTTTTGAATCTCATTCCTTCTTTCACGAATCTCACGTTCAGCATCCGTTCTAAGTTTGTGGTTTTCATCCTTCGCTTCAAGGATTGCTTCCTTCTTACTCGCTTCTGCCTCACGCTTTGCATCCTCAACAATTTGTTTCGCTGCATTCTCCGCACTAGAAATTTTCGCTTCTGCAATGGATCTTCGAACAAGATATCCAACAACTGCACCTAAAACTGCAGAGACAACAAGCAAAATGGAGATGACAAAAGTATTCATATCTTTCACCTCCTCTTGCTATCCTATTGTTGGTTCCATCATTTCATTATTGTCATACTGTTACATTACGATTGTGTATGTGTGAAACACAATTAACATTTTGTAAAAATTTTATATACAGTATTCCATCTAATTGTATAGTTGGATTTTTTTATTGTCAAGCACTGTCAATTGACACAGTCTCGTATACTTCTAATAAAATACCGCCAAATCAACTATACTAAGATAATTTCCCGAGAAAGATTTTTTTGGTTAGCTAGCTACATTTTCTCCTCAGGTTTTACTTTGTCCTATCTTCTCGTAAGTTATCAATCCTTAAAATTCAAAAAAGAGTAAGCACTATTACAGTGCCTACCCCATTTTAGAAGTTATTTAAGTTCTAAAGAAAGGTCATCTGTCTCGGCAGGTGCCTCTACTTTCGTTTCACCATCTAAATTATGATGTTCACGAATCATGGCTTCGATTTCCGCAGTAATATCAGGGTTCTCCTTTAAAAACTGCTTCGCATTTTCCCGTCCTTGACCAAGACGTTCTTCATTAAATGAGTACCATGCACCACTCTTTTGAACAATATCTAACTCTGAGCCAATATCAATAAGTGATCCTTCACGAGAAATTCCTTCTCCGTACATAATATCTACTTCAGCTTGTCTGAACGGAGGAGCCACTTTGTTCTTAACGACTTTGATCTTCGTTTTATTCCCAACAACATCATTACCTTGCTTTAATTGTTCAGCCCTACGAACTTCAAGACGAACAGAAGAATAGAACTTTAATGCTCTTCCACCTGGAGTTGTCTCAGGATTACCGAACATTATTCCGACTTTTTCACGAATTTGGTTAATGAATATTGCAATTGTTTTTGATTTATTGATCGCACCAGATAATTTACGGAGTGCTTGAGACATGAGACGGGCTTGTAAACCAACGTGACTATCCCCCATTTCACCTTCAATTTCTGCCTTAGGTACAAGCGCAGCAACCGAGTCTATAACAAGGATATCAACAGCTCCACTACGTACAAGTGCTTCTGCAATTTCTAATGCCTGCTCTCCTGTATCTGGCTGTGATAGTAACAACTCATCGATATTTACACCTAATTTTTCAGCATAAACCGGATCAAGTGCATGCTCAGCATCAATAAATGCAGCTTGTCCGCCGTTTCGTTGAACTTCTGCAATCGCATGAAGAGCGACCGTTGTTTTACCTGAAGATTCAGGTCCATACACTTCAATAATTCTTCCTCTTGGATATCCTCCGACACCTAAAGCTATGTCCAAAGCCAACGCTCCACTTGAAATTGTTGAGATACGTTGTTCTACTTGCTCCCCTAATTTCATAATTGAACCTTTACCAAATTGCTTCTCAATTTGTCTTAATGCCATATCTAAAGCAGCCTTACGGTCACTCACTGATCATCTCTCCTTACTATTTCAATTCCCGCCTTCACGTAATGTCACAAACTTACGGGATTACGTTTCCTTCTCTATCTAATCATAACTTGTTTTTTGTCATTTGCCAATACTTTTATCGAACATTTATTCGTGCTAATTCATTCCAATAAAATAATCCTTCTAAAGAAAGACAAAACTGAGTCAGATGACTCAGCTTTGCTGTTTATTTCTCTCTCTTTTTGGACGTGGCTTGGCTGGCTCAAGATTAACACGGGCACCATTTATTTTTGAATAACGTAATGCTTCATAAACAAACGGAGCCACATCTTCTGGCACTTCGACAAATGTAAATTTATCAAAAATATCGATACGTCCTATTGCTTTACCTGGGATCCCTACTAATTCGGAAATTTCCTCGATTAAAATTTTCGGACTCATATTTACATTGCGACCGACATTAATAAAGAAACGAACCATTCCTTTGGCACCACCAGTTTCACCAAAGTTATACGTATCATCTTCATACGTATTATCATTAGAAAATGCTATTTTCATCAATGCTCTTATGATCTGTTCTGGTTCATGCTGAGCAACGACATCCTTTACTAATTGATCATATAATTCTAGTTCTTTATTTTCCTCAATTGTATTACTAATTTGCTTTTTCCAAGATTCTTGTTGCTTTTCAACTACCTCTTCAATTGTAGGTAAGTTTTGTGAAGGAATTGACATTTTTATTTCTGTCTCAATTGAACGAAGGTGCTTCATTTCACGCGGGGTAACGAGTGTTAACGCTAATCCTTTGCGGCCCGCACGACCAGTACGACCAATGCGGTGTACATAACTCTCAGGATCTTGTGGAATATCAAAGTTAATAACATGGCTTACATTATCAACATCAATACCACGGGCTGCAACATCTGTAGCAACTAAAAATTCAATGCTATTCTCACGAAACTTCTTCATCACACTATCACGCTGTGATTGAGTTAAATCCCCATGCAGACCATCTGCCATATACCCACGAGCTTGAAGCGCCTCAGTTAGTTCAGCAACCCCTTTTTTCGTTCGGCAAAACAGGATTCCTAATTCAATTTCTTCACTGTCGATGATACGACATAGTGAATCTAGTTTATTTCGTTCCAGCACTTTATAATATACTTGGTCAATTAATGGTGCCGTTACTTCGCCCTTGTTAATCGAGACGACTCTCGGCTTGTTCATATATTTATAAGATAACTTCTTAATCGCAGGCGGCATTGTCGCTGAGAACAGTAATGTCTGTCTTTCAGTATTTACTTGCTTTAAAATCGATTCAATATCTTCAACAAAACCCATATCCAGCATTTCATCTGCTTCATCCAAAACTACGGTATGTACTTTATCCAAATGTAGTGTTTTACGGCGCAAATGATCGATCACGCGCCCTGGTGTACCAATTACAACATGGACCCCTTGTTTTAGTGCACGAATCTGATGTCCAATTGATTGACCGCCATATATTGGTAAAGTAACAATTCGTTTGTACTTTGAAAGCTTTTGTAATTCTCCGGCCACTTGAATAGCCAACTCCCTCGTCGGGGTTAAAATTAACGATTGGACATAAGGATCTTCAGTAATTTTATCGATTACTGGAATACCAAACGCTGCCGTCTTCCCTGTACCAGTTTGGGCCTGTCCAATAACATCAACACCTTCTAAAATAACTGGAATTACTTTTTCCTGAATTGGAGACGGGGCCTCAAACCCCATGTCTTTAATTGCTTTTTTTATTGTTTCAGATACTTGAAAATCATCAAAATAACTCATATATTGTTTCCACCTTTTTTAAGTTCTTTCAAAAGATAATAAAATCCGTACTTAACAGTTCGATTTCTAATTTCATCACGATTTCCCGCTAATCGTAATGAGTATACAACTGTAGGCTTATTTTTATAGGCAATCCCGATAAATACAGTACCAACTTCTTTTCCTTCGCTCTTAGAAGGTCCTGCTACTCCCGTGAAGCTAATTCCAATATCGGTAAGAAGCTTTTCACGAACATGCTCTGCCATTAATTGGGCACATTCCTTACTGATCGCTCCAGAAGTTTCGAGTAATTGTGCAGGTATGTGAAGAAGATCTCGTTTTACTTCATTCGTATAACAAAGAATTCCACCGGCATAGGTTGACGACGATCCTGGGTACGATGTTAACCTTTTACCAAACAGTCCTCCAGTTAAACTTTCTGCACTAGCAATGCTCATTTTCTTCTTTTTTAATAGTTCAAATGCCACTTCAGTTAAACTACTGTTATCATAACCATAAAAAAATTCCCCAACCCGCTTCATAATTTTCTCTTCAGTTTCATTTAGCAGACTTTCTGCCACTTCTTCTGAATCATGTTTGACTGTTAATCGTATTGTTACGTCACCATTCCCGGCTAAGGGAGCAATCGTTGGATTGGTTTGCTGATCAAGTAAATCTTCAAGTTCTGTTTCTAATTGTGATTCACCAATATCATAAAATCGTAGTACCCTTGAAATGATAATAGATGAGCCCCCTACCTCAGCACTTAAATAACCTTTTGCATAAGATAGAAACATAGGCTGCATTTCCTTTGGAGGCCCAGGTAAAAGTAAATAAGTAATTTCATTTTCTGTAAACACCATTCCTGGTGCCATCCCATTATCATTAGGGAGAACTTTTGAACCTTCAATAATGACTGCCTGTTTTTTGTTATTTTCCGTCATGACTCGACCACGACGGGAAAAGTATTCCTCGATTCTCGTCAATGCTACTTTGTCAAGTACAAGTTTTCGGTTTAAAACGGCAGCAATCGTTTCTTTCGTTAAATCATCCTTTGTCGGACCAAGTCCGCCTGTAAAAATAATTAAATCAGCTCGTTTCTTAGCATGATTTATAACGTCAGAAAGCCTGCTGCCGTTATCTCCAACAACAGTATGGTAATAAACGTTAATCCCTAATTCTGCTAGTTGTTTGGATAAAAACTGAGCATTCGAATTCACAATTTGCCCGAGTAGAAGCTCAGAGCCAATTGCAATAATTTCTGCATTCATATGTACACCTCAATGATGTAAGATTGATAGCCTTATTCAGACTTTAACAAGATATGTTTGTTTTTAGCAAAATAATCCCATCCTGAAACTATTGTCATAATTGCCGCAAGCCATATCATAATCGTAGCAAACGGAAAACCAATCCACTCAAATGGGAGATTATGTAACAGGAGTGCCGAAACGGCAATAATTTGAAATACTGTTTTCAGCTTTCCTAGTGGACTGGCTGCAATAACAGAACCATCCGCAGCTGCAACTAGACGAACCCCTGTGACAGCAAATTCTCGACTAACGATTACAATAGCAATCCAAGCAGCTAAGAACTGCAATTCCACAAGACATATAAGTGCAGCAGTGATAAGCAATTTGTCCGCTAACGGATCCAAAAATTTCCCCAAATTTGTTACTAAGTTATGTTTTCTTGCATAATAACCATCTAACCAATCCGTACTTGCTGCAACAATAAAAATTAGTGCCGCGATTAAGTGGGGGATCGGAATAGTAGCATCTAACATACCAACTGTACCTAAATCGATTGGAGCCAGTAATAAAATCATAAATACTGGTATCATCATTATTCTTGAGATTGTGATTTTATTAGGTAAGTTCACGAGTATCCTCCCAAATTAACGCATATTAATATATTGAACTGGAAACTCCAAGTCTTGTTCCTTTATCAATTGGATGACTTGTTGAAGGTCGTCAATATTTTTTCCTGTAACGCGTATTTGTTCATTTTGTATTTGAGCTTTTACTTTTATTTTTGAATCTCGAATCAGTTTCGTAATGACCTTTGACCGATCAGCACTAATTCCTGAAACAAGAGTGATCACTTGTCGTACAGTCCCACCCGAAGCTTTTTCAATTTTACCAAAATCCATCGACTTTTGCGATAAACCACGCTTAATAAACTTTCCTTTTAAAACATCAATAACACTTTCAAGCTTATATTCATCGTCCGATATTAATGTTATTTGCCCATCATTCGTCCGTTCAATTGAACTCTTCGAACCTTTAAAATCATAGCGAGTCTTGATTTCTTTTACTGCTTGTTGTATGGCATTGTCCACTTCCTGCATATTTACTTCTGAAACAATATCAAAAGAATGCTCTTTAGCCATGACGTTCACCCTTTCCACCTTAACAATTATCACTTTATTGTATCATATTATCGTCATATTTGTATAAAAACATCCTCTACATCCTAAATCAACCAATATCTTTCAAAAAAGAAAATGTAGAATTTAGAATTTAGAATGTAAAATTTAGAATTAAAACCTTTTGATGAATTTCAACAATGCACTGTCCCACATGTAACGTAATTGAACTTTTAGAATTTACTTACCCCTATTTTAAATTAGAAAAAAGAAGTCATCCTGCATTGATGACTTCTTCCGAAGGTATTATTGTGATATATTTTTCTTGAATGTAATTTCGAGTTGTTGGTGTACAATTTCCTGTGGAAATTTGAATGGTTGTTCATTAATTTTCATATTTACATTATTTGTCGCACCAATGTTGAAATAGATCGTTTCCTCACCAGAGAAATCATATACTAAAGTTTCCCCCTCATAAACCATGGCTTCTTTAAAAGGGTTCCCTTTTCCATTGGCAATCCCGACATAGCTGTTCCCGGTAAACTCAATTTCAACTTTAAATTCATCCGTTTCACTTAATTCATAAAACGTCTTTTTCCCTTTTGTATCAGTAACCGTTAATACTTGTTGCTTCTCCTCAACTACTTCTTTAGGCTCTTCTTCTACAGGTGCTTGAACTTCTTCAGTCACAGTATCGTTTGTTTCCTCGGGTGCTTCTCCTTCTGGTAAATCATCATTAAATTCAGCTTCAGTTTGTTCGTTTCCTGTATTTGGAATACCCTCTACTGCTTCATCGTCTTGATAGAAATACCACACTCCAAAAGCAATACCAATAATAAATAAGGATGTTAGCAAAGCTGGAAGAAGCGTCACAATCCTTGATTTTGTCGGTTCAACTTTTGTTTTCTTACGTTGCATACGAGGAGGGGTTTCGGTTGCTTCCGTCCGAAGATTGGGCAACTCATTCCCGTGTTCCTCAAAAAGAACTTCAGGATCAAGCCCTACTGCTTCCGCATAGTTTTTTACAAAAGCACGTGCATAGAATTGACCTGGAAGGGAATTAAAACGCCCTTCCTCAATTGCAGCTAAATAGCGCTTTTGTATTTTGGTTATCCCTTGTAATTCATCGAGAGAAATATTCTTTTGTTCCCGTGCTTGTTTAAGACGTAGTCCTATTTCTGACATTTGTAAACACCTACTTACTTAACTAATATCGAAAGATGAAAAGCCTGAATCGACTATATCATATGTAATTACTTCTGAATCATCATTTCTAAGCTCAATAATATAATCAAAATCTTCAATAGAATATTCAGTTTCTCTCACAAAAATATCAGGATGCTCTATAACCTTTGTCGCCGATAGGCGCATTATATCCCGTACAAGTGTGCGATGCTTTTCTGTAGCTCTCATCGTTGAAACAATACCATCAATAATATAAATATGATCATCAGTTAACTCATCGTCTGCTAACTGACTACGTACTGTTTGTCTTAATAAAGTTGAGGAGATAAATGACCACCGTTTATTTGCACAGACACTCGCTGCAACAACTGATTCTGTTTTACCTACGCGGGGCATTCCCCGTATACCAATTAAACGATTTCCTCCTACTTTAAATAATTCCGCCATAAAATCTACTAAAATTCCTAATTCGTCACGAACAAAGCGAAATGTATTTTTCTCATCATTATCACGCTCTATATAATGCCCATGTCTGATCGCCAAACGATCCCGCAGTTTGGGTTCCCTTATTTTTGTTACTGTTATATTGTCAACTGTATCAAGTATTGTACGAAACCGTTCAATTTGCTCATCATTTTCACTAAGTAATAGCATTCCGCGACGCATATCTTCTACACCATTAATCGTTACAATGTTTATTCCCAACATTCCAAGTAACGATGAAATATCACCAAGCAACCCCGGTCGGTTTTTATGAATTTTATATTCTAAATACCATTCTTTTTTCTCCATCCTCTCCCGCTCCTTTCATCATTATTCTTAAATGATTCACACCGCACATCTCATTCGACACATTTCATTGTATTTTTGCAATGATCAACAGTCCTACTATCTACATATTCTCTACTTTGTCGATATATCCTTTTTATCATAATTGATTTTTATTTATTAGAAAAGAGCTTCCTAGATAATTTATGTAATAATTTCATTAAATTACTAATTTAGATATATTTTTAACTTTATGGTTCTATGTCTATATGTTATACATTAATTGCTTATTATATCATAAAAGGTGTTGCCAATATTTTGCAACACCTTTTTACGCTCGTATTTAGTTCGACCCTTCATTTTGGACAAGTTTGACCATCATATTAGCAATTGCATGTTGCTCCTCTGGTGTAGCAACATTCCAAAGCTGTTGAAGAACACGCTCTTGTTCGTTTTGCGGTTCAACTTGCTTCGCGAGGTAGTCCCCAACTTGCATAGCTACATCAGAGATAACATTTTGATTCATCCCTTCTTGTTGTGCTTGGTGAAGACGATCACCCAAAAAGTCTTTCCATTGTTCCCAATTATCTAATACAGACATTTTTGTCCCTCCTTGAAATGTACTTCTGTATTATCTTTTCAAGAAGAGACTAAAAATATTCACTCGAAATTTGGACAGGATGTGAAAATAATTAACAGTACCAAGCGCCATTAATTGAGATTACTTGACCGTTTATATAAGAAGCTTTGTCAGTCAGCAAAAATGCTACTAAATTAGCAACTTCATCAGGTTTTCCTAGCCTTCCCATCGGTATATCTTCACAAATTTCCTCACTCTCAAGCTCTGACAAATGATGTAACATGACTGTTTCAATTGCACCAGGTGCAATACTGTTAACTGTTATCCCACTCGGTGCAACCTCTTTTGCTAATGCTTTAACAAATGTATTAAGGCCGCCTTTGACAGTTGAATATAAGACTTCACAAGAAGCACCTGTTAATCCCCAAATGGAAGAAATAACGATAACCTTACCTGTTTTCTTTTTAATCATTGTTGGCAGTAGCTGTTTCGTAATCAAAACAGGACTTGTTAAATGCAACTGAATCATTTCGTCAATCTCATGTGCTTTCATATCGGTAAGTAAACCATAATAACTATTCCCGCTATTATGTATAATGACATCAATTTCATCACGAATTTGGCTCAAAAGCTTGTCCACACCCGATTTTTCAGACAGATCGGCCTGGATCAACGTTGCCCGCTCTTTCCCAATCTGCTCTTGTAATTGATGTATCCTTTGTTCATTTTTATTGTAATGAAGGTATAGTGAGTATCCGGCTCGAGCTAAAGAAATAGCAATAGCCGAGCCGATATCCCCACTAGCACCTGTTACTAACGCATATTTTTTCAATTGTTCCCCATATCCTCCGGTTATTTCTTCACTTGACAAACTGTAAATCTATTTTTATCAAAATGCTCGTTCATTGTCTGCTGTAGATCTTTGATTGTAATACTTTCTAATGTTGGAACAACATCAAATAAGTTCATTTCATTAAATTGATAGCGAGTGAATTGATTTGCAATAAACTCTGGTGAATTCAAGGATTTCAAAAATGAACCAATTTTCTTTTTCCGAATTCGCTCTACTGCTTTCTCATCTAAAGAAGACTTTTTGAATTCTTCAACAATTTCCAAAATCTTTCTCGATAACTGTTCGGGGTCCTTCGTATCTCCGCCAATAATTGAAAATCCAAATCCATATTCTCCAGAGTAATCAAAAGAGAATGTGTCATCAATTAGACCATCATTATACAATGTTTCATAATTTTGTGAGCTTTGTCCAAACATTAAGTCAAGAATAATGTTTAAAGATAGCTCATGCTTTAAGAGTTCCTGTCCTTTACGGGTTGGTTTTTTCTCTTTAAAACCAACTAGACACTTTGGCGTTTGAACTGGCATGTGGATGACATTTTCATTCTTGGCAACTTCCTCAGGCTCTGCTTCAAAGAAACGTTCAATTTTCTGTGGCGGTTCAAATGTCTTCTTTTGTTGATTTGCTTTGACTTGGTCCATAATTTTCATTGGGTCGACAGGACCAACAACAAATAACAACATATTGCTTGGATGATAAAACGTTTCATAGCATTGGTATAGTGTGTCTTTCGTAATTTTTGAAATCGATTGGATTGTACCAGCAATATCAATTTTGACTGGATGATACTCATACATGTTTTCAATACAACCGAAATAAACACGCCAATCAGGATTATCATCATACATCTTTATTTCTTGACCAATAATCCCCTTTTCTTTTTCCACACTTTCGTCTGTAAAATAAGGTTTTTGAACAAAGTCAACCAATGTTTCTAGATTTTGTTCAACATTAGATGTACTTGAAAATAAATAGGCTGTTCTCGTAAAACTTGTAAACGCATTGGCAGATGCACCTTGTTTACTAAAGTCCTGAAACACATCACCATGTTCGTCTTCAAACATTTTATGCTCTAAAAAGTGAGCAATACCATCGGGGACTTTAATTGCCTCTTTTCCTTTTAACGGAATAAAATGATTATCCACAGAGCCGTATTTCGTTGTAAATGTTGCATAGGTTTTGTTAAAACCCTTTTTTGGCAGGACGTACACATCTAGGCCGTTATCTAATTTTTCATAAAAAAGTGTTTCATTAAGTTGTTCAAATTGAATTTGCTCCATTATTTCTCCTCCTTTCCTTTTAGGAAGTAAATTGTATCTAACTTCACTTTATTTGCCATTGTAACAATATCTTCACGCGTTACCTCATCAATTCCGCGTAACCATTCTTCAATTGGGCGATTAAAGCCTGCTACCACATTATGATATAAGAGCTCAACAAGGCCCTTTGCTCCATCCATTGTTTCTAGAACTTGGTTTTTAATCATTGCTTTTGTTTGTTCGATTTCCTCATCAGTAAAATCTCCTGACTGCATTTTGCCCATTTGCTCTTTAATAATGCTCACAGCTTGATCGTAATTTGCAAATTCAATTCCTGACATCACCATTAAAATGCCTTTATGACTTTCAAACCGTGAAGCTGCATAATATGCTAAGCTTGCCTTTTCACGTACATTAATAAATAGCTTTGAGTGGGAAAAGCCACCAAATAGTCCATTAAATACTTGAAGTGCATAATAATCGTCACTTGCATATGTCGTATATGTTCGATAACCAATATGAAGCTTCCCTTGCTGAATATCTTGCTCTTCGTGAACAACATTTTCTTTTTGAATTTCCTTTTGATCAGTTTCTTTTGTCTGCTTTTTGACTTGGCGGTCTGCTGGAAGTGAAAAGATTTCGGCAATTTTTTTCTCAAGGTCTGCTCGTTTTACATCGCCAACGACATATAAATCAATTTCATCCTCTTGCAGTACATTCGTATAGTATTGATACAGTTCCTTTGCACTGATTTGTTCTACGTCCTCCTCAGCACCATAAACTGATAATCCATAAGGCTCATCTTTGCACATTTCTTCTGTAATCCTCATATTTGCATACCGCATTTTATCATCGTATATTGATTGAATGCGTTGCTTTAATGCTCTCTTTTCCTTCTCAATAATATCTGCAACAAACCCGTCATTTTCGGTTTTCGGCTGTAATAATACTTCAGCAAGCAAATGTAAAGCTTCTTCTAAAAGAGGAGTTTGATCTGCTAAGAATTTTTCATTAGCAATATCCATTCGAATGGATATAATTTGGTTTTCCCCTTTTTTTCCTACATCAACAGTTAACGTGGCTCCATATAAATCTTCTAGCCTGCTTCGTATTTCCTTTCTTGATGGTGATTTCACTGTTGCACTTTGTAAAACATAGGGTAGGATTGCCCTTTGTGTCACCGTTTCTTTACGAAGTGGCGACTTCACTTGGAGAACGAGTGTATTCGTCTTATACTTTTCAGTTTCAATCATATGTACGGATAGACCATTAATTGTTGTTAGATATTCTTCAACAGCATTCATTTCTTTCACTCCTTTGCTTTTCTCATTCTGTATAGTATAACCACACTTTTGGTTTCATAAAAAACATGGGTACATTCTAAAATCAAAAAAATACTCGCTGTTATATTATCATATATCTACGAGTATTCTTTCCAAATTATTAATCATTCACTACTTTTTCTTACAACATGAAAACACACTTTGTCTGCCCGAAAATAATTAATCGAATAAAAAACAGGGCGATCTTCTTTATCATAGTGCATTTGTTTTAAAACAAGTAAAGCTGTTTCAGGGTCGCATTCTAATATTTCTGAAATTTTGTCATGATAACTAAGCGGTTCAAGAAATGTTACCGCGTAAGCGATTTTTTTTCCGGCTTCTATCCAAAGAACATCAAACATAGATTCTGTACCATATGAGTGATACTTCGACATTACTTGTGTCGGTATTTTGTCTAAACAATAAACAACAGGCACCCCATCAGCGGTTCTAACTCGTTCTACAATTAACAATTCATCAACAATATCAGGCTCGAACTTGCGCTTCACTTCCTCAGATGCAACTTCAACTGCTGTTGACAGTAGAATCGTACCAGGTTTTTTCCCACCTTTAGAGATCATTTCAGTCATACTGAATAATTCTTCAATTCCTGCCGAAAATAATGGCTTATTGTGCACAAAAATACCTACTCCATGGCGATTAATAATGACATGTTCATCTTCAAGAATACGTAATGCTTCTTTTAATGTAGTCATTGTAACCCCTAATTGCTTTGCAAGTTCAAACTCAGATGGGAGTTGTTCACCTGCTTCATAAACTCCTGTTTCAATCATATTCTTTATTTTATCAATAACTTGTAAGTATAGTGGCCGATTGTCTGCTTTAATCTCCATTCCACTTCCCCCTACTACTATATTATTGAAATGACTCTCCCATCATGAAACATCTTTTATCTTTTTTATTTTTATTTTTTTAGCTTGAAGAAGCATCTTCCATTTGCTTCTGAACAAGAACTTCCCTTGGCTTGCTTCCTTCATATGGACCAACAATCCCACGTGCCTCCATTTCATCAATTAATCTTGCTGCACGTGTATAACCTATCCGAAACCGACGCTGTAACATAGAAACTGATGCTGTATTCATTTCAATGACAAGATCGACCGCATCCTGATAAAGCTCATCTGACACTTCTGTTGTCACTGTTTTTTCTTCCGTAGGTGTCATCTCTTCCTGGTATTGTGCTTTTTGCTGTGAGATAACAAAGTTAACTACCTTCTCTACCTCTTCATCTGAAAGAAAAGCACCTTGGATACGTACAGGCTTCGATGCTCCTACCGGCATAAAGAGCATATCACCACGTCCTAACAACTTCTCAGCTCCTCCCATATCAAGGATTGTCCTAGAATCAGTTTGTGATGAAACACCAAAAGCAATTCGTGATGGAATGTTTGCTTTAATAACACCGGTAATAACATCAACTGAAGGTCTCTGTGTCGCAATAATTAAATGGATACCAGCCGCTCGTGCCATTTGTGCCAATCGAGTAATCGCATCTTCAACATCCCCCGATGCAACCATCATAAGATCTGCTAATTCATCAACAATAACGACAATATAAGGGAGTTTTCCTTGTTTTTCTTGTCCTTTCTCATTCTCACGATCGATAAGGGCATTATAACCTTCAATATTTCTCGTACCTGTATGTGAAAAAAGCTCATAACGCCGTTCCATTTCATTTACAATTTTCTTTAATGCCTGTGATGCTTTTTTTGGTTCAGTAACAACCGGAGTCAGCAAATGTGGAATCCCATTATAAACATTCAATTCCACCATTTTTGGATCAATCATCATTAATTTTACTTCATGGGGTTTTGCTCTCATTAAAATACTTGTAATGATCCCATTAATACATACACTTTTTCCACTACCTGTAGCTCCAGCAACAAGCAAATGCGGCATCTTATTTAAGGCTGTAAGGACTGGCTCACCAGAAATATCACGACCTAATCCAATTAATAACTTAGAGGCATCACGTTTATTTTCTTTAGAGTCTAATACTTCTCTTAAAGTAACGATCGCAACCTCCTGATTTGGAACCTCGATACCAACTGCAGATTTCCCAGGAATCGGTGCTTCAATCCGAATATCTTTGGCTGCCAATGCTAAAGCTAAATCATCGGCTAAATTAACAATCTTACTTACTTTAACACCAACACTTGGATATACCTCATATTTTGTAACAGCAGGACCTAAATGCACTTTAGGTATCTTCACCTTAACACCGAAACTTTCAAATGTTTTTTCAAGCTTTTGTATATTTTCTTTCGCTAAGACATGCTGCTGCATATGATGCTGCCCGTTTGGAGCAGGTATATTCAAAAGTTCAATCGGTGGTAATACATAATGTTCATTTGTTACTTCATGATTCACAATCGGCTGACTTGATTTTGCAATTTCCTCTTCATCTAATTCATTCTCACCATTATTTGTATTTGCTTCTTTGTCGACTGCTTTTTCTTCCTTATCTTCAATAAGAGAGAGTTGCTCTTCTTTCGTATATGCATGTGTTGTAAAATCCGAAATAATTGGTTCATATATCTCTTCCTCAGAATCGTCATTCGTAACGATCACTGTTTCGACTTCTCTTTCTTTTGGTTTCTTCGCATTTTCATATCGTTCTTTAACGTTCGCTGTAAACTTATCTTTCCATTGAATAAACTCTGACTTAATTTTTCCTAATTGACTAGTCGTAAAACGAATGATTTTACTAAAAAAAAGAATTACAAAATCAATAAGTGACCGTCCAGTAATTAGAATGATTGCACTAATAATTAGTACAAATGCAAGAATTTGAGTACCAGTGTAATCAAACAACAGGTGACTTACAGCAAAACTTATTGCTCCTACCATACCCCCGCCTAAGTCAGTACTCGCAATCTCTCCGTTCACTTGAAGCCAATACAATTCCCACGTATTTCGTATAACAGATGCATCAGCAAACTCACCTTGTGCAGATAATAATTGAAACAATTTAACATGACTAAGTAACACAAACGAAAAGATGAGTAAGTAGAACCCAGCTAAACGTCTTGTCCAATATTTAGGGACTTCACGCTTAATCATTAGATATAATGCTGTCGTAAATAATGCGATTGTTAAAACAATATGCCACTCTCCAAGAAAAAAACGGAATAGCTGAACAAGTACTTCTCCTACTATTCCTAGCTTTGCAAGAGTAATACTTGATAAAGCTAACAATAAAATACCAACTAATTCAAAAGATAATTGTTTTTTCCATTCCCTCTTTCTAGACTTTTTCCTTCTTGCCATACATTCACCCCAACATCTAACCTTACCAAGCTTATTTGTTCTAGATAGAACAATAAGCAGCCGAGACCCGGCTGCTTTTCTCATATTATCATTATTATAACATATCTGGAAGAATGATTATGTAAGTTTAGGACTTAATTGAATCATTTTTCCAGGACTATAGTTCTCGTTTAAAAAAAGCATTGGGTCACTACTCATTAAACGTACGACCCTATATTCCGTTGGGCTAATTTCTTCAAGCAATAGTTGTCCTCCCTCAATATCAACCGTCATTTGTTTATTAAATTCCTGATTATCTTGTGGATAAATAAGTTCTTGTGGCATCGATGTATATAAAATCATTGCATCAGTTCCCCCTGAGGATCAGGTTGGTTTTTTTTATGTTCAGCAATAAGTTCATTTAGCTTGCTAATGGCTTGACCTATTCCTCCTACTTCATTAATTAATCCATATTGTACAGCGTCGGTCCCAACAACATTTGTTCCAATATCACGTGTCAAATTACCTTTTGAAAACATAAGTTCCTTAAATTTTTCTTCACTAACTGAAGAGTGCTTCGTTACAAAATTAATCACTCGTTCTTGCATTTTATCCAAATATTCGAATGTTTGCGGCACACCGATAACGAGCCCGGTCAGACGAACTGGATGTATCGTCATTGTTGCTGTTTCTGCAATATACGAATAGTTTGACGCAACAGCTATCGGCACCCCAATTGAGTGACCGCCTCCTAATACAAGTGTTACCGTTGGTTTTGACATTGTCGAAATCATCTCAGCAATTGCTAATCCAGCTTCAACGTCGCCTCCAACTGTATTTAAAATTAGTAATAAACCTTCAATTTTCTGGTTTTGTTCCGCTGCAACTAATTGTGGAATAATATGCTCGTACTTTGTCGTTTTGTTTTGAGGAGGCAATTGCATATGTCCCTCGACCTGGCCAATAATAGTTAAGCAATGAATGTTTGTTTGCTCCATTTGTGGAACATTCGTTTGACCAAGTTGCTGTATTTTATCTAATATTCCTGAACCTTTTTGCCCATCCTTGTTTTGATCGCCTTCTTGCGGTTGCTCGTTACTCTGAAACAAATTCAGATTCACATTAATACCCTCCTTTAACCAATCTAGTCATAGTATGAGCGAGTCAGTTGTTTTCATTCTTTAATCAAAAAGAAAAAACTGGCTACGACCGAATAGAAATAAAAGATTGTAATCCAAAAAAATGATCTTAATAAGTTCTCACTCATTAAGATCATTTTCAGTCATTTTATACTTCCATAATGATTGGTAAGATCATTGGTCTGCGTTTCGTTTTTTCAAATAGAAAACGGCTTAGAACATCTCTTACATTGCTTTTCAAACTGGACCATTCGCTAATATTTTCATCCATGCACTTCTTTAGAGTCTCTTTCACTAGAATTCTCGCTTCTTCCAGTAATTGTTCCGACTCTCTCACATAAACAAATCCACGAGAGATAATATCAGGCCCTGCAACGATGCTACTATTCTTTTTATTAAGGGTGATAACAACGACTAAGATGCCATCTTTTGAAAGAAGTCGTCGATCTCTAAGGACAATGTTTCCAACATCCCCTACTCCTAAACCGTCAATTAACACATTTCCAGATGGAACTTTTCCGCCTCTTCTCGCTTGTCCATTCGTAAATTCAACGACTTCACCATTATCAATGATAAAGATATTTTCAGACTGAACACCAACTGATTGTGCAAGCTCACTATGAGCACAAAGCATACGATATTCTCCGTGAATCGGAATAAAATACTTTGGCTTCATTAAATTTAACATGAGTCTAAGCTCTTCCTGGCTGCCGTGACCTGAGGCATGTACTTTACTGCTTCCATAAATAACTTCAGCTCCAGTACGGTATAAGAGGTCAACAACATAAGAAACCGACTTTTCATTCCCAGGAATTGGTGTTGCAGCTAGTATAACCGTATCATTGGCGTTAATGGTTACTTGTTTATGCATGCCTTTTGCCATCCTTGTTAAAGCTGACATTGGCTCGCCTTGACTACCAGTTGAGATGATCGTCAAATTATCGTCATTCACGTTATCAATTTCACTTATATCAATAAAGATATCTTTTGGTGCATCTAAATATTCTAACTTCATAGCAATATCTACAACTTTTAACATGCTTCGTCCAACAATGGCAACCTTACGATTCGTAGCCAGTGAAGCGTTAATCACCTGCTGAATTCGATGAACATTTGAGGCAAATGTGGCAACGATTATTCGTCCTTTAGCCTCAAAAAACACATCAGCTATTCCTTGACCAATTACCGTTTCAGATAAAGTCGTCCCTGGGCGTTCCGCATTCGTACTGTCAGATAATAAACACAAGACTCCCTGTTCACCAATGGCTGCCATCTTGCCAATGTCTGAACGTTTACCATCTACAGGAGTTTGATCAAATTTAAAATCACCCGTATGAACAATGACTCCAAATGGAGTATGAATACAAATACCGATAGAATCTGGAATACTGTGATTAGTTCTAAAAAACGTCATTTTGGTTGAACCAAAATAAATTTCAGAATTAGCATCTATCGTATTTAATTTAGTAAACTTACTGGCTCCTGTTTCTTTTAACTTTTCCTCAACTAGTCCTAGCGTAAGTTTTGTTCCATAAATAGGTGTAGATAGCTTCTCTAAAACATAGGGAAGTGCACCAATATGGTCCTCATGTCCATGTGTTAAGAAAATGCCTCTAACATTCTCATTATTTGACACAAGGTAAGATACATCCGGAATCACGATATCTACTCCAAGCATATCTTCTCCTGGGAACATTAAACCTGAATCAATAACAAAAATATCTTCTCCTACTTCTATTGCATACATATTTTTGCCTATTTCTCCTATACCGCCCAAGGCAAAAATTCGTATTTTATCGGATTGTTGTTTTAACAATGTCTAGTTCCTCCCATATTCAGTTATCTGACGCAGCGTTGTTTTTATCAGAAAACCCGTATGTACCTTATTGGTTAATCACCTCAGTCCACTCTTTTTGTGTTATCTGTAAATTGCAAGCCGACGTTCTCCTGAAAAATAATAATTTTAAGAAATGAAAAACAAACCCGAACTAATCACTTGAAAATAGTATAACTTAATTTTCAAAGAGAAGACAAGATGTATTATGATGAAATACCAAAATATACAATTTGCATACATCTGAATTGTCTGTTAAATATAAATGCGAGATTCAATCAAAAAAAACCAGTCAACGATATCAAATATCGTCGACTGGTTTCATTTTGAACAGATTATCCCTTTTTCAGCTGTTGTAAAATAGTTAGTACCGATTGACGTTCATCACTCGAAAGTGAAACTAATGGAAGCCTAACTCCACCAACATCCAACCCTTTCATTTGCAGTGCCGTTTTCACTGGGACAGGATTAGGTGCAATAAATAGGCCTTTCATAATTGGTAAAAGGAATTGATGGTATTTTGCTGCTTCTTTACAGTTTCCTGCTTTAAAAGCATTGATCATTGCTTGCATCTCATTCCCAATCACATGAGCAGCAACGGAGACAACACCTTGCCCTCCAATAGAAAGAACAGGTAAAGTCAATCCATCATCACCACTGTACACAGAAAAATCATCAGGTGTATTTGCAATAATCGAAGTAATTTGCTCAATATTACCACTAGCTTCTTTCATCGAAACGATGTTTTTAACATCAGCCAATTTCATAACTGTATCAGCAGAAATATTGACAACGGAACGACCAGGAATATTGTATAACATAACTGGTAAAAAAGTTGCCTCTGCAATTGCCTTAAAGTGCTCATATAACCCTAGTTGTGATGGCTTATTATAATATGGTGCGACTGCCATAATCCCATCTACTCCAACTTCTGTTGCTTTCTTCGTTAATTCCACAGAGGCATGAGTATTATTACTGCCAGTACCGGCAATTACAGGTACCCGCTTATTAACAACCTTCACGACATGTTTAAAAAGAGCAACTTTTTCCTCGGTAGATAAGGTCGGAGACTCACCAGTCGTACCAGCAACTACAAGACCATCTGATCCATTAGCAATCAAATAGTTTACAAGTTTCGTCGTTTTCGAAAAGTCAATGTTGCCTTTATAATCGAACGGAGTAACCATAGCAGTAATCACTTGGCCGAAATACACACTTCTTCAACTCCTTGAAACTCTTTATTCATAATCAAACTTAAGACAAGGGTGACACCATATATTTTAAAACTGGGCCAAGCAGCCCAGTTTATACTCAATATTCTAAGTTACTTTCCTCTTGTTCAAGCTGAAATATTCGATGAAGAGCATTGACTGCTTTTATCATATCCTCATCTCTCACTAATACCCATATCGTTGTATGCGAATCAGCTGATTGAAGAATTTGTATATTTTCTTGTGATAATGCTGCAACAATTTTTGCCGTTACACCTGGTACACCAGTCATGCCGGCACCAACCGCAGAGACTTTAGCACAATGACGGGTAATTTGGGGTTCATATCCCATTTCCGTTAATACACTTTCAGCAAGGTCGGTCATTTCATCCATCACTGTATAAACAACACCTAGAGGATTAATGTTAATAAAGTCAACACTAATGTTAGCATTCGCCATTGCTTTAAATACTTTCGCCTGTAAATCATATTGTCCTTCTTTTGCAAGAACCTTGATTTGCGTTACATCAGAGACATGAGCAATCCCGGTAATCATTCGTTCTTGTATATCTTGACCAGCCAACGTTTTATTACCAGCAGTTACTAATGTGCCAAGTGAATCTGAGTAGGTCGATCGGATTCGAATTGGTACCTTCGCTTGCATTGCAATCTCAACAGCTCTAGGATGGATAACTTTTGCTCCTTGATAAGCCATGTTGCAAATTTCAGTATAAGTGACAACAGATAATGGTCTAGCATCTGAAACAATCCGTGGATCTGCTGTCATAACCCCTTCAACATCTGTAAAAATATCAACCCACTCTGCACCGATGGCTGCACCGATGGCCGTTGCTGATGTATCGCTGCCGCCTCTGCCTAACGTTGTCGTTTCACCAGTTTTTGATTGACCTTGGAACCCTGTTACGACGATAACATCTTGTTTTTCAAGTGCCCGAAGCAATTGTTCGCATTTCATATCTAAAATCTTTGCATTTGAAAATTCTTCATTCGTCCGAAAACCTGCCTGTGCCCCTGTCATTGCCATAACTTTTAGGCCAAGTTCACTTAAAGTATTGGAAAATACTACAGAGGAAATGACTTCCCCACACGAAATGAGAAGGTCAATCTCACGTTTCCCTATATATGACTTAGACCCATTAACCAAACTTAGAAGTGTATCCGTAGCATAAGGATCGCCCTTTCGACCCATTGCTGAGACAACAACAACAACTTTATAACCTTCATCAACCGCCACTCGAACATGGTTTGCGGCCTTTTGACGAACTTGGTCATCTTTTAAGGATGTGCCACCAAACTTTTGAACAATGACCTTCATGCATACACCTCTTTATATGCGATTTTTTATCTTATTTTATTAATCCTAATTTAATGAGGCTTTCAGCTATTTGAACTGAATTCCATGCTGCACCCTTTAGTAAGTTATCAGATACAACCCACATATGGAAGGCATTGTCACGATCTAAATCTTTACGAATTCGACCAACAAACGTATCATATTTTCCTACACAATTGGATGCCATAGGGTAAACTTGATTTGCTGGATCATCTTCCAGAACAATTCCTTCAGAATTTGCAAGAAGTTCTTTCAATTCTGCAACTGATGCGCCACCCTTTTCAACTTCAATATACACTGATTCAGAATGCCCAGACTCTACAGGTAATCGCACGCATGTCGCAGCTACTTCAAGCTCTGGTAATTCCATAATTTTTTTCGTTTCGTTAATCATTTTCATCTCTTCAAATGTATATCCATTATCTTGGAATTTATCAATTTGCGGAATTGCATTAAACGCAATTTGATAATGTTTCTTATCTCCACCAACTGGTAAAATTTCAGGTGTGAATTCCTCACCATTCAAGATAGCTCTAGTTTGGTCTTTCATTTCTTCAATTGCTTGCGCTCCTGCTCCTGATACAGCTTGATATGTTGATACAATGACCTTTTTTAAGCCATATTGTTTATGAATAGGCTCAAGTGCAACAACCATTTGTATTGTAGAGCAATTTGGATTAGCAATAATACCGTTATGATCTTTTAATGCCTCTTCGTTCACTTCAGGAACAACAAGCGGCACGTTTGGATCCATACGGTATGCACTTGTATTATCAACAACGATTGCACCACGTTTAACAGCCTCTGGCGCTAGTTGTTTCGATACAGAACCGCCAGCACTGAACAATGCAATTTGCACACCTTCAAATGCTTCTGGAGTTGCTTCCTGAATTGTTATTTCTTCACCTTTAAAAACTACCTTTTTCCCAGCTGAACGCTTAGAAGATAGTAATGTTAGTTTTGCAATCGGGAAGTTACGATCCTCTAATACCTTTAGCATTTGATTCCCTACTGCTCCTGTTGCTCCTACTACTGCTACATGAAAACCTGTTTCTACTCCCATATTGAAAATTCTCCCTTCCCATAATAGAAATTTTGCTAGAATATAATTAATGTAAACTTGGCTTATTAAGCCATAAGAATACAATACCTAGTATAGACTTTGCTGCCAAACTAAACATTTAACTGTAGTTGAAGAAAGGAAAATTTCCTTTCTCAACTACATACAGATTATGAATTGACATCTATTTTAACATACTAGACTGCGAAATAAACCCTTTAACTTATTTCACACTATCAACTTTAAGCGATAATAGTTGATTTGGCAACTCTGATAAAGTAATTATCCTTTATACCTTTCAATTAAAACAGGTTGATATTGCTTTCCCTCAAGAGCTGCTTCAATTGTCTCAGGTAAGAGGTCCATTTTGGCTACGAGTGAATTGGGTTTTACATAAGGATTATCTTGCCCAAATGGGATAAAGTAGATATTTTTTGTTGCCATTAATTTCATAATGTTCATTCCATTTAAACCAAGAGCATCATTCGTAGAAATCCCCAATACAACCGGCTTTAAATTTCTTAAAGTAGCTTTAGCCCCCATAAGTACCGGTGAATCAGTTAATGCATTTGCAAACTTGCTCGTTGAACCACCTGTAAGAGGTGCAATCACCATACAATCTAAAGGAGTTTTTGGACCAAATGGCTCAGCCTTTACAATTGAATCAACAATTTCTTCTCCAGTGGTTTCTTTAATTCTCTGAATCCAATCGGCACTATCACCGAATTTCGTATCTGTATTAGCGACTGTGTGTGTAACAAATGGTGTTACTTTTGCACCTAAATCAACAAGTCTTTTCATTTGTGGAAGAACCTCGTCATAAGTGCAATGAGAGCCTGTTAAGCCAAAGCCTATATGCTTTCCTTTTAAAGTCATTAATGATCCTCCTCCCGGATGGAATGTTCTTCCATTAATAATTGTGAAAGAACATTTGCAATTATTTGACCTGCAGTTTTGGGCGCCACAATCCCTGGTAATCCAGGTGCCAGCAATGCCTTAATTCCTCGTTTTTCAGCATAACGGAAATCTGTACCTCCAGGTTTTGATGCCAAATCGACAATTAGTGTATTTGAAGGCATCCTTGAAATGACATTGGCTGTAATAATTGGAATTGGAATTGTATTGATGCAAACGTCAATATTATTTACTTCTTTCTCAAGGTCATTTAAATGAAACGGCTCTAGACCCATTTCCATTATTCGAGCTAAGTGTTCTGACTTTCTAGCCCCTACTTTTACATATGCGCCTAAGGCTGCAAACGTTCGAGCAACACTCATCCCGACTCTTCCTAATCCGAGAACAGCAACTTTAGACCGGTGAATGGTGATATCCGTATGTTGAATGACCATCATAATTGTTCCTTCTACAGTTGGGATTGAATTATAGATTGCTACATCATCACGATCTAATAATTGTACGAGTTTACGATTTGCTTTTTCGATGGTTTTTGATAGATAGGCATTGCTAATACCTGAATAAACAACACAGTTTGAATCGGTTGCTTTTAAATGTTGCTCTTTTAAAACAATTTTCTCATTAGAGAAAATTGTTTCAACTTCACCGTTTGAATTTGTTCCGCTAATTGGTAAAACAATAGCATTGACAGTTTTTAATTCGATCTCATCTAACTGATGCTTCGTTGCTCCGATAAAACCATCATCTAATTGATCAAAACCAATAAGTGAAACTTTAGCATCCAACTCAATTAATTTGCGAATCACCTCTAATTGGCGAGCGTCGCCACCAACAACAGCAACATGCATCCCTGTTAACATACTTTATCCCCTTTCTTTATGAATGTTTACCTTACTCACAGGGGAAGACCTTTTGCAATTTCAAAATCATAGTATGTGTCTACATCCAAATGGGTGAATATAATTAGTTTAGAATTTAGAGTTTAGAATTTAGAGTTATAAATAAAAAAACATGATTAGCAAAAAATAGCTAATCATGTTTTAGGTTCAATTTAAATAACTTCATTGAATAATCCCTAATCACTCTAAACTCTAAATTCTAAACTCTAAATTTGATTTACTTCTCCTCTTCCACATCAATAATAATCATATCTGCACCAATTTTTTTTATTTGCGACCAATATACTGTTACTTCCTTTTCTTTTTTCCCTAATCCAAACCATTTCATTGTAGGTATAATAAATGCCTCAATTTGTCCGGTATGTTCATCAATTACAAGATCGGTCTGTCCTAGAACGCCTAATCGTTCTCCCTTTTCATAATCAATAATTTCTTTTCCACTGATTTCACTTAATCTCAATTCTCCTCACCCCTCTGCTAGGATTACTTTTACAGTTTGCAAACTCTTTCCAAGAACTTACTTACTCAAAAAGGACACCCTACTACTATTTATGTGATACATAAAAAAAAATACCAACTAGTTCAAAGACTGTTGGTATCACTATTTTTTATTTTACCCCTTGTGGAAGGACTCCACTAGGACTTATTAATGAAATAGAATTCGCATCAGTAAAAATAGTTCCAGCTAATTGATTAATATTTTCAAATGTTACAGCATTTATCTCATTGATGATTTCATCTAAAGAACGATGTTTTCGTAGTAACAGTTCATTTTTTCCATTTCTACTCATACGACTATTTGTACTCTCCAGACTTAACATTAAATTCCCTTTAAGCTGTTCTTTACCGTTAGCCAGTTCTTTTTCAGTTACACCGTTTTTTCTAAGGTCATTGACTGTATCCATTACCGTTTCATACAGTTGATCTAATTGTTCAGGTGCAGTTCCTCCGTAGATTGTTAATAATCCGTTGTCATTATAGGAAGAATGATATGAGAAGACAGAATATGCGAGCCCTCTCTTTTCCCTTACCTCTTGAAACAACCGGCTGCTCATGCTCCCACCAAGAGCATTATTCAATAAAACAAGACTGTAAATTCCCTTTTGTCCAATAGGCAAACCTTTGTAGCCAATACATAGATGTGCTTGCTCTGTGTCTTTCTTTCTCGCTAATTTTTCACCAAGAAAAGAAGGCGTATCTAATGTTCTGTTTGCATCGCTGACCTTTAGCGTCTCAAATTTTTCTTTCACCTTTTCAATAAAGCTATCTTCAATGTTTCCAGCAATAGAAATGACAACATTCTCAGCTGTATAATGCTTTGCCATGTAGGCGCGTAAATCATCTCCAGTAAATGTTTGTAGTGTTTCCTTCGTCCCAAGTATTGGATACGCCAATGAATGACTGCCAAAGCTTGCTTGGCTCAGCATATCATGAACTATATCATCAGGAGTATCTTCATACATTTTTATTTCTTCATAGACAACATTCTTTTCTTTCTCTAATTCTTCTTTTTCAAAGCTTGAATGAAAGAACATATCAGCTAAAACATCTAAAGCGAGCTCAGCATGATCGTCTAATACTTTCGCATAATAACAAGTATACTCTTTTGACGTAAAGGCATTGACTTGACCACCTATACCATCAAATGTTTCCGCTATCTCTCTTGCCGTACGAGTCTCAGTCCCTTTAAAAAACATATGTTCTAAGAAATGAGAAATCCCATTTTCTTGTTTTGTTTCATATCTCGATCCCGTACCAATCCAAATCCCAAGTGAAACAGAACGAACTGTGGGAATTTGTTCTAAAATAATACGTACACCATTTGGCATTTCATATCTGTGTATCAAAAAAAATCCTCCTTAACATACTGCATTAAAAATAAACTCAGTTATTTGCAGATTCCTTTTCCTTCTCATCGCCAATGTTTACCCGAAAAGATAACCGTTCCTCACTAAGCAGCTGCGACACATTTCCAATTTGATATCCCTGAGATTTGATTCCAAGAATTAATTGTTCAAGTCCTGCTGCCGATGAGGATGTTGGGTGCATAAGGACCATAGCACCTGGATGAATTTTTTTGAGGACATTTTGAACCATTGTATGCGGTTCAGGCTTCCTCCAATCAACTGTATCTACCGTCCATAGAATTGTCCCCATATTCATTTGATTCGCAATCTCTACTACGTCTTGTCTAAAACTACCACTTGGAGGTGCAAACCATTTTGGCGTTACATCTAAGGTTGCTTTAATAACAGCATTTGTTTTTTGTAATTCCTCAGAAATTCGTGCATTCGAGAGTTTTTTTAAGTCAGGGTGAGAGTAGGCATGATTACCAATTTCATGACCCTCTTCAAGAATCATTTTTGCCAGCTTAGGGTTATTTTTAACCCATGAGCCATCAAGAAAAAATGTAGACTTCACATTATGCTCTTTCATAATTTTAAGCATTCCAGGTAAATATTCATTGCCCCAAGCTACGTTAACAAGCAATGTAACCATCGATTTCTCTGGATTTCCTTTGTAAATCGGAGCAGGTGGCAGATCATGTAAATGGACACTTGGTGAAGTCTCTTTGAACACTATTTTCTGTTCATCAAACTGTCCATGCTTTTTCATCTTTTCATAGGAAGCATCAATATCCACTTTTATCCCGTTATAACCAGGAATTGCTTTCCAAACCCGGTCAACGACAGCATCAATCGCAGGTTGCTCATATTTACTGGCTTTCTCTGAAATTTCATCATACAAAGGGTCTCCCATTTTCGTAACTGTTACTGCATCACCCTTTAATTGATCTATGTAAGTAGTTGTATATGGATTTTGGATAGATCCAAATGTAATAACAACTAAAATTAGAAAAACAGACATATGCAGAAGATAATTTTTTATCATTACCCATTCCCCCTTGTACTAAAAATTATGCACAATGTAGACAAGGTAGAATGCAAATTTAGAATTAATAATATAGAATTTAGAATTATTTCTCATTCTAAAATAATTAATTTTCCTATGATAAAAATGTATAAATGCGTCAAATTTTTGAATTAAGTGTTTTTAATTCTAAATTCTACATTTTACATTCTAAATTAAAAAGAGACTGGCTTATTTTCCAGCCTCGATATGCTATTCTTGTTTCTGCTCTTCTTGTTCTTGTTTAAGAGCTGCTTTTCTTGAGAGGTTGACGCGACCTTGAGCATCAATTTCAGTTACTTTCACTAAAATCTCATCCCCGATTTTAACAACATCTTCAACCTTATTCACGCGCTCTTCCGCCAATTGAGATATGTGAACTAACCCGTCTTTTCCTTTAAATATTTCTACAAAGGCACCAAATTTTTCAATACGCTTAACTTTACCTAAATATGTTTGTCCTACTTCAACTTCACGGACAATATCCTCGATAATTTGCTGTGCCTTTTGATTCATTAAAGGATCAACAGATGAAATAAAAATTGTACCATCTTGTTCAATATCAATTTTTACTCCAGTTTCTTCAATAATCTTATTAATCATTTTTCCGCTTGGTCCGATAACACCTCGGATTTTATCTGGATGGATTTTCATTGTTAAAATCTTTGGTGCATATTCAGACAGCTCACCACGAGGTTCAGCAATCGCACTTGTCATATTATCTAAAATATGCATACGGCCACGTTTGGCTTGATCTAATGCCTCAACCAAAATTTCTTTATTAATTCCTGAAATTTTAATGTCCATTTGTAATGCTGTAATTCCTTCTTTTGTTCCGGCAACTTTAAAGTCCATATCACCAAGGTGGTCTTCCATTCCTTGAATATCTGTTAAAACCGTAACATCTTCTCCTTCTTTAACTAGGCCCATTGCAATTCCGGCTACAGGTGCTTTGATTGGAACTCCTGCATCCATCATCGCTAACGTACTAGCACAAATACTTGCTTGAGATGTTGATCCATTCGATTCAAGTACCTCTGACACCAGACGAATTGTATATGGGAATTTATCTTCTGAAGGAATAACAGGTTCTAATGCTCTTTCTCCTAATGCCCCATGACCAATTTCACGTCTTCCCGGACCTCGAATAGGACCTGTTTCACCAACACTAAATTGCGGAAAATTATAATGATGCATAAATCGTTTAGACTCTTCAAGCCCTAAACCATCTAGAATTTGCACGTCACCCAATGCTCCTAATGTACAAACACTTAATGCTTGTGTTTGCCCACGAACGAAAAGTCCAGAACCGTGTGTACGCGGAAGTAAATCTACCTCAGATGTTAACTTACGGATTTCATCAATCGCTCGACCATCCGGACGAACTTTTTCTTTTGTAATTAAACGACGTACTTCTTCCTTAACAATCTTATGTAAAATTTCTTTTACATCTTTTACTTGATCTTCTTCTTTTTCTTCAAATTCAGCGACAACTTTTTCCATTACTTCATCAATAGCTGCCTGACGAGCATGTTTTTCGACAACTTGAACAGCCACCTTCAACTCTGTCTCAGCCATATTGCGTACTGTTTGTTCCAGGTCAGCATTGACTTCATATAATACTACTTCCATTTTCTCTTTGCCGACTTGCTTCACAATTTCTTCCTGGAATGCTATTAAACGCTTGATTTCTTCATGACCATACATAATTGCCTCAAGAACTATTTCTTCCGACACTTCATTTGCGCCTGCTTCAACCATGTTAATCGCATCTTTTGTTCCAGCGACTACGAGATTTAAATCACTTCGGTCAAGTTGATCTGTAGAAGGATTAATAATAAATTCTCCATCAATTCTGCCTACTGTGACACCCGCAATCGGACCTTCAAAAGGAATATCGGAAATACATAAAGCTAATGATGAACCAAACATTGCTGCCATTTCAGATGAGCAATTTTGATCAACACTCATTACAATGCTGATTACTTGTACTTCATTTCGAAAACCATCTGCAAACAAAGGACGAATTGGGCGGTCGATCAATCGACTAGCCAAAATCGCTTTTTCACTTGGGCGTCCTTCTCGTTTAATAAAGCCGCCAGGGATTTTTCCTACTGCATACAAACGCTCTTCATAGTTAACAGTAAGCGGAAAAAA
This sequence comes from Anaerobacillus sp. MEB173, assembly GCF_052119505.1. NCBI lineage: Bacteria > Bacillati > Bacillota > Bacilli > Caryophanales > Bacillaceae > Anaerobacillus > Anaerobacillus sp. MEB173. The sequence continues at coordinate 119,387 of NZ_JBJMAU010000003.1, forward strand.
AGGTAAGTCTTTTGGCGTCCTAGAAGCGGTTGCTGTAGATAAAACAGCTGTATCTCCGTAACGAACCATTACGGCACCATTGGCTTGCTTCGCTAAATTCCCAATCTCAAGTGTTAAAGGGCGGCCTGCCCAATCGATTGAGAATACTTGTTTTTCATTTTCCATGTTTACGAGTACTCCTCTCAGTACATTTAATTTCCTTCTATTATTGTTTCCTATTTCCGATAAAAATAAAAGTAAAAATAAAGTGAGCTGCTATCCTAAGCAAAGAAATTTCACACTTATTTATTCATTTTATAAAGTATTGAAGCAAAGTGAAAAAATTTCCAATATTTTTACGTAACAAAAAAGCGGGATATATCCCGCTTCATAGTCTTATCTACGTAATCCAAGTTTGTCAACAAGGTTACGGTAACGTGTAACATCTTTATTACGTAAGTACGTTAATAAGTTACGACGTTGTCCAACCATCTTTAAAAGTCCACGACGTGAATGATGATCTTTCTTGTGTGTACGTAAGTGGTCGTTTAACGTATTGATTTGTTCAGTTAGGATAGCGATCTGAACCTCTGGAGATCCAGTATCTGTATCATGAACCTTAAACGATTCAATAATCTCATTTTTACGCTCTTGTGATAATGCCATCCTATTCACCTCCTTAAGAATATCCCCAATTACCGAGCAGACGTTGGTGACTCGTCCTGCCAAGCAATGGTTTTTTTATTTGTACAATGTACATATAATAGAATACATCTTTTGATCGAAAAAATCAAGAAACGAAAAAAATAATTATAAATGTAGAATAATTCCATGCATCATTGTTGATTAAAGTAGGTTAGTGCTTTTTGTTTATCTTCATTAATTTGTTTTACTAATTCGTCAATGGAAGAAAATTTCTTTTCACTACGAAGATATGTTAACCATTGAACAGTAACTAATTCACCATAAATATCTTTGTTAAAGTTAAAGAGGTGTACTTCAATTGTTGGAGTCGCTAAACCATTATGAAAGGTGGGTTTAAACCCTAAATTACATACTCCTTCATACCAGTTTTGACCTAGTTTTAATCTAACTGCATATACCCCTGCAGCTGGAAGATAATATCGATCAACAGTCTGAATATTGGCGGTTGGAAAGCCAATTTTTCGCCCGCGTTTATCCCCATCAACAACTGTACCTTCAATCTCATACAGCCTGCCTAAATAATTCGGAAGCTGTTCAACCTGACCGTCATTTAACAGTTGTCGAATCAACGTCGAACTAATTTTCTGCCGTTTTGTTTCAACCTTTTCAATCGTCGTTTGTGTAAACTGATTACGTGAATGAAATGGCAATGTTTCCATTGTCCCTTTACCAAGTTTTCCATATGTATAATCGAAACCAGCAACAACGTGCTTTACATTTAGCTGAATTAAATAATCGTCAACAAATTGTTGAGGAGTTAAATCGGCAAATGACTGCTCAAATTGGACAACATACAATGTATCTACTCCAAGCTCAGCTATTCTCTTTTCCTTTTCCTTTAACGGACTTAAATAATTCATCGGCTTCTTAACAGTTTTCCCACTTTGCAAAACTTCTTTTGGATGAGGATTAAATGTCATCACTGAGCACATGATTCCAGCTTGATCTGCAATCTCTTTTGCTTTTCCAATCACTTTTTGATGCCCAAGGTGAACACCGTCAAAAAACCCCAGTGCCATTACAGTAGGTTGTAAGCTTTTTATATTTAATTGGTGAGGATGTGATAAATATACGGTATTCAATTTTGTTTCACCTACTCTACTTTGCTTAATTAATTTTTATTATTTTTTCAGGTTTTATTAACCCTGCTTTTGTAGGGTGGTTATGGTAAATCGCTAAACATTCCCCTTCTTCGTTAAAAATTGTAAATCGGTTAGCAACTACGTCATGAAACCGCGGGAGAACTGAACCGTTCAACACTTTTGGTTCAACCTGCTTATTCACAATAACTTTATGAAAATGTTTTAACGCTTCTTCTATTGGAAGAAGTTCCAATGTTCCAGCTTTTTTTTGTTCTTCAACTTCTGAAAATGTTACACACTGTTCCAATGTAAATGGACCAGATTGAACTCTCTGCAGCTTTGACATGTGAGAAGGAAATCCTAGCTTTTTACCAATATCTACCGCTAATGTCCTTACATACGTTCCTTTACTGCAATGAACTCGAAATGAGAAGGAGATCGTTTCACCTGTCCATTCGTGATCATTTTCCAATAAAGATAGTTCATAGATTGTTACGTTTCGAGTCGGACGTTCAACTGTTTTCCCTTCACGGGCATATTCATAAAGCCTTTTTCCTTGCACTTTAACTGCGGAGTACATCGGTGGTGTTTGTTCAATTTCACCTTGAAAAGAGGCCAACACTCGTAAAATTTCTTCCCTCATTATTGTACGGTCTACTCGCTTTTTTTCAACTATTTCACCTGAAAAGTCTTCTGTTGTAGTTGAGAATCCAAGCGTTACTTCACCAATATACGTTTTTGGATAATCAGACATATACTCCGCTATTTTTGTTGCCCTGCCAATACAAATTGGTAATACACCGGTTACATCAGGATCAAGTGTTCCTGTATGTCCAACCTTCTTCGTTTTCAAGATTCCTCTCAATTTGGCAACACAATCGTGAGAAGTCATTCCCTTTGGCTTATATAGAGGTAAAATCCCTTGCAAAACCTTCACCCCAATTTAATTTATAATTTAGAATTTAGAGTTAAGAATTTAGAATTTAGAGTTAAGAATTTAGAATTTAGAGTTTAGAGTTATTGTATGTATATCAAAGAAGGTAAAAACTTCCTCCAATTATCATAACACAACTTTCAACTCTAAACTCTACACTCTAAACTAACAAAAAGGATAGACAAGGTCTTTGCCTCACCTATCCCTTTAACCAATCTTAGTCAGATTGCTTTTGTTGTTCATTAAGATCTGCCAGTAATGTTTCAATACGGTTTCCGTATGCAATTGATTCATCAAATTCAAACGAAATTTCTGGTGTTTTTCGAAGGCGTATTCTCTTACCTATTTCAGATCGAATAAATCCAGTTGCTTTCGCTAAGCCTTTTAGCGTATTTTCCTTTTCATCATCATTACCTAGTACCGTAATGAATACTTTTGCTTGCTGTAGGTCCCCAGTCACTTCCACTCCAGTGACTGTTACAAAACCAATGCGGGGATCTTTTAGTTCTTGCTGAAGGATCTGACCAAGTTCCTTTTTCATTTGTTCACCAACACGACTTGCACGTACATTGCTCATCGTATCACCTCACTGTTTCTCTCTAAGTTAATTTCATAACCACTCAAACTGGGTGATCGTTCGTTCCATTTCGGTCACACTGTCTATCATCTGTAATGCCTTTTGTAATTCCTGCTCGACGATAACCTTATCATTTGCAATAGCGACAATACCTATTTCTGTCCGTTGCCAGACATTTTGATGATTAATTTCTGCCACAGAAACATTTAATCGTTGTTTTAGCCGAGTAATTACACTTTTTAAAACAGAGCGTTTTTCCTTAAGTGACCCTGCATCATAGATGATACATTCACAATAAACGGCTCCAATCATGCGCGTTTAATTTCCTCCATAATATACGCTTCAATGATATCGCCTTCTTTGATATCATTGAACTTTTCCAATGTAATTCCGCATTCATAACCTGCTGCCACTTCTTTTGCATCATCTTTAAATCGTTTTAAGGCATCAATTGCCCCTTCATAAATAACAACTCCATCTCGAATGAGACGAACTGTTGAGTCACGACTTACTTTTCCATCAGTGACATAACATCCAGCAATCGTACCAACCTTCGAAACCTTAAACGTTGTACGTACTTCAACTTGACCGATTACCTTCTCTTCAAATTCAGGGTCAAGCATCCCTTTCATTGCTGCTTCAATTTCGTCAATCGCGTTATAAATAACACGGTGAAGACGGATATCTACCTTCTCAGCTTCTGCTGTACGTTTTGCATTGACATCAGGACGAACGTTAAAACCAATAACAATTGCATTCGAAGCAGATGCTAAGATAATATCGGATTCTGCAATGGCACCAACACCAGTATGAATGATATTAACTTTTACTCCTTCAACATCAATTTTTTCTAATGAGCCTTTCATAGCTTCAACTGATCCTTGAACATCGGCTTTAATAATGACGTTGATCTTTTTAATATCCCCTTGCTGAATTTGATTAAACAAGTCATCAAGGCTCACTTTCGTATTTTCACTACGCTCGGCTTCACGTTGTTTTGATGCTCTAGCCTCACCTACTTGACGGGCAGTCTTTTCATCTTTAAATACAAGGAATCGATCTCCGGCTTGCGGTACATCGTTTAATCCAGTTACCTCAACAGGAGTAGACGGTGGAGCTACTTTTACACGTCTTCCCAAATCATTTACCATTGCCCGAACACGCCCAAATGTATTTCCAACAACAATCGGATCACCGACATGGAGCGTTCCTGATTGCACGAGAAGTGTTGCAACTGCTCCACGACCTTTATCCAGTTCTGCTTCTACGACAGTTCCTCTAGCAAGTTTATTTGGGTTTACCTTTAGCTCTTCAACTTCAGCAACAAGTAAAATCATTTCTAATAACTCGTCAATACCATCACCATTCAAAGCTGACACATTAACAAAGATTGTTTCTCCGCCCCATGCTTCAGGAACAAGTCCATGTTCAGTTAATTCTTGCATAACGCGATCAGGATTTGCTGCTGGTTTATCCATTTTATTCACAGCTACGATAATTGGTACTTCAGCAGCTTTTGCATGATTTATCGCCTCAACCGTTTGTGGCATAACGCCATCATCTGCGGCAACAACGAGGATTGTAATATCCGTTACTTGAGCTCCACGTGCACGCATTGTTGTAAATGCAGCGTGACCAGGTGTATCTAAAAACGTAATTTTCTTACCTTCTGTTTCAATCTGATACGCACCAATATGTTGCGTAATTCCACCAGCTTCTCCAGCTGTTACTTTCGTATGACGGATTGAATCTAGAAGCGTTGTTTTCCCATGGTCAACGTGACCCATGATTGTAACAACAGGAGAACGTTCTACTAAATCTTTTTCATCGTCATCTTCTGTATAGTTTTCAAAATCAGTGATTTCGAATACAATTTCTTCTTCCACTTCAACGCCATAATCGCCAGCAATCAGTTCAATTGTGTCCTTATCTAACTCTTGATTAATAGTAGCCATTACACCAAGGAACATTAATTTTTTAATTAATTCTGACGGCTCTTTTTTTAATTTTTTCGCTAAATCTCCTACAGTTAAAGAGCCAGTATACGTAATTTTGCTTGGTGTCTCCTCTTTAGGCTTCTCATTTTTATGTTGATGTGTTTGATTATTTGAGCGCTGATTCTTCTGATTACGATTCTGGTTTTGATTACGGTTTTGATTCTTCTTCTTATTATTATTCTGTTGTTTTCCTTGATCATTTGTTTTTTTCATCGGTTGATTCCCTTTTGATTCAACTTTTTCTTGAGTCGTTTGCTGTTGAGCTGTATTTGTATTCGTTTTACCTTCTAATTGTTTTATTGTGTCTTCTTCGATAACGGACATATGGTTCGATACTTTTACATCTAAAGTTTTCAATTGTTCGATAACTTCCTTACTCGTTAGATTTTGTTGTTTTGCATATTCATATACACGCATTTTCCTCATGTATTTGCCTCCCTTTTAAATCGTTTCACAACACCGTCACTTAGTTCTGTTACTCAGAGAATTTGTACATATCTTGAGTAAGATAGGGAAGTACTTCATACTTTTTGGTCTATAATGGTAATGAGTTTTTTTGAAAAACCTATATCAGTAACTCCAATAACTACTCGTTCTCCTTTACCAATCGCTTCGCCTAACGTAGCGCGATCAGATACAATCCGACATGGAACTGAATAGTAATTACATTTATCTGTAATTTTCTTTTTTGTAAGTTCTGACGCATCCGCTGAAAGTAGGACAAGGTTTAGATTGCCTTTTCTTATGTCCTTGACGACAAGCTCTTCCCCAGTAACAAGCTTTCTCGCTCTAGCCGCGAGTCCTAGCAATGATATCCATTGTGATTCTTGCATGATTAGCTACCTTTTTGCCTTTCTTTCTCAAGTGCATCATAGATTTCATCACTTACCTTCACATTTAAATGCCTTGAAAGAATATCCCTTTTCTTTGCAAGTTCGAAGCATTCCTTGCTATCGCTTATGTAAGCACCTCGTCCTGATTTCTTTCCGGTAGGATCAATACTTACTTCCCCTTCTGGTGAACGAACAATTCGAATCAGTTCATTTTTCGGTTTCATTTCATTCGTAACGACACATTTACGAAGTGGCGTTTTTCGTTTTTTCATCATTTATTCCATCTCCTTTTTTATTCAGAGACTTCTTCCGATGATAGATCCATTTGATCAGTGTTTTCTACGTCCTCAACATCCTCAACTTGGATATTTTCTTCTGATGGATATATACCAAGCTCTTCGGCCTCAGATTGACTTTTAATGTCTATTTTCCACCCTGTAAGCTTAGCAGCAAGTCTAGCATTTTGTCCACGTTTTCCAATTGCTAATGAAAGCTGATAGTCTGGGACGATGACTTGGGTCATTTTTTGTTCTTCATCAACTCTTACTTCAAGAACCTTTGATGGACTCAATGCATTTGCTACATATTCAACAGGGTCCTCTGACCATCGAACGATGTCGATCTTTTCTCCCTTTAACTCATTAACAATCGTTTGCACACGTTGGCCCTTTGGACCTACACATGAGCCTACCGGATCAACATCTGGATCTGTTGCATGCACCGCTATTTTAGAACGGTCACCAGCTTCTCTGGACACAGACTTAATTTCGACTGTTCCATCATAAATTTCCGGCACTTCTAATTCAAAAAGACGTTTCAAAAGTCCTGGGTGGGTACGAGATATTAATATTTGTGGGCCTTTTGTTGTCTTTTCAACCTTCGTTATAAAGGCTTTAATTCGATCGTTATGTCTGTATTGCTCATTTGGCATTTGCTCACTCAATGGTAAAAGAGCTTCCACTTTACCGAGATCTACATAGATAAACCGGTTATCTTGACGTTGGACAATACCAGTCATAATATCCTCTTCACGGTCGATGAAATCAGAATAGATAATTCCGCGTTCTGCTTCACGAACTCGCTGAGTAACAACTTGTTTTGCTGTTTGGGCAGCAATTCTTCCAAAATCCTTTGGCGTTACTTCAATCTCAACAATATCATCAACTTGAAAACGCGGATTAATTCCCTTCGCTGCATCTTCAGAAATTTCAAGTCGAGAGTCAAATACTTCTTCTACAACCTGTTTTCTCGCAAATACACGCATACTGCCATTTTCCCGATTTATATCGACACGAACATTTTGTGCTTGATTAAAATTTCTTTTATAAGCAGATATTAAAGCAGCTTCAATCGCTTCGATAATTACTTCTTTGTCAATCCCTTTTTCTTTTTCTAATGCATTTAAGGCATCCATAAAATCACTATTCATGGAGTTTTCTCCCCCTTTCAATTAAAACAAAACAGCAAGTCTAGCACTTGCCACTTTTTTATATGGAATCTCAACTTGTTTTACTCTCGTTTTCACTTTTATCGCTACAGTTAGTATTTCACCATCAAAACCTTTAAGTTCACCTTCAAACACTTTTTCCCCATCTATGGGCTCATATGTTGTTATATGTACATTCTTCCCAACTGCTTTAACAAGATCCTTTTCTTTCTTTAAAGGCCGTTCTGCTCCTGGAGACGATACTTCCAAAAAGTACGCTTGTGTAATTGGATCATGCTTATCAAGTGCTTCACTTAATTTTTCACTTACATTTCCGCAATCTTCGATATCTACACCTTTTTCTGAATCGATATAGACGCGCAAGAACCAATTTTTACCTTCCTTTTTAAACTCAATATCCACTAACTCTAATTGTAAATCACTTAAAATGGGTGTGACGAGCTCTTCCGTAATGTCTGTCACTTTTTTACTCATTCAGATCCTCCTATGCTTGTTAATAATGTATGCAGGTATATAAGTAACTTCATTATTTATATATTTCCTCAAATTTCAGCATTCAAAACGAAAGAGTGGGTTTCCCCACTCTTCGCGCATCACTATTCTAAGTATTACCATAAAAATATAACATAATCCCTTTATTTATGCAACTTTGCTACGTTGTGGAGACTTCTTGCTACTCTTAGGAAAAATCTTCTCCATCAACTTTTTTAAAACAATGAAAGTTGATTAGATTCTGGTAAGCCTTCTAAACATCCATGATTATCCAAGTTTTCTAGTACTGTTTTTGTAATTTTACTTCGTTGCTGAAGGTCCTCTTTTGAAAGAAACTCTCCGTCTTCTCTAGCCTTTACGATATTAATTGCAGCATTTGTTCCTACTCCTGATAGGGCGTTGAACGGTGGAATGAGCGAATTTCCATCGACAATAAACTCATAGGCAGCAGAGCGATACAAATCTACCTTTTGAAATGTGAAACCTCTTTCGCACATTTCAAGAGCAATCTCTAAAACAGTCAACAAACTTTTTTCTTTAGGTGATGCATCAAGGCCTTTCCCATTGATTTCCTCAATTTTGGCTTTCATTGTTGCCGAGCCTTTTATCATCGCATCAATATCAAAATCGTCTGCTCTCACCGTAAAATAAGCAGCATAGAACAAAATCGGATGATGCACTTTGAAGTAAGCAATTCGTACTGCCATTAATACATAAGCCGCGGCGTGCGCCTTAGGGAACATATATTTTATCTTCATACAAGAACCAATGTACCAGTCTGGAACATCATTCTTTTTCATTTCCTCAATCCATTCCTCTTGCAGTCCTTTTCCTTTACGTACAAATTCCATAATTTTAAAAGCTAATGATGGCTCTAACCCCTTGTAAATTAAATAAACCATAATATCATCACGACAGCCGATAACATCTTTTAATTCACATGTTCCGCTGTAAATCAATTCGTTAGCGTTATTTAACCAGACGTCAGTTCCATGAGAAAGACCGGATATTTGCACAAGTTCAGAAAATGTACTTGGTTTTGTTTCTTCAAGCATTTGTCGCACAAAGCGTGTCCCAAACTCGGGAATTCCAAGAGTTCCTGTTTTACACATAATTTGTTCTTCAGTTACTCCTAATGATTTTGGACTGCTGAAAATCTCGTAGACATCAGGGTCATCAGTTGGAATTGTCTTCGGATCAATCCCGCTTAAATCTTGAAGCATACGAATAACAGTCGGATCATCGTGTCCCAGGATATCTAGCTTTAATAAATTATCATGAATGGAGTGGAAATCAAAGTGCGTTGTCCGCCATTCTGAGGTTTTATCATCAGCTGGATACTGAATCGGACAAAAATCGTAGATATCCATATAGTCAGGGACTACAATAATTCCCCCTGGATGCTGTCCAGTTGTCCGTTTTACGCCCGTACATCCTGAAACGAGACGATCAATTTCCGCTCCTCGGTAATGAAGATCGTGATCACTCTGATATCCCTTTACATAACCATAAGCTGTCTTCTCGGCAACCGTACCAATTGTCCCTGCTCGATAAACATACTCTTCACCAAAGAGTTCTTTTGTATAATTATGGGCTCTGGGCTGGTAATCCCCGGAAAAGTTTAAGTCAATATCAGGTACCTTATCCCCCTTAAAACCAAGAAATGTTTCAAAAGGAATGTCTTGACCATCTTTAATATATTTTGTACCACATTCTGGACAATCTTTATCAGGTAAATCAAAGCCGGAACCTACTGAACCATCATTAAAAAAGTATGAATGATGACAATTTGGACAAACGTAATGAGGTGGTAATGGGTTGACTTCCGTTATCTCGGTCATTGTAGCGACAAATGAAGACCCGACTGATCCCCGTGATCCAACAAGATAACCATCCTCTAATGACTTTTTTACGAGTTTGTGTGAAATTAAGTAAATAACCGCAAATCCATGACCTATAATACTTTTTAATTCTTTCTCTAATCTCGCTTCAACAATCTCTGGTAAGTTTTCGCCATAAATACTGCGAGCCCGATTATAACTCATGGAACGAATTTCTTCGTCTGCACCTTCAATTTTTGGAGTATAAAGATCATCAGGTATTGGCTTGATCTCCTCAATCTCATTGGCAATTCCCTGGGTATTTGTTACCACGACTTTCTTTGCTTTCTCTTCGCCAAGGAAAGAAAAACATTCAAGCATTTCATCCGTAGAACGGAAATGTACTTGTGGCAATGTAATCCTGTTTAGTGGATTTGCCCCACCTTGGCTTTTAATTAAAATTTTACGGTAAATATGATCTTCAGGTGCTAAATAATGAACATTGCCAGTGGCAACAACCGGTTTATTCAGCTTTTCACCAAGATTAATAATGTTTTCAATAATTTCTTTAATCGCTAATTCATCACGGACAAGTTCTTTTTCAATGAGATGATAATAATTTGTTGGCGGCTGAATTTCTAAATAGTCATAGAATCGGGCAATTTCCTCTACTTCATCAACTGATTTTTGCATCATCCCTTCAAAGACCTCACCTTGATCACAGCCAGACCCTACAATAATTCCTTCTCGATATTTTTGCAGTAACGATCTCGGTATCCTTGGCGTTCTGAAAAAATAGTTTAAATGAGATGCCGATACTAGTTTATAAATATTTTTTAAGCCAACTTGATTTTTCGCTAATAAGATACAGTGTGAAGGACGAAGACGGTGAAAATCTCCTTTTCCCATATTATTATTTAGTTGGTCATGGAACTCGATTTCTTTTTCTGTGGCGTCTTTCACCATTTTCCATAAAAGGTAACCCGTCGCCTCAGCATCATAAATTGCTCGGTGATGACTGACAAGTTCAATATCAAACTTTTTACATAATGTATTTAAACGATGATTCTTTAATTCAGGATATAGGAAACGCCCTAATTCTAACGTATCAATAACTGGATTCTTCACTTCACCAATTCCAATTCTTTTGAAGCCAACATTAAGAAACCCCATATCAAAGCTCGCGTTATGAGCAACTAAAGTCGAATCACCAATAAACTCATAAAACTTACGTAACACCTCTTCAACCTCTGGTGCATCTGTCAGCATATCATCAGTAATTCCTGTTAGTTCAATAATCGTGTTTGTTAATGGCTCGTGCGGGTTAGCAAAAGATTCAAAACGATCAATGATTTCTCCGTTCTTTACTTTCACAGCTGCCAGTTCAATTATTGTATTATACACAGCAGATAATCCTGTCGTCTCAACATCAAATACAATATATGTCTCGTCTAATAAACGACGATGTTGTTCATTGTAGGCGATCGGAACACCATCATCTACAAGGTTCGCCTCTACACCATACAATATTTTAATGCCGTGTTTCTTACCAGCACCATATGCCTCAGGGTAGGATTGGACTACACCATGATCCGTAATCGCTATAGCAGGATGACCCCATCTCGCTGCTTGTTCAACGAGCCGACCTGCAGATGTTACTGCATCCATTTGACTCATTGGAGTGTGCAAATGTAGTTCAACACGCTTTTCCCCTTCAGGAGCGAGGTCTTTTCGTTGTTCTGGTTGAACTTGATTAATATCATTGGCGATCATTACAAGGTCTCGAACAAATGTATCATTTTGAACACCACCGCGAACCTTTACCCACATTCCCTTTTTAATCGATTGCAATAGTGGAATATCTTCTTTATCACGAGAAAATATTTTTATTAAAATCGAATCGGTATAGTCAGTAATTTTAAACGTTAACAACGTGCGGCCACTGCGAAGTTCGCGTGTTTCAGCATCAAAAACATAACCCTGTACAACAATCCGACGCTCCTCATCAACGATTGTTTCTAGTGGAATTGGATCGTCCTTAATCTGATATCCAATAACAAGTGAATCTGTTTGGGCAATCTTCTCAGCACTTTTTTCCATTTTTTGTTTTTCAATCATTGCAGCAACCACTTTTGAATGATCCTCTTGCTGCTTCTGCTCTACAAACTTCTCATATTCTTGTTGAGATTCCTTTACAACTAACTCTAATTGTAGTGCAGGAAAGCCAACACGTTGAAAAGTAGGTGCTAATAATTCCGGTAATTTCCGTTTCAGGGCAACAGCTTCTGTCTCGTTTCGAACATTAATCATTATTTTTGCATCTTTTAATACCGGCTTTTGATCCTTTAATAATTGGATGATCGAAGGAGAACAGCCTTCTATCTGAGAGACGAGATAAGGCCAATATTCGTTGATGATGTGTTCTGAAAGTTTGTTATCATCATAAGCCAAAGAAAAACTAATGTTGGCAATATGCTTAAGTCCTTGATGCAAACGATCTGAAAACACTTCAAAAGCACTGTATGGTAAAATTTGTGGTATGTGCAGCTGGAAGTGCCACGTCTTCGTTTCTTTTTGAACAATTAATTTTTGAATTGAGCCGCCTTGAAAATATGACCGAACTAAATCTTCAGGTATGGATACTTGTTGGAGGAGTAATTGAAAACGTTCTTTTCTTATTTGATCCCCTGCGTTCATGATTCTCCCTCCTTGTTTTATTTCAAATTGAATCGTAGTAATGACAAAGTCAATGGTACCCCTATTTAGAGGTACCATTGGATTTGATTAAAACTTATAGTTGTTGAAATAATTCTTTTAATAGATCTGACAGCTTGTCTACTTCTGTTTCGAACATTTCTCCAGTCTTTCGCACTTTTACTTCAACAATTCCTTCACCAGCCCTCTTACCGACAGCAATACGTATCGGTAGGCCGATTAAATCAGAATCATTAAATTTAACACCAGCTCGCTCTGGACGGTCATCAAGCAGAACTTCATAGCGTTCTTGCTTTAACTTTTCATATAATGTTTCTGCTAATTTAACTTGATCCTCATTCTTTACATTTATTGGAATCAAATGGATATGAAATGGTGCTACTGATACAGGCCAAACAATACCATTTTCATCATGACTTTGCTCAACAATCGCTGCAACAGTTCGTGTTACACCAATGCCATAGCATCCCATAATCATTGGTTGGGACTTTCCATTTTCATCAAGGTACGTCGCTCCCATTGCTTCACTATAACGTGTACCGAGCTTAAATACATGCCCAACTTCAATGCCTTCTGCAAACTTAATCGTGCCTTTCCCATCAGGTGATGGATCACCCTCTTTAATAAAGCGTAAATCATCGTATTGCTCGATCGAAAAATCGCGGCTTGGATTTACGTTTTTAAAGTGATAGTCTTTTTCATTTGCTCCGCATACACCGTTTACAATAAATTCAATTGCATGATCGGCAATGACTTTTACATCACTCGGTACTTCAATTGGTCCTAAGAAACCGACTTCACATTTCATATATTGAACTGTTTGTTCAGCTGTTGCTAGCTCAACAATTTCCGCACTCAACACATTTTTCAGTTTAATATCGTTTATTTCATGGTCACCACGGCAAAGTGCCAATACAGGTTCACCATCAACGATAAACAGTAATGATTTAATCAATAGTTGATCTGATATCGATAATGCATCACTTAATTCGTTGATTGTCTTAAGATTTGGTGTTTCAATCTTTTCTAATGCTGCAAGTGGTTCATCACTTTTTTCATAATTGACATGAACTGCAGCAATTTCTATATTAGCAGCATAATCGGATTCATCTGAATATGCAATGGTATCTTCACCCACTTTTGATAGCACCATAAATTCATGTGTATCCTTCCCGCCCATTGCACCTGAATCGGCAACGACTGCCCGGTAATCTAAACCACAGCGAGAGAAAATATTGCAATAAGCATTATACATTTTATCATAACTTTCATCCAATCCCTCTTTCGTTGAATCAAATGAATAGGCATCTTTCATAATAAATTCACGTGAGCGTAAAACACCAAAACGTGGTCTTCGTTCATCACGGAATTTCGTTTGGATTTGGTATAATGTCATTGGCAGTCTTTTATACGATTTCACTTCATCACGCACTAAGCTTGTAATGACTTCTTCATGTGTTGGACCCAATGCAAATTCACGATCATGTCGATCTTTCATACGCATTAGTTCAGGACCATATGCTTCCCAGCGTCCAGACTCTTGCCATAACTCTGCAGGCTGTATGGCTGGCATTAATAGTTCTTGCCCTCCTGCTTCATTCATTTCTTCACGTACAATCTCCTCAACCTTTTGTACAGCCCTCATACCCAATGGTAAGAAAGAGTATACTCCAGCTGCACTTTGACGAATGAGCCCAGCACGCAGCATTAGCTGATGACTGGCAATATCAGCATCAGCAGGAACTTCACGCATTGTTGGGCACATATATAGTTTCTGTCTCATTAAAACGCACCTCATTATGTAATTTTCTAATACTTAATTATTATTAAACTCTTTTCAATGACAACGAGGACTTAGATTGAAAGCCCTCGTTATGCATCGTTTTATAGGAAAAACTTATTAATGTCATTCCATGTTACAACAAGCATCAATAGCATGAGTAATGCAAAACCAATAAAGTGTACCAATCCCTCTTTTTGTGGATCAATCGGTTTCCCTCGAACTGCCTCAAGACCAATAAACATGAGACGTCCTCCATCAAGAGCTGGTAACGGTAAAAGGTTTATGATTCCTAGATTGACACTTAGAATGGCTGCCCATTGCATGAGAACAAAAATTCCCATCGCTGCAGCTTGACCAGTATAATTATAAATCCCAACAGGTCCTGCTAAATGATCTAGTGAGAATTGTCCTGTAATTAACATGATTAAGCTTTCAAAAATCAACTTTGTATATTCAACTGTTTGAGTGACACCAAAAGTTAACGATCCAACCAACGAAAACTCAGTTGGAATCCCTACCCCAATAAATCCTTCAACTTCACCTTCTTGATTCACACGCTCATTCGGTACAATCGGTATTGTTAACATCTCTCCACCACGATTAACCTGAAAGACTAACTCCTGATTCGGATGTGCTTGGATAATACTTGTTAAATCTTCCCATGATTCTAATGGCGTACCGTTTGCAGATAGGATTTCATCGTTCGGCTGTAATCCTGCCTCTTGTGCTGCCCCGTCTGGAGCGACTAACCCTATTTTGGCATCGTCTGTTGGAACTCCTTGGAATAAGGCGAAAATTGTTAGAATCACAAATGCTAACAAAAAGTTCATTGCTGGCCCGGCAAAAATAGCAAGTGCCCGCTGTGCAATCGTTTTAGAGCCAAACTGACGATTATATGGGGCAATCTGTGTAGCTTGTTCATCATAAATAAAATGTGCTTTCTCATCAATAGAAAAGGTTTGTAACCCAGGATCATCGTCAGTATACCCATTAATATAAAGACCGTGTTCCAAATCAGCCTTTTCAACTGTTATTACCTTTGCATCAGGATGCTTGGATTTGTTATTAATGACTAAATAATTTACCTTACCTTCATTATTAAATTTTAACCCGATTTCATATCCTGGTTTGATTTGGATCATCTCGGGATCTTCACCGGCCATCCGGACAAATCCCCCAAGCGGTAACAGACGAATTGTATATACTGTTTCGCCTTTTTTAAATGAAAATAACTTTGGACCAAATCCAATCGCGAATTCTCGGCATAATATCCCTGCTCGCTTTGCAAACACAAGATGACCTAATTCATGGATAAAAACGAGTAATCCAAAAATAATAATGATCGAGATCAGTGTATTCATATTTTTTATCCCACCTTTATTTAATTAGTGAGTGGACATATTGCCGTGTTTCTTGATCAACCTCTTGAATAACTTTTAATGATGGTGTTTGAAGCACCGCATGATGACTCATGGCCTCTTCAATCAATGACTCTATCTGTAAGAAGGAAATTTCACCTTCTAAAAAAGCAGCCACCGCAATTTCATTTGCAGCATTTAGTACGGTAGGCATCGTTCCGCCAATTCGTCCTGCTTCATATGCATACTGCAAACATCGATATCGCTCAAAGTCAGGTTTTGCAAAATGAAGCTCGCCCACTTCCCACAAGTTTAACCTTTTTCCTTGTTTACTTTCAAGACGATCGGGATAAGTAAGCGCATATTGAATTGGAACTTTCATATCTGGTGTTCCAAGCTGAGCAATCATACTATGATCAACAAATTCAACCATCGAATGAATAATACTTTCTTTATGAATAAGAACATCAATTTTTTCATAAGGAATAGAAAAGAGCCAATGTGCTTCGATAACCTCTAGTCCTTTGTTCATCATCGTAGCAGAATCAATCGTGATCTTTGCCCCCATCGACCAATTCGGATGATTTAATGCCTCATTGACAGTCACACCTTCTAAATCAGCCCTTGTCTTATCACGAAAACTTCCCCCAGATGCTGTTAAGATCAATCGTTCAACTCGCGAAACATTCTCACCTTGCAAGCATTGGTATATAGCAGAATGCTCACTATCTACGGGCAGGAGACTAACATCATGCTTCTCTGCAGCTTCTGTTACAATATGACCAGCTGTAACTAATGTTTCTTTATTGGCAATTGCTATTGTCTTATTCGATTCAATCGCCGCTAACGTCGGATCTAATCCAACGCTACCAATAACTGCATTGACAACAATATCGGCCTCAGCAAATGTAGCGACTTCAATTAATCCCTCTAAACCATATACAACTTTTACTCCAAAAGGAATATCATGTTTAATTTTTTCTCGATCCTCTTTGTTGATCACGGACACAATTTTAGGCTTAAAAGCATGGATTTGCATGAGGCCTAATGTTATGTTATGACCAATTGACATGGCAACAAGGGTAAATTTATCACTGTGCTCCTTAATCACATCTAATGTTTGTGTTCCAATCGACCCAGTTGCCCCAAGTAAGCTGATCTTTTTCATTAATTCCTCTCCCTTTATTCAGTCATTGTTTATTAATGGGGCACTTTATGAAAATAATAAGTTTTTATCTATATGTATATACATTTAGCATACAATTAGTATGTTTATATGACTTGAAATAAATGTAAAATTGGCATAACAAAAATCAAACTATCAAACCTATCCAATATCCCCCCATGGCCTGGTAGGATATGTCCCGAATCTTTCACTCCATAGTGTCTTTTCAATGCTGACTCTACAAGATCACCAATTTGTCCAAAAATCGATGTGAGGAGGATGACTGCTACTAATGTAGACATTGAGTCAAGGACCGGTACAAATGAATAAAAAACAATTCCAACTATAAATGCACAGGCAACTCCACCTAATGACCCTTCAATGGTCTTTTTCGGACTGATCTCTGGCCATAATTTCCTTTTCCCGAATTTTCTTCCAATAAAATAAGCACCAGAATCCGTTGCCCATATTAAAAATAATATTAAAAATACAATTAACATTCCATTCATAAGCTCAACTCGACTAACGATAAAATAGTGAAAGCCAAAGCCTACATAACTGGAAGCCGCAAGAATAAAGCCAATATCACCAAAATGAACCGAGTTTTTGGATGTTACTGTAACAATTAATAATAATAAAACAAAAGCCAAAAACATATCATTTTTTGATATGTCTGCAAATACATTATTGGAATAGTAACTATTCGGAAGTAGTATGGTCCACATTAATAATAAGCTTATAAGACCTGTAAATGAAACAAGTGGTATCTTTTTCATTTTTAACAACTCTGCAAGTGCTATAGACGCAAGAATCGCAATGCCTATTGTAAATAAATGGCCTCCGATCACAACGAGGGCTATAAAGGCAATACCTGCAATAACCCCTGTAATCATTCTCTCTTTCAAATTAAGTCATTCCTTTCTCTTACACGCCTCCATAACGACGAGCACGACGTTGGTAAACTTGTATTGCCTCTAAAAAGTGTTCTTCTGTAAAATCAGGCCATAAGACATCCGTAAACCAAAATTCTGTATAAGCTAATTGCCAAAGCATAAAATTACTTAACCTAATTTCACCACTCGTTCGAATCAGTAAATCCGGATCACGTAATGTATCCGTCATTAAATACTGTTCAATTGTCTCTTCCATTATCTCATCAACTGTTAATTTACCGTCTTCAACATCTTTTACAACTTGTTGAACTGCTTTGACAATTTCAAAGCGACTTCCATAATTTAAGGCAAAGTTAAGGACCAATCCTGTATTATCTTTTGTTTCATTTATTGCCGTTTCAACTGCCTTTAACGTATGTGCCGGGAGATTTTCTTTACTTCCCATTAGTCTTACTTTCACATTTTCCTTCACTAATTTTGGAAGTTCAATACTTAGGAAGCGCTCAGGTAACCTTAGCAGAAAATCGACTTCATTTTTTGGCCTCTTCCAATTTTCTGTTGAGAATGCATAGAGTGTTAACGTTTCAATACCAATGTCATTTGCTTTTTTGACGATTTTATTTATGACACTCATTCCTTCACGGTGCCCTGCGATCCTCGGTAATCCCCTTTTTTTTGCCCAACGACCATTTCCATCCATAATAATCGCAATATGTTTCGGCAAATTTTCGGTGTTGGTCAAAACAGACTGAGTGTTTTCCTCATTTTTGACCTTCCAATTAGTAAATTTTTCAAGCATGATTAAGTCCCCCACGTTCATCTAGCATTATTTCAACTTGAATCAAAAACCTTACAGGAAGCTGTAGTTTTTTTATACGATCTGTTTCCACTGTTTTTACAACCAGATCGTATAAAAAAACCCCCTGAGTTGAGAGGGTCTATCGTTCCGGCAAGTATAAAGAAAAAACAATGAATTTCTTTATTATTCTATTGTACAGTTATTTCTATTATACTTCCATGATTTCTTTTTCTTTATTTTGAACGACATCATCAATGACGGTAATCTGTTTATCAGTAATTTTTTGAACTTCATCCGTATTACGGCGTAATTCATCCTCAGTAATTTCACCGTCTTTTTGTACTTTCTTTAATTCATCGTTAGCATCACGTCGAACATTTCTCACTGCAACTTTAGCTTCTTCAGCATATTTCTTTACAAGTTTAACAAGTTCTTTACGACGATCTTCCGTTAGAGGAGGGATCGTAATTCGAATCACTGTTCCATCTGAAGAAGGACTTAATCCTAAATCTGCTTTTTGAATACCGCGTTCAATATCTGATATTGCTGTTTTATCGAACGGTTGAATAAGTAATAATCTAGCTTCTGGAACCGAGATTGTTGCTAACTGATTTAACGGAGTTGGTGCTCCATAATACTCAACATGCACTTTATCTAAAATGGCTGGATTCGCTCTTCCGGCACGCAGCGTAGCTAATTCTCGTTTTAGTGCATCAATTGCCTTTGTCATTCTTTGTTCAGCATTTTTAATAATTTCCTTCGACATGATTAAGTCCCCCTCACTATTGTTCCGATTTCTTCACCCATTACAGCACGTTTAATATTTCCTTCTTCCATAATTGAAAAAACAACTAATGGAATATCATTATCCATACATAAAGATGATGCAGTTGAGTCCATAACAGCTAAACCTTCTTTAAGTAAATCTAAATAGGTTAAGGAATTGTATTTCTTGGCATTTGCATCAACACTAGGGTCTGCGCTGTATACACCATCTACTTTATTCTTAGCCATTAAGATTACTTCAGCTTCAATTTCAGCTGCTCTAAGTGCTGCAGTCGTATCCGTTGAGAAATAAGGATTTCCAGTACCGCCAGCAAAGATAACAACTCGATTTTTTTCTAAATGGCGAATCGCTCGTCTTCGAATATAAGGTTCTGCAACCTGTCTCATTTCAATCGATGTTTGTACACGTGTTGGCACATCGATATTCTCTAAGCTATCTTGAAGTGCAAGTGAATTCATGACTGTTGCTAACATTCCCATATAATCGGCTGTAGCACGGTCCATACCTTTTGCACTTCCAGCCATACCCCTCCAAATGTTTCCGCCACCAACAATAATCGCAACTTCAACTTCTAATGCTACAATTTCTTTTATTTGTGAGGCAATCGATTGGATAACAGTCGGATCAATCCCATATCCTTGTCCGCCCGCAAGTGCTTCACCACTTAATTTTAAGACAATACGCTTATACTTAGGTTTTTCCATAATAACCTCCATGCAGTTAGTCGGAATGTAATAGGGAGCTTCTCGTAAACATTGCTTATGTTTTTACATCCTCTATGTAGAGATAGTCACACCTATTTTTTCAAAAAATAGGGAACACACTGTGTCCCCTTTATCATTCATTATTTTTTCACTTGAGACATAACTTCTTCAGCAAAGTTGTCTTCACGTTTTTCCATTCCTTCTCCAACTTCATAGCGAATGAAAGATTTCACTGTTGCACCTTTGCTTTGTACATATTTTCCAACCTTTTGATCTCCATCTTTAACAAAAGCTTGATCTAATAAACAAATATCTTCGAAAAACTTTCCTAAACGGCCTTCAACCATTTTTGCAACAATGTTTTCTGGCTTACCTTCATTCAGAGCTTGTTGTGTTAACACTTCACGCTCACGTTGAACTTCTTCTTCTGATACAGCATCACGTGAAACATATTTAGGGTTAATCGCTGCTACGTGCATCGCAACGTCTTTTGCCAAGTCAGCATCATTTGTTCCGCCAAGAACTGTTAAAACACCGATACGTCCTCCCATATGTAAATATGCACCAAATACGTCTCCATCTTCTTTCTCAACGATTTCAAAACGACGAAGAGAAATTTTTTCTCCGATCTTAGCGATTTGTCCATTAATGTATGCTTCTAAAGTCTCTGAACCACCTTGGAACGGTTGTGCAAGAGCTTCTTCAACTGACGCTGGTGCCTGAGCTAATACGTGTGCAGCAACCTCAGAAACTAATGATTTAAAGTTTTCATTTTTTGCAACGAAATCTGTTTCAGAGTTAACTTCAACGATAATTGCTTTGTTGCCTTCTTCTTTAACAAAAGCTAATCCTTCTGCTGCAACACGGTCTGCTTTTTTAGCAGCTTTAGCAATTCCTTTTTCACGTAAAAGATCAATTGCTTTTTCCATATCTCCATCTACTTCAGTTAACGCTTTCTTACAATCCATCATACCCGCGCCTGTTTTTTCACGTAATTCTTTAACCATACTTGCTGTAATTGCCATTATTATTCCTCCTTGAGTTATGTAATCAAACTAAACATTCATTTCTTCATATTGGACAAAAAATCTCTTTTTTAGTCTAGCGATATCCCGTGCTTCTATGCACGAGCACTTACTAAAAAAATCACAACGCGTTTGTGAAAAAAAGGTGGCAAAGGGTAAACCCCTTCACCACCCTTTCTGATAGTACAATTTACGCAGATGTTTCTTCGCTTTGGTTAGCTTCGATAATTGCATCTGCCATTTTTGCTGTAAGAAGTTTCACAGCGCGAATTGCATCATCGTTCCCTGGAATTACATAATCAATTTCATCAGGGTCACAGTTTGTATCGACAATCGCAACGATTGGGATGTTAAGCTTATGCGCTTCCGCAATCGCAATACGTTCTTTACGCGGGTCAATGATAAACAATGCATCAGGAATTGTCTTCATATCTTTAATTCCGCCTAGGAATTTTTCAAGTCGATCCATTTCCTTTTTAAGAAGAATTACTTCCTTCTTAGGAAGAACATCAAATGTTCCATCTTCTTGCATTCTTTCAAGTTCTTTAAGGCGAGCAATACGCTTTTGAATTGTTTCAAAGTTTGTTAATGTTCCACCTAACCAACGTTGGTTAATGTAGTACATTCCCGCGCGCTCTGCTTCTTCCTTAACTGAATCTTGGGCTTGTTTCTTAGTTCCTACAAAAAGAACTTTTCCTCCATCAGCAGCTAAGTCTCTTACAAAATTGTAAGCTTCCTCAACCTTTTTGACCGTTTTTTGTAGGTCAATAATATAAATGCCATTACGTTCCGTGAAGATGTAGCGATCCATTTTTGGGTTCCAACGACGAGTTTGGTGACCGAAGTGTACCCCAGCTTCTAATAATTGTTTCATAGAAATCACTGCCATGCTCCACACCTCCTTTTGGTTTTTTTTCCTCCGCCCGTGTCCTCTTCAAGTAAAACTGCAGTGCAGCACCATTACTTAAATTAACGAACGTGTGTAATTAACACCGAAAAATAATATACCATATCGCTGTTTTAATAGCAAGCAAATTCAACAATTATTGATAAAATTTTAATATCAGCTCAACTTCTCCTTCACCCATATTGAGCTTTTTTGCAATCTCCTTGATCGCTAATCCTTGTTGTGACAGCAGAAATACTTGAGCAGTTTTTGACTGTTCATACGTATCTTTTACATCGTCAATTGGAAGAGGAATATCCTCGCTGTCCGATTCCTTTTTAATTTCTACACTCTTGTTTTCAGTATTTTCCTTTTGTATTTCAGTCATTTCGAATTGCTGCTTTGGTGTAGGTACTGACTCAAGATCAGGTTCATTAGGTATAGCAGTCCTCATTTGACTGTTTACCTGTAACTTGGAGATCGCTTGAAGTAATCGTTCATTATCTTCTTTCATTTCTGTTGTATAGGCAACGAGTAAATCTTCAATCTCAGCTTTGATTTTATCTTGATTTGGTACAGTCCCTTCTTGTGTTTTTATTTTTTGGGTTAATATGATAATCCAAAAAAACGTAAACAAGTGGAGGATTAAGCTAATTATGAGTAAAAAGGTCATACAATCCCTCTATCCAGAATAATCAATATTGTTCCCCTTAAAAGGATGTTTTGCATTTTTTTCTTTTTTTCTATCTTGCTTCTTTTTTTGATCATATTGCGAACTTTGCTGTTGATTCTTATCATCTTTATTTTGCATTCGCTTTGTTTGGACATCTTCCGTTTCCGTCACTCTTTTTTTATTGTGCTCTGCTTCCTCTTTATGATTTAGGGCAAGTTGATCTTGAGTGACCTGTCCTCTTTGTTGTAACTGATTTTGAATCTTCCCTGCATTCTGTGTTCTAGGGACAGCCCCTTGTGCTTCAATCGCTTTCAAGCTCAATATAACACACTCCTTACTTTGATTAAGGTTGCGGCTAGTTACATAGGTGTAAAAATAATTTCATTATCCTCAAGTGTTATTTTCATATTTTTATTAATCGTACTAATTTTTCGCTGGTACTTCCCAAAAATGACAATTACATTGGGATAGATACTCCCCGCAACTTTTACTACTGCATCTTTATTTCTTTCCAACTGTTCTTCAATTTCAATTAAATTTTCCTTCGCTTCTATTTGCAGTTTTGTTGCCTGGTCAACTGTATTCCTAATCCTCAAAAGCATAATTCGTTCATTTGGAAGAAGATTTCCTTTAGTATTCTTTTCTAATAGTTTTTTTAGCAGTATTGTTAATTTAGCAATATCTTCTTCAGCCTTTTTCAATTGATTTCGGTTTACCTTTTCCCGATCGATGATATTTTTATTGGCTCCTAAATATAGAGAGGTTGCCGTATGCATCGAATTGCCGATATTTTTTGCAATAATCTCTCCACCAGCTGAAAGAATACCTCCGACGATATTTCCCTTCCCCTCATTACAGTAAACGCTGCCGCTAGCAGTACATTGACTGTGGAAAATCGATTGAGATACATGTATATCCCCTTCCACATCAACTGTAGCTTGGTTGACAAATGTAGAATGTAAACTCCCTTTTGCTTCGATCTTCCCTTTGCCTTGTCCCATAATACCTGCACCTACAAAGACCGAACCTCCGGAAATGATTGTTGCAGCCTCGACAGTACCACGAATACGAATATCTCCTTTTGCAACAACTTGATATCCTGTTGGTACATTCCCATTAATGTTCACATTTCCTACAAACGATATATTTCCAGTTTTCATTGTTAAATCGCCATGTACATCGTAGGAAGGATAAATATGTATACGCCCGTTTCTCTCCATCATCATTTGGCCATCAATTGTTGAAAATAATTTTGTGCCGTCTTCATTAATGGCCGTATTCTGTCCTATACGAAAACGAACATCTTTTCCTTTCTTAGCAAGAACTTCTTCACCAAAAACATTAATTCCTGGCGTTCCTTCCGTAGCTTGTAGTTTTTCAGCGACTAGTTGTCCTTTCGTCACAGAAGGAATCACATGTACTTGTTTATAATCGACCCTCTCATATTTCTGATGTTCATTTTTCTTATCATCAGAGTCATAAATAGGAATTATAGAGGCATCCTTGCCATTTACAGGCTGTTTCCCTTCTGCAATGAGAAGAGGATATGAAAATTGCTGCGGGTCTTTTGCAAGCATGGGGACAAGCTCATCTTTAAGGCCGAACTGAATACCATTTTCTTTCAGTAACATGTAAAAATCTTCTAAAACAAATTTAGCACTACTTGCAAGCTGTTTAAATTGGATAATATAGGCCTGCATTCGATTATTGGCAAATTTAAATTTAAAAAAGTCCTCTGGCTTCCCCATTGCCGCACGCACCTCTTACTTTCTTTAAGAAAACTATTTTGCTCGTTTAAATGCTTGTTGTAGTCGAAATAATGCTTTAGAGTGGATTTGTGATATTCTCGAAGTAGAAAGATTGAGTACGTTTCCGATTTCAGTTAAAGTAAGCTCTTCAAAATAAAACAAACTTACAACTAGCTTTTCTTTTTCATTTAGCGTATCAATTACTTTAATGAGTTCATCATTTGTTGTCTTCATCTCAACATGTTGATCGGGAGTTAAGATTGATTTATCCTCTATCACAGCTTTATATGTTTCATCTCGATTTGATTCAACTGTTGTTTCATCCATAGAGAGCATTGTAGAAAAAAAGGATTCCGCAATGACTTGGGTAACTTCATCTTCCGATAATTCCACGTCAACAGCTACTTCCTTGGCAGTTACATTACGCCCATAAACCTGTTCAAGTTTTTCAATTGCCGCATCTATTTTTTTCGTTTTCTCTCTCAAAGATCTCGGCATCCAATCTTCTTGTCTTAAACCATCTATAATCGCTCCACGGATTCGAAAAGATGCATATGTATCAAATTTCAATTCCCGGCTAACATCAAATTTTTCTAATGCATCATATAAGCCAATCATTCCATGACTGCGAATATCATCCTTATTAACGTTACGAGGCAATCCAACAGAAATTCTTTCGACATGATAATTGACCAAAGGTAAATAAAGTCGAATCAGATAGTCTGCAGCATCATTATCACGAGTATTTATCCATCGATCCCAATAATGTTCGTCTTTTTTCTTTAAAGATGTCCGAGCCATCATTCTCCTCCTCTATCTATTGGCAATTTTCATAAAAAGCGGCCTACAACTGATAACAAACAAGTGTTTCTAAATTTCAGTTGTACCCTTATTTACAGTCCGAATAACTAGCATCGATGTACTTGGATTAAATTCAATTGTTCTACCACTACTACCGCCAACATCTTCTGCTACAACAGTAATTCGCAATTCCTTTAATTGCTGTTTTACTGCTTCTACATTTCTAGGACCTATTCTCATCATTTCATTTGAAGTTGAAAATTTAAACATTTGAGCTCCACCGGCAAGCTTTGCTTTTAAACTCCAAACTTTTGCACCTGCACTTTTCAATCGTTCAATTAATTCCGATACAGCGGTATCTGCATATTTTGCTACGTTAATACTACTACCTTTCCCAAGTGATGAGTCAGGTAGCATAACATGGGCCATTCCACAAATCTTTGTCGATTCATCATAGATAACGACCCCAACACAGGAACCAAGTCCTGAAGTTCGAATTGTTTGAGGTGATTTGGCGACATTCAAGTCAGCCATTCCAACTTTAATCACCTCACTCATCAACGGTTACCCCTAATGCCTGAAATATCTTGCGAAACGAATCAGGATCTGGCAGTAAAAAGAACTGGCCGGTTAGATTTTCATCTTGTTGATTGATTTTTTCAGTAATGCTAGTATCAATAACAATAGCAAAATCACCAACTTGCGAAATTTCAATTAACCCATAACTAAGTATAGCTGAAGCCATATCAATACTCGTAGCAGGTACTGAAGGCTGAAGGTTAAGTTTTGTCAAATCAGAAAGTGCAGATAAATAAGAACCCGCCAAAATATTTCCTAACTCTTGAAGAGCAGATAAACCAATTTCCGAGCAAGACTCGTCTTCTAATGAAAAGGTTTCGTCTCCTATTAGATGACGGATTAGAGAAGTCGCTTCGTTCACAGGTGACATATAAAACATATTCCCCGGAGCATCACCTTCTATTCTTAATAGAACCGCTGCAACTACATTATCTGAGCCGCCTACTAGTTCAGGGATATCACTAAACGAAACAATTCTCACTGCAGGAACTTGCATATCAATAACCTTATTCAGCAGCAGTGAAAGCGCCGTTGCTGCATGACCTGCACCAATGTTTCCAACTTCTTTAAGTATATCTAAATGAAATGAATCAAATTTATCTAAAAAGCTCATTGAACAGCCTCAATACTTTTTATTTCCTTTAATTCTTTCGGATTTAATACTTTGTCCAAGTTTAATAGGATAAGAAGTCGTTTCTCAAGTTTTGCTACCCCCCGTAAATATTCCGCTTCAATCCCACCTACTACTTCAGGAGGCGGTTCTATTGCAGAAACCGGTATATCAATAACATCATTGGCAGCATCAACGATTAGTCCTACTTCCATTTCTCCAACGGCTACAATAATAATCCGAGTACTTTCAGTGTGCGCAACTTCTTCAATTCCAAAACGGTTTCGTAATTCAATAATCGGTGTTACAACTCCGCGTAAGTTAATCACACCTTTTACAAACTCTGGAGTTTTAGGAACACGAGTTATATATTGCATTCTTTCAATTGAACGCACTTGTTCAACCTCCACACCATACTCCTCATCTTTTAACTGAAATACAATGACTTTCATCTCATTCATTATTTTACTGCTCTCTGTCATCGAAACCATCCCCCTTTTCCTTCTGAAACTACCTCAAATACTATATAGACTGCTTATTTTATTAATGCATTACAATCGATAATTAAAGCGACCTGCCCATCCCCTAAAATTGTAGCTCCTGAAATCGCAAATACATTTGTTAAATAATTGCCTAATGATTTTAAAACAATTTCCTGTTGTCCAATAAAAGAATCGACAACTAAACCTGCCATTTTTTCCCCTTTTCGAACAATAACTATGGAGAAATAATCATCTTGTTCTTTTATAATCGGAACATCAAATACTGTTTTTAGATTAACAAGTGGAACGATACTTCCTCTGAAATCGATCACTTTTTGATTATGTGCCGCAAGAATATCTTCTTTCTTTACAATTGCCGTTTCAATGATTGAAGATAATGGAATTGCGTACTTTTCATTTTGAACCTCTACTAACATGACGGAAATAATTGATAATGTTAATGGCAGTTGAATTGAAAATACTGTTCCTTCTCCTGGAACTGAATCGACAGTTACATTTCCACCAAGCGATTCAATTTTGTTTTTTACTACATCTAGTCCAACACCTCGACCTGATACATCGGATACAATATCTGCTGTACTTAAACCAGAGGCAAATAGCAGCTCATAGACTTGTTTATCTGATAGGTTCTTTTCGTTTTCAGTTGAAACGATTCCATTTTCAATCGCTTTTTTTAATACTTTTTCACGATTAATTCCGGCACCGTTATCTGAAACTTCAATAAAAACATGATTTCCACTATGATACGCTTTTAAGGTAATTTGTCCCTCTTCATTTTTCCCAGTTTGCACTCTTCTTTCTGATGTTTCAATTCCATGGTCAAGGGAATTTCGAATAAGATGGACGAGAGGGTCTCCAATTTCATCAATTACAGTACGATCTAATTCTGTTTCTGCCCCGATAATTTCAAGGTGGACTTTTTTATTTAATTCTTTCGCTAATCCCCTTACCATTCTTGGAAAACGATTGAATACTTGTTCAACTGGAACCATTCTCATATTTAAAATAATGTTTTGCAAATCACCGGAAATACGAGACATATGTTCTACTGTTTCTGTTAACTCACTACTCTTTAATTCTTTGGAAATTTGCTCCAACCGTCCGCGGTCGATCACCAGCTCTTCAAATAAATTCATAAGAATGTCTAATCTTTCAATGTTGACACGGATCGTTTTATTTCCGGCATTAACTGCTGATTTTTCCTCTTTTGCTGTTCCTTTTCGTGGAGTTGGAACGACTTCCTCAATTGTTGCTGCTGACTCGTCCATCAGTATTTCTTTTTTCACTGCTTCTGCTTCCACTTCTTTTACTGGTTCATTTTGTACCTTTGCGTATTCTTTGATATCAAGGATGATAACTTGAACATCTTCAATCTCCGAAACTTTTAAGATTCTACTTTTAATCTCTTCTTCTAAATGCTTCGAAATAATAGTAACGACAAAATCGTTATTAAATGCTTCATCCTCTAAAGCATCAACTGTAGGGGTTGATTTAATAATTTCACCTATCTGTTCCAACACTTCAAAGACCATAAATACCCGGGCAGCTTTTAACACACAATCTTCCCGTAAAACGACTTTTATTTGGTATGCATTATACCCTTGTTCCTGAGATTGAGAGAGTACAGTAATTTCAAAATCATCATATGTCTCTAGATTAATAGATGACTCATTAGTAGTTTTATCAGCACTTTTATTTACTGTTTCTGTTTTATTCGGACTTTGAGTTGGTTGCAGAACACCTTTTTCAATTTTCTCCAGCTGTGAAACAACATGAGAAACATCTCTTACACCGTCACCACCGTTAGCGATAGACAGAACCATTGCTTCTAAATCATCAACGGATTCAAATACTGTATCTAATACAAACGTCTCAACAGGAATTTTTTGATTACGTATTCCATCAAGAACATTTTCCATCTGATGGGTCAAGTTTGCTAAATCTTCAAATCCCATCGTTGCCGACATTCCTTTTAGAGTGTGCGCAGACCTAAAGATCTCATTAACAATTGATAAATCTTCAGGACTATTCTCTAACTTTAGAAGATTGTCATTAATTGCCTGTAAATGTTCTTTACTCTCATCGATAAACATATCTAAGTACTGACTTTTATCCATAGAAAGCACCTCCATTTTCTATTAACTAATGTTTCAAAATTCTCATACTCTTGCGCAATATTTTGTGATTACTTCAGCAATTTGTTGTAGATGAACGACCTGATCAACCTGGTTAGAAAGGATTGCAGCTTTTGGCATTCCAAATACGACAGATGATTCCTCCGATTCCGCAATAGCCACTACTTCTTCAGCACCTGATTTTTTTAGCGAAAGTAATCCTTCTGTTCCGTCAGAACCCATGCCAGTCATAATAACAGCAATTTTCAAAAAATTATCTAACTCAGCAACGGATTCAAACATCACATCAACCGAAGGACGGTGTGAATTTCTTGGTTCATCTTTGTTTAATTGAGCGGTTAACATTGAACCAGACTGCTTAACTTTTAAATGATAGCCCCCAGGAGCTATATAGGCGAACCCATTTTTAATAATTTCACCGTCCTCTGCCTCCTTAACAGTTATTTGAGACAAGGAATGCAATCGGTATGCTAATGATTTTGTAAAACCAGCAGGCATATGTTGAACAACAACGATCGGTGCATCAATGTCACTTGGCAATTTTGTCAGCACCTCTTGCAATGCTTTGGGCCCACCTGTCGATGTGCCAATCAAAACTATTTTTTTCCTATGTTCATTGTTACTCATATGTATTTTTTTAAATGTTGGATAATTTGCCACCATACTATTCTTTGGAGTAAGATTATGAACATTCGCATGTGCAGCTAATTTAACTTTATCAATTAATATTTGCTTAATTTTGTGTATGTCTAGTGAAATTGCTCCCGATGGTTTCGCGACAAAATCAATCGCGCCAAAGTCCATTGCCGTTACGGTATTTTCAGCACCTTCTTTCGTTGTGCTGCTTACCATAATGACTGGAAGGGGATTTTTTTTCATAATTTCTTTTAGCGCATCAATCCCATTCATTATTGGCATTTCGACATCTAGCGTAACAACATCGGGTTTAAGTTTTTCGATTTTCTCAATTGCATCGAGACCATTACGGGCCGTTCCCACAACTTTTACTCTAGGATCTTCTTCAAGAAAATCGCTAATCACTTTCCTCATGAATGCGGAGTCATCAACTACAAGTACATTGATTTTTGTTTTCACACTGATTCCTACCTTTCAGCAAAAAGTTTGCGGAATTTATTTATAAAGATTGAAAAAGTAGGCTTATTTATTTGTGATTCCCCACAATACCTTCTGGCAATCAGATGAATTGCTTTACTGGCATTGGATTTAGGATTATGAATAACGAACGGAGTCTGTGCCATAACCGCCTTTAATACAGCTTTATCACTTGGAACTATACCAAGTAAAGGGATGTCCTTTTTTAAAAATTGCAATGCCACCTTTTGAAGACGGTTAGCAGTTTCATAACCTTCCTTCTCTGAAGAAGTTTGATTAATTATCATAGCACACGGTAAAGTATGATCTAACTTATGAATATACTTTAGCATTGCATAAGCATCGGTAATCGATGTAGGTTCAGACGTAGTGACCAGGATTGTTTCATTTGCTGAAAGGATAAACTGCAGACTATCATTTGTTGCTCCAGCCCCCATGTCAAAAATGATATAATCATACATTTCATTTAACATCTCAATTTGTGTCATGAATTTTGAAAGTTTACTTGGATTCAGCTGAAACATTGATGACAGGCCTGATCCTCCAGCAACATATGATAAATCCATTGGACCTTTTTCTATAATATCCCAAATAGTTAGTTGTTCTTGTTCTAACATATGAACAATTGTATATTTCGAGGAGACCCCCATTAAGATATCAACATTCGCCATCCCGATATCCAAATCAAACAAGATCACTTTTTTTTCGATTTTTGTAAGTTCTAAACAGAAATTTAGAGCAAAGTTTGACTTTCCAACCCCACCTTTTCCACTAATAACAGCAATGACTTTCGTTTGTCGGGCAGCTCCTGCTGTCTTATCAACCAATCTTCTTAAGTTTGCGGCTTGGTCATTCATTTTTATTTACCTCGTCAAGTAGTATATTCATCACTATGCTTGGTGAAGCCTCAATAATATCATCAGGAACATTTTGTCCATTAGTTATATAGGCAAGTCCGACATTTTGCTTCGTTAGTAAATTAATCATTGTCCCAAAATTATAAGTTTCATCTTTTTTCGTGAAGATAACTTTCTCGATGTTAATCGATGAAAACTGGTTAATAATTGCCTCCATATCCTGGTACTTAGAAGTAAGTGATAACACAAGATAAGTTTCCATTTCATGATCAAAGTTAATAATTTTCTTAAGTTCCTCCACGTAAACCTCATTTCGAAAATTTCTGCCGGCTGAATCAACTAAAACAAGATCGTAATCAGCAAATTGTTCTTTTGCTCGTAAAAAATCTTCTATATTATAGGCTACTTCTAAAGGGATATTTAAAATATTGGCATACGTTTTTAATTGTTCAACTGCTGCAATCCTAAACGTATCAGTAGTAATTAAAGCGACCTTTTTCTTATGCTTTAACACACTTATGGCTGCTATTTTTGCTACTGTTGTTGTTTTTCCCACACCTGTTGGCCCAATAAAATTAACAAATTGTTTTTTATAATCAATACCACCCATATTCAATGGGGCTAAAATCGTAGTAAAAACCTCTTCAAGCCATTCTTTTATTTCTTGATCACTCTTCATTTCCTCATCATTTGAATACCATTTTTTCAGTAAATAATTCATGATCCTAATGCGAATGTCCGGACCTATGTCTTGATCAGTTAAATACTTATTCATCTTTTTTAATGGCAAAGGATAATCGTCACCACTAATATTTACTGAGTCACTCGATATATCCTTTACCATTTGTTTCAACTGTTGTATTTCAAGTAATAACTCGTTGTTCTTTTCTCTTCCATGGGCATCTTTTGTTCTTCTGTCTAGCTCTTGATTGCTTATGGGTTCTATATATTGCTTTTTCTTCTCTATTTTAATAGGTTTTTTTGATATTACTGGGGTTGGATCAATGGCTGCAATTACTTCAATATTCTTTTTCATAAAAAACCCGAAAAAACCCCCGGTTTCAACTTCTTTCGAATTCAAAATAACTGCATCATTTCCTAACTCTCGCCTTATTTTTTTCATCGCTTCAGGCATTGAATTCGCTATATATTTCTTTATTTTCATTACAAGCTCACCACCCCTACACTCTGCACTTCTACAGTTGGCTCAAGTTCATTATAGGATAATACGGGTACATGCGGTATATAACGTTCTAACAATTGTCTGACAAACATTCGAACAGCAGGTGAACAAAGCAACACAGGCATTTGCCCCATTTGTGAAAGTCGTTCCATTTCAACAACAACTGCATCTAATAGTTGTTGTGAATCGTTAGGATCTAATGATAAATAATTGCCATGTTCTGTTTGCTGGATCGAATCAGCAATTAACTTCTCAATTTTTCCACTTAGCGTGATCACATATAGAGGTTCACCTGGAACAGAAAATTGTTTTGAAATTTGTCGTGACAATGCTTGTCGAACATATTCTGTAATTAAATCGGTATCCTTTGTCATCTGTCCGTAATCAGCCAAAGTTTCAAAAATTATAGGCAGATTTCGAATCGAAATATTCTCTTTTAAAAGCTTCGCTAGTACTTTTTGTATTTCCCCTACACTTAATGTATTCGGTGTAACATCCTCTACTAATGTTGGGTATGATTCTTTTAAATGATCAACTAATTGCTTCGTTTCTTGTCGTCCAATCAATTCATGAGCATGTTTCTTTATAATCTCAGTTAAATGCGTGGAAACAACTGATGGCGGATCAACAACAGTATATCCAGATAATTCAGCCTGCTCCTTCATTTCCTCGGAAATCCATTGTGCAGGCAAGCCAAAGGCCGGCTCGATCGTATCGATACCGACAATCGATTCATCCTCTACCCCTGGACTCATAGCCATATAATGATCAAGGAGTAAATCCCCTTTTGCCACTTCATTTCCTTTTATTTTTATCACATATTCATTCGGTTGTAATTGTATATTGTCACGTATTCGAATTACCGGAACAATCATCCCTAATTCAATCGCTAACTGCCTTCGAATCATCACTACACGATCCAAGAGGTCTCCACCCTGATTAGCATCTGCAAGCGGGATTAACCCGTATCCAAATTCAAACTCAATCGGATCAATTTGCAAGAGGTTAACAACACTCTCGGGTGACTTCAAATCTTCGTTTGTCTCTTCCTCTGTAGAAGCAACAATATCTGTCATTTCCGCCTCTTTTTCTGCTTTCGATAAAAAGTAACCGCCTGCTAAAAGTAAACCGGCAATTGGAAATGTAATTAACGGATTAATTGGTGTCATTATTCCTAATAAGGCAATCGTTCCACCGGCTACATAAAGCATTTTTGGGTAAGCAAAAATTTGTTCTGTTATATCTTGTCCTAAATTACCTTTAGATGCTGCTCTCGTTACAATAATCCCTGTAGCAGTAGAGATAAGTAATGCCGGAATTTGGCTCACTAATCCATCCCCGACTGTTAGAAGTGTAAACTTTTGAGCAGATTCACCAATACTTAACCCTAATTGCATCATTCCAATGATTAAACCAAAAATAATATTAATGATAACAATAACGATTCCAGCAATTGCATCACCTTTTACAAACTTACTTGCACCATCCATCGAACCATAAAAATCTGCTTCACGTTCAATTTTTTGACGGCGTTCTTTTGCTTCGGTTTCAGAAATAATCCCCGCATTTAAGTCTGCATCAATACTCATTTGCTTTCCTGGCATTGCATCTAAGGTAAAACGGGCACCTACTTCTGATACCCGTTCGGCCCCTTTTGTAATTACGATAAATTGGATAATAATTAGAATGAGAAAGACGACAAATCCAACTAATGCATTCCCACCAACAACAAATGAGCCAAAAGTATCAATAACATTCCCTGCTTCACCATTCCCTAATATTGAACGTGTTGTTGAAACATTTAAGCCAAGGCGAAAGAGAGTAACAAGTAATAATAATGTTGGGAAAATCGAAAATTGCAGTGGTTCTTTCGTATTCATTGCTACCAATATAATAAGTAATGCAATTGAGATGTTTATTATTATCAAAAAGTCTAACATCCCCGGGGGTAAAGGGATAATCAGCATAATCACAATTAAGATTACACCTAATAATACCGATAAATCCTTAAGAGGCATTAGTCTTTCTCCTTCTAATTAGTACACATTTGTATAAAATGTTACTACTATACTTTGTTTTTCAGTCGATACACATACGCTAACACTTCAGCGACAGCTTTGAATAAGTCTTCGGGGACTTGATCACCTATATCAGCTTGACTGTATAATGCCCTTGCTAATGGACGGTTCTCTACAGTAATTACATTATTGCTCTTGGCTATCCCTTTTATTTTCAGGGCGAGATAGTCAACACCTTTGGCTACAATAATAGGCGCTTCCATTTTGTCTCCTTCATACTTTAGCGCGACAGCAAAATGAGTCGGGTTTGTAATTACCACATCCGCTTTTGGCACTTCCTGCATCATTCTTTGCATAGCCATCTGCATCTGTTTTTGTTTTCGCTTTGACTTAATTAGAGGATCACCTTCAGATTTCTTATGCTCATCTTTAATATCTTGCTTTGACATCCGAATTTGTTTTTCATGATCATACTTTTGGTACAAATAATCAGGAACTGATAGGATAAGTAGCATTAATGCACAAGCAATCCCAATCATTACTGTTAATTGTCCAATCTCAATTAAAGCTGTACCAACGGATTTTTGCGAAAGAATTAAAATCGAATCAATATTTAACCAAAGGATTGTAAAAGCAACAATTCCAACAAGAGTAATTTTTAAAAGTGATTTTAATAGCTCGACAATTGCTCGCACTGAGAATATACGCTTAAATCCTTTTATAGGATCAATCTTACTTAATTTCATTTTGATGGCTTCAGGCGCAAATAAAAAACCTACCTGGATATAACTACTCAGTATCCCTGCAATCAACGCGATCAGTAAAATTGGAGAAATTACAATAGCTGTCTCCATGACTAACTCCAAAAAGACCATCTCAATCGTTCTCTCTGTTACATCAAGGAGAAGGTACTCCTGAAAGGTGTGTTGAAAAAGTTCAAGGAGATGATTTCCAACGTACCCACCGATAAACCATAAAATAAAAAATACAAGTAATAGGCTTAGAGCTGTATTCACATCCGTACTTTTTGCAACTTGCCCTTTTTTTCTAGTTTCTTCCTTTTTTTTAGGTGTTGCTTTTTCAGTTTTCTCCTGGGAAAAGTATTGAAGATCAAGAGACAAATAAGCCACCTAAACTCCTCCTATTAATTGCATCAAAATACGCATCGTTATAATAATTTTATCGAATAGATTGCGAACCATCATAAAAAAAACGGGTAAAAAGATAGTAATAAGAATAAGACCTACAGAGATTTGCAATGGTAATCCGACTACAAAAACATTCATTTGTGGAACAGCGCGAGAAATCATGCCTAATGTGACGTTCACTAAAAAAAGCGATCCGACTATTGGAATTGCCATTTGAAGGGCAATAATGATCATCGTATTAAAAGTTGTTACAATATGATAAATAAGCGACTCGTTACCAAATGGAATGAACAATTGTTCAAGCGGTATAAACTGATAACTATAAAAGATTCCATCCAATAACAAGTGATGGCCATCCATCGCTAGTAAAAATAATAAAGCAAATGTATATAAATAGCCTCCGATTAGGGGGCTTTGTGCTCCTGTTTGCGGGTCAATGACATTGGCAATCATAAAACCCATTGTCATATCAATAAATCCGCCGGCTACCTGAATTGCATAGAGAAGGGTCATTGCCACTAATCCAATTGTTACACCAATGAAAACTTCCTTAAATATAAGTAGATAATACGTACTGTTAATAGGAATATGTGGTGGATCTAATGTCAGAAACATCATCCAAGCTAAAAAGAAACCTAAACCAAGTTTGTAAATTGTCGGGATATTCCGATACGAAAATATCGGCATCGTAATAAAAAAAGATGTCACACGGACAAAAATGAGTAAAAATGCTGGAAATTGATTTATGAATTCCATACTTTATTCATCCTACAAATCGATGTAAGTTATTGAAGATGTTATAACCAAAATTAATCATTTGTGATAACATCCATGGTCCAAAAACAACTAAAGCTACAAGTACCCCAACAATTTTCGGTACAAACGCTAGTGTTTGTTCTTGAATCTGTGTAGTTGCTTGGAAGATACTTACTATCAATCCTAGTAATAATGCGATAACGAGCAAGGGCCCGGCAATCATAATGACTGTAAGGACTCCTTGTTGTGCTAGGCCTACGATAAAATCGGCACTCATTTGAACCACCCTTTTTAATAACTTAACAATAGCGACTTAACAATTAAATACCAGCCATCCACCATCACAAATAATAATATCTTAAAAGGAAGGGCGATCATTACCGGCGGTAGCATCATCATCCCCATTGCCATCAATACACTTGCTACAACCATATCAATAACCAAAAATGGGACAAAAATCATAAAGCCTATTTGAAAAGCAGTTTTTAACTCACTAATCGCAAATGCCGGGACAAGTGCGGTTAAAGGAATTTCTTCGATCGTGGAAGGCCTCTCCATTCCTGCATAACCCATAAATAAAGCTAGATCCTTTTCACGGGTATGTGTAGCCATAAATTCTTTAATAGGAACAGATGCCCTATCAAATGCTTCCTCTTGTGTTATTTCACCTTCAAAAAGTGGCGAAAGAGCAGTTTCATTAATCTCAGAGAAAACAGGCGCCATAATAAAAAATGTTAAAAAAAGTGCCAACGCGATTAATACTTGATTCGGAGGCATTTGCTGTGTAGCCAAACCTGTACGAACAAATGAAAGAACAATAATAATTCTCGTAAACGATGTCATTAAAATTAAAATACTAGGTGCTAGTGTAAGTACTGTTAATAGTATTAATAACTGAATTGTTGTCGCAACGTTAGCAGGTTCATCACTTAATATATCAAGGTCAAGACCCGGAATTTCATTCATTTTCTTTCTCCTTAATTACTTCATAGGCATCTTTTTTTGTTTTCTTTACATCTTTTAATTTATTTTCAAGTAGTTCTCCAAAACGAATTTGTTTCGGATTCATTGTTTGATCGTCTTGGATGACTCTTTTCTTCACCCATTGGCCAATTGATGAAAAGGATTGTTCTAACTGGTCAGACTGTGAGTTTTGTTGATCAATGATTTTTTTTACTTCATCATCACTATCAATCTCTTTTATTAGCTGGATAGAATCACCCACCCCGACTACTAAAAGCCGGTCACCTACTTTGATTAGCTGTACAGACCGATTAGCACCTAATCCTACTCCTCCAATATTTTGGATGGTTTGATGGCTGCGAAACGATTGTGTCTTTTTATTTACAAATCTCAATAAAAAATAAATTAATCCGATAACGACAATAAGAGCCCCAAGCATTTGGATAAGCACAAAGAATAAACTTTGATTTTCAACAACAAATTCATCTGCAATTTGTTCTTCGTTTACACTGCCATTTTGCTCTGTTGCTGGATCAGGTTGTTGTGTTTCTTTCTTTTCATTTTCTATAGCCTCTAGTACTGTTTTATTATCTTGTTCCGCTTGAACAAAACTAGAGTCAAACGGAACAAGGTAGATTACTAGACAGACTATAATACTAATCGTTTGTTTTAAAAACAATCATTGTCACCCTCTTTAAAAGCATGAGCATTTGTCTGCTATAATGGTCAAACTAAAAAATAGCTTACTTCATTGCATTACAAATCCTAGCCTTACCCAAGTGTCTTTTTAATTGCCTCAAGAACTCGATCTGCCTGGAATGGTTTAACAATAAAGTCTTTAGCTCCCGCTTGTATAGCATCAATCACCATCGCTTGTTGTCCCATAGCTGAACACATAATTACTTTCGCATTAGGGTCAATTTTTTTTATTTCTTTCAATGCTGTAATTCCATCCATTTCTGGCATTGTAATATCCATTGTCACTAAATCAGGAGATAATTCTTTGTACTTTTCAACTGCTTGTGCTCCATCTGTTGCTTCACCAACAACTTCGTATCCGTTTTTCGATAAAATGTCCTTGATCATCATTCTCATAAATGCTGCATCATCTACAATTAAAATGTTTTGTGCCATTAATTTGGCCTCCTTTAGATATTAAATATAGTTATAAATTTTGCAATCGGTCTCTTTGACTTACAATATCTGTTACTCGAACACCGAAGTTTTCATCAATGACGACTACTTCACCTTTGGCAATCAATTTATTATTAACAAGTATATCTACCGGTTCACCGGCTAATTTATCTAACTCGATAATAGAGCCTTGGGATAATTCTAGAATATCCTTTACGGTGCGTTTAGTTCTCCCTAGTTCAACTGTTACCTGCAGCGGAATATCTAACAGCATATTTAAATTTTTCGTTTCCGGTTGCTGTAGGTGCGGTGGATCAAAGCTTGAAAACGCTACAGGTTGTACATTCGCAGCACGCTGATTATTAGCACCATAATGTTGTTGCTGAACAGGAGGCGGACTCATTTGGTACTGATGTTGTGGTTCCTCAGGCAAACGATAATTGTGTTGGATCTCTTGCTCCTTTGGATTGAATTGTTGCTCCTGCTCTTGAAAACGATGTTGCGGTTCAATAGGAGGAGCTTCGGACTGATTAGTCTGCTGTTGCATGACAACCTCTTCGCTTTTTGACGGACTCATAAGTTCTTCTACCAATCCTTTGGCAAATGACACAGTTACTAATTGCATAATATTTGAGTCAATTAGGTCCCCTATTTTTAACCGAAATGAGATCTTAACCAATATTTCTTCATTCGGTATTGTATTAAGACCTTCTCTCTCTTTAACATCCAATAAATTAATTCCCGGCGGCGATATATCTACTTTTTTATTAAAAATGGTAGACATTGATGTTGAAGCTGATCCCATCATTTGATTCATTGCTTCTTGAACCGCACTGATTTCCATTTCCCCTAACTGATCAGAAGGACTCAGTCCATCCCCACCTAGCATCAAATCAGCAATGATCTGGGCATCCGTCGTCCGAATGACAAGTAAATTTGTCCCTTCAAACCCTTCGGTGTATTCAACATTTACTGCAACATGAGGATGTGGAAACTCCATATCCAGTTTCCCTTTTTCAATGATAGATACTTTTGGCGTTGTAATTTCAACTTTTTGATTTAATAATGTGGAGAGTGCAGTTGCAGCACTTCCAAATGAAATATTTCCTATTTCCCCCAAAGCATCTTGTTCAATAACTGATAAATAGTTTTCAACCTTTAAATCACTATCATCATTCTCGGACGAATCATCTATGCCATTTAATAAAGCATCAATTTCATCTTGAGATAACATATCACTCATTTCCATCCCCCTCTTCGATCAGCTCTGTAATTTGAACCGCAATATTGTTTCTCAATTTTCCAGGCTGGGCATAATACTTTCTGTGACCTCCAACATTTACTAATAACGGCTTATCGATTAGTTGATTTAATTCAATAATGTCACCCAGTTCCAACTGAAGAAATTCCTGAATCGAAATTGAAGATCGGCCTAATTCAACATTTATAGGGACTTTAGCCAGTTTAACACTTTCCTCAAGAGCTTCAATTTCAACATTCTCTCGTTGTTTTTTCTTTGTTTGCATCCAGTAATGGACTGATAACTTAGGAAGTATTTCCTCTAAAACAACATGAGGGAGACAAATATTAAACATTCCTGACGTTTCACCAATTGTTGTTGATAATGAGATGACAACAACTGTTTCATTTGGCGAAACCATTTGCAAAAATTGAGGATTGACTTCAAGCTCTTCCATTGTTAAATCAAACTCAATGACAGAGCTCCATGCCTCTTCAAAGCTTTCCAGCATGCGTTGAAATAGCTGGGTCATAATTTTTGTTTCAATCTCTGTCAAATTCTCAATTTTATTGATACTCGTTCCC
Organism: Anaerobacillus sp. MEB173; assembly: GCF_052119505.1. Classification (NCBI taxonomy): domain Bacteria; kingdom Bacillati; phylum Bacillota; class Bacilli; order Caryophanales; family Bacillaceae; genus Anaerobacillus; species Anaerobacillus sp. MEB173. The sequence continues at coordinate 159,413 of NZ_JBJMAU010000003.1, forward strand.
CGTCCGCCTAACAAACGGTCAAGCATTGAATAAGCGATATTAGGATTCACTTCAATTAAAAACCGTCCTTCTAACGGATAGGCATCAAACACATTTAAAATTGTCATCTTAGGGACAGAACGAATAAACTCCTCATACGGCAGTTGATCTACCGAAGCAACTGAGATTTGCACAAACGTTCGTAATTGTGCGGAAAAAAATGTCGTCAAAAGTCGAGCATAATTTTCATGTATTCTCGTTAAACTTCGTATTTGGTCCTTTGAGAAACGCAACGCCCTTTTAAAATCATATATTTTTACTTTTTTTTCATTTTCTTCCTTTTTTAATTGCGCTGCATCCATTTCTCCAGTCGAAATTGCTGATAACAGAGCATCAATTTCACCTTGCGATAAAATATCAGCCAAGAGCTTCACCTCTCTTTGCTTCTGTTCCTCTAGTCTGTATTCTTTCTTTCGCGGTTACTGAACAATAATAGAGGTTGTGTAAACTTGGACAACCTTACCATTCTGTAAAATTTCATTGATCATAACCTTTAGGTTATCTTCAAGTTGTTGTAATCCTTCTGGCCCCTCAAAATCAGTGGATTCCATCCCAGACAGTTCCCGAATAATAATGTTATTTACTTGAAAGTCTCTCTTTTCCAGTTCAACTTTTGCCTTTTTGTTATCTGTTTGTATCTTAAATTTTATTCTTATATAATCATTCGATAATAAATTTGTCGTAATTTCCTGCGTGTCGACCGACAATTCTATGACTTCTTCAATAGTTAGTTCTTTTGGCTCATCTGATGTTGAGGAAAAGTAATTAATTACAACTAAAGCAGTGACCCCAATTAATGTTAACGCAATAAGTATAATTAACATAATCTTTACTAATTTATTCTTAAACAATCAAGGACCCTCCACATCACTGATTACTCGTATGAGACCAACTTCCCGGTAAAAAGACTTCACTTTAAGAATAACATCATCCTCAGGCTCTAGCACGACTATTTTTTTTCCATTTAACAAAGTTATCGTCGTATCCGGAAATGACTGTACTTCTTGGATATATATTGCATTCAGTGTAAATGATTGGCCATTAATTCTCGTTAAAGTAATCATCCTTTTTATGTTACAGGCTAGATCTTATAACCTAGCCCTTTCCTCCCTGTTATACTTAATAACTTACTTAACGTTTTAAGTTTACTAACTCTTGTAAAATTTCATCTGATGTCGTTATTATTCTCGTATTTGCTTGAAACCCGCGCTGCGCAACAATCATTTCTGTAAATTCCTCTGATAGATCAACATTGGACATTTCGAGTGTTCCTGAGATTAGTGCTCCTGTTCCGTTGCTTTCAGGTCTTGTAATATAGGCTAATAAGTTACCATCCGGGGTTTCTTCAAATTGAAATGCAGCCAGTCCAGAATTTGCTGTTTGCTGAAATAGATTGCCACCAATCTTTTGAAGGCCTTCGGGATTAGAGAACTTCGCTAAAGCAATCTGGCCCGCTTCGTCTAACGTTCCATTTTCAATAAAACGAATTACTCCATCACTCCCGATACTAAAGCTTTGCGCCGTAGTTGGAACATTGATTTTCTGTAGATCATCACCAGCCTGATTAATACCGACAACAAACAATCCGTCACTATTCACTACATCCCCATTCTGATCAAAATAAAAGTTACCTGCCCTTGTGTAACTATACTCAGCAGCATCCCCCTCTTGACCATTCCATACTACAAAATAACCATCACCTGATATACCTAAATCCAATGCTCTAGAAGTGTTTTGCAAACTACCTTGCGTATGAATTGTATCAATAGAAGCTAATTGTGCTCCAAGTCCGACCTGCATCGGGTTTGTTCCACCTTTTTGCGGACCTGGTGCACTAGCTCCTGCTATTTGTTGATTCACCAAATCGCTAAACGTTGTTCTACCTTTTTTAAAGCCATATGTATTTACATTGGCAATATTATTACCTATTACATCAAGTTTGACTTGGAAATTTTTCATTCCTGCAATCCCTGAATACATCGAACGTAACATATTATTTTCCTCCACCTCTATAATTCAGTTGCTTCCATCAATCCACAACTGCATGGCTTCCTTTTCAGGTCCAGCCTCAATCAATAACAATTGTTCCATTTATGTTCGTAAAAATTTGTGATTTCGCTTCATGACGATCAAGTACCGTGATAACAGTATTATTTTTAGCACTAACTACTAGTGCACCCTCTTTCAACAAAACCAATGAATCACTAACACCTTTTTGCTTAGCCTCTTGGATACGATCATAAATAATTTCCCATTTGGTGTGATCAATCGTAATTCCACGCTCTTGCAAACGTTTCTCAGCATGTTTACTTACCTTAAGATGCTCAATACCATGTAGCGTTGAATCGAGTACATGTTGAAACGAACTATTCTGTTTTACAGGTTGTTTCTGAAATTTTGTAGGCAGTTTTGGTAACTGGTGCAATTGTTGCGTTACAATCCTGGGATCCATTACGTGCACCCCCTATGAAATAACGGTATCCTTTGTTAAAATGATTCATTTTTCCCTGAATTATTATTGTCTTGCTCTTTATCAAGGTTCTCCGTCTTTTGATTATCAGGTATTGGTGCTGAACTTATTTGAACCAGCTGATCTGCTCGAATCAGTGTACCATCCTCCAACTCTAACCTGACATTCCCTTGATCCATTCGAACAGATTTTACTACATGCTCATAATAATCCGTCCTCGTTCGGTATTCATCAACCTGTACTTCTTTACTCCATTTCACGCTTTTACCGATTAGTTCACTATGCTGCAAGAGCTGACTGTTTTGATGAATGGATACGAATTTCTCCATTGATTTACTCATATTTGTCATCTGCTCTAATGAAGTAAATGTCGCCATTTGAGCGATGAATTCTTTATCCTCCATCGGATTCATTGGATCTTGATTTTGCAGCTGCGTTAGTAAAATTCTCAAAAATGCATCCTTATCTAACAAACTTTGTCCCGTATTACGTTGTTGGGCTTGCCGGTCTACTAAATATAGAGATTCTGTGATTGTATTTGGCATAAAACCACCTAAACTTTCTGATTAATCGTTACCTCTTCTAATACATCTGAAAATGAATCTTCCTGCTTCTCATTGGTATTTTCTTGTGTATGATGTGAACCATCGTCTCGTTCTGACTGTTGTTTATTTTGCTGTTGTTCTGAAAATGCCTGTCCAGTTTGCTGCTGCGATATTTCAATCCGCTCAACATTGATTTGTTGAGAACCAAACGCTTGACGCAACTGACTCAACTGCGATTCAATTAATTCTCGAGCTTTGAATGAAGTTGTCATGATTCTTGCAATAATTTCACCATTTATTTGAGTTAAACGGATATCCAGACGACCTAAGTGTTCTGGATAAAGCTTAATTGAAAGTTCGTGATGACCATTTTTAAAATTAATTAACGAACTACGCCCTAAAATCTCTTGAAACTGACGAATAAATTGATGTTCCATTACTTGTTGATTTTGATCTCCTATATGAATCGCAAATTGTTGAAGTGGATTCATACCAATCTTTACCCCTAAAGGAAATGGAAATATAGAATTTTTATTTTGTTGAAGTGTTTCTTCTGTCCCCATAGCCATCTTTAACTTCTTAATGAATGTCTCTTCATCGATGAAGTTTTGATTAGCTGCTTGTTTTAGTGAATTTGGGTCAAGAGTTTTCAAGAACTTCTCAAGCAATAGTTGGATTGTTTTTTGCTCATTATTGTTCTGCTGTACATCAGCATCATTTTGACTGATTGAACCAGATTTTGTAGCGGTTGTGACTTTGATAAATAACGACAATAAATGAATTGGATTATTTAAAAGATCCTCTGAATCTACTAATGTATCTACTGGTAGCCCGCTAGAAAATATCGATTCTATCTTTTCTGCTAATCCAATGGGAAGTTGATCAAGTAGGTCTTGAACTTCTTTGGATTGTAAGTTATCAATACTTACATATGCTTCTTCATAAGAAAGGTCATTAACAATAGCTCTCAGTTGTTGTAACAATTGTTGATCACTATTTTCTTCACTTATGTTCGGAACACTATTTGCTTGGATGATCCCGTCTTTCATCGTTTCACCAAGAATAGCTAAAAAGTTGTTGCTTGATCCACCTTGATGTTGTGCTTTTGTCACTGGATCAATTTGTGTACTATTTCCTAAAAGTTGCATGGCACCTATGTTCATGTTTTCACCTCCTTTCAAAGGAATTGCACTGTTACTCACTATAAAGTTCAGACATAATAACCGCAGCTTTTTCCGGCTCCATCTTTGCTAAAATTGACGCTTTTGTTTCTGGTTTTAATGTTGATATATGCTGCAATGCTTCAGTTGTATCAAGTTCGGAGATAATTTTTGCTGCATTTTTTGATGACATCGACTCATATGTTTTTGCAATTTCTGTCAACTCTACTTCGATAGCCATTTGATTATTTTGCCGATCTTCTTCAAAAATTTCAATTTGACGAGCGAGGGAGTCAATCTCCCTATTTAGATTAACGATTTCCTCATCTCTTTCTACGAGTTGCTCATTCAATGCTTCCAATTCACTTTGTTGTTTCACAATTGTTGTTTGTAACTCATCAACGTCGACTTCTGGCTCCAGGTTGTCTTGATTATTAGTTATCCAACTTGAAACAACTGGAAGTTTCATACTGATTTCTTTCCCTTTTTCAAGTACATTGATTCCCATAAACATGAACACAATAATTGCTAGGATTGCTGCAAAAACGGTAGGGATGAATATAATCATAAAAAACCATTGAAATTTACTGTATTCCTTTTCCTCTATAACTTCTAAATCTTTTGCCATTTGTTCACCTAACCTAATATCAGCGATTTATGAACTGTTGAGTAGAAATTTCATCCATTTGTTTATTTTCTTCAACCTTTAGATGTTGTACAAATTGCTCGTATTGCAACTCTTTCATTTTTTCATATTTTTTTAATTCTATTGATTTCTCTAACAATTCGTCTTTTTTACTGTTCATGTAATTTCTTGCCTGTTGTGTTTGCACTTCCACTTTATTAATATGATTTTCTAATAGGTAAATAGTAGATTGTGATAACTGCAACTCCCCAATCATAACTCCTCTTTCTAATCGACCCTGATAATCAAATTCTAACTGTTCTTTTTTCTTTAGCAGGTTATACAAGTTTGTTGCTACCTCTTCAAAGCTTTTTGTTGCTTCTTGATATTCACCTTCAACAGCATTTTTTTCTCTTTTTTTTACATCTAGAATCTTTTGTAACGTATAATCAAAAACCATAATCTACCTTTCTTCCTTTCCAAAAAGATCAAGTAAGGTTGCGATTGATTGTTCTTGTGGAATCTCTTCTTCCGTTGACTGCTTTAAAAAAGAAATAATCTTCGGATACATTTGAATAGCTAAATCAACTTCCTTCGATGAGCCTCTTTTGTACGCACCAATATTAATCAGATCCTCAGAATCATAATAAGTGGCCAAAAGCTCACGTAGTCGGTTTGCCGCTTGACGGTGAGAAGGCATAGTAATATCATTCATGACACGACTAATACTTTTTAGAACATTAATGGCTGGAAACTGTCCTTTGTTTGCTAATTTTCGGTCTAAAACCAAATGGCCGTCTAAAATTCCCCGCACAGTATCTGATATCGGTTCATTTAAATCATCCCCGTCAACAAGCACAGTATAGAACGCCGTTATACTACCGTGTTCATTAGTACCTGATCTTTCTAAAAGCTTCGGTAACATAGCAAAGACGGAAGGAGTGTAACCTTTTGTCGTTGGCGGTTCACCTATCGCAAGCCCCACTTCTCGTTGTGCCATTGCAAATCTTGTAACTGAATCCATCATTAATGTCACATTTTGACCTTGGTTGCGGAAATATTCGGCAATTGCCGTTGCTGTTAGTGCGCCTTTTATCCTCATTAGTGCAGGTTGGTCTGATGTCGCCACAACAACAATTGTTTTCTTAAGCCCTTGAGGACCTAAGTCACGTTCAATAAAATCACGAACCTCTCGACCACGTTCTCCGATTAATGCAATAACATTTAGGTCCGCATCTGAATTTTTGGCAATCATCGCCATTAACGTACTTTTCCCAACACCACTTCCTGCAAAGATTCCCATCCTTTGTCCTTTACCGACACTAAATAGACTATCAATTGATCTAACTCCTATACTTAAGGATTGTTCAATACGTGGTCTTGTCATAGGATTCGGAGGATTTTGTTCAGTTGGGAACGGAGATAATCCCTTTGGCAGTGAGCTTCCATCCAATGGGTATCCACATGCATCAACTACCTTACCAATTAAACCAGAGCCTACTTTTATGTGGAGCGGTTTACCAGAGGCCTCTACTAAACTGCCGGGAGAAATCTCTGTAACACTCGTAAATGGCATAAGGAGTACATTTTCATCACGAAAGCCAACAACCTCGGCAACGACCTTCCGTTTCTTATCTTTCCCAACGAAAATATAACAAAGGTCACCGACTGATGCTTGTGGTCCTTTCGATTCTATCGTTAATCCAACAACCCTCGAAACTTTACCAAAATATTTATATGGATTGAGCTGTTCGACCTCGTATAACAATCTATTCGTGTTCATCTGACTCCTCCTGGAGCTTTTCCAACAATTTCTTCTTTATTTCGGATAATTGCGAAGTGACTGACGCTTCAATCTGCCCGTACGGCGTTTCAATTCTACAGCCATATACATCAAGTGATGGATCTGGGTAAATCATAAGATTTTGCATCCGATTAAGAATGGTTTTCAGTTCTGTTTTATGCCGTAATGTCATATCGTACATGCTAGGGTGGACGATAATTTTAATATCATCTTGTTCTCTCACTTCGTTAATCGCATCCTTAACAACTTGCAGCCAGGTTTCATCATGTTCAGCTAAAATGTAACCTGTAATTTTTTTTGAAACTTTCATAGCCAATTCAATCATCATCGGTTCAGCTTGTTCAATTTCTTCAATATAATTCCGTTTTGCCGAATCAATTAATGCATGGACCTCTTGAATCGCCTGATCATATTGCTGTTTCCCTTCCTCAAGCCCCTGATTAAATCCAGCCTGATAGCCCTCTTCTTTTGCGGATTGTAGGGCAACCTGCATCTGTTGTTCAAATTCTACTTTTTCATGCTCAATCTGCTGTCGTTTTAATAAACACTCGTCCTCTGTTTCTTTAAGAAGACGAGCAGCTTCTTTCTGGGCATTACTTAGCAGAGTCTCAATTTCTATTTGTTTATTAAAAATATCCTCATTCTGTTGTTCATTAACAGAACTATTTGTCACTTCATCATTTTCATCTTTGGGGTAAGAAAATCTCCGTAGCTGTATCATCTTTTTTTCCACTTGATTTGAGGTCGCAGCGAACGATGATTTTATGATGTTAGACAATAATATCATCTCCTCCGCCACGTGCAATAACGATCTCCCCAGTCTCTTCAAGTCGGCGTATTACTGCTACAATTCGAGTTTGCGCCTCCTCAACATCACGAAGGCGAACTGGCCCCATAAATTCCATTTCTTCTTTGAAAGTTTCAGCCATACGCTGTGACATATTTTTAAAGACAACTTCTTTTACATCGTCGCTGGAAACTTTGAGTGCCAATTGTAAATCTTCGTTTTCGACATCTCGAATTACTCTTTGGATTGAACGATTATCGAGTGTAACAATATCCTCAAATACAAACATTCGCTTCTTAATTTCCTCCGCAAGTTCTGGATCTTGGATTTCCAAAGCATCAAGAATTGTTCGCTCTGTGCTGCGGTCAACGCTATTTAATACTTCAACCACAGCTTCTATCCCGCCTGCCTGCGTATAATCTTGAGTAACTGTTGCTGAGAGTTTTTGCTCTAGAATCGATTCAACTTCATTTACAATTTCAGGTGATGTACTGTCCATTAAAGCAATCCTTTTTGCGACATCTGCCTGTAACTCCTGCGGTAATTCTGATAAGATTTGTCCTGCTTGTACTGACTCTAAATATGAAAGAATCAGTGCAATGGTTTGAGGATGTTCATTTTGAATAAAGTTTAATATCTGACTTGGATCTGCTTTTCTGGCAAAATCAAATGGCCGGACTTGAAGAGTAGATGTTAAACGATTAATAATTTCCATCGCTTCTTGTTCGCCAAGAGCCTTCTCTAGTACACTTTTTGCGTAACCAATACCGCCCTGCGCTATATAATCTTGTGCCAAAGCTAATTGGTGAAACTGATCTAAAACCTCATCCTTTAGATGAGGCTCGACCTTTCTAACGTTTGCAATCTCTAATGTTAGTTTCTCAATTTCTTCTTCTGTCAAATGTTTAAATATTTGGGCTGATACTTCAGGCCCCATCGATATTAGGAGAATCGCAGCCTTTTCTTTTCCTGTTAATTCTTTTCTAGCCATATTTCTCCCCTCCTAATCTTCTGATAACCAAGAACGAAGTAATTTTGAAAATTCTTCCGGTTTTTCTTTTGCCATTTTTTCTAACTGCTTTCTACGAGCTATTTCATCTGAATCTCGTTCTTCATTAATATCAGGAATATCAAAGGCAGGTTGTTCAACAAATTCTTCAAATTCCATATCCTTTTGGCGATTTTTGTTTTTCTTGAATAATAAAAACAGTAGTAAAAGAATAACAACAACAAGAACTCCACCAACAACGTATAACCACATAGGAATTTCATTAGATGCCGCCTGTTCAATTTCAACTTTTCCATTAAATGGCTGTGCCGAGACGAAAACCTTATCATTTATTTGCTCAGGAGTTAATTGATCGACAATATCTTTAGAGATACTTGTTCTTACAATTGTACTTAAAATTTGTTGAATATCATTCACCCGTTCAACAGGAAGCGAATTTAGGTTCTCAGGATCTGGTGGTTCCACCATTACTTGAATTCCGATGTCCCGTATTTGGTATGGACTCTCTACAATTTCTCTTCTTATTCGATTAACGTCATTATTTATTCTTTCTTCGATCCGTTCATAATCGCCACCACCGGCACCAGTCATTCCAATATAGTTTGGGATATCTGTTTCGCCTGCTCCTGCCACACCACCTTCTGGCATATCTTCTCCGGTGTATGTTTCCGTAATTCTCTCGATGCTTACGGCTAATCCTTCCATATTCTCTTCATCAACAGGTGTTACTAAACTTTCCTCACGATTTTCTTTCGTAAAATCAATATCAGTAGTAACGGAAACTAGGACTTTATCATGCCCCATTATTGTGCCGAGCATTTGTTGAACTTGTCTTTGTAAATCCCTTTCAATATTGTTTTTTATTTGACGCTGTTGATCATAAACTGTTAAAGTTGAGTCAAGTATAGAATTTTCATCATTTTTTAATTCAAAATGCTCAAACATTTGATTCATAATGACGATATTATCCATAGGGAGTTTTGGAACACTTTTGGAAACAAGGTGATAAAGGGCATTCACCTGCTGTTGATTCAATTGATAACCAGTAGCTAAGTTCAGAACGATTGATGCTGATGAAACTTGTCCTTGTTCTGATATCCAAAGACTCTCTTCAGGAAGTGTAATCATAACATTTGCACTATTTACACCTTCAATGTTACGGATTAAATTTGCCAGTTCTGTTTGTATCGCTGCACGCTCGATAACTGAGAATTCATTATCAGTCATACCAAAGCCCATTTTATCTTTAAAAACGCTATAATCAATGCTGCCACTCTTCGGTAATCCTTCGGCAGCGAGTTCAACTTTTAAAATATCTACTTGCTGTTCAGGCACACTGATTGTTGTGCCATTATCTGATATTTCTGACGCTATCCCCCTGGCATCTAAGGTTGCTTTTATTTCACCAGTTTCTTGTACACTAAGGTTTGTATACAACGGTACAAAGGTGGATTTAGAAGCAAAGGAAGTAACGAAGATTAGAGCGATAACGAGTAAAAGGAATGAACCAAAAATCATTCCTCTTTGCAACTTCGTCCGACCGTTCCAATATTCAATTAATCTATCTTTATATACGACGAGTTTCTCTTTCATTTTTCCTCCCAAACTGCAATGACCCCGGTAAAGTAAAAGAAATAAATAGAATAGTTACTTTCATCATTACATGATAACTATTAAACTTGCATTCTCATAACCTCTTGATATGCTTCGACAACTTTATTACGTATTTCAACTGTTGCTTGTAAACTAATACTTGCTTTTTGTCCGATAATCATTACTTCATGCAAATCATTAATATTCCCATTTACTAGTTTTTCTGTGGCTTTACTTGATGCATTTTGTGCTTCATTAACCTGATTCATTGCATCTTTTAATGCTGTTTTAAATTTAGTCTGCGCTTCATGGGGTGTAATTTTTGTTTGGTTATTTGAAGGTGTAAACACCATTGGTTGGATTCGATTCATTATATTATCCACCGCTCCTTACCTCCTATCGACCAATTTCTAATGCTTTCATTAGCATATTTTTTGTCGCATTAAGTGTTGTTACATTTGCCTCATAGGATCTTGTTGCCCCCATTAAATCTACCATTTCCTTAAGTGGATCTACATTAGGCATTGCTACATAGCCCTCTTCATTTGCATCCGGATGACTTGGTTGAAAAACCATCTTAAACGGGGTCTGATCTTCGATAATTCTGCTCACCCGAACTCCCTGACCAGGATTCTCTGTTTGGTTCATTGCTTTAGACAAGTAATTAGAGAATTTTCCATTTTTCAGCGGTTCCATTACTACCATTTTTCTCTTATAAGGCTGCCACTCTCCATTTACGATTCTTCCTCTAGTAGAATCGACATTTGCCATGTTCGCAGAAACAACATCCATACGTAGACGCTGTGCAGTTAAAGCAGAGGCAGTTGTATTAAAGCCCTGAAAAATTGACATCTTACTTACCTCCTAAAACTGTTTTTAGGCTACTAAATCTTCCATTCATTCGATCAATTAAAGCATTGTAGTAGATTTGATTTTTTGCCATTTCTGCCATTTCATAATCAATATCAACATTATTCCCATTATGATTTACAAATGTATTATTCATGGTCTTTATAACTGGACCGCCTTTATTAGAAGAACTAAATTGAAAATGGCGCTCATCAGTTCGATGAGCATTCATCGCTTCATTTAAGTGATTTTTAAATATCACTTGTTTTGATTTATAATTTGGTGTATCAACATTCGCAACATTTTGCGATATCGTTTTTTGTCGAAGAGATGCATTATTTAATGCTTGCTCTAGCACCATAAACGTTGAATTTGAAAACAGCTTCACAAAAATTCCTCCGATTAAAACCGACATAAAATTTACGTTATAGTCGTATTGTATAATATTGCGTAGGATAATGTCTAACAAACTTTAAATCCATCTTCTATTCAAGAAGAAAGACCTAATTAAAATCCCCTACTATAGCCTCATATTCTGTCGAATCATAGGCCTTTTATTTCTATTAGAGCATAATCTTGGTATCTGCACATTATTTATTCTATATAATATTTTAATAGCTATATTTAAAAAATTTGTTACAGTTTTTTTTATTGGAAAAAGAGCAAAGCGCTTGATCTAAAAAAATGAAAAAAGCTATTTCAATTTAATGAAATAGCTTTTTAAATCTAACTAGTTTGTTTTTAATTTTTCAAGTTCTAATAAAAATTTATCATTTAATACCTTAATATACGTTCCTTTCATACCTAGAGAACGTGATTCAATTACACCAGCACTTTCAAGCTTTCTTAGTGCATTAACGATCACCGATCTTGTTATTCCAACTCGGTCAGCAATTTTACTTGCAACCAGTAAGCCTTCATAACCATCTAACTCCTCAAAAATATGTTCAACAGCTTCTAATTCACTATATGAAAGTGAACCAATTGCCATTTGTACGACTGCTTTGCTGCGAGCCTCTTGTTCAATTTCTTCAGTTTTTTCATGAAGAATTTCCATACCAACTACTGTTGCACCGTATTCAGCCAAAATTAGATCATCATCTGAAAATGACTCTTTTAATCTGGCGAGAATAAGTGTACCTAATCTTTCTCCCCCGCCTTGAATTGGAACGATTGTTGTTAAACCAGAACCAAACAGCTCTTTATTTTCAATTGGGAAGGCTGTAAACTCACTCTCAATATCTAGATTTGAAGATGTTTCTTCTATTTTAAATAAACCACTCGTATACTCTTCTGGAAATTGTCTTTCCTCTAACATCTTTTTCATACGTTCATTTTCAATTTCTTGCTTGATAGCAAATCCTAACAGCTTCCCTCGACGACTAACGACAAAAACATTTGCCTCAATGACATCACGTAGTGTCTCAGCCATATCTTTAAAATTTACAGGCTGTCCTGCTGTTTTTTGTAACATTTCATTAATCTTTCTTGTTTTGTTTAATAAATCCATATTTACTTTTCCTCCTAGGTCGATCCTTTACAAAATATATTGACTTAAATCTCTATTTTTAGCTACAGAGGCTAATTTTTCATCTACATATGATGGAGTAATAATAATTTCTTCTAACGTTATATCTGGTGCTTCAAAAGATAAGTCCTCTAGAAGACGTTCAAGAATTGTGTGTAGTCTTCTCGCTCCAATATTTTCTGTTTCTTCATTTACTTCTGTCGCAATAATAGCAATCTTACGAATAGCATCGTCAGAAAACTTAACTTGTATACCTTCTGTTGCCAATAAAGCTTGATATTGTTTAAGTAAAGCATTATCTGGTTCAATTAAAATTCGAACAAAGTCATCAACAGTTAAACTGTTTAGCTCAACACGAATTGGAAAGCGTCCTTGTAATTCAGGTATTAAATCGGATGGCTTAGACATATGAAAGGCACCTGCTCCAATAAATAACACGTGATCTGTTTTAACAGGTCCATACTTCGTTACAACCGTTGAACCTTCTACAATTGGCAGAATATCCCTTTGGACACCTTCTCTTGATACATCTGCTGAGTTTTGATTCTTCCCAGCCACCTTATCAATTTCATCAATAAAAATAATACCTAACTGCTCAGCACGGCGAACTGATTCCTGTGTGACTTCATCCATATCAATTAGCTTTTGTGCCTCATCCTCAATCAGGACTTTTCTTGCTTGGGAAACACTTAACTTTCTCTTCTTTTTCCTTTTAGGCATCATACCGCCAAGCATATCTTGCATATTAATTCCCATCTGTTCCATCCCTGACCCTTGGAACATATCTAAAAAGCTTTGCGACTGTTCATCAACCTCCACAGTAATGACCTCATCTTCAAGTTCCCCCATTGCTAATTGATGGGCAACTTTTCTTCGCTTTTGAGTTAAATCTTGATCTTCATTTTGTTCATTATTGTCATTCTGTGATTGATTTTGATTACCAAAGAACATTTCTAGCGGATTTTTATATTGACTTTGTTTTTGTTTAGAAGGAACGATCAACTCAACAATTCGTTGGTTGGCATTTAATTCAGCCTTATCTCTCACTCCGAGCATTTTTTCTTCCTTCACAAGGCGTATTGATGTCTCTACTAGATCACGGACCATCGATTCAACATCTCGGCCAACATAGCCTACTTCTGTAAATTTTGTTGCTTCCACCTTCACAAAGGGGGCACCTACCAATTTTGCTAATCGCCGAGCAATTTCAGTCTTTCCTACTCCAGTCGGGCCAATCATTAGAATATTTTTTGGGGTTACTTCATCGCGTAGTTTTTCATCAAGCAAGCTACGGCGATATCGGTTTCTTAATGCTATAGCAACTGATTTCTTCGCTTTTTCTTGACCGACAATATATTGGTTAAGCTTTTCAACAATTTGACGCGGTGTAAATCGCTCTTTCATATCATCACTCCCAAAAGAATTTAACGAATGCATCAAGCCTTTTATATCGATCTATGCGATTCAATTTCTCGTGATCAATACAGGTTCTATTCTACTTACGCACGAATCAATCTACATACTTTATAATTCTTCAACAACAAGATTATCATTTGTATATACACAGATCTCAGCTGCTCCTTCTAAAGCAGCTGTAGCTATTTCCTTCGCCGATAAATTTGATGCATGTTTCTTTAATGCCCTTCCTGCGGCTAAAGCGTAATTTCCTCCTGAACCTATTGCTAAGATTCCATCGTCAGGTTCAATCACTTCCCCAGTTCCAGATATTAGAAGTAAATGTGATTCATTCAAAACAATCAACATTGCCTCAAGCCGTCTCAATACTTTATCACTGCGCCACTCTTTTGCCAGTTCAACTGCTGCACGCTGCAAATTGCCATTATATTCGTCAAGTCGACCTTCAAACTTTTCAAACAATGTAAAGGCATCAGCAACTGAACCAGCAAATCCAGCCAATACTTTTCCATGATATAACTTTCTTACCTTTCGCGCTGTGTGTTTCATCACAACGGCATTTCCAAATGTCACTTGGCCATCACCAGCCATAGCTGATTTTCCATTGTGTTTAATTGCAAAAATTGTAGTTGCATGAAACGAATGTTCCATAAATGTACTACCTCCTATTCATACTCTCCATTCACAGCTCCTATTTTTGCGAATTCGCCCTGATTATTCAAATTCCTATAATCGGTTGTAATTTTCATGTATTAGAACAAAACAAATGAATTTTATTTTTATGTATGTATACAAGCTGCTATTTTCATTGCATTTACAGCTTACATTGAAGTAATAATATATTCTAGCATTCCCTTGTTTACTAATTACTTATCGAGCTTACATAAAAATTCTACGTATAAAGATTTCTTTTATGTCTAAGTTAAATCAATATGTTACACGAGAGCATACGAAACAGCAGCAAGACTTATCAACAGCATGCTGCTTACTTTATTGTATAGATCTTTATTCTTTCATTTTGTATTCGGCTAGTCATTATTTGCACAAAAGCTGAATCATATGTTTTTAACACGATAATCACCTCACAGGGCTACTAAATTGTATCACAATTTAGTAGCCCTGACAACAAAGTTTACAATTTATTCACAAAATTCTGAACTGCATCAATTGCCCGGTTAGCTAATTGCTCATATCTTTCTTTTTTATTCTTTATCTTTTCTCCAAGGGGTGGAAGTAAACCAAAGTTTGCATTCATCGGTTGAAAATTCTTTGGATTAGCCGTTGTTATGTAATTGGCCATACTTCCTATTATTGTCTCTTCAGGGAAAATAATCGTTTCTTTCTCTTGAACACTTCGAGCAGCATTCAACCCTGCCACTAAACCTGCAGCTGCACTTTCAACATATCCCTCTACCCCAGTTATTTGCCCTGCAAAAAACAGATCTTCCCTATCTTTATACTGATAGGTTGGCTTTAATAAATTTGGAGAATTAATAAAAGTATTACGATGCATAACACCATATCGGACAATTTCTGCATTTTCTAAACCTGGAATTAGCTGAATTACTTCTTTTTGAGGACCCCATTTAAGATGAGTTTGGAACCCTACTATATTATACAGTGTACCTGAGCTATTATCTTGTCGTAGCTGAACAACTGCAAAAGGGCGTTTACCAGTTTTCGGATCTTCTAACCCAACTGGTTTCATAGGACCAAACAACATTGTCTTTTTCCCACGATTAGCCATGACTTCAATTGGCATACATCCTTCAAAAAAGATTTCCTTTTCAAATTCTTTTAACGGAACCGTTTCCGCAGATACCAATGCTTCATAAAAGCGGTTAAATTCCTCTTCAGTCATTGGACAATTCAAGTAGGCTGCTTCACCTTTATCATACCGCGATTTTAAATAAACTTTCTCCATATCGATGCTTTCTGTTTCAATGATTGGAGCTGCCGCATCATAGAAGTATAAATACTCTTCACCTGTTAATGCCTTTAATTGATCAGACAATGCTTTTGATGTTAGCGGACCTGAAGAAATTACTGTTGGACCTTGAGGAATTTCAGTAATCTCCTCATGGATGACGGTAACCAATGGATGGTTTTTGACTCTATCTGTAACTAAAGCAGCAAATTCATGGCGGTCAACGGCTAGAGCCCCACCTGCTGGAACTGAACAATCATCTGCAGAACGAATGATCACTGAATCAAGCACCCGCATTTCTTCTTTTAGGACACCGACTGCATTCGTCAGCGCATTTGAACGTAATGAGTTACTGCAAACTAGCTCAGCAAATTTATCAGTATGATGAGCAGGTGTTTGTTTTACCGGTCTCATTTCATATAATCTAACTGGAATACCTTCTTTTGCAATTTGCCACGCTGCTTCACTTCCAGCTAATCCTGCTCCAATTACGTTTACATATGTACTGCTCAAAATAAATTCCTCCAAAAACATTCAGTTTAGAATGTAGAGTTTAGAGTGTAGAGTAAAAAATCATTGAGTGACTTTACAAGAAGTAACTACATGAAACACTTTCAAACAACTCTATACTCTAAACTTTCAACTCTAAACTCTTAGTTCGTTTCTTCTTTGTAATCACATGATGTACATTGTACATGTACGCCTTTTTTCGTTTTCTTTTCCACTAAGAGAGATTGACACTTCGGACATGGACGGGCAATTGGTTTATCCCAAGATACAAATTCACACTCTGGATAACGATCACATCCAAAAAAGGTTCGGCGTTTTTTACTTTTTCGTTCAACGATATTGCCTTCCTTACAACTTGGACATTTCACTCCTATATCCTTAACGATTGCTTTCGTGTTTCTACAATCAGGAAAGTTCGAACAAGCCATGAACTTCCCATAGCGCCCCATCTTATAGACCATTTCGTGTCCACACTTTTCACAATCTTCTCCGGCTGGCTCATCTTTTATTTCAACTTCTTTCATTTCTTCCTCTGCGACTTTAAGTCGTTTTTCGAATCCGTCATAAAACTGATCAATAATCTGGATCCAATTTTCCCGACCTTCTTCAATATAATCGAGGTCGTTTTCCATCTTTGCTGTAAATTCAACATCTAATATTTCAGGGAAAAATTCTACAATTAACTCTAACACAATTTCCCCTAATTCGGTCGGTATAAATCGTTTATCCTCTAAAGCTACATAACCTCTTCTTTGAATCGTATCAAGCGTAGGTGCATAAGTTGAAGGACGACCGATCCCTAACTCTTCCATTGTTTTCACTAATCTTGCTTCCGTATAACGTGGTGGCGGTTGAGTAAAATGCTGATTCGGTTCGATAACCTCTTTGGTTACCAATTTCCCCTCTTCAAGGTTAGGAAGTAAACGGTCCTCTTCCTTTTTCCCATCATCATTACCTTCAATATACACTTTCATAAAGCCTGGAAATTTCAGTTTAGAACCAGTTGCTCTAAACAATACCCCTTCATTTGTAAGGTCGACTGTCATAGTGTCCATCACAGCAGGTGCCATTTCACTCGCTACTAGTCTTTCCCAAATTAATTTATACAAACGAAATTGGTCACGGCTTAAATAACTTTTGATATTTTTCGGGTCTTTGTATACCGACGTTGGGCGGATTGCCTCATGGGCATCTTGTTGCTTTTTGTCTTTTTTGATCTCCCTTTTTTCTGTTCGGGCATACTCAGCTCCATAATTTTCTTCAATGTATTGTTTCGTTTCCTGTTGTGCAGTCTCAGATATTCTTGTAGAATCTGTACGCATATAGGTAATTAAACCGACAGTTCCTTCTTTACCTATATCAATTCCTTCATATAATTGTTGAGCGATCATCATCGTTTTCTTGGCTCGGAAGTTTAGCTTGCGAGCCGCCTCTTGTTGTAATGATGAGGTCGTAAAAGGGGCAACCGGATTTCGTTTCCGTTCCTTTTTCTTAACAGATTCAATTAAAAAGTTTTCACCTTTTAATCGAGTTAACACTTGTTTCACTTCATCTTCAGAACCTAATTCTGTTTTCTTCCCATCAACCCCGTAAAATTTAGCTTCGAAAGGTTCATCATTTAACTTAAATGTCCCTTGAATACTCCAATATTCCACAGGTACAAATTCTTTAATTTCTTTCTCACGTTCGATGATCATTTTTACTGCAACAGACTGAACACGTCCGGCACTTAGTCCTTTTTTTACTTTTTTCCAAAGCAAAGGGCTAATATTATATCCAACTAGACGGTCAAGAATTCGACGGGCCTGTTGTGCATCCACTAAATCCTTATTAATTGGACGCGGGTGCTTAAAAGCGTCTTTAATCGCTTGTTTTGTTATTTCATTAAATACAACTCGACAATCTGAATTTTCATCGATATTTAAGCTATGTGCTAAATGCCAAGCAATTGCTTCACCCTCGCGATCAGGGTCAGCTGCTAAATACACTTTTTTCACCTTTTTAGCCGCTGTTTTTAAATCCTTTAATACCGGACCTTTCCCACGGATAGTGATATACTTAGGTGTAAATTCTTGCTCTATGTCAACTCCCATTTGACTTTTCGGTAAATCACGTACATGTCCCATTGATGCTTTTACCGTATATTTTTTCCCTAAGTATTTACCAATTGTCTTTGCTTTAGCGGGAGATTCAACGATCACTAAATAATCTGCCATATATTTTGTTTCCTCCCCCTCCGTTAGTAATTTAAAATCTTCCCTATTATTAACCACTATTTTGTCATTTGTCAAACATATTTGAGAAAAAAATTAGTGTTTTTTTCATTTTCGCCTAATTTTGACCATTTAATTCAGTTAAAATGTCATCAGAATTTAGTACTAATTTTGCTCCCTGCTGAATTAATTGATTTGTCCCTACAGACCTTTTCTCTAGAATCGAACCTGGAACTGCAAAGACCTCTCTTCCCTGCTGAAGAGCCTGATCAGCCGTAATGAGAGAACCGCTTTTTTCCCTCGCTTCAATTACAATTGTCCCTTTTGTTAATCCGCTTATAATACGATTACGCATAGGAAAATGCCATTTCGCAGGCTTCACAAAAGGGGGATATTCAGAAATTAACAAATGGTCCCGCTCTAACGTTTCAACCATCAATTGATGGGCTTTTGGATAAATATGATCGAATCCAGAACCTAATACAGCAATGGTTTTACCTCGATTTTCAACAGCTAATTGATGGGCACTAATATCAATACCAAGCGCTAAACCACTAACAATAACCCAGCTTTTTTCTATAATGGGCAAGAGCAGCGTTTTTAAACTTGCTAACCCATTTTTGGAAGGATAACGAGTCCCTACTACACTAATGAGTTGTTGATTATTTAAATATGTATGGTCTCCCTTACAATATAGAACCCAAGGAGGATCGTATATTTCCTTTAGCAATTTTGGATACCTTTCATCAACTATTGTTATTGGTATAATACTCTTTTTCTCATAATAATGTAAAACATTTTCTTTCCTTATATTTTGTAAATCATGAAAAAATAGTGTAGCATGTTCTTTTTTCATTCTAAATTTCATCATAAGTTCAGTAAGGTTCATGTAGTAGATACTTTCTAGAGAAGAATCAGTCTGAAGAAACCGGGCAATTGTTTTCCAACCAATTCCACGACACTGATGAATATGAAGTAAGCGCTGACTTAATAGTTCCATTTGTAAAACCTCTCCTCTATTAGGTTCTAAAATAGACTTCATTTATTAAATTTTCTGTATTTTCATACGATAAACTGCTTATTTATTTACATTCAGTAATATTAAAAAATAGCTCCCAAATTAAATTGGGAGCTATATTCTAGCTTATTACTTATGAGTAATACACTTTTCTAATAAGCCTTTTTCTTCTAATACAGAAACTAGTGTATCGCCCATAACTGAAGGAGTTTGAGCAACTTTTACACCGCAGCTTTCAAGAGTGCTGATTTTTTCTGCAGCAGTTCCTTTTCCACCAGAAATGATAGCACCAGCATGTCCCATACGCTTACCTGGAGGGGCTGTTTGTCCACCGATAAATCCTACAACTGGTTTTGTCATATTAGCTTTAATCCACTCTGCTGCTTCTTCTTCAGCTGTTCCACCGATTTCACCAATCATGATTACTGCATACGTATCTTCATCTTCATTAAATAGTTTAAGAACATCGATGAAGTTTGTTCCGTTTACAGGGTCTCCACCAATTCCTACTGCTGTTGATTGTCCAATACCTTTTGTCGATAATTGGTGAACAGCTTCGTATGTTAGAGTTCCTGAACGTGAAACAACCCCAACATGTCCTTTTTTATGAATATAACCTGGCATAATACCAATTTTACATTCTTCAGGTGTGATTACACCTGGGCAGTTTGGTCCAACTAAACGTGTTTTCTTGCCTTCCATAAAACGTTTAACTTTTACCATATCCATTACAGGAATTCCTTCTGTAATACAAATCGCTAAATCTAACTCAGCATCTACAGCTTCCATAATAGCATCTGCAGCAAATGCAGGTGGTACGTAAATAACAGAAGCATTAGCACCTGTTGCTTTCACAGCATCTTCAACTGTATCAAATACAGGAATTCCTTCTACTTCAGTACCGCCTTTACCAGGAGTTACTCCCCCAACGATTTGTGTACCGTATTCAATCGCTTGTTGTGTATGGAATAAACCAGTTGCCCCAGTAATCCCTTGTACAATAACCTTTGTATCTTTATTAATCAGGATACTCATTCTCCACGTCCCGCCTTTCTATTTCACTAATGATACGATTTTCTCTGCGCCGTCATCCATAGAATCAGCAGCAGTAATATTTAAACCCGACTCATTTAAAATCTTCTTACCTAGATCAACATTTGTACCTTCTAAGCGTACTACTAGAGGAATTTCTAAGCCAACTTCTTTCGTAGCTGTAACTACACCCTCAGCAATAATGTCACACTTCATAATTCCACCGAAGATATTTACAAAAATTCCTTTTACATTTGTATCTGAAAGGATGATTTTAAATGCTTCAGTAACCTTTTCAGCTGTAGCTCCGCCTCCAACGTCAAGGAAATTCGCAGGGTCACCATTATAATGCTTGATGATATCCATTGTAGCCATCGCAAGACCTGCACCATTAACCATACAACCGATATTTCCATCTAAAGAAATATAGCTTAAATCGTATTTAGATGCTTCAATTTCCTTTGGATCTTCTTCATCCAGATCACGATATTCTAAGATATCCTTTTGACGGTATAAAGCATTTGAATCAAAATTAAATTTCGCATCTAATGCCATTACTTTGCCATCACCAGTCGTAACAAGCGGATTGATTTCAGCAATTGAACAATCCTTTTCAATAAATACTTGGTATAATCCCATCATAAACTTTACAGCTTGTCCAACTAATTCTTTTGGAATATTAATGTTGAAAGCTAAACGACGAGCTTGATAGCCTTGGAATCCTACCGCAGGATCGATAACTTCTTTAAAAATTTTCTCAGGTGTTTTTTCTGCTACTTCCTCAATTTCAGTACCACCTTCTTCAGAAGCCATCATAACGACACGTGAAGTAGCTCGGTCAAGAACTAAACCGATATAATACTCATCTTTAATATCGCAGCCCTCTTCAATAAGCAAGCGCTTAACTTCTTTTCCTTCTGGTCCTGTTTGGTGTGTAACAAGTGTTTTGCCTAAAATCTCACTCGCATATGTACGTACTTCGTCGATATTTTTGGCTACTTTTACACCGCCTGCTTTACCACGCCCACCAGCATGGATTTGCGCTTTTACTACACACACTTGTGTGCCTAACTCTTGTGCTTTTTCTACTGCTTCTTCCACAGTAAATGCTACTTTACCGTTTGGAACAGCAACTCCGTACTTTCTCAGGATCTCTTTACCTTGATACTCGTGGATATTCATTCTCCATCCTCCTATCACTTGCCCAAAAAATTAAATGCATTTTTACATTCTATTCTATCTTATTTAAAATAGTCAAAAAATGCACGTCTTTTTTATTATTCGATATACTTTTACAAATTCCTCTTACTTTTTTAAAAAGTTCAATGTTTTTTTGGTTTTTTTGAAAAAATAATAATTTTTTGTTGAAAAAAGTCATTTCGCATAAAAAAGTGAAGTACTATGAGACTTCACTTTTTCTTTTTCTCTTCGTCTGGACGTGAACCAGTAAAGGAATCGTTTCCATAGCTAACGTTTTGAGTTGGATGCATAAATATACTTTTTGGAGGGTTCATCTTTTCTTCTGCTACTTCACAATCTTCACCTTCAAACCAATCCATTTGTTCTAGCGGAGAATTTTCTTCTTCAACCCAGTAATCACCAGACATCATTGCCGGGTCAATATTTTTATTCCAGCTGTCTAAAGGAGTTTTCGGATTTGGTTCAAATTCTCTTTTATCCTTCACAACTCATCACTCCTTATTTTTATTTTTCTCGTCTTCTTTTTTAGCTTCTTCAGTAATTCGTTTTGTTACTTCTGTCAACATTTCGCTTTCTAAAACAGATCGATGAATACCAAACTCATGAGCAATTTCTTCTTTATACTGTTGAAGAAACTGTTCTCCTTCCGGTACAATTAACGGATTTCTCACTGGAAACACCCCTTTATTTAATGAGCGATTCAATGATAGTATATCCTTAACCAATTTATTTATTTTCGTACAAAATTGAAATAAGCCCTGAGAAGCAATTCTCCAAGGGCTTATTTCAATTTTGTAGTGAAGGATTACTTCTTTTGATCAAGTCGATATACAAAAGCAAATATTTCAGCAACAACCTCATATAATTCTACAGGGATATCTTCATTAATTTCTAATTGCTGCAGGAGATGTACTAAAGAACAATCTTCCTGTATAGGAATTTGGTTTTCTTTAGCCACCTTGATGATTTCTTCTGCCACAAAGCCTTGGCCCTTGTCAATGACTTTAGGTGTTTGATCACGATTTACATCATAACCGAGAGCAACCGCCTGTTTTCTATTTAGATTTTGGTTTATTTTCATACTCGTACGTCTACCCCTTGATATAGTGCTTGTTGCTGATATCGCTGTGGACCTTTAGTTATCGTTGTTTTATTAGGACGATTCGTTACCTGTGTCCATTTTACAATTGATAAATGATACCCGTTCTCTTCAAGATTGCCTTGCAGTATAGGCTGTAAGGCACTAATCATAGAAGCTGGCCGTTCTTTTTCATTATAAATTTGGATAGCGACTACTCTGTTCTGAATTTGTACATCAATAATTGTTTCTTGTAAATGTTCAAGCTGTAAATATAAAATAATTCGACAGTGATCGGTGTCCAAATCTCCTTTTTCGTTTTTTTTCCCTTGCCATTGAACGGTTAAATCTGATTGAAATTGACCTAATGTAAGTGGAATTTGAACCATATATTGCTGAAGAGGTCCATGTTGCTCACTATAAAATAATTGCAATCCAGTAATATGGTGTATTAATGACTCTATACGTTGCTTAATTGATGAATCAATAGGAGTCTGTAATGCCTTGAGTAAAAGTGGCTTTAATCGTTCAAAAGTAATCTCTTCTAACCGCTGATTCCCAACCGCTTGTTGTAGTTCATGTTCATAATTTAAACCTATTAATTGTATTACTTTGTGAAGATGTTGAACGATATTTGTTTGCCCTTTTACTTTATTTAAGTTTTCAATGTTTGTTTCGACTGATGTGATAATAACTTCAGTACTAATTTGACGTAGCTGCTGATAAAGTAACCGGAATTGCTTGTCTTCGTTCGATTTGTTTTCAAGTATTGAAGTCAGTTGTGCAAGTTGATTTGATATCGAATCACCAAAAAGGGTTTGTTTAACAGCTAGAAAAACAGACAATGAAAGCGGGAGATTTTTTTGGAGAATCGTCTTTAAAATTGTAATCCCATCCTTATTAATCATCCCAGATTTAGTTAGTAGTTCACCACCAATACGAATATCTTCCTTTGAAAATGGAACTTCTTCTTTTGAAAAATGTTGAAGAATAAACTCATTTTCTTTACTTACCGCCAAACCAAATTGCTGTAATAACTGTTTCATTGGTAATGATTGCTGAGTCCCTGAAGTTTGCTTTCGTATTGTATTGTGATCGATTACTTTTAGGTGTGGAATCCCCTCTCCTGATTGAACTTGAAACCAATAACGTTCTCCTTGTGTTAATGCCGCTTCTAACTTTGCCGTTAATGCGATCCCTCCTAATTGAAGTGATGCCAGTTGACCAGGATATAGTTTTACAATTCTACCTTGAAAAATTTGCCCGGATTTTAATGGGACAGTTTTCAAATGTACTGGGTCTACTCCTTTTAATAGATGCTGAACTAAATTGGCATTAAACATTGATTTCCTCCCAAATATTAAACCGTTGTATGCACTTTACTCTATTAGAAAAGCTTCATTTGTTGTTCCTTTTCCATTAACTCCTTAATAGGTGAGAACGACCTGCGATGTTCATTCATGACCCCATACTCACTTAACGCATTAAGATGCTGCGCTGTTCCATAACCCATATGATTCTCAAAACCATATTGAGGAAAACGGCTTCCCAACTTCTCCATTATTCGATCGCGCGTAACCTTTGCAATAACTGAACTTGCGGCAATCGAAACACTATTTTGATCTCCTTTAATAATTGAAGTTTGCGGAAGTGATATCGGTAACTTCATTGCATCGATTAACAGATGTTCTGGCTCAATAGGTAAATCTAATATTGCAGTCATCATTGCTTTTTTCGTTGCTTCATAGATATTGATTTCATCAATTTCCTTAGCAGTAATAATGCCTATGCCCACCGCAAAGGCATGTTCGATGATATATTCATAAAACTCATCTCGCTTTTTACTCGTTAGTTTCTTAGAATCATTTAACCCTAATAAATAAAAATCATCCGGTAAAATGACTGCTGCAGCAACAACAGGCCCTGCTAGTGGTCCTCTTCCTACTTCATCAATCCCGGCAATGATTTTCTTATTTTCCTTTCGCAGTGCATTTTCATAAATGGACATCTTTTCAAAACTTTTCTCTAGTTCTTTTTGCTCTTCCCGCTGCCGCTGCCATTTCTTAACTAATTTTTGTACACCTTTACGGTCATCTTTTGAAAGTTCCTTTAACTTCTGCTTTGTTAATACATTAGATGGATCAAATAATATTTCTTCTATCTCTTTAATTGAAAGTTTCCCCATAAATTAATCGTCCTTTTTATCTTTACTCTTTCTATCGACAGTCAATAGGGTTTTCTTTACAACTGTCTCTACAATCGATAAAAGACACGCCAAAGACGTGTCTTTTATCCTGATAATCTATCTAAGGTTGTTCAAATGTTAAACGACCTAATTTTCCGGACCGCAATTCCCTCAAAATTAGTTCTGCCGCTTTATCATAATCGATATATCCACCGCTTAATAAGCAGCCTCGTTTTCTGCCAATTTCATCAAACAACTCTATGACATCATCAGGAATATCTGTTAATTTGTAACGCTCTTTTAAGCGCTCTGGGTATACGTCTTTTAAATAACGAAGAGCAAAGACAGCGACATCTTGAAAATCAAGAATTTCATCTTTAATTGCCCCCGTCACTGCCAAACGAAAACCTATTGTTTGATCTTCAAATTTCGGCCAAAGGATTCCAGGAGTATCTAATAGTTCCATATCTTTTCCTACTTTAATCCATTGTTGTTTTTTAGTTATTCCTGGCCTGTCTCCTGTTTGGGCAATTTTTTTCTTTGCTAAGCGATTAATCAACGTCGATTTGCCAACATTTGGAATTCCTAATATTAGACAACGAATAGCACGAGGTTTCATCCCTTTTGCCTTCAATTTATCTAGTAAAGCTGATGCCAATTCCTTTGAAGCCGCTGAAATTTTCTCAACACCTCTTCCTGATTGAGAATCAATCGATAACACCTTAAACTGCTTTCCTTCAAAATACGACACCCATTTTTCTGTAAGGGCAGGATCAGCCATATCAGCTTTGTTTAATAGAATCAGCCTTGGCTTATTAGTAACAATTTCATCAATCATCGGGTTTCTTGAAGATAATGGAACTCTGGCATCAACCAGCTCAATCACTACATCTATAAGCTTTAATTTTTCTGTAACTTCCCTTCTTGCTTTGGCCATATGGCCCGGGAACCATTGAATAGTCATGACTTTCACCTACTTTGCAATTCGAATATCGGACAGTGGCCAAAAGACAATATTTGCTTTCCCAACAAATTCTTCTTTTGGGACATTACCAATATTACGACTATCCTTACTATGACGCCGGTTGTCTCCTAAAACAAAGTAATGTCCTTCAGGGACAACATATTCACCCGTTACCTCTTCTAACGTAAAGTCATACGTTAAGCTTCCACCATCAGTAACCTGTTGTTTATAAAAATCTAAATAAGGCTCGTCTATCGGTTCACCATCTACATAAAGTATGTCATTCTCATATCGAATTGATTCACCGGGCAGCCCAATAATTCGTTTTATGTAATCTTTCTCTGATGTAGCATGAAAAACAATAATATCAAACCTCTCAGGACTTCCAATCGTATAGCCAATCTTATTTACGATTAGACGATCTTGATCATGCAACGTCGGCATCATTGATTCCCCATCAACAACAATTGGTGCAAATAAAAAGTAGCGAATTAATACCGCTAAAAGGAGAGCAACAAACAGTGCCTTTGTCCATTCCCACGTTTCATTTTTCGCACTCGACATAAGCTTCCCTCCATTATGTCTACTACACGTTTCATTTTAAAATGATATTCAAAACACCGGAAAACAGCAGTCAAACGTTATCCCCGTTTCAAACACTCACAATAAGAATATTATATAGCAACTAAATAGAAACTAACAACTAAAATAAGTTGAAAAAAGGAGCTTGTGAAATCAAGCTCCTTTCTTTACTTCTAGTATCTAATTTCTTTAATACGAGCCGCTTTACCGCGAAGTGCACGTAAATAGTATAATTTAGCACGACGTACTTTACCACGACGCATCACTTCGATCTTATCGATTTTCGGCGAGTGTAATGGGAATGTACGTTCAACACCTACACCATAAGAAATTTTACGAGCTGTAAACGTTTCACTAACACCAGTACCACGACGCTTGATAACAACGCCTTCAAATACTTGGATACGCTCACGAGTTCCCTCAACGACCTTTACATGAACACGTACAGTGTCACCAGGGCGGAATGTTGGAAGGTCAGTTTTTAATTGTTCCTTCGTAATTTCTCGGATAATATTGTTCATCGTAATGTTCCCTCCTTCCATACAGATGCTCTATACAAAGCTAGTAATCTTTGCAGCGGAACATCTTATTCACTGGCATTTGCCACAAGTTCTATAATATCATATACAAACACTGAGAACAATAGTAATGTTGATTATTTTTTATCTTTCTCAAGATTTTGTAGCCAGGCTTTTTCTTCGTCGGTCAGGTCATATGATTCTAATAAATCTGGTCTACGCTCGTATGTCCGTTTTAACGACTGCTTTCTTCTCCACTCTTCAATACGCCCGTGGTGTCCTGAAAGCAACACATCAGGAACTTTCATACCGCGAAAATCAGAAGGTCTCGTATAATGAGGATATTCAAGCAAGCCTGTACTAAACGAATCAGTCACTGCAGAAAATTCATTACCTAAAACACCAGGAAGCAAGCGTGTAACACTATCAATAATAACCATTGCTCCTAACTCTCCACCAGTTAAGACAAAATCGCCAATCGAGATTTCATCGGTAATTAAATGTTGACGAATTCGTTCATCATATCCTTCATAATGACCGCAGATGAAAATCAAGTGATCCATTGCTGCAAACTCTTCTGCTTTCTTTTGATTGTATCGTTCTCCTTGAGGGCATAATAAAATAATTCTTCGGTTAGCCTCCTGCTCCCCATCTGTTATCGATTCGACCGCGTCAAAGATTGGTTGCGGTGTTAATACCATCCCACCGCCACCACCGTACGGGTAATCATCTACACGATTATGTTTATTCGTGGTAAACTCCCTGAAATCTGTCACACTGTAGGATACATGGCCTTTCTCCTGTGCATTTTTTAAAATAGAGCTTCCAAGTACACCAGAGAACATTTCCGGAAAAAGTGTTAATACATCTATTTTCATCTCTTACACTAACCCATCTAATAAATGCACTGTAATCTGCTTTTTATCAATGTTAATTTCTTTTACGACATCATCAATATATGGAATTAACAAATCTTTTTCCCCTTGTTTCTTCCTTTTAATTACCCACACATCATTAGCTCCTGGGGAAAGAATTTCCTTTATAACCCCTAATTCTTCACCTTCATCCGAAATCACTTTGCAGCCGATGATTTCAAAATAATAGTACTCTCCCTCATCAAGATCTGATAAATCATCTTCTGAAATTTTCAGTGTACCACCTTTAAAAATCTCAACATCATTAAGATTGTTATAGCCATCAAACGTTAGCAAATCAAAATTTTTATGTTTGCGATGACCTGAAATTGTAACAGTCACCGGATCAGTTAATTGATCATGCTCTAACCGTAAACGCGAACCAACAGCGTACCGCTCATCAGCAAAATCTGTTGCTGAAATAACACGCACTTCGCCTTTTACACCATGGGTATTTACAATTTTACCTACATTAAACCATTTCATCATTTTCTACTCTTCCTTTTCTAATTTCATGAACCAAATCGTCTTTTATAATAATCTCAGTTTCTTCCATTAACTTTGACCAATGATCCCCAACTCGCACATCACAAATCGAGTCAACAGTTTGATCTTTTATTTCTACCCCTAATGGTAATCCTTCAACCTGATCAGCCTGAAAATCTAAAATCTTAATTTTTTCGTTGCGCTGTTTAATTTCTTTCGTAAAACTCTTTTTTAATGCCGCTTGCTGCTCAAAATTGTTTTTACTATTCTTGACATTTTTATGTAATTGAAACTCTAGTTGTTGAATTTCTTTTGCTAATTGAACTTTTTGTGACGAAATTTTTGATAATAAATGCTGTTTTCTCTTCTCAGTTAGTATTTGCTTTACGACAACCTTTTTGATTATTCTCATCCGCCGCCCCCAACTACAGTTTTAAGTTTTAAATGTAGAATTTAGCGTAAAATAAATAATTACTATTGTTAGTCTTTCAGTTTAAACTATACACTATCCCCAATAATCAAAACAGTAGTAAACAAAAAAATAAAAGGGTGAGGAAATTCCTCGCCCTTTTAGACAATCTCAACATTAATGCGTTTCTTTTGATTTGCAGCGGCCGCATAAACAACCGAGCGAATCGCTTTTGCAATACGTCCTTGCTTTCCTATTACTTTCCCCATATCAGCAGGGTTAACGGAAAGCTTTATTGTTAAGGTCTGTTCGTGATTCGTTTCCGTCACATGAACATCATCGGGATGATCAACAAGAGCTTTGGCTATTGATTCAACTAACTCTTTCATTTCTCTCCCACCTTTGACTTATTTGTTTATATGATATCTTTGCCGCTACAAACTACAAAGTTATATTACTTTTGGTTTTTCGCATTGTGTAACTTTTCCATTAAACCAGCTTTTGAGAAAAGATTGCGAACTGTATCAGATGGTTTTGCGCCATCAAGCATCCATTTTAATGCTGCTTCTTCGTCAATGTTAACTGTTACTGGGTTTGTTAACGGATTGTATGTGCCGATTTCCTCGATAAAGCGACCATCACGTGGTGCGCGAGAGTTAGCAACTACTACACGGTAAAATGGGGATTTTTTAGCTCCCATACGTTTTAAACGAATTTTAACTGCCATTCGTGTTCACCTCCAAAATAAATTCACACAATTATTTATTATATCATAAATTCCGTTAGTTTTCAACCAGGAATTTGGATATCTTATTTAGAAAAGCATTGCACCTTGCTAGCATCAAGATTTACATAAAAGGCAGTTTAAATCCACCTTTTTTCTTTCCTTTAGACATATTTGTCATTTGTTTCATCATTTTCTTCATATCATCGAATTGTTTGATTAAGCGGTTTACATCTTGGATGGTTGTACCGCTACCTTTGGCAATTCGTTTTCTTCGACTAGCATTAATAATGCTGGGATTTGTTTTTTCTTCCTTCGTCATTGAACGAACGATTGCCTCAATACGACCAATTTGTTTGTCATCAACTTGAACATTCTTAAGGCCCTTTACTTTGTTCATACCAGGAATCATCCCTAAAATTTCATCAAGAGGACCCATATTGCGAACTTGACCTAATTGTTCAAGGAAATCATCAAACGTAAGATCCATTGTTCGCATTTTCTTTTCCAGTTCACGTGCTCTTTCTTCATCAACATTTGACTGAGCTTTCTCAATCAATGTCAAGACATCACCCATGCCTAGAATTCTCGAAGCCATTCGGTCCGGATGGAAAGGTTCCAACTGATCAATCTTTTCTCCCATCCCGGCAAACTTAATCGGTGTATTAGTAACAGCCTTTACTGATAGGGCAGCTCCTCCACGTGTGTCACCATCTAGCTTTGTTAACACAACTCCAGTTACACTTAGTTGCTCATTAAAGCTTTCAGCCACATTCACTGCATCTTGTCCAGTCATCGCATCGACAACAAGCAAGATTTCATCGGGGTGTGCTACTTCTTTCACTTCTAGAAGTTCATTCATTAACGTTTCGTCAATATGCAGACGACCCGCTGTATCGATGATGACATAATCATGATGATCTTCCTTGGCTTTTTCAATCGCTTGTTTTGCAATCTCAACAGGGCTAACCTGATCTCCTAACGAAAAAACCGGCATATTCAGCTGTTTCCCTAATGTTTCTAATTGCTTAATTGCCGCAGGACGGTAAATGTCAGCTGCAACTAGTAACGGCTTTCTATTATGGCTTTTTCGGAGATGATTCGCTAGCTTTGCTGATGTCGTTGTTTTTCCCGCCCCTTGTAATCCTACCATCATTATGACAGTTGGGGGTTTGTTTGCCACAGCAATTTTGCTTTGCTCTCCTCCCATTAAAGCTGTTAATTCCTCATTTACAACTTTAATGACTTGCTGACCAGGTGTTAAGCTTTTCAAAACTTCTTGTCCAATTGCTCTCTCTTTCACTCGTGCAATAAAGTCTTTAACAACCTTAAAGTTAACATCTGCTTCTAAAAGAGCTAAACGGACTTCACGCATCATTTCTTTAACATCAGCGTCAGAAACTTTACCTTTACTACGAATTTTACTTAATGTATTTTGCAAACGTTCGGCTAAACCTTCAAATGCCATCGCTGTCGCCTCCCTAATCTAGTTTCTCAAGAGTATCAATGAGTTCTAGGATCTCTTTAGGAGTCGCCTTTTCATGTACAGCTGTCTTTAAGTGTGAAATGAGCTGAGTCCGTTGTTCAAATTTCCTGAACAAATTTAGTTTTGCTTCGTATTCTTCAAGCATCGTCTCGGTCCGCTTTATATTATCATATACAGCTTGACGGCTTACTTCAAACTCCTCTGCAATTTCACCAAGGGACAAGTCATCCAAATAATAGAGCGACATGTATTTTTGCTGCTTATCTGTAAGCAGCGGTTGATAGAAGTCATACAGATAATTCATCCTTAACTTCTTTTCTAACATGGAACCATCCCCTTGTTAAGTGAATCACCTTTACAAAACAGTATGTTACATGAAAAGAGAAACAGTGTCAAGGATTTTCCTTAACACTATAAAACTCTCTAATTTTCTTCCTCTTCTTTTGCCTCAAGTATTTCCGAAAATAAACCATATACGAATTGTTCTGGATTAAATTCCTGAAGATCGTCCATCTTTTCACCTAAACCTACAAATTTTACCGGGATATCCAATTCATGACGTATCGCTAAGACAATTCCCCCTTTTGCTGTGCCATCTAATTTTGTTAGCACAATTCCAGAAACATCTGTTGCCTTGCCAAACGTTTTTGCTTGTGACATTGCATTTTGTCCAGTTGTCGCATCAAGGACAAGTAATACCTCATGTGGTGCACCTGGAATTTCACGTTCAATGACACGTTTTACTTTTTCAAGTTCATTCATCAGATTCACTTTATTTTGTAGTCTGCCAGCAGTATCACATAGCAGCACATCGACATTTCTTGCCTTAGCTGCTTGAATGGCATCATACATGACAGCTGCAGGGTCAGACCCCGCTTGTTGTTTTATTACGCTAACACCAACGCGGTCTCCCCATACTTCTAGCTGCTCAATCGCTCCTGCCCGAAACGTATCACCGGCTGCCAAAAGTACTTCCTTCCCTTCTTCTTTATACTTATGGGCAAGCTTCCCAATTGTTGTTGTTTTCCCAACACCGTTTACACCAACCATAAGAATAACCGTCATCCCATCAGTTTGAATGTTAACTTCGCCATCTTCACCTGATTTATCAAGGAGCTCAGCAAGCTTCTCGGAAATTACCGGCTGGATATCTTTTGTATCTTTAATATTACGTAATCTTACTTCATCTTTCAAATCATCGATTAGGTCCATCACCGTCGCTACACCAACATCAGCACTGATTAACAATTCTTCAAGTTCTTCAAAAAATTCTTCATCAATTTTGCGATAACGACTAACAAGTTCATTCATTTTTCCTACAAATGAGTCCCTCGTTTTTGAAAGTCCTTCTTTAAACTTTTCGGTAACAGACTCCGTTTGGCCTGTAATCTTCTCTTTCAACTTTTTAAAAAAACTCATAAATCAAACCTCCTTAATCGCCTTTCAACTTTGAACTTTGAACTTTAAATTCCATTAGCTTGTAAGCAATTCCCTCGTCTCCTCAAGCCTTACAGAAACAAGCTTTGAGACACCGGACTCCTGCATTGTAACTCCGTATAGAACATCGGCGCCCTCCATTGTTCCCTTCCGGTGTGTAACAACTATAAATTGAGTTTCTTTGCTGAATTCTTTTAAATAATTAGCAAAACGACTGACATTCGCCTCATCAAGAGCTGCTTCCACTTCATCAAGAACACAGAATGGAACAGGTCTAACTCTTAAAATCGCAAACATTAATGCTATGGCTGTTAAGGCCCTTTCTCCACCTGATAAGAGGGCAAGATATTGCAGCTTCTTCCCTGGAGGTTGTGCTACAATATCGACACCTGTTTCTAGCAAGTTTTCAGGGTTCGATAGCTGTAAATCAGCTCTGCCTCCACCAAATAATTCTTTGAACACAATTTGAAAATGCTCCTTAATTTGGATAAATGTGTCATAAAAACGTTTTGTCATGACCTCGTCCATTTCAATAATCACAGTATCAAGCGTTGCTTTCGCTTGCTGTAAATCACTTTTTTGCTCATGTAAGAAGTGATATCGCTCCGAGACCCGCTCATATTCTTCAATCGCACCTAAATTTACCGTACCAAGCTCTGCAATTGCCAATTTTATTAGCTTCACCTTCATTTTAGCCTCTTTTAGGTCAATTGTTAATGGATACTTTTCTTTTGCTGCTTCATAGCTTAATTCATAATCAATGCGAAGTTGATTTAAGCGGTTTTCTAGCTCAACCTCTAAACGGTTCGTCTTTACTTCCTCAACATGAAAAAGATCAACAATTTGTTTGTGATTCCGTTTCAATTCCTTAACTTCCCGTTCCATGTCATCTAATTGTTGGTGAACAGTCAGGCGTTTTTGGCGTTCACGTGAAATAGAGTGCAGTAATTCATCCTTTTCATGTCTTTTTTTCAAGATGATTTCTTCAAGACTTTCTTCACCAGTTGAATTTGAATTCATCTCATTCTCTAGCAATATATACTCTTCCTGGACTTTTTCAAGTTGCTGATTGATTTCATTAGACTCAGTCGTTAATCTTTCTATTTCTTGCTTAATCCGACTATACCGCTCATCTTCCGTTGCATACTGTATCTTTAATTCTGTAATTGATGACTGTACTTGTTCCTTTGACATTTGCTGATTCTTTTTCTTTTCCGTTAAGAGTTCAACCTTTTCTTCGATTTCTTTAATTTCTGTACTCATTTTTTTTAACTGATTTTCAATTTGGAGCAAGCGGTCTTTTAACCGATGCCGCTCAGATTCGAAACTGAGTTTCTCACGATCATACAATCGCAATCTCTCGTTCACATTGTTCTCTTCTATCTCATGTTCACGTTGCTGAGCTTTCAATTGCTGCTCTTCCAATCTTAGAAACTCTCCTGTTTTTCGCATTTGCTCAAGCTTCTGTTCATGTTCTTTCATCTCTTGTTTTAACAGTTTTACATGTTTTTCAAGCTTCTCTGTTTGTAATTCCATGATTTGCTGTTTTTCTATTAATGTCTCTAATTCACGTTGTCTGCCAAGTAATGGCGTAGTTTTCTTTTTTATACTTCCGCCTGTCATAGAACCACCTGGGTTGACGACATCTCCCTCTAAAGTAACAATTCGATAACGATGTTGTAACTTACGGGCAATTTCATTTGCCCCTTGAAGGTTTTTCGTAATGACAACATGACCAAGTAAATTCAAAAGGACTTGTTTATAACGATCATCAAAATGAATTAAACCTGATCCAATCCCTACGAAAGCAGACTCCTTTTCAAGCATTGAAAGTTCTTGCCATGAAAGATTGCGTCCTTTAATAACTGTTAGCGGTAAAAAAGTAGCTCGACCGAAGCGATGTTTTTTTAGAAATTGAATGGCTTGTCTCGCATCTTTTTCTGTAGCAACAACAATATGCTGGGCTGCTCCTCCTAGAGCCGTTTCAATTGCTGCCTCATAGTCTTTCGGAACAGTAATCAACTCAGCTATAGCACCTTCAATTCCCGTTAATTGCTTATCCCTTCCTTTTAGTACTTCCTTAACCCCTTGAAAAAAGCCAGAGAAATCTGCTTGCATTTCTTGCAGCACTTCAATTCGAGAGCGGAACTGCTGCAAATGTTGATAGGCTTGATATAGATTCGCTTCTTTTTGCTGATAGTCTTTTTGTTTTTTCTCCAGCCCAGTCTGAAAATCACGGTAGGTCGTTACATGTTGATCAAGCTGTTTTCGTACTTGCAGCTGTTTCATTTCTATCTCGGTTTTTTTTCTGGAAGCTAATTCACGTGAATCAATAAGACTCGCATTATTTTCATCTAATTGTTTACTTTTTTGTTGTTGCTGCTGAATTTGTTCTGTTAAATAACGATGCTCATTTTTTAATGATGCCTGTTCATTTAACATTTCAATATAATCAGACTTAAGACGGTCAAGTTCTTCCTCAAGGTCTTGCTCGAGGTCATTAACAAGGTTCATTTCTAATTGCAATTGTTCTGTGATCTTTGTTAGCTTTTCTCTTTGTTGCCGGAAATTTTCTTTTTCTACGCTAAGCTTTTTTTCATACTCATCTTTTCGTGCTTCTAATGTTCCTATCGTCTCTATATATTGCCGTTTATGCTGAGTATAATTTTTCTTTCGTTCCTTCAAGACTTCTTTTTGACCTTCTTTTTTCTCAAGTTCTTCACTGGCGGTTAATAATTCATGCTGAAATTGTTCTATTCTGCCATCTAACTCTGCGATTGTGGTCTTATACTGTTCAATTTTCACTTCTTCTGATGTAATCAACGTAGAAAGCTTTAGTTGATTGTCCTTTAAAGTTTCCACTTTTTTTGTTTGTTCTTCCCACGTCGCATGCAAATCAGAAATCTCATGTACTAATAAAGAAACCTCAACATTTTTGAGTTCGTCCTTTTTTTGAAGATAATCGTTAGCAATTGAGGCCTGAATTTTTAATGGTTCAACCTGCCCTTCAAGTTCATGAAGAATATCCTCAACACGCACTAAATTTTCTTCAGTTTCTGCAAGTTTTTTTTCTGCTTTTATTTTTCTTGTTTTATATTTCAATACCCCAGCAGCCTCTTCAAAAATCGATCTTCTCTCTTCTGATTTGCTGCTAAGGATCTCTTCTATTTTACCTTGTCCAATAATGGAAAATGCTTCTCTTCCTAAACCAGAATCCATAAATAAATCAATAATGTCCTTAAGACGACAAGCTTGTTTATTTATAAAAAATTCACTCTCACCAGATCGATAGACTCGCCTTGTAACACTTACTTCACTATAATCAATCGCTAAGTGCTGATCTTGATTATCAAGAGTAAGGGTTACCTCTGCTACGTTTAATGATTTTCTCGAGTCACTGCCAGCAAAAATGATATCCTCCATTTTTGCCCCCCTTAATGACTTAGCAGACTGCTCACCTAGGACCCAGCGAACTGCGTCAGTTATATTACTTTTGCCGCTTCCATTCGGTCCAACAACAGCAGTGACCCCTGGAACAAAATCAATGGAAATTCGCTCTGCAAAAGATTTAAAACCAACCACATCTAACTTTTTGAGGAACATCCTCTATCACCCTCATTTACTATATAAAAATCAACGATTTACTCAAACTTTGTTAAAATGTCAGAGCAAGTATCTAACAGTAATGCAACTTATATATTTTATCATAAACAAATTGCCTTTCCTAAAAAAAATGAAACATGTGAACATGAAAAGTTCGCCGTCCAAGTAAATTAACGGTATACTTAATAAACATGCTAGTAAAAAAAAATGAAAGCATAGAAAGGACGGATTGGCTAAAAATGGATTTAACAGTACAAAGTAAAGAAAATATCGAGTATATGATCGAAAAAATTAAAGACAAATTGCAAGTCGTTAACGGTGGTGCAATCAGAGCTGAAAGTTTTGATACAGAGGAATATGAAGAATTAAAAGACATTTATGAGATGATTATAAAAAAACAATCATTTAGTGTGAGTGAAATCGATGCCATTATCACTGAGATAGGAAAATTAAGAAAACGATAACTTTTTATGAAAAAGCTCCTGTAATTTATTACAGGAGCTTTTGCGATTCCATAAATTTTTGCAATGCTTTCTGAGCCGCTTGTTGCTCAGCTTCTTTTTTTGAGCGGCCGATACCTATTCCTAATGTCTCACCATTTAATATAACTTCTGAAACAAACTCCCGACTATGTGCCGGTCCTCTTTCTTGAACAATTCGATATTGGATAATTCCAAGATTATCTCTTTGGATAAACTCTTGTAATTGACTTTTGAAATCCATCATATGAGAAAAAGCACCCTGATTGATTTTAGGATAAATCGTATGATTTAAAAACTGATAAACAGCATCTAATCCTTGATCCAAATAAAGGGCTCCAACAAAAGATTCAAACACATCAGCAAGTAGAGCCGGTCTACTTCTGCCTCCAGTCATTTCTTCTCCCTTACCTAACAGAACAAGTTCTCCAAACACGAGTTCATTGGCAAAGCTAGCAAGAGATGGCTCACAAACAATCGCTGCACGAAGCTTTGTCATTTCACCTTCACTCATTGTTTCAAACTTTTTATATAGATACTGTGAAACAGCTAATTCTAATACTGCATCTCCTAAAAATTCAAGTCGTTCATTATCTTGGAATGGACGAATACGATGCTCATTCACATAGGATGAATGAGTAAATGCTTGATAAAGTAATTTCTCATTAGTAAATGTTATACCAACCCTCTC
The DNA here is from genome assembly GCF_052119505.1 of Anaerobacillus sp. MEB173. Lineage (NCBI taxonomy): Bacteria > Bacillati > Bacillota > Bacilli > Caryophanales > Bacillaceae > Anaerobacillus > Anaerobacillus sp. MEB173. The sequence continues at coordinate 196,694 of NZ_JBJMAU010000003.1, forward strand.
TAACAGTTTTTCAAATTTCTGTTTATGAGCGGCACTAATTTGAATTCGTTTTGTAGCTCTTCTTCTCGGTTGACCGTTATTAAAACCCACTTTTCGGATATTTTTTGAAGATTGTTGCATTATAACCTCCAAGAACCTTTTAGAGTTCATTTATTCATTTGTATTTTAAATAGATTTCAAGCCCCGTACTTGTTAAGATACGGGACTTGCATTTATACTACTGCTGATTCTTTATGTACTCAACTACATCTCCAACAGTAGAAATCTTCTCTGCATCCTCGTCGGAAATCTCTAAGTCGAACTCGTCTTCAAGTTCCATTACTAATTCAACTACATCTAGTGAATCAGCACCTAAGTCCTCTTTAAAAGATGCTTCTACTTTCACTTCTGCCTCATCTACTCCAAGACGATCAACAATAATCTTTGTAATACGCACTAAAATATCTTCTGCCATTACCGCTCACCTCCTCTCAAGTATTATATGTGATAATTGCTAAAAAAACTAGGAAAGATTAACCTGAATAATCATTCTCCGTATTTCTCTAACTGCACAGAAAAAAAGTATACATGATTTCCAACTGCGCGGGCAACAAAAATTTAGTTCGCCGGTAAGATTACATAACCATGCCGCCATCAACATGTAATGTTTGACCAGTCATATAACTGGCATCTTCACTCACCAAGAATCGAACAACAGTAGCAATTTGATCTGGCTGTCCTAATTTAGCAAGCGGAATTTGGCGTAACATCTCTGTTTTAATTTCATCGGTTAATGTGTCAGTCATATCCGTTTCAATAAACCCTGGAGCGACTGCATTAACAGTAATATTACGATTAGCCAACTCTTTTGCCAATGTTTTCGTTAAACCGATGACACCTGCTTTTGCAGCCACATAATTTGCTTGTCCGGCATTCCCTAACACACCGACAACAGATGTAATATTGACGATACGTCCAAAACGCTGCTTCATCATTTGTCGTGTTACTGCTTTTGAGCAATTGAACACACCTTTTAAGTTCGTTGCGATAACTGCATCCCAATCCTCTTCTTTCATTCTCATGATCAGATTGTCACGGGTAATTCCAGCATTATTAATTAGAATATCTAACGAACCAAAATGACCAACAACCTCTTTAATCATGTTTGCAACAGATTCAGCTTCTGCAACATCTGCCTGGATCGCTATCGCTTTTCTACCCATTTTTTCAATTTCACTCACAACTTCTTCGGCTTTTTCTCTGCTCCCAGCATAGTTAACCGCTACATCAGCACCGCTTCTGGCCAATTCCAAAGCAATAGATCGTCCAATTCCTCTTGATGCCCCAGTTACGAGTGCTACTTTACCTTCAAGCATGCTAACAGTCCTCCTTTATTTTTTCAACGGCTTTTAGTAAGCTCTCACGATCACTTACGGCAAATACTGCTGCTCTGCGGTGGACTTTCTTAACGAGACCAGACAATACATTTCCTGGACCGACTTCTATAAATGTCTCTACACCTAAATCCAATAATCGTCTTACAGTGTCTTCCCATAATACAGGTGAATAAACCTGTTCAATTAATTTTTCTTCAATCTCATTTGCAAATGTCACTTCTCGTGCTGTAACATTTGCAATAACTGGAACCGAAGCATCTTGAATTGTAATCTCCTTTAGAACTTCAGAAAGTTTGTCGGCTGCCGGCTTCATTAACGAAGAGTGGAATGGTCCACTTACTTGTAGGGCAATGGCCCGTTTAGCCCCTTTTTCCTTAGCAAGTTCCGATGCTTTTCTTACCCCTTCAGCTGTGCCTGAGATGACAATTTGCCCTGGACTATTTAAATTCGCCAATTGTACTGAATCTCCTGCATTTGAAACTTCATTTGTCACATCTTCAAGTTGATCACGGTCCATTCCTAAGATTGCTGCCATGGCTCCTTGGCCTGCCGGAACCGCCTCTTCCATAAATGTACCTCTTTGGCGGACAGCGTAAACGGCATCTTCAAAAGACAGCGCACCAGCAGCAACAAGCGCACTATATTCTCCAAGACTATGGCCTGCAACATAATCAGGTTGAATATCATATTCTTTTATCGCCTCTAATACAGCAATACTTGTTGTTAAAATAGCTGGCTGTGTATTAGCAGTCAGTGTTAGCTCCTCGGCAGGGCCATTAAAAATAATCGAAGACAGATCTACATTTAGACGCTGATTAGCTTTTTTAAAAATTTCAGCAATCTTTTCGTTCTCGTTTGCTAACGATTGGCCCATTCCAACTTCCTGTGAACCCTGGCCTGGAAATAAAAACGCTATTTTCCCCATTATTTTTCCTCCTTTATGAACCAAATACCATTTATTTAAGAAGTAGAAACTTCTGATTCAATTGTCTGTACTACACTCTCTTTTACCATTTCTCGTGCCTGACGAATGGCGTTAAAAACAGCTGTTGAGTCAGATGAGCCGTGTGCTTTTATAACTGGTGCCTGTAATCCAAATAGACCAGCCCCACCATATTCAGAGTAACTCATTTGTTTTTTTATCTTCTTGAAGCTTTCTTTTAACATCCCTGCTGCAAGCTTATTGAAGAACGTACTTGTTAACTCCTCTTTGAGCACGTTCATAAACGATAATGCTGTACCTTCCATTGACTTTAAAACAAGGTTTCCTGAAAAGCCATCACAAACAACGACATCGGCCACCCCCGATAGCAAATCACGGGCTTCAACATTTCCAATAAAATTGACGGAGCTCTCCTCAAGAAGAGAAAATGTTTGTTTTGTTAATTCTGTCCCTTTTCCTTCTTCAGTACCTACATTTAAGAGCCCAATTCGTGGTTGTGCCACTTGTCGAACTTTTTGCATATATACACTGCCCATAATGGCATATTGTAATAAATGCTCTGCTTTTGCATCCATGTTGGCACCAACATCTAAAAGAAGGAACCCTTGCCCATCAAGGGTTGGCATAATTGGAGAAAGTGCCGGGCGCTCGATCCCTTTAATACGACCGACAATTAATAGACCAGCTGTCATTAACGCCCCTGTATTTCCTGCCGAAATACAAGCATCAGCCTTTCCTTCCTTTACTTCCTTAACCGTTAAGACTAAGGATGAATTCTTTTTACGCCGAACCGCCGCCACAGGTGCATCCGTATTTTCAATAACTTCATCTGTATGTATAATAGTGACTCTCGTATCATTTGTTAGATAATGACGAATCTGCTCTTCATTTCCAACCAATGTAAATTCAACATCATTAAATGCTGCGACTGCATTCATCACAGCTTCAACGACCACTTTTGGTGCGTGGTCACCGCCCATAGCATCTACGGCAATTTTCATCTCTTGTGAACTCCCTTCTGGCTCTTTTCTGAACGAAACATTTGAAACTCACCAGAAAAAACCAATTCTTGTTCAACATAACTGTTTACTTCAACAGTTGTTCTATCTTTTTCAAGTTTCATTACATTCGCTTTAGCAATAACCCTTTCATCCTGCTTTACCCGCCTTGCAAAACGAACTATTGCTTTTGCTGTTAACGCTAATTCATCATCAATAATTGCTACAGCTAATGAGTTTGCTTGGGCAAATAGGTGATGACCTCTCGCAATTTTTGTCCGTGAAAAGACGTGCTCAGCTTTTATATCAAGAATAGAAATTGCACTATTATCAAGCTGTAAATCAATGATTTCGCCAATTACTTCCTCAATAGGAAGTGCTTTTACATGATCAAGTTGTTTTTTTGCAACATGCTTGATACGCTCGCGCAGCTCAGGGATCGCTAGCTCCAATCTGTCTAATCGTATCGTTTGAACACTCACTTGGAATTGATTTGCTAACGCTTCATCAGTAACAAATGGATTTTCCTCAATCGTTTCTTTTAATCGCCTTTGGCGATCTTTCTTTGATAGCTTCATTATTTTGCCACCACCCAACCTTTATGACTAGGTACTAATAGTAGTATATAATTTACAAGAAAATATTTCAATTAAATTCTTCCAACTACATAGTTTAGAGTGTAGAGTTTAGAGTTATTTAAGTTCTTCATAGAAAATATTAATCATTGAAAAAGCTGAACAACTCTACATTCTAAACTCTAAATTCTAAACTCTGATTTTAATCCAGTTTCTCCCCTTCCAAAATCCCCTCATTTTCTAAATAATGGCGGAGGTATACATATTGATTTTCTTGCCAAAATGCTGTTGAAGCAATTAGCTCTGCAGCATCCTGTCTTGCCACTTCTAATGCACGGTAATCATGAACAAGATCAGCAATCTTAAATTCAGGCATACCACTTTGTTTATAACCAAAAAAGTCACCAGGGCCACGTAGCTCCAGATCCTTTTGCGAAAGAACAAATCCATCATTCGTTTCCGTCATAATCCTCATTCTTTCTTTTCCTGTTTCAGATTTAGGATCAGCTAACAGGATGCAATAGGATTGTTCACTTCCCCTTCCGACACGTCCACGTAACTGATGCAATTGTGATAAACCAAACCGTTCTGCATCGTATATCACCATCATAGTTGCATTTGGAACGTTAACGCCTACTTCCACCACCGTTGTTGAGACAAGGATTTGAATATCATTTCGACTAAAGGCACTCATCACCTCATCTTTTTCGGCGGAATGGAGCCGTCCGTGCATTAAACCTACCCGATACGAGGTAAAAAATTGCTGTAGAGTTGCATGAACATCAATTGCATTTTGAAGATCGAGTTTTTCTGATTCCTCAATCAAAGGACAAATTACATAGGCTTGTCTACCTTTTTGTAGTTCTTTATCAATAAAATGTAAAACCCGCTCTAGCATGTCATGTTTGGCCCAATACGTCTCAATTGGTTTTCTGCCTGCTGGAAGTTCGTCAATTGTTGACACATCCATATCACCAAATAAGGAAATCGCCATTGTACGTGGGATAGGGGTCGCAGTCATAAATAATACATCCGGCTGTTCACCCTTTTCACGTAACACCCGTCTTTGTTCAACACCAAACCTGTGCTGTTCATCGGTTATTACAAGACCTAGCTTTCTAAAATTTACTTCATCTTGTATTAATGCATGCGTACCTATCAACAGATCAATTTCACCTTTTTCTAACAAAGCTAATAACTCCCGGCGCTTCTTTCCTTTTATCGAGCTCGTTAACAAGGAGAGATTGATATCGAAAGGGTTTAATAACTGCTGTAATGATTCGTAATGCTGTTCAGCAAGGATTTCTGTCGGAACCATTAACGCTCCTTGGAACCCTGATTTAATAGCAGCGTATAAACAAATAGCGGCAACAACCGTTTTTCCTGACCCAACATCCCCTTGTAATAACCGATTCATTCGATACGGCGATGTCATATCTGTTAAAATTTCGTTTACAACTCTTTGCTGTGCTTTTGTTAAGGGAAAAGGGAGGTCTTTAATAAAACTCTTAATTTCCGCAAGTTCAAATTGTTGCTTTACCCCTTGTTTGTTCTCGCGGTTCCCCTTACGTAATGCCTGCATTTTCAGTTGAAATAATAATAGCTCTTCATAAATCATCCGTCTTCTTGCTTGCTTGGCATCTTCAAAATCCACTGGAAAATGAAGACGTTTGACTGCTTCTTTTCTCGAAATTAATTTATACTTTAATATAAAACGCTCAGGCAAAATCTCCTCAATATATTGCCCGTATTGCTGCATCGCTAATAAAATCATCCGCTTTAGGCCTTTGACTGTAATATTCCCAGCGACCGAATAAACAGGCTCATATTGCTGTTTTCGCTCATAAGGACCAGATTTATAATCGCTGACTGTTATAGTCATCCGATGCTGGTCCCATTTCCCTGTTAACGTTATCTCACTTCCAAGTGTTAACTGTTTCTTTGCATAAGGCCGATTAAAGAATGTTGCTGTAATTAAATAACGCCCTGTTAATACACGTACAGTCAGCCTTGATTTTTTCTTTCCAAAGTAGCGCAAACTTGGCTCACTATGAACTTTACCGACAATTGTCACCCGTTCATCATGCTTTGTATCGGCCAAGTCTTTCAGTCGGTAATCTTCATATCGGTATGGAAAGTACTCTAGTAAATCTTTAATTGTATAAATTCGCAGGCTTTCCAATTCATTTGCTTTCTCTTCACCGATTCCTTTAATCGCTGTCACCGGCTGATTTAACATATTCCCACCTACTTTATTCAAACAGAAATGCTAGTCTATCTCTAATTTACTCTTATTAGTTGTTTTGAGCACCAAAAATCTTTGCTGCCAATTTTCGGCCAGTTTCAGTTGCTGCTAATCCACCTTGAGCTGTTTCCTTTAGTGCTGTTGGCATCGTTTGACCAATTTTGTACATGGCGTCAATAACTTCATCACATGGAATTCGACTTTCAATTCCAGCTAATGCCATGTCAGCAGCTACAATCGCAGTCGATGCTCCAATTGCATTCCTCTTCACACACGGAACCTCGACTAGTCCTGCAACAGGATCACATACGAGCCCAAGCATGTTTTTAAGAGCGATAGCCATAGCTGTTGCCGACTGCTGTGGTGTTCCTCCCGCTAACTCTACAATTGCTGCTGCCGCCATTCCAGTTGCCGAACCTACCTCAGCTTGACAACCACCTGCCGCACCTGAAATAGACGCATTATTTGCAACTACAAATCCAAATGCACCTGATGTAAATAAATAGCGCACCATTTGTTCTCTTGTCGGTTTTAAGCGGTGTTTTAGACCAAATAATGTACCTGGTACAACACCGGAAGCTCCTGCAGTTGGTGTGGCGCATATTGTCCCCATGGCTGCATTCACTTCATTTGTTGCAACCGCTTTACTAACCGCGTCCAAAAGCGTGGTCCCGGCAAGCGTATTCCCTTTTTCAATATATTTTTGTAAAAGGATAGCGTCACCACCAGTAAGTCCTGAAATCGATTTTACTTGTTCTTTTATCCCACGCTCAACTGCCCTTTCCATTACATCAAGATTTTGTTCCATTTGTTTCATGATCGCTTCACGACTACGTCCAGACACTTCTACTTCTTGTCGAATCATCACTTCAGATATTGAAATGTTTTCTTTTTCTGTGATTTCAATCAACTCTGCTACATTACGAAACATGTTATGTCCTCCTTATATTTTCTCTCTTTTCCTCTTTATTCCTATCTCTATTTTCTAAATTTATTAGTCATGGATCTTTGTTACTTTTAAAATATATGGCAACGAGGCGACTTCATTTAACAACACATCATCAACATTTTGGTCGACTTCAATAACCATTAATGCATCTTTTCCCTTTTCTTTCCTTGATACTTCCATATGACCAATGTTAATCTCATACTTCGCAAGTACATTAGAAACGGCAGCAATAGTGCCATACCTGTCGTTATGAACAACGAGAATCGCAGGGTGGTTTCCTGAAAGTCTTAGTTGAAATCCATTTAATTCAATAATCTCAATTTTCCCTCCGCCAATGGATATTCCTACCAATTCTAACATTTCATCATCATCACTTAGTCGGACTCTCGCTGTGTTAGGATGATCCGTTACAGCTTCTTCCTCAATAAATCGAACATCTAAACCAGTCTGTTGTGCAATTGCTAGTGAGTTTTTAATACGAGGATCAAATGTATCAAAATCTAAAATACCTCCAACAATAGCTACATCCGTTCCATGACCCCTGTACGTTTCAGCAAACGAACCGTAAAACGATATTTCCGCAGACTTCGGCTGTCGGCCAAAAAGCGTTCTTGCTACTCTCCCAATCCTTGCAGCTCCAGCTGTATGGGAGCTGGATGGACCAATCATAATTGGACCAATAATATCAAAAACAGTTCTGTATTTCATTGAAAATCCCCCCTATTTATCTTATGCAAATCTGTTACACAATGATTAAAATGACCTGAAAGGAAGTTTTTTTGTGATTCATTCCTTTTGTTTTTTTGAAAATATTTTTCTAAAAAAGTATCTATCTATAACATAACAAAAAATATTCCTACCTAAAAGATAAAAGGCAGGAATATTTAAAGGAAGTACTTCCTAAATTACTCATTATTCGACAGAGAAAATATACGAGTAAAGAGGCTGGTTACCAATATGCACTTCTACTTCAACATCATCAAATTGATCTTCTATAAAGTTAACTAATTGCTCCGTCAGCTTGTCATCAACATCCTCACCTTGAATCATCGTTACAATTTCGGTATCATCGTCGATAATTTTTGTAAGCAACTCCTCTGTAACAGATTGCAGCGCTTTACCAGACGTAACAATTTTATTTTCTATTATTCCCATAAAATCGCCTTCTGTAATTTCAACCCCATCTATGTTCGTATCACGAACTGCAAATGTCACTTGGCCTGTCTTCACCCGTTTCATTGCCTCGGTCATTGCCGCTTCATTTGCTGCTGTTTCACTGCTTGGATTAAAAGCTAATAGCGCCGCTAAACCTTGTGGAACCGATTTCGAACGAATAATGGTTACCTGCTGTTCGACTACGTTAGCTGCTTGTTCGGCTGCCATCACAATATTGCTGTTATTAGGGAGGATAAATACTTCCTCTGCGTTGGATTGCCGAATCGCATTCACAATATCTTCAGTGCTCGGATTCATCGTTTGTCCGCCTTCAATAACATATGCTGCACCAAGTCCTTTAAATAAATTTGCGATCCCGCTTCCCATTGATACAGCAATAATGGCATAAGGAGATTTCTTTGTATGAATCTCATTAGTAGAATTTTTTTCATAGATTGCTTTTGTCTCTTCTAATATATGTGTATGTTGTTCACGCATATTTTCAATTTTAATATTAATTAAACTCCCAAATCGTTGCCCTTCACTTAACACTTTGCCCGGCTCTTCAGCATGAATATGTACTTTTACTAAATCTTCATCAGAAACGACTAAAAGGGAGTCGCCGAAATTACTTAGCTGTTGACGGAATAATTGCTCATCAAATGCTTGTTTTTTTACTTTTTCCTCTTCGAATCGAACCATAAATTCCGTACAATAACCAAATTCAATATCCTCTGTTGCTAATTGACTTTGTGCATGATGATGCTCGATTTTAACCATTTCTTCCATTGGAAGAGTTTGTTCATTTGTTTCTATCTGTTCACCTTTTAAAACAGCTAAAAAACCTTCATAAATGTACACAAGGCCTTGTCCACCTGAATCAACGACTCCGACTTCCTTTAATACAGGGAGTAAATCCGGTGTTCGTTTTAAGGAAGCACGGGCTTCTTTTAGCAACTCAGACATTATGATGATAATATCTTCCTCATTTTTCGCCGTATTGACTGCTTGTTTCGCTGCATCTTTTGCAACAGTAAGAATTGTCCCTTCCACAGGCTTCATGACAGCACGGTATGCAGTTTCTACTCCAAGATCGAAAGCTTTGGCAAATTGTTTTGCATCAATGATTTCCTTGTCCTCTACTGCTTTTGCAAAACCACGAAACAATTGCGATAAAATCACTCCAGAGTTACCGCGTGCTCCCATTAATAAACCTTTAGAAAAGGTTGTTGCTACATGACCAACATGTTCAGAAAGTTTTTGTTTTACTTCTTTAACACCCGAAGTCATTGATAAATTCATATTAGTACCTGTATCCCCGTCCGGCACAGGAAACACATTTAAGGCATCAACTTTTTTTACATGTATTGTTAAATTATTTGCCCCTTCGATAATCATTTGAGCAAACTTCTTACCTTCCAGCTTCAAAATCGTCAATGATTTTCCTCCTTACAAAAACAACTATGGGTTATTAACTTTCACACCCTGTACAAAGATATTCACAGAGTCAACAACTAACCCTAACATTTGTTCCAGTTGATATTTTACTTTTGTTTGTACATTATGGGCAACCTCAGAAATTTTAGTTCCATAACTAACAATGATATACATATCGATATGAACCAGATCATCCTCTTCTCGAATAACAACCCCACGGCTAAAATTTTCTTTTCGGAGTAATTCAGATAGTCCATCTTTTAACTGCTTTTGTGATGACATCCCTACAATTCCATAACAATCTACCGCTGCTCCCCCGGCAATCGTTGCTACAACTTCTTTTGATACCTCTATTTGACCAAATTGTGTTTTTAAATCTATTGTCATTTTGAACTCCTCCTTATCTAGTTTCATCCTATGGTACATTTTACTATACAATTGTAAGATTTAAAAGAAAGTCTGTTTTATCACTACACTAACCCTTTATCCCGTTTTAACTCGTTTAGTATTGTTTGATAACGGCAAGGAGAACATGCATTACTTTTCGTACTTCACCTTATTACCTAGCAATGTTTTTCTTGCTCTTATTTCTGTCAAGCAAATTTCCTTGAATTACTTTAATAGAAACCCTTGCATTCTCCAATTCACTATGCTAAGATTATCAAGTATTTATATGATGAGAACAAAGATTCATCTCATGAGTTATACAAGGAGGTGCAATCATGGCACGCAAATGTTATATTACAGGAAGACAAGCTCGTTCTGGAAATAAGCGTTCCCACGCATTGAATAAAACAAAGCGTAAGTGGGGTGCGAACGTTCAAAAAGTTCGTATTTTGGTAGATGGTAAGCCAAAACGTGTATACGTTTCTGCAAGAGCTTTAAAATCTGGTAAAGTTGAACGCGTTTAATTAAGAATAGTGAAAGACACCTGCTGATTGATTGAAGGAATTCCAATCGATAGTGACTTTGGCTAGACAATGAAAAGCAGTACAAAAAAGCACCTTATTGGTGCTTTTTTGTTTACTCTTTAGCCTTTTTTAAATGAACTAAGTATTGCTCTGACAAATCCACCTAAAAACTTGGGCAACTTAATCGTATAAAATTTCATTTTTCCCCCTCCTTGACATGGATTGCCACCTGCATAAGTAAAGGATGATGACAAGTAAACATTCTCTTATAATTATATTCAGCATAAAAAAAATAGTACCGCTTTTTTTAGTTATAAAAATTATCAAGTTTCCTATCACTATTTCTATGCTAAATGGAATTGAAAAAGTACCAAATCTAAAAACTACTGCACAGCGCACATCTATAGTAATAAAAAAACAACCGCATACTTGCAGTTGTTTTTTGTCTATCTATGATTATATAGTTCCTCGAATTGTTTTAATCGCTTGAGCTCGATCACTTTCGTTGTAAACTGCAGATCCAGCTACCAATACATTAGCGCCCGCTTCAATACAAATTGGTGCCGTCTCAGCATTTACACCGCCGTCAATCTCAATATCAATCTCTAACCCTTTTGATTTTGCCATCTCAGATACTGCTCGAATTTTTGGAACTACTTGATGAATAAACTTTTGACCACCAAATCCTGGATTCACCGTCATTAATAATACAAGATCGACATCATCAATAATGTGTTGAATTGTATCTACTGGTGTTGCAGGATTAAGTACAACTCCGGGCTTGACACCCTGCTCTTTAATTAAATGGATCGTACGATGTAAATGAGTACATGCTTCTACATGAACTGAAATAATATCAGCTCCTGCCTTAGCAAAAGCAGGAATGTAGAGATCCGGATTTTCAATCATTAAATGGACATCTAACGGAAGCTTTGTAACAGGTCGTATTGCCTCTACAATAAGTGGTCCAATCGTAATATTTGGAACAAAGTGCCCATCCATGACATCAACATGAATGTAATCTGCCCCTCCTGCTTCTACATCTTTTATTTCATCGCCTAATTTGGCAAAATTAGCGGAAAGAATTGATGGTGCAATTTTGATCATCAGTTAGTACCTCCGTTTTTGTTCTTTAATTTCATCTAAAAACTGCAAATAATGATCGTATCGATATTGCTTGATGTCTCCTTCCAAAAGCGCTTCTTTTACAGCACATTTTGGTTCTGAAACATGAGTACAGCCTCTGAATTTACAATCAGATAACCGTTCTCTCATCTCTGGAAAGTAAAATGAAAGCTCTTCTGCTTCAATCCCTGTAAAATCAAGCGAACTAAACCCTGGGGTATCAGCAACTAAACCCGATCCAATAGGGATTAATTCAACATGACGAGTAGTATGTTTCCCACGCCCTAAATGAGTGGAAATTTCATTCGTCTCTAATTGTAAATCAGGCTTTAAAACATTTAAAAGTGATGATTTTCCAACACCTGACTGCCCAGCAAACACGGTTATCCGATTCTCTAATAACGGAAGTAAATCCTTGATTTTCTCTTTTAGCTCAATACTTGTGATTATTACTTTATAGCCTAGATCCTCATACTCTTGTCTGTACTGTTCAATTTCATGTTTTAATTGATCATCTAAAAGGTCAATTTTGCTTATACATATGATTGGTTCAATGTGATTTGCCTCGATATGAACAAGAAATTTATTCAGTAATAATGGACTGAATTTAGGTTCTGAAGCTGAAAATACAAGTAATGCCTGATCTACATTCGCAATAGGCGGACGGATAAGTTCATTTTTTCGTTCATTAATTTCTAGTATATATCCATCAGTTCGATTTTCTGCCTCAAAGACAACTTCATCTCCAACCAAAGGAGTAATTTTACGTTTACGAAAATTTCCACGTCCACGGCATTGAAACAAACCATCTTCATTTACTACATAATAAAAGCCGCTTAATGATTTTACAATTTTTCCGACTGGCATGTACTACCTCCATCATTTTTTCAAAGAGAACGTTCATCTTGAATTAATTTACAAACTGAGAATGTTCATATGTTTTTGACATCGCTTCAACACCATTAATATAAACAAAAAAAGTAGCTTCATCATTAGGATTGATCGTTAACGGTAACATATACCTGGTTGTTTCCCTTATTGTTTCTTCAATGTAATTTGTTTCTGTGCTTGTTGTCGCATCAATGTATGTAATACGTACATTATAGGTGATCCCTTCTTGTGTCTGTTCTTCAGTCATAGGAATCGTAATTGGCACTTCAAGTTTATAAGGTGTAGCTTCTTCAGCTTCAACCGGCTTTTCCTCAATCTCTACAGGAATTTCCTTTTGTCCTTTCGATAACACAACAACTACTTCTGTCCCTTCAGTTACTTGCGTAAAAGGTGGTGGAGTATGCGAAATAACATTTCCTTCTCTTACTTCATTATGAAACTCACTTTTGTAGCTGCCATATAAGCCTGTATCATTAAAATAACGTCTTACTTCGGATTCTGATAATCCTCGTAAATCCCGTAAAGAAAACTTTGGCTGACCGCTACTGTATGTTAGGAATACCGTTGTTTTTTCAGGGATAATCAGGTCACCAGCAGATGGTATTTGTGAAAGAACCGTCCCCTCTGGTGCATCCTCACTTTCCCGCGGAATCCATTCAACCTTCTCAAACCCTTCCAACATTCGCTCTACAACATTCCGTTGTAACCCAGTTACTTCTTTCATTTCTACTTTCTCTTTTCCTTCACTTACAAATACCTTTACAACATAATTTTCTTTAACTGTAATTCCACTTGCCGGATCTTGCTTTACAACAAAGCCTTCCTCTACTTCATTATCATAGACGTCAATGCGTTCAAAATCTAATTTCTTTTCTGTTAAAATGTCAACAGCTTCTTCAAATTCCATTAAATGAAGATCAGGTACCTCAACTTCTGCAATATAAAATAGCTTAGGCATTATGATAAAAGCAGCAACTACAGAGCCAATAAGAAGAAAGAGAATAATGAATAAAGTTGAAAACAATTTTTTCTTTTTGTTTTTTGGTACAGGTGTTTGTTTATTTGTTTCCTTTTGATTTTCCTTTGTTTCAGAAAGTGAGGGTGTGATTACTTTTGTTTCCTCATCATTTTCAAACATTTCCTCTTTAATGATTGGGATGGCTTTTGTAGCTTCCTCATCATCATTAGGTATGATAAACTTTGCTTCGTTTATGCGCTCCGGGTCTAATGCGGTCTGTAAATCTTGTTCCATTTCTATAGCGGACTCATAGCGATGAAATGGGTCCTTTGCCGTTGCCTTTAAAATGATGTTTTCAATACTTTGTGGTAACTCTGGATGAATAAATTTTGGTGAAGGGATTTCACTTTGCAAATGTTTAATCGCAATTGACACGGCACTATCACCTGAAAACGGGACCTTACCCGTTACCATTTCATACAGAACAATTCCTAACGAATAGATATCAGACTTCGTATTAACTAGTCCTCCTCTTGCTTGTTCTGGTGATAAATAATGGACAGTGCCCATTACAGAATTTGTATGAGTAATCGTTGCCGATGTCATTGCTCTTGCTATTCCAAAGTCAGTTACCTTAGCATCACCATCACGACTGATTAAAATATTATGTGGCTTAATATCCCGATGTATAATCTGATTCGCATGTGCATGGGAAATCGCAGATGCTATTTGGGACATAATATGAACAATATCCTCTAAAGGCAATGAGCCCTTTTGTTGAATGAGTTGTTTTAATGTCGGGCCTTCTACATATTCCATAACAATAAAGTAAAGGTTATCCTCTTCACCTACATCAAAAATATTAACGATATTAGGATGAGAAAGACTTGTTGCAGCTTGAGCTTCACGATGAAATCGCTTAATAAATTCATCATCGTCAGAAAACTGAGGTCTCAGTACTTTCACTGCAACGTGACGGTCTAATATTATGTCCATAGCCTTATAAACATTTGCCATGCCGCCGCCACCTATTGTTTCTAGGATTTCGTATCGGCCATTTAATCTCCTTCCTATCATCTATATCACCCTATTTCTTCTTCATTACTCATTAAATTTACTAGGGCTACAGTGATATTATCTTCTCCACCACGTTCATTAGCAAGATCTATCAGGCGATCAACTTTATCATCAATCGTGATGTCCTCATTTAATAGGAAATTCTGCAGTTCTTCATCACTGACTTTATTGGATAAACCATCCGAACATAGCATGACATAATTCCCTTTTTCCCAAGTAATTGTCACGATATCAAATTTTATTCTCTTTTCCGTACCTAATGCTCTTAGCAGCACATTCCTTCTTGGATGATTTTCTGCTTCAAGTATAGAAATTTGACCAGATTTCACAAGTTCATTTACAAGAGAATGATCCTCTGTTTTTTGAATAAGCCCTTTACTGTTTAAAATATACCCACGGCTATCACCAATGTGAGCAATTGTCACAAATTGCTTTGTACAAACTGCCGCAACAAGTGTTGTCCCCATTCCTTCACATTGTGGGTTTTCATTTGCATGATGATATAGACGTTCATTAACCTGCAAAATCGTCTCCTTCAACCATGCTTCAATCAAAGAAGGCGTTGTTAATTCACTCGTAGAGATCCACTTTTCCTGTAGATATGAACTCGTCATCATACTTGCTACATCCCCAGCTTGATGGCCACCCATTCCATCTGCAACAACCGCTAAAATCGAACCGTCATTATTTTCAAATATTCCCCCATGATCCTCATTATGTTGTCGAACACGACCTACATCTGTTTTAAATGCCGACCTCATGATCTCACCTCATTTCTTCATTACACCATTTCTTATAACTATACGTTTAAAATATTACTCTTTTACTAGACTGGCAATAAAAAACCCATCTGTTCCAAAATAATGCGGTAATAATAAAATCATACCGGATTCCGGCTTACAATATTTATCTATTCGTTTCGGTAAGCGTTCTTCTAACGTCTTATCTAATGAGAATGAAGGATGATCCGCTAAAAACTTCTCTACAACTTCTTCATTTTCTATGGAGTCAATAGTACACGTACTATAAACTAAACGACCACCGGGCTTTAATAACGGAGCGACAGAAGCTAAGATGTTCTGTTGAATTGAAGCAATTTTTACGAAATCGTCTTCTTTTTTTGCCCATTTGACATCAGGTTTCCGGCGTATTACTCCTAAGCCAGAGCACGGAGCATCAACTAGAATATAGTCAAATGATTCCTTTGAGAAATAATCAAGCGCTTTACGGGCGTCTAACGCTTTTGTATGAATATTTTCTAATCGTAGACGTTTTGCTTGTTGACTAATAAGCTTCACTTTATGATCATGGAGATCAAGCGAATGAACCATCCCTTGTCCTTCAAGAAGTTCGGCAATGTGCGTTGTTTTTCCTCCAGGCGCTGCACAGGAATCTAACACTTTTACATTCCCTTTTGGGCTAAGCGCTCTCGCGACTAACATCGAACTCTCATCTTGTATCGTAACAAAACCTTGTTCATAGGCTTTTGTTTTCGGTAAACTTCCTTTAGTAATTTTGATCGCATCCTCAGATAGATCACCACTTTCGACAATAAGCCCTTCGTCTTGAAGCATCTTCATCACTTGTTCTACACTCGCCTTGGTACGGTTAACCCTTGCAGTTACTGACGGTGGAGTTAGGTTCATTTCACACATTTTCTTTGTTTCATTTTCTCCAAACTGTTCACACCAGCGTCGAATCATCCACTCAGGATGACTCGTTTCAATAGCCAACCTATTGATTGGATCCTTAATTTCCTCAATTAATGGCAGACCTTCACGCTGAATACTTCGCAAAATACCATTTACCATTCCCGAAATTCCGCGATGACCTTTCTTTTTTGCAATTTCAACTGCTTCATGAATTGCCGCTCTTTCTGGAACACGGTCTAAATACACGATTTGATATAGTGATAAACGTAGCAGTACTAATACCCACTGTTCAAGCCGATCTAACCCTTTTTTTACAAAGGGGGATAAATAATAATCGATCGTATCACGGCGCTGAATGGTCCCATACACTAATTCAGTTAATAATCCAACATCTTTGTCTTTGAGTCCTGCTTTTTGGATTGTTTGATTTAATAATAAATTACTGTACGCTTGATTTTTTTCAATTTGAAGTAAAATGTGTAAAGCTACTTCTCTTACATTCTCTTTTTTCATGCTATTCTCCTAACTGTTTACCAGCTATCGTTTCTGCTTTTCCTCGCAAAAATTGTTCGGCACTCATTCTTTTTTTTCCTGCTGGCTGTAGTTCGGTAATCTTTATTGCTGTTTCATTTCCCGTAGCAACAATAAATCCATCATCCTCAACGCTTATAACTTTGCCTGGAGTTCCTTGTTTTTCTGACACTTTTTCAGCCCACCAAACCTTTACGTTCACTCCATCTACTGTAGTATAAGCTACTGGCCAAGGGTGAAGCCCACGAATTTGATTATAGATAGCTTCCCCGCTGGTATTCCAATTAATAACTTCTTTTTCCCTTGATATATTTGGCGCAAAAGTCACCTTTTTCTCATCCTGCTTGAGTGGTGTTAACTTACCATGGATTAAATCAGGAATCGTTTCAGAGAGAAGCTTTGCCCCAGCAGCACTTAACTTATTATGTAACGAACCAACATGATCTTCATCATTAATTGGGACTATGACTTGAGTTAATATATCACCCGCATCCAATTTTTCTACCATATACATAATCGTAACTCCAGTTTCTTTTTTACCGTCGATAATTGCTTGATGAATCGGGGCCCCGCCACGATATTCCGGTAAAAGAGAAGCATGGACATTAATACAACCATATGCAGGCTGTTCAAGTAACGCTTTCGGTAAAATTTGTCCAAAAGCAGCCGTCACAACGAGATCAGGCTGTAAGTCAAGGATCGGCTGTAGCTCATCTTCATTTTTTATTTTTTCCGGTTGAAAGACAGGTATGTTATATTGCTCAGCTGCAACTTTTACTGGTGGTGGTGTTAATGTTTTTTTTCGACCTTTTGGACGATCAGGCTGTGTAACAACTCCAATAACTTCATACCCGTCATCAACTAATTGTTGTAAAACTGGGACTGAAAAATCAGGTGTCCCCATAAATACAATTTTCATACTTAATTCCTACCTTTCAAATTCTCCTTTTTCATAATAACGAATCACTTTTGTTGTAAACAATATTCCATTTAAATGATCAATTTCGTGCTGAATCGCTCTCGCTTGGAATCCCTCTGCATCTATAATAAAAGTCTTTCCATACCGATCATTTGCTTGCACCTTGATATCCATATGCCGCTTTACATCACCAAATACATCAGGAATGCTTAAACAGCCTTCAGGTCCAATTTGCTCACCACTAAAAGAGATAATGATAGGATTAATTAATTCAATGCAGCCATGTTCATCGTCAACATCAACAACTGCAATTCGCTCAGTTATACCAATTTGCGGTGCTGCTAAACCGACACCATCTGCAGCATACATCGTATCGATCATATCATCAATAAGCCGGTGTAATTTTTTATTATATACACTAACCTCTGTACAAACCTTTTCCAACTCTGATGCTGGTGCATAAACAATTTTTCTAACTGACAAGTCAATTTCCCCCTAGTATAAACCATTAAATTAATACCAACTACATTAACATTTGTGGATTCATATCAATCGAAATCATTAATTGCTCTTGCGAAATTTCACGTTTAAAATACACAATTATTTCTTTTAATAATGTAGATAGTTTAGATTCTGTTTTGTATTTTATCATGCATTGATAGCGATATCTATCTTTTATCCGTGGGATTGGTGATGCAATCGGCCCTAACACGATGGTTTGATTTGAGAGTTCTTGCTTTAGGAAGGTAGTAATTTTTTCCGCGACTGCAATCACTTTCGTAAGCTCTTGGTGAGAGATTGTAATAAGTGTCAGAAAATAAAATGGCGGATAACCGTGCTGCTTTCTAACCATCATTTCTCTTTCATAAAAGGATAAAAAATCATGATTACCAGCTAAGGTTATACTATAATGCTCTGGTGTATAGCTTTGAATGACCACTTCTCCAGGCAATTGATGTCTTCCGGCACGTCCGCTTACTTGTGTTAATAATTGAAATGTCCGCTCTGAAGCTCGAAAGTCCGGAATATGTAAAATCGAATCCGCTGCCAGCACTCCGACGAGTGTGACCTTAGGAAAATCCAGACCTTTAGCAATCATTTGTGTACCTAGCAAAATATCCGCTTGACCGCTCGCAAAGGTTTGTAATAATCGTTCATGAGCCCCTTTTTTGCGTGTTGTATCTACATCCATTCGGACTACTCGTACGCCTGGCAACACTTTCGTAAGCTCTTCTTCAACTTTTTGTGTTCCCGAACCGAAGAAGCGGATATGTTCACTTTCACAGGAATGACATTTCGATGGCATCGACTCTTGATGTCCGCAATAATGACACTTCAATGAATGACTTGTACGATGATAAGTTAGAGAAATATCACAATGCTGACATTCAACTACATACCCACAGTCTCGGCACATTACAAATGTGGAATACCCTCGGCGATTTAAAAAAAGGACACTCTGTTCTCCTTTTTCCAATCGATCATTTAATTTTTGAAACAAAACAGTGGAAAACATTGAGCGATTTCCGTTTCGTAATTCCTCTCTCATGTCAACAATTTCTACTGAAGGCATTTGCAATTCATTCACTCGCTGTAAAAGCGGTAACAAATGATAGACATTCTTTTTTGCTCTAGCATAAGATTCAAGTGACGGTGTTGCACTCCCTAAAACAACTGGACATTGATGATATTCTCCCCGGTAAATGGCCACATCTCTTGCATGATAACGAGGGTTTTCTTCCTGCTTATAGCTACCCTCATGCTCTTCATCGATGATAATAATACCCAAATTTTCAAATGGGGCAAAAATTGCTGATCGGGCCCCGACAACGACCTTTACGTCATTACGCTGTATTTTACGCCACTCATCATATTTTTCACCTTTTGATAAACCACTATGGAGAACAGCCACTAACGAACCAAAGCGACCTTTAAAGCGATCAACCATTTGTGGTGTGAGTGATATTTCCGGGACAAGAACAATCGCTTCTTTACCAGTACGTAAAACGCGATCAATCGACTGTAAATAAATTTCCGTTTTCCCACTTCCGGTCACACCATGTAAAAGGAACGTTGTATGCTTCTTTTTTTCAATAGTATCATAGATAGGATTGATCACTTTTTGCTGCATAGGTGTCAATGGCAGTGGACTAGTCTCTGAAAATGTCTTATGTGCATATGGATCTCTGGATATTTCAATTTCTTCTTCTAGAAGGTAACCCTTTGCTACTAAACCTTTTATCGTTGAACGTGTTGTCTCTAACCTTTCAATTAAGTGAGTAACAGAAATAGGATCGGGATATTCCTGAAAATAGGCAAGAATTTGCTGTTGCTTTTTCGCCCTCTCACCGATTTGTTGAATCGCTTCATCAATTTGCTCAACTTCTATCGCTAATTTAACAACCTTTACCTTCTTTTTTGTCACATGATCTTTGACGTGATATGACACGTCAATTCGTTTCTTCTTAATTTCCTGCTGAAACAAACGGATATGATGAGGGGCTGTCTCGGTAATTTCATCCCATGTAATCGCTTCACGATGAGTAAACCATCTGCTTACCTCGATTGGTAACTGATCTAGGTTTATATCCATACTTAACCTCAACACTTTTTTGTAGCTTGCCCTCATTGCTGCAGGGATCATTGCCTGATAAGCAGAGATTTGAAAGCATAGTGTTCTTTGTGACAACCAAAAACCTAGATCAACAAGTTCTTGAGTTAATACAGGTGCAGGATCTAGAACTTCACTAATTGGTTTCAGTTTTTTATTCGCTGTCGTGTCATTCGTTGTTTCCACAACAAAGCCTTGCACTTTTCTCGGCCCAAACGACACGACAACCCGCATGCCTATCTCGATCGTATTTCCCCATTCTTCAGGAATGTCATAATCGAAGGTACGGTCAGTTTGTCCAGATGGAACATCAACAATGATTTTAGCAATCATTGTAACTCTTTCCTTCTAGTAATGGTTCGATCTCCATTAATAGTCTTTTAGCTACTTCATTTTTCGATAACAGTGGTAAAGGCAGTGAAGATCCATCTTTTTTATAAATCGTTACGATATTTGTATCCCCTTGAAATCCTGAACCAGCCTCAGCAACATTATTTGCCACGATCATATCAAGGTTTTTACGTTCCATTTTCCCTCTTGCATACTCTTCTACACGTTCTGTTTCAGCCGCAAAACCAACTAATATCTGATCTTCCTTTTTCTCACCTAACGTTGCTAAAATATCTTTTGTTCGTTCCATTTCGACAACCCAATCATTAGGCTGCTTTTTCATTTTTTCGGTAAAAATATTTTTGGGACGATAGTCAGCAACTGCCGCTGCCTTTATGACTACATCACAATCAGAATACCGTTTTAACACTTCATCATACATATCCTGGGCGGTTTTCGTATCGACACGATGAACATGTTGTGGTGTTGGTAAATTTGTCGGTCCAGAAATTAACGTAACGTCCGCGCCCCATTTTGCTGCTTCCTCGGCAATTGCATAGCCCATTTTTCCGGATGAACGATTTGTAAAATATCTCACTGGATCAATAGTTTCTTGCGTCGGTCCTGCAGTTACGATGATTTTTTTATTTTTTAACTTCTGCTCAATCTGTCCTTCAGCAAAAAATTGTTCTAGATATGAGATGATTTCCAGTGGTTCAGATAGTCGACCCTTACCAACATAACCACAAGCAAGATATCCTTCATTAGGTTCGATAAACCGATACCCAAATGAAGTGAGTGTTTTCATATTTTTTTGTACCGCAGGGTGATTATACATATTTCCATTCATAGCCGGTGCAATCCAAACAGGTGCAGTAGTAGCCAATAATGTCGTTGAAATCATATCATCAGCAATACCATTGGCAAGTTTTCCTATCATGTTAGCCGTCGCTGGAGCGACAAGAACAAGATCAGCCCATTCTGCCAAATCAATATGAGCAATCTTGCTAGGATTAATTTCATCAAATGTATCATCATATACATTTTGACGTGATAACGCTTGAAAAGTTAAAGGTGTTACAAATTTTTTTGCTGATTCTGTCATGATAACTTTTACTGTTGCACCCTTTTGTGACAATTGACTAGTTAAAGCAGCTGCTTTAAAAACTGCCACACCTCCTGACACACATAACAGAATCTTTTTATCCTTCAGCATTGAATACCCCTCCACTTTCTTTAAGTCAACCATCTATTTTAATGTAAATAATTTTTTTCTCTATTGAATAATTATAACACTTCAATAGCCCATACTTCATATTTTGATGATGATATTCTTCCAACTTGTTTTCACATGAAAAAAATAACAACCTATATTCTCATAGGTTGTTATTTGTTGAAGACGCTTATCCCCAAAATTATACGTCTTCTTCTAATCGTTTATAAGATAGTTTTTCACTATCAATTTCTTCGAGTGCCATTCCTACTAATTTGTGTGATTTAGGGCTTTTCACTTTTAATTGTTCTTCTGTATTATCACGAAGAGCTCTCGCTCTTTTCGCTGAAACAGTCACTAGTGTATATTTAGAATCCAATTTATTCATTAAAGAATCAATTGAAGGATATAACATAATTATTCAACCTCCACAAGTTTTCGATATTTATCAATTAAACGATCCTTTCGGCAGTGCTCTGCTTTTACAATCGCTTTAATCCTCTCAATAGCTAAAGGTACTTCATCATTCTCTACAACATAGTCATACTTATCCATCATTTCAATTTCTTCTTTTGCTACAGTCATTCGATTATTAATCAGCTCTTCTGTTTCAGTTCCGCGGTTTTGAATCCGTTCCCTTAATACAGCTAAACTTGGCGGCATTAAAAAGATAAAAACACCTTCCGGGAAGATTTCACGAACTTTTAATGCACCTTGCACCTCAATTTCTAAAATAATATCTTTCCCTTCACTCAGTGTCTTTTCAACATAATCTACTGGTGTACCATAATAATTCCCTACATATTCAGCCCATTCCAATAACTGATTGTTTTTAATCATATGGTCAAATTCTTCTCTACTCTTAAAAAAATAATTAACCCCATGAACTTCTCCTTCACGAGGTGACCGCGTTGTTGCTGAAACAGAATAGTGAATATCTGTATCCTCCTGTCGCAGTGCCCCACAAACGGTTCCTTTTCCAACTCCGGAAGGGCCGGACAAAACGATTAACAAACCTCTTTCTTTTTTCATTTTAACCTCCGATATTCTTACTACAAGTTTAATTTAATCTTCTGCAAGTTCATCTTTATTTGTTAAACGTTGTGCCACTGTCTCTGGCTGAACAGCCGATAAAATGACATGATCACTATCAGCGATGATGACCGCCCGTGTTCTCCGGCCATATGTAGCATCGATGAGCATATTACGATCTCTTGCTTCTTGAATAATTCTCTTTATCGGGGCTGATTCTGGACTTACAATTGAGATAATACGATTAGCAGAAACAATATTTCCAAAACCAATATTGATTAATTTAATGTTCATCTGTTCTCCTCCCTTACCTTCACGAAAGCTAACGTAATACAACTTAAGAATACTAATCCAGACAAAAAAAGCCTTTACAACAAAATACGGCCACTGCAACTCTGTTCCCCGATTTGTATCCGTCTACATCAAATTCGCAGTCTACTTTTTGTATTGAAGTGATGCTTATGAATCAAGTTACATTTGAAAACCAACGTAAAGAAAAAACGGTCTTTTTTTGTTCAGTTTCACCATCAATTGGAGCGATTATACTTTTAGTATATAAAAACTAGTTACTCAATATTTTGTACTTGCTCTTTAATTTTTTCTAGTTCACTTTTTAATTCAACTACTTGCTTGCTTATATGTAAATCATTAGCTTTTGATCCGATCGTGTTCATTTCCCGGTTCATCTCTTGAACGAGAAAGTCAAGTTTACGCCCAACAACACCAGAATTCTCAATGTTTAATAAAAATTGTTGGAGATGACTTTTTAACCGAGTTAATTCCTCATCAATATTTGCCTTATCAGCAAATACAGCGACCTCAGTCATAATTCTACTCTCATCCATTTCGAGTTTACCTTCAAGAAACTCAGTTACTCGTTTTAACAATCGTTCCTGATAACTTTCAATTACTTTTGGTGCATGTACGACTAGTCCTTCGGTAATTGAGCTTAATTTATGTATACGACCTTTGAGATCTTCATATAACGATAAACCTTCACGTTCTCTCATTTTATAAAGCTTTGCTGCAGCAGACTGAGTTGCTTCTAATAATATCGATTGAACCGTATCAACTCCTGATTCTTGCTCATTAATGCTAACAATTTCTGGATGAAGCAACAATTGCTGAAGTGTTAAATTATCCTGAATATTATATTTCGCCTTTACCTCATCTGAAAGAGCTGTATACTGCTCTAACAAATCCCAATCAACCTCAAGCGATCGTTTAAAAAGACCTTGGCCTTCAATCGTAACAAACACATCAACTTTTCCACGTTTGACATATTGAGATACAATTTTTTTAATTTTATCTTCAATAGACATATATTGACGAGGCATACGAACCATTATTTCTGTGAAACGATGATTAATGGACTTCATCTCAACCGTTACTTTAAATAACTCATTATTTATTGATTCGTACCCGTAACCTGTCATACTCACAATCATGTTAATCACATCCACTATTCTATTCTAAACAATTTTACCATCTTCAACAAGTATTAGAAAATGTTATTTATAAAACCAAAAAATTGAGTCATTGTTTTTTATATTTAGTTCTGTTAAAGTCTGATGTTGATTTTTGGCTCGTTTTTGGAAGATTTGCATGAACTCGTAAAAGAAAATGCATTTTTCTTTTACGAGTTCATGCAAATCTTCCGACCTTTCAGTACCTGAAAGGCGTGTGAATTTCTAAATTCACACGAACGAGCCAAAAATCAACATCAGTCTTTAACAGAGCCTTGTAATAATAAGTAATAAAAGTGGTAGAATCTAAAATCTAACTCTACCACTTTATCACTTTATTTTTTTTTAAACAAATGAAATCCTCCTAATGCAACCGTCGGAATTGCTGCAAGCCCTATAATTAAAGCCCATTCTCTCACCGATAAGAACGTTGTATGAAAAACCGGCTGTAACGGCGGATAATAGATAACAACTAACATTAGCAGGATTGAAGATATAACAGCAAAGACTAAATAAATATTTTCAAATGGATTTCGGTGGAAAACTGAATATTCACTACGACAATCAAATACATGAATTAACTGTGCCATAACGAGCGTAGCAAACGCCACGGTTTGTGCCCTGACTAAATCATCAGGATTAGCCTGGTACGTAATAGAAAATGCAGCTAATGTAACGACCCCGATCATAAACCCCCGGCTAACAATTTTCCATGCCAATCCCCTAGCAAAAACACCTTCTGTCGGACTTCGTGGATTTCGCTTCATCACATCATCTTCAGCCTGATCGAGTCCTAACGCCATTGCAGGCAATCCATCGGTTACTAAATTAATCCATAAGATTTGAATGGCAACGAGCGGTAAAGGCATTCCTAACATCATGGCAAAAAGCATTACAAGAATCTCTCCCACATTCGATGCCAGCATGTAACGAATAAACTTACGAATATTTTCATAGATGTTTCGGCCTTCTTTGATTGCTGCCCGTATAGTAGCAAAATTATCATCACTTAAAACGAGTGAAGAAGCTTCCTTCGCTACATCAGTCCCTGTTATTCCCATCGCAATACCAATATTAGCCGCCTTGATTGCCGGAGCATCGTTGACTCCATCTCCAGTCATCGCTACAATATGCCCCTTAGCCTGCAATGCTTTTACAATTTTTAATTTATGCTCAGGTGAAACACGAGCATATACATAAACATCATCAACAACCTTTTCTAAATCGTCAACACTCATTTTCGCTAATGTATGACCATCTAACACCTTTCCATCTGGTGGTAATATATTTAATTGCTTAGCAATTGCTCTTGCTGTTATCACATGATCACCAGTAATCATAATCGTTTTAATTCCTGCTTGTTTACAATCCAGAATCGAATCTTTCACCTCAGGACGCGGCGGATCGATCATCCCCTGTAAACCAAGAAAAATCAAATCACGTTCGGCATCAATTTCATTTAATATTTTATCTGTTTTCTTTAATGGACGAAAGGCAATTGCTATTGTTCTTAGTGCTTGACTAGCCAAATGAGTGATGGCTTGATTCACTTGTTCATAATGACTTTTCGTTAACTGGGCTACTCTTCCATTATCAATAATTTGATTACTATAAGCCAATAAAACATCTGGGGCCCCTTTTGTGACAACATAGCGTTGTCCATCTTTTCGTTCAATAATGACACTCATCATTTTTCTTGTTGACTCAAACGGAAATTCTTCAATGACTTTAAAGTCCTTTAGCAGAGCTTCCTTCATTATTCCTGCTTTCGCTGCGGCCACAACAAGCGCTCCCTCTGTAGGGTCACCATCAAGAGCGTATTGAGTATTTTTTTTGCGAAGTACACCTTCTTTTACCTCTTTTTGAATAATTCTTGCATTATTACAAAGAAGCCCAAACGTTAATAGCTGTTTCAATACAGGCTCGTTATTTGGATTCGATTTCTGGTTTTGATAATAAAAATCACCGAGCGGCTCAAAACCAGTCCCTGATACTGTCCATGTCTTCGCACCCGACCATATATGAGTGACTGTCATTTTATTTTGTGTTAATGTACCGGTTTTATCTGAGCAAATAACAGATGCACAACCAAGTGTCTCTACAGCTGGTAATTTCCGAACAATTGCATTTCGTTTAATCATTCTCTGTACGCCTAATGCCAAGGCGACCGTTACAATGGCAGGCAATCCTTCAGGGATGGCTGCAACCGCTAAAGATACCCCAGCAAGAAACATCGTATACACATCATGTCCTTGGTATACGCCAATTACAACGACAAGTGCAGTGAGTAATAGCGCAACAGCGATCAGAATTTTTCCTAACTGTTCAAGTCTTCTTTGTAATGGAGTAACCATCGTTTCGGCAGACTGAAGAAGGTGGGCAATTTTCCCCATTTCTGTTTTCATCCCTGTGGCAACAATGACCCCGACTCCGCTTCCTTGTGTAACCATTGTTCCCATAAATGCCATATTTTCCTGATCCCCAACTGAAAGCTGTTGCCCAGAAATTGCTTTCGTACTTTTTTGAACTGGAACGGATTCTCCAGTTAATGCTGATTCTTCAATATACAATCCTTTTGATTCAATGAGTCGCATATCCGCACCGACTCGATCGCCACTACTAACCTTAACAATATCACCAATTACAACCTCACTCGATAGGACCCTGACCCAATTTCCCCCACGCAATACAGACATTTGCGGGGCTGATAATTCTTTCAGGGCATCAAGTGATTTTTCTGCTTTTCTTTCTTGAACATATCCCAAAATCCCATTAATTAATACAATTAAAATAATTGTGATCGCATCAATATACTCACCAAGCAGTCCGGATATTAACGTGGCAGCTAATAAAACGATGACCATAAAATCTTTAAATTGTGATAAAAAAATAAGTAATGGTGAAGCTCTCTCTCCTTCATTTAATTTATTAGGACCAAATTTCTTAAGCCTTTGCTCTACCTCCTTATCGCTCAACCCTTCGGATAGCTTTGTTCCGGTTGACTTTTCAATGTCTTCTATCTCCATTTCAAACCATTTCATTTTCACACCCCACACTTCACTAAAGGTTCTATACAAGCTATCTTTATTCAGGCACGTCCTAAAAAATGCTATACTAAGTTCAAGAATAGTTGAGGTGAAGGAAATGTCTTTTGATGGAATTGTTACAAACGCAGTAACAACTGAACTTTCGAATGAATTAACAACAGGAAGAGTTACAAAAATATATCAACCTTTTAAAACAGAACTGATTTTTACGATCCGGGCAAACGGCAAAAATCAGCAATTGCTTTTATCAGCCAACCCGAGTTTTGCAAGAGTACATTTAACAAATGAAAAGTACGATAATCCTAAGGAACCACCAATGTTTTGTATGCTTCTCCGTAAGCACCTAGAAGGAAGTATTATCGAAAAAATTGAACAAACAGAAATGGAAAGAATCATCACAATACATATAAAAGGAACAGATGAGTTAGGTGATCGTGCATATAAAAAATTGATTATAGAAATAATGGGGCGTCATAGTAATATCATTTTACTCAATCAAGAAGATGGTAAAATCATTGATAGTATTAAGCATATTCCACCGGCGCTCAGTAGCTACCGGACGATCCTTCCAGGGCATTTATATAAGGAGCCGCCAAGTCAAGATAAGCTAAACCCATTAACGGTTGATAAAGAGACTTTTCTGAAAAAAATTGATTTTAATGCAGGTAAATTAGAAAATCAAATTATTCATCAATTTACAGGAATCTCTCCGACTGTTGCCAAGGAAATTGTCAGTCGTGCCGGATTAGCCAATCGAGACAATTTACCACAATCGTTTATCGACGTTATGACTCAAATTAAGGAAAAGAATTTTGAGCCACAAATGATCATGTGTGAAAATAAAGAATATTTTTCAGTGATTCCTCTAACACATGTGAAAGGGGAAGTTCGCCGATTTGTAAATAGTAGTGAAATGCTTGACCGATACTTCTATGGAAAAGCTGAACGAGATCGAGTCAAACAACAAGCAACTGATCTCGAACGCTTCTTGAAAAATGAGCTGCAAAAAAACAAAAAGAAAATTAAAAAATTACAAAATACACTCAAGGATGCCGAAAAGGCACAACAATTTCAGCGCTATGGTGAACTCCTCACCGCAAACTTATATCTCGTTAAACGAGGTGATAAAGATATAACCGTTGTTGATTATTATGATGAGCAGGGGAGGACGGTAACAATTTCACTTGATCCACAAAAGTCACCGTCCGATAATGCTCAGCAATATTACCGAAAATATACAAAAGCAAAAAATTCAGTGGCAGTCGTCGAAGAGCAAATTGAAAAAGCAAATGAGGAAATTATTTATTTGGAACAACTTATTCAACAAATGGAATCGGCTCTACCAAAAGATGTTGAGGAAATACGAGAGGAATTAGTTGAAGAAGGTTATATTCGTAATCGACAAAAAGGACAGAAAAAGAAGAAAAAAGATATTAAACCTGTATTAGAACAATACCTTTCTACAGAGGGTATTGAAATACTCGTTGGAAAAAATAATAAGCAAAATGAATATTTAACAAATAAACTTGCTAGACAAGACGAAACTTGGCTACATACAAAAGATATTCCAGGCTCACATGTCGTCATTCGCAGTCAGTCATATGGAGAGCAAACATTACTTGAGGCAGCAAATTTAGCAGCTTTTTTCAGTAAAGCGAAGCACTCAAGTTCTGTCCCCGTTGACTATACAAAAATCCGTCATGTCAAAAAGCCAAGCGGAGCCAAACCAGGCTTTGTGATCTACGAGCAACAAACAACTATTTATGTTACACCAAATGAAGACCTTGTTTTATCACTTCGAAAATAACAAAAAGAGAGGAAGAAGCTTGGAAGCTTCTTTCTCTCTTTTTAAATGTAAAATGTATAATTTAAAATGTAAAATTAAAACCTTCTCTAGGATGTCATTCAAAGAGGGAATCCTTCGAAGGAAAACCTATAAAAATAATTTTACATTATACATTTTTAATTTTACATTGCTTTATAGTGTTGCTACGGTAATAATCGCCAATCCATCCAACACTTCCTGATTCGTAACGTTTGTTGCACCATTTTGCTTTAAGTATTCTGTTAGGCTGTCTTGGTCGTAACGATGTCTTCTTGTAGAAACATTTGCCCATTGAAGTAGTGTTTTTTGCTCAAAATCAGTAATTCCATGTGTCTTACAATATGTTGCTGCTTCTTCCTGACTCATTGTTATTGATGGGTTTAACATGACTAACTTTCCACCACGTTTTGTAACGCGAAGCATTTCATTAATACCGAGCTCTGGTTCTGGTAATAAGAAGAGAACACATGTGGAAATGGAGATATCATATGTAAAATCATCAAATGGCAACTGACATGCATCACCAACAATAAAGTCTCCTTTTTGTTCACATTGATTTAAGATAAAATTTTCCTTTGCCGCCTTGATCATTTCTGGGGATAAATCAATCCCTGTTACATGCTCTGCTTCTTTTGCTCCTCTTAATAGAATGCGACCAGTCCCACAGCCAACATCCAGCACTATTAGACCATTCCAACTACCCGTCAACTCTTTTAGTTGATCATGAATACGACTAAGCCACGATGTTCTTGCCATCCCATCAAAAAACTGAACAAGACTATCAAACTCCTCACCCGTCATCTTCCGCACAAAAAAACCCCCAGTCTTAATTTAAAATTAA
This sequence comes from Anaerobacillus sp. MEB173, assembly GCF_052119505.1. Taxonomy (NCBI): domain Bacteria; kingdom Bacillati; phylum Bacillota; class Bacilli; order Caryophanales; family Bacillaceae; genus Anaerobacillus; species Anaerobacillus sp. MEB173. The sequence goes on from NZ_JBJMAU010000003.1 coordinate 226,801, forward strand.
TAATGTATAATGTACAATTTATAATAATTAACTTCTTCAATAAACAATGAAACAATCCATTATTACCTATTCTATGAAAAAAAGTGCAACTCCTTCAATGAGTTGCACTTTTGATTTTGCTAACAATTATTAATTATACATTATTAATTCTAAATTATACATTCAGCCATTCAATCGAAGCTGGATCTTCCCGCCATTTTTTCAGTTTCGCAACATCCTGCTCTGCGATGAGGTTTTCAGCAAGTGCGACATCCAACAGTGTTGGATAATCTGTTAATGTATGAAATGATAGGTTAGCAGCTGTTAACTGCTGTTTTCCTTTCTCCAAATCATACGTGAAGATCGCCACGACTCCAATCACTTCAGCTCCTGCTTCACGTAACGCTTCTGCTGCAGTAATGACACTTCCGCCTGTTGAAATTAAATCTTCGACAACGACAACCTTTTGACCTTCCTTGATTAGCCCCTCGATTTGATTTCCTTTTCCGTGTCCTTTTGCTTTCCCGCGTACATAAACCATTGGTAAATCCATTAAATCACTTACCCAAGCAGCATGTGGGATACCTGCTGTTGCTGTTCCGGCAATGACATCTACATCACCGTAATGCTCTTTAATAAGCTCTGATAGGCCTTTTGCTACATCACGACGAACATTCGGATAAGATAGTGTTAAACGATTATCACAGTAAATTGGGGATTTCATACCCGAACTCCACGTAAAAGGTTCGTTCGGACTTAAACTCACTGCTTCAATTGTAAGTAAATGTTTAGCTATTTGTTGTTTCAAGCTCTCCACTCCATTCTGCTATGATCTTTTTATAGGCATTTACAGGATCATCTGCTGCTGTTATACTTCTTCCCACAACAATGGCACTACTTCCAAGCTCCCTCGCCTTTCTTGGTGTCGTTACCCGATGTTGATCGCCTTTGGCGTCACCCGCAAGACGAATCCCTGGCGTTACAGTAATAAAGGTCGTATTACACGCCTTCCTAATTAATGGAACTTCAAGCGGGGAACAGACAACACCATCTAAAGCAGCCGCTTCTGCATTTTGAGCATAATGGACAACTGTTTCATCAATTGTTTTATGAATCAATAATTCCTGTTGCATTAAATCCTCAGTTGTACTTGTTAATTGGGTTACAGCGATACAGCTTGGTCGTTTTTTTCCAGCTTTTGTACCCTCTTCTAATCCTTCAATCGCTGCTTTCATCATGACTGATCCACCAGCTGCATGCACATTTACCATATCGACATCCAGACGAGCTAAAGCTTTCATTGCTTTATTTACTGTATTTGGAATATCATGAAGTTTTAAGTCAAGGAAAATACGATGACCTCTACCTTTTATCTTATCAATAAGCCCAGGACCACTACTATAAAATAACTCCATACCGACTTTTACATAGAGTTGTTCGTTATCAAATAACTGCAAGAAGTTATTCACTTCATCTCTTCCGGCAAAATCTAAGGCAACCATTAATGGTCTATCTGACATTATTTCCAGCTCCCTCCAATTAGTTCTGAAATATGATCAACACCCATTTGATCTAATAGGGCTGGTAGCTCGTCAATAATAGTCGGACATACATAAGGATCGACAAAGTTAGCTGTACCAACTGCCACCGCACTGGCTCCTGCAAGGAAAAATTCAATAACATCTTCTGCTGATTGAATCCCACCCATTCCAATGATCGGAATCGATACAGCCTGACTTACTTGATGGATCATTCGAATCGCCACAGGTTTAATTGCTGGCCCAGATAAACCACCTGCACCATTGGCTAAAATTGGCTTTCTCGTTTTTAAATCAATTCGCATTCCAAGTAATGTATTGATCATTGAAAGGCCATCCGCTCCAGCCTTTTCAACAGCAACAGCCATTCCGACAATATCAGCGACATTTGGTGAAAGTTTAACATACACAGGCACTTGTGATACATCCTTTACAAGCTTTGTTAATTCACCTGCCACTTCAGGGATTGTTCCGAAAGCTATTCCACCTTTTTTTACATTTGGACAAGAAATATTTAACTCTAGTGCATGAACATTTGGTGCTTTTGATACAGTCTCTGCAACTTGTATATAATCTTCCATTTCAGAGCCTGCAATATTGGCAACAATGGGTACATCATATTGTTCAAGCCAAGATAATTCTTCTGTCATTACTTTTTCAACACCTGGATTTTGCAGTCCAATTGCATTTAACATTCCTGCTGATGTTTCAGCAACCCTTGGAGTTGGATTACCGAAGCGCGGCTCTACTGTAGTCGCTTTTACAGCAATGGCTCCTAGTAAACTTAAATCATAAAATTTGGCATATTCTTTCCCAAAGCCAAAACAGCCAGATGCCGGCATAATTGGATTTTTCAGCGATAATCCTGGCAGTTCCATTTCTAATCGACTCATAGAATCACCTCGCCAACTTTAAATACTGGTCCATCACTACAAACTTTCTTATAAGACGTACCCTCTGGATCATTGGTATCATGACAAACACAAGCAAAGCATGCTCCAACACCGCAGCCCATACGCTCTTCTAATGAAATAAATACTTTCCGATCTGCAAATCTTTCTCCTATTGCTTTTAGCATTTGAATTGGTCCACAAGAATAGAGAGTGTCAAAAGTTAGCTTTCGCTCATCAATCACATCCGTAACAAACCCTTTTACACCGTAGCTGCCATCAACCGTTGTTACATATGTTTCACCTAGCTCTGCGAACTTCTCTTCATAAAACACATCAACTCCACTTGAAAAACCAAGAACATGTATCACTGTTACTCCTCTAGCCTTCAGTTGCTTGGAAAGGTAGTACAGGGGCGGAACACCGATCCCGCCACCTACTAATAAAGCTATTTCATTTTCCTTTGTTTCTTCAACTGGGAAGCCGTTACCGAGTGGGCCAAGAACATCTACCTGTTCTCCTTGAACTCTTTTCGATAATAATTGGGTTCCTTTACCATCTGCACGATACAGCATCGTTAATTGTTCGTTATCATGATCAATATCACAAATACTAATTGGTCGTCGCAATAATGGATCGATGCTATCCGATACTTTCACATGAACAAATTGTCCTGGTTGTTTCATTTCTTTTATTAAAGAACCCTGAAGCTTTATTTCATAGATATTTTTAGCAATTTCCTCTTGTCCCACGATCGTTAAATCAGCTTTCAACATTTATCTTTTCACTCCCAGTTAGTTCATTTGTGGCATACTTTCAGATGTGAAAGTAATAAGTTCTAAGACACGTACTAATGCCTCGGCAGTGTCCATCGATGTCATACAAACAACACCATTTTCAACGGCTTCACGACGAATTCTAAAACCATCACGAGCAGGCTGCTTGCCTTTTGTTAAAGTGTTTATCACAAACTGAGCTTGACCTTGTCGAATCACATCTAATAAATGAGGCTTTTGATCACCAATTTTATTGACTACTGTGACTGGAATATTTTGCTCTTGGATTGCTTTTGCTGTGCCTTCTGTCGCCAGTATATGATAGCCAATTTGATGGAATCTTCTCACAAGGGCCAGTGCTTCTTCTTTATCTTTGTCAGCAACTGTGAACAGAACCGATCCATGTGTTGGAATCTTCATTCCAGAAGCAATAAGTCCTTTATACAGTGCTTTTTCAACTGTATAATCTCTTCCCATTACTTCCCCTGTTGATTTCATTTCAGGTCCAAGTGTAATGTCTACCATACGTAGTTTTGCAAAAGAGAAGACTGGTACTTTAACTGAAACCTGTTCACTTTCCGGGTGATAGCCAGTTTCATAACCTAGACTAGGTAAAGACTCACCAAGGATTGCCTTTGTTGCTAAATTAGCCATAGGTACCCCTGTAATCTTACTTAAAAACGGTACTGTACGGCTTGAACGAGGGTTTACTTCTAATACATAGACTTCATCCTCATGAAGAACAAATTGGATATTTAATAGACCAATAATTTTGAGCCCTCTCGCAAGCGCAATTGTACGATCAATAATTTTATTTTTGATTTCTTCTGATATACTTTGCGGTGGATAAACGGCAATCGAATCACCAGAATGGACCCCTGCACGCTCGATGTGCTCCATAATTCCTGGGATATACACATTATCACCATCAGAGATGGCATCAACTTCGATTTCCTTCCCAAATAGGTATCGATCGATTAGAACCGGATGCTTTGGATTGATTTTCGCTGCATTCGCCATATAGCGTAATAATTCATCTTCATGGTACACAATTTCCATTGCACGACCACCAAGGACATACGACGGTCTGACAAGGACCGGATAACCGATTTCTGAAGCAATGGCTACAGCTTGATCAACCGATGTTGCCGTTTTTCCTAATGGTTGCGGTATATTCAGTTCCTGTAATGATTGTTCGAATTTATCACGGTCTTCAGCACGATCCATATCTTCAAGTGCTGTTCCTAAAATTCGTACGCCACGTGCTTGTAATTCTTCAGCCAAGTTAATCGCCGTTTGTCCACCGAACTGTACGATGACTCCTAGCGGCTCTTCTTGACGGACAACATGCATGACATCTTCAATTGTTAATGGCTCAAAATATAATTTATCTGATGTACTAAAGTCTGTAGATACTGTTTCAGGGTTATTATTAATAATAATGGCTTCGTAGCCCGCTTCTTTAATTGCCCACACAGTATGAACAGTTGCATAATCGAATTCGATCCCTTGCCCGATTCGGATAGGTCCTGAACCTAGTACTAAGATGCTTTTCTTATCAGAAATAAACGACTCATTCTCTTCCTCATATGTTCCATAATAGTAAGGTGTTGCAGATTCAAATTCAGCCGCACATGTATCAACCATTTTATATACAGGCATGATTCCATGCTCATCTCTGAATTCAAAAATTTCACGTTCTGTTTTATTCCATAATTTCGCAACCGCAATATCTGAAAATCCTTTTTCTTTTGCTGAACGTAAAAGTTCTGCATCCTCTGGATAATCTTTTAATTTCTTCTCAAGCTCAATAATTCCAGCCATTTTTTCTAGGAAAAAGACGTCAATTTTGCTCAATTCCCAAATTTTCTCGATTGTATAACCTCTTCTAAATGCTTCTCCAATGATAAATAATCGTTCATCGTCAGCATGTGTAATTCGTTGTTCTAATGTTTCCTGATCAAGTTCAGCAAACTCTTCTCTTTCAAGATGGTATACGTTCGCTTCTAGTGAACGTATCGCTTTTAAAAGGGATTCTTCAAGGTTTCGACCTATTGACATCACTTCTCCAGTGGCTTTCATTTGTGTTCCTAATTTACGGTTTGCCGCTTCAAATTTGTCAAATGGCCACCGTGGAATTTTACTAACAACATAGTCCAATGCTGGTTCAAAACTCGCATATGTTGTTTTTGTAATCGGGTTTTTAATTTCATCTAATGAATAACCGACAGCAATTTTCGCAGCGATTTTAGCAATTGGATAGCCCGTTGCTTTAGATGCTAATGCTGACGAACGGCTTACACGAGGGTTAACTTCGATAATGTAATATTGGAAACTGTCTGGATCAAGGGCAAACTGAACGTTACAACCTCCTTCAATCCCTAATGCACGAATGATTTTCAGTGATGAATTTCTCAGCATTTGATACTCACGATCGGATAGCGTCTGACTTGGTGCAACAACGATCGAATCTCCTGTGTGAACACCAACAGGGTCAATGTTTTCCATGTTACATACAACAATCGCTTGATCTTTCGCATCACGCATGACTTCATACTCAACTTCTTTATAGCCAGCAATGCTTTTTTCAACTAGACATTGAGTCACTGGACTGTACTTTAACCCACTCGTTACGATCTCAATAAGCTCTTCTTCATTGTGAACAAGTCCTCCGCCTGTTCCCCCCAATGTATAAGCTGGACGAACGATAATTGGATAGCCAATTTCCTCAACGAACTGATAGGCCTCTTCAAGCGTATGAATAATCGCGCTTTCTGGAATCGGTTCATTCAGTTCATTCATTAAACTGCGGAATAAATCACGATCCTCTGCCTGTTTAATCGCATTAAGGTGCGTTCCTAACAATTCGATATTGTATTCCTTTAATATGCCGGATTCTTCTAATTCAACCGCCATATTTAATCCCGTTTGTCCTCCAAGTGTTGCCAGTAATCCATCAGGCTGCTCCTGGCGAATAATTCGACTTACAAAATCCAATGTAATCGGTTCAATATATACTTTATCTGCCATCGTTGTATCGGTCATAATTGTAGCTGGGTTTGAGTTGATTAGTATCACTTCATACCCTTCTTCTTTTAATGCTTGACAAGCTTGCGTTCCCGCATAATCAAATTCAGCTGCTTGCCCGATAACGATCGGCCCTGATCCTATTACTAAAATCTTTTTAACATCATTACGCTTTGGCATGATATATCCTCCCTCAAGTTGATCTATTCTCAAATGGTTTATTTTTTGTTTTGTTCGATCATCGCTATGAATTGATCAAATAGCTCATTTGCGTCCTCTGGTCCAGGTGAAGCTTCTGGATGATATTGAACACTGAAGGCAGGATAATCTTTATGTTTTAAACCTTCAACTGTACCGTCATTAACAGAAACATGTGTAATCTCTAATCTCGTATTTTTTACTGATTCTTCTTCAACTGTATATCCATGATTTTGCGATGTAATGGCGATTTTTCCTGTTGCAAGTTCTTTCACTGGATGGTTTGACCCACGATGGCCAAACTTTAATTTACTTGTCGTTGCCCCTGATGCTAATGCAAGTAACTGATGCCCTAAGCAAATTCCAAACATCGGTACTTTTCCTAATAATCCTTGAATCATTTCAATGCCCTCAGGAACATCAACCGGATCTCCAGGTCCATTACTTAACATAATTCCATCAGGCTTTAAACGCAATATTTCTTCAGCTGATGTATTGTATGGAACTACAACGACATCACAATTTCGCTCAATTAAGTCTCTTAAAATCCCACTTTTTGCTCCAAAGTCAACGAGTACAACACGATGTCCTCTTCCCGGACTTAAATAGGAATCCTTTGTCGAAACTGTTGCAACTTGATTTCTTGGAAGTGTTTTCTCTTTTAATTCTGAAACGACTTCATCAACATTTGCTTCCATGCTGCACAGTTTTCCTTTTAACGTACCAAACTGTCGTATTAAACGAGTAAGCTTCCTTGTATCAATCCCCTCTAACCCTGGAATATCATTAGCCTTTAGTAATGTATCCAATGATTCTTCGCTACGCCAGTTACTAGGATTCACAGCGGCTTCTTTGACAATTAGTCCGTTAATTGCAGGATTAACGGATTCAAAGTCATCGCGATTGATACCGTAATTTCCAATAAGTGGATATGTCAATGTAACAATTTGTGCACAATATGATGGGTCAGATAAAATCTCTTGATAACCAGTCATACCGGTATTAAAAACAACTTCCCCTTCTTTTTCTATTTCACTTCCAAATGCTTTTCCAATAAAAACAGTTCCATCTTCTAAAATTAACTGGCGTTTCATTATGATTCTCCTCCTTGTGTCCAAACAATTTTACCGTTAACGATTGTAAGTACTGGCCATCCCTTGCACTCCCAACCAGTAAATGGTGTATTTTTTCCTTTTGAAACAAATGTAGCAGGATCAACTTTTTTCGTCTCTTCTAAATCAATCACAGTTAGATCAGCTAAAGCTCCTTGGTTGAGTGTTCCATATGGAAGCTTAAATGCTTGTGATGGTTTGATTGTTAAAAAGTCAACAAGCTCCTTTAATGTAATCACTTCTTTTTCTACAAGATGTGTATAAAGTAACGGGAAAGCTGTTTCTAAACCAACAATTCCAAATGGTGCTCTTTCCATACTTTCAGATTTTTCTTCTTCTGTATGTGGTGCATGATCAGTGGCGATAAAATCAATCGTGCCATCCTTTAATCCTTCGATTAATGCAGCTAAATCTTCCTTTGCTCGAAGTGGAGGATTCATTTTGTAATTTGTATCTAAACCAGGTATGTCTTCATCACATAAAAGCAAGTGATGCGGTGTCACTTCTGCTGTTACATGAATTCCAGCTTTTTTTGCATCTCTTACGACACGTACAGATTCTTTTGTACTAATGTGACAAACATGATAATGAGCACCTGCAGCTTCTGCTAAGAGAACATCTCTTGCAATATGTACAGACTCACAAACAGATGGAATTCCATTTATCCCATGTTGCTCTGAAAAAACACCTTCATGAACTGCTCCTTTGTTAATGAGAGAGTTATCTTCACAATGTGCTACAATGGCCATGTTTTGCTTGGCAGCCTCTTTCATCGCACTAAGCATCATTCCAGCTTCCTGAATCCCAACACCGTCATCAGTAAAAGCAAATGCGCCAGATTCCTTCAACTCTTCAAAATTCGTTAACTCTTTCCCTAATTCACGAACAGTAATTGACGCATAAGGTAAAACCCGTACATAAGCAGTTTCTGCAATACGATGATTTAGTGCTTCTAATTGTTCTTTTGAATCTGGCACTGGTCTTGTATTAGGCATCGCCGCCACTGTTGTAAAGCCACCTTTTGCCGCAGCTAATGTTCCTGTTTCAATTGTTTCCTTATGTTCTCCACCAGGCTCACGTAAATGAACATGCAAGTCTACCATGCCTGGAACAATTAACTTTCCATTCAAGTTAATAACTTCGTTGTTACTCTCATCTATTTGTGAATCAATTTTAACAATCTTCTCATCCTGAATTAACACATCTTTAGATTCTAGCTCACCAGTTGCTGTTAGTACTTTACCGCCTCTTAATAAAATTCCCATTTATTTAACCCCCACTTGTGATCTTGTTAATGCTCGTTTAAGAACGGCCATCCGAACTGCGACTCCATTATTCATCTGTTTAAAAATTCTTGACCTGCCACACTCTACCAAACAGTCAGCAATTTCAACACCGCGATTAATTGGAGCAGGATGCATGATAATACTATGCTTCTTCATTCTTTTTTCTCTTTCTATAGTTAAACCATATTGCTTATGATATTCTTCTTTCGATGTGAGCATTTTAAACGCATGGCGTTCGTGTTGAATACGCAACATCATCATGACATCTGCTATCTCAATCGCTTCATCAATCGGTAAATATTGACCGACCGCAAATGAGTCGTCAATCCATTGCTCTGGTCCTGAGAAATATACATTTGCACCTAATCTTGATAGAACTTCAGCATTTGATCTGGCCACTCTACTATGACGAACATCACCAACGATCACTACATTTAAGCCTTGAAAAACGACGAACTCTTGTTGGATTGTTAACAAATCTAGAAGTGATTGCGTTGGGTGATGACCACAGCCGTCTCCTCCATTAATAATCGGAATATTGATTTTTCCAACTAGCTCATCAAAGTAGTGATCTTGAGGATGCCTGATCACTACGACATTTGTTCCGATTGATTCTAATGTTTTAACTGTATCGTACAGTGTTTCACCTTTTTGAACACTGGAATTTTGTGCTTCAAAGTTTAATACTTGAAGACCTAATTTTTTTTCTGCTACTTCAAAACTGAATTTTGTTCTTGTACTTGGTTCAAAAAATAAATTTGCTACAAACTTATCCTCATTAGGCCGCCATGTCTCACCACTTAAAAACCGATCTGCCTGACTCAAAATTTCAAAAATTTCATCTAATTCTAATGAAGGCATCGTTAATACGTGATTCATTTTTATCCCCTTCCTTTCAATAAACAGTTACTGCAAACAGTCACTGCCTGTGTGAATGACCATCCTCGCCTTTAATTAGAAAAGCACCCTGATTCATTATTGATTCAGGGTGCCTTCAAACAGAAGGGATAGCGTGCTGCCCTTTGTTTGGTAAACACCCTTCTAAGCCTCACTGGGCTTACTTAAAAGGTGATGGTTTATGCTACTGTTTGTTCACTTTTTTTTTCAGATTCTTCATTAAGAATTTCTTTGCTTTCGTGGTTAGTGTCTCTACCTGGTAAAATCAAGTTTAAGATAATACCTACAATCGTAGCCAATGCCATTCCAGCAATTTGTACATCCTCAGATACTTGGATAAACGCGCCGCCAACCCCGACGACTAAAATTACTGAAGAAATAATTAAGTTGCGTTTACTTCCTAAGTCAATTTTATTATCAATTAACATTCTCAAACCGGAAGAAGCAATAATACCGAATAATAAGATTGATACACCACCCATAACAGCAACTGGTATTGTTGAAATCAGCGCTGCAATCTTACCGATAAATCCAAACATAATGGCAATGACTGCTGCACCACCAATAACAAACACACTAAACACTCTTGTAATCGCGATAACCCCAATATTTTCACCATATGTTGTATTTGGCGGCCCACCGATTAAAGCAGAAATCATTGTTGCTACACCATCACCTAGAATCGAACGGTGTAAGCCTGGCTTTTCAAGAAAATTCTTATCAGCGACTTTACTTAACACCATTTGATCACCAATATGCTCTGCAATAGTTACCACAGCAATAGGTACCATAATAAATGCAATCGCCCATGAAAATTGTGGTGTATATGTTACAAAAGGAACTATGAAATCAGGTACTGCAAACCAAGATGCTTCATATACAGGAGTAAGATCAACAATTCCTTGTGTCACTCCAAACAGATAACCACCAACAATTCCAAAAAGGATTGGAATTAAACCGAAGAAACCTCTAAAAAATGCTGCTGCAATAATTGTAATCGATAATGTGACAAGTGCGACGGAAAAATGTGTCAAACTATAGGCTTCTGTTATTGGCTCATTCATCGCCATATTTACGGCTACACCTGCTAATCCTAGTCCAATGACCATAATGACTGGACCTACAACAATTGGAGGAAGCAGGTTCATTAACCATTTTGTTCCACTTGTTTTAATAAGCAATGCTACGATTCCATAGATGATACCAGCTAAGAAGCTTCCGACCATCGCTCCTTCTGGTCCACCAATTGCCGAAGCAGCTAAGATTGGCGCAATAAAAGCGAATGATGAACCAAGATATGCCGGTATTTGACCACGTGTAATGAATAAATAAGCAAGTGTACCTAATCCACTCGAAACAAGTGCTACCGCTGGGCTTAAACCAGTTAAGAAAGGGACGAGCACAGTTGCCCCAAACATTGCAAATAAGTGCTGTAAGCTTAAGATAATCCATTTATTTAATTTTGGTATTTCACGTATTCCAACATCATTTTGTGTATTCATTTTTGAAAATCCTCCTCTATTAACTCTCTTCTAGTTTCATTAAGAAACTTTTTTTTATACAAAAAACCTCTTTGTTACACAAAGAGGTATCTTCATCACCTTAAAATACATAAGTATCCTAAGATAGAGGAGTATACCCCTTAGCAGCCTCACGGGACTGTTTTAAAGGGAGGTTTTTTGCTTAATACTCACTTCATCAATGCCATCAACTTCTGCTAATTTCGCTTCGATGATTTCATTTTTCGAAGTAGGAACATTCTTGCCAACATAATCCGGGCGAATTGGCAGTTCTCTATGGCCACGATCTATTAATACTGCAAGCTGAATCTGACTTGGACGACCATTATCCATGATTGCATCTAATGCTGCTCTGACTGTTCTCCCAGTATAAAGAACATCATCAATAAGTATTACCTTTCGATCGGTTAACTCTTCTGGTAATTGGCTACCTTTAATTAGCGGCTCTTCGTCCTTTGTCTTGATTGTTAAATCATCGCGGTAAAGAGTAATATCAATTTCGCCTACTGCAATTTTTGAGCCCTCAATTTGCTCGATCCGTTCTGCTAATCGATTTGCTAAATAAATCCCTCTCGTTTTAATTCCGACTAGAATGCAATTATCGATTCCTTTATTTCTTTCAATGATCTCATGTGCGATCCTTGTTAGCGCTCTTCGTATTGCTTGTTGATCTAAAATAACATTGGCTTTTTCCACTTTTCCACCACCTTGTCATGAACTAGTAACACCTTTGATTAGTTTCACCTAATATATATTTGCTTAATTCCATGAAAAAACCCTCTCATGTCCTGTGAGAGGGTTTGACAATTACACCTAAATAGACATACTGCGTCTTAGGTTATTATCGGTTCCTTCTCAGCCTCACGGGACTGTAATTAAAGGTGCATATTTACTTTACAAAAATAATTATGTCAGAGTTCGACATTGATGTCAATGACTAATTTCTTAATTGAAATAAAATATGTTCCATATCATTTGGGATTGGTGCTTCAAATAATAAACGCTCACCTGACCGAGGGTGGATGAATCCTAATTTTTCAGCATGAAGTGCTTGACCTTCAATTGGCAACTTCTTCGCTTTAGATGGCCCGTATTTAGGATCTCCAGCTAGTGGATAGCCTATATATTTCATATGAACTCGGATTTGATGCGTTCTCCCTGTTTCTAATTGACACTCAACAAACGTAAAGTCTTTAAACCTTTCCAAAACTGTAAAGTGGGTAACTGCGTGTCGACTATTTTCATCGGTTACCGTCATCTTTTGACGATCTTGTTTATCTCGACCAATGGGTGCCTCAATCGTTCCATGATCATGACCAATGACTCCATGGACAATGGCTTTATAAATACGGGTTGTTGTCTTTTCTTTTAATTGGCTTACTAAAGATTCATGTGCTAAGTCATTTTTGGCGACCATTAATAGACCTGATGTATCTTTATCAATACGATGAACAATTCCAGGGCGCATCACTCCATTGATTCCAGATAGGTCCTTGCAATGAGCCATAAGACCATTAACAAGAGTACCTGTTGTATGGCCTGGCGCAGGATGAACTACCATTCCACGAGGCTTATTGACAACGAGGACATCACTGTCTTCATAAATAATTTCTAAATTTAAATCCTCAGCAACAATTTCAAGCGGTTCAGGATCCGGAATGGACAGTTCAACCCTATCCCCGGTCTGACATTTATAGTTACTTTTTACAACTCCATTATTAACTGTTGCATGCCCTTCTTTAATCCATTGTTGGACTTGACTTCTCGACCATGTATCATCGTAGGAAGAGATGAGCTTATCTAAACGTTCTTTATTATTTTCAATTTCAACGATCCATTCAAATTGTTCCATTTATGAATTCTCCCTTGTTTTTCGATCTTCAAAAAGAACATAAACCATAATTACGATTAAACCAACGACAAGAGCAGAGTCGGCAACATTAAAGATAGGAAAATCATAGGTAATAATAATGACATCCAAAAAGTCAACAACTTCCCCCCGAAAGACACGGTCAATAAAGTTTCCAATTGCTCCGCCTAACACTAACCCTAATGATAATCCCATTAATGGCTTATTCTTTGCTTCTTTATGCAGGTAATAAATAACAAAACCAACTACAAATACTGTTACAACATAAAAAAACCACATTTGCCCTTGTAATATTCCAAAAGCAGCTCCTCGGTTTCGATGAGAGGTAATATAAAATATATTTTCAATAATAGGTATACTCTCCCCTAATTCCATCGTTTTTACTATTAGCCATTTTGTCACTTGATCGCTAATGAGAATAACAATTGCAACAACATAATACCAAATCACCATTCGTTCCTCCGTTTCCAAAACTATACATACCTTAATGAATTGTAGCATAGCAACCTTACGTGAACAATTCAAAACAAAATAAAAAAACTAAGTACAGCGAAAAACTGTACTTAGTTTTAATTATTTTTTCAATATTAATAACTTTCTGTTACAATCGTTGCACAATCTACACATAATGTTTGATGTGTCTCATTTTGACCAACAGTTGTTGAAACAACCCAACAACGTTCGCAAGTTTCTCCTTCAGCTGATTGTACTACGATCGCTAAATCATCAAACTTTCCAGCTTCTGTAGGTGCTTCAGCCATTTCACCAGCAATTTCAGCTTTTGATACAATAAATAGTTTATGAAGCGGCTCAACGTTTTCTAATAGCTGTTTCACTTCTGCTGATGGATACAATTGAATAGCTGCAGTTAGTGACTTTCCAATGACCTTTTCATTACGGGCATTTTCAAGTGCTTTTAACACTTCGTCACGAACAATCATAAATTTATTCCATTTCGCTTCAATCTCACTCTCATCAATTGCCAGAGCATCTGGCATATCGGTTAATTGAACACTTTCCTCGTCCACTCCTGGAACAAAAGCCCATACCTCATCTGCTGTATGAGGGAGAATTGGTGTTACGAGTTTTGTAAGTGCCACTAACACTTCATATAAAACTGTTTGAATTGAACGACGCTCATGTTGATCTGCAGATTGGATATACAACGTATCCTTTGCAATATCAAGATAAAATGAGCTTAATTCAATTGTACAGAAGTTATGAATCGTGTGATAAACAGCAGAGAAGTTATACTCATCATAACCTTTCTTTACCTTATCAATTACTTGATTTAATTTTATTAGCATATAACGATCAAGTTCAGGTAAATCTTCCCTTTTTACAGCATTTAATTTAGGATCAAAATCATCTAAATTCCCCAATAGGAACCTGAACGTATTACGAATTTTACGGTAAACCTCAGCAACCTGTTTTAAAATTTTATCTGATACTCTTACATCAGATTGATAATCAACTGATGCGACCCATAAGCGTAAAATATCTGCACCTAATTGCTTCATTACATCATTTGGAACAACAACATTACCGACTGATTTACTCATTTTACGTCCTTGGCCATCTAGAGCAAATCCATGACTTAAAATTCCTTTGTATGGCGACTTTCCGGACACCGCAACACTTGTTGAAAGCGATGAGTTAAACCATCCACGGTACTGGTCGGATCCTTCGAGGTATAAATCAGCTGGTCGTTCTAATTCTTCACGTTCTACTAGAACACCCTGATGTGACGAACCAGAATCAAACCAAACATCCATAATGTCCATTTCTTTCGTGAAGGTTCCATTCGGGCTATGTTCTGATGTAAAGCCATCTGGTAGTAATTGTTTCGTATCCCATTCAAACCAAATATTTGATCCGTGCTGACGGAATAAGCTTGATACATGATCAATTGTTTCATCCGTAATAATTGGCTCGCCATTTTCGCCATAAAAGACTGGAATCGGTACACCCCAGGCACGCTGTCTTGAAATACACCAGTCACCACGATCACGAACCATATTATATAGTCGTGTTTCTCCCCAGTTTGGTACCCATTTTACTTCTTTAATTGCTTCTAGTAATTGCTCACGGAAATCTTTAATTGAAGCAAACCATTGAGCAGTTGCTCTGAAAATAACCGGCTTCTTCGTTCTCCAGTCATGCGGATATGAATGGGTTACAAAATTCAGTTTTAATAAAGCACCTGCTTCTTCAAGTTTTTCAGTAATTGGCTTATTTGCGTTATCATAGAATAACCCTTCAAATCCTGGCGCTTCAGCAGTCATCACACCTTTATCGTCTACTGGACATAAGACATCGAGGTTATACTTCTGACCAACAATATAGTCATCTTCCCCATGTCCTGGAGCAGTATGGACACAGCCTGTACCTGCATCAAGAGTAACGTGTTCACCAAGAATAACTAATGAATCACGCTCATAGATTGGATGACGGCAAATAACATGTTCTAACTGCTCACCTTCGAATGTTTTAATCACTTGATGATTTTCCCACTCAAGTTCTTTAACTAAAGTTTCAAGTAATCCAGAAGCAACAACATACTTATTACCTTCAACCTGGACAACACTATATTGTAATTTAGGGTGCACAGTAATCGCTAAGTTTGCTGGAATTGTCCATGGAGTCGTAGTCCAAATTACTACTTTTTCATCTCCATCTAACACATTTTTTCCATCAACAACAGGGAATGCCACATAAATGGATGGTGAACGTTTATCTTGATATTCAATTTCCGCTTCAGCTAAAGCAGATTCTGAAGATGGTGACCAGTAAACAGGCTTTTTCCCTTTATAGATATAGCCTTGTTTTGCCATTTCTCCAAATACTTTAATTTGCTGTGCTTCGAATTCTTTCGAAAGAGTAATATATGGATTTTCCCAATCTCCTCGTACACCTAAGCGTTTAAATTGTTCTCTTTGACGATCGATTTGTTGTAATGCATATTCCTCGCATAGCTTTCTAAACTCAGCTACCGACATTGATTTACGGTCTACTTTCCCGTTTTTTGTTAAAGCTGTTTCAATAGGTAAGCCATGAGTGTCCCAACCTGGTACATAAGGTGAATGGTAACCGCTCATTGATTTAAAACGAACAATAATATCTTTTAATACTTTATTTAAAGCATGTCCCATATGAATATCGCCATTCGCATATGGAGGACCATCATGTAATATAAATAATGGTCTACCTTTCGTACGGTTTTGCACTTTTTCATAAATTTTTAGTTCATCCCATTTCGCCTGCATTTGCGGCTCACGATTTGGTAAATTTCCGCGCATCGGGAAATCAGTTTTGGGCATAAGTAACGTATCTTTGTAATCCATTTTCTTTCCTCCTATGTGAAATCTCAAACGTTAAATAATGTACAAAAGCAAAATAAAAAACCTTCAGATCCCAATGTAGGGACGAGAAGGTTAAACCCGCGGTACCACCCTAATAGACAAACAAAAAGTCGTTTATCCACTTTGGCATTCGTAACGTGAATGAAACGCTGTAGCCTACATGACTCTTTTAGACAATATGTATACCAAGAGCTTTCGATACAGTACTCAAGGGTGATTTTCCTTTTATTCCTTTACCTTGGGCTCCCACTATCCCCAATTCGCTAATTAAAGGGTCATAAAAGTACTCTTCCCTCTCAACGTTATGTTAATGATTCATTTTTCAATATTCTAAAGAATTATATGATAAAAGACGGCAAGTTGCAAGAAAAGGAAAAAGTTAATATCCAGACCAATCGATTATTCTTTTCCTACGCCTTTTCATACTCAGCTTCTTCTGTATCCGCTTTCGTAATATCATCCCAATCATCAGTGCTTAACATTTCTAACTGAGCTTCAATTAACATTTTAAATCTCATTTTGTATACAGAAGCTTGTTTTTTTAACTCTTCAATTTCTATTGCTATCTTACGTGATTTTGCTAACGATTCATTAATAATTCGATCAGCATTCTTCTCTGCTTCCTTAATAATGAGTTGTGCTTCCTTTTGCGCATTTCGTCTAACTTCTTCTGCTGTTTCCTGAGCGATAAGAATTGACTTATTTAAAGTTTCTTCAATATTTGCAAAGTGCTCAAGTTTTTCATCAAGCTCAGTTACTCGCTCAAACAATTCCTTCTTTTCACGTAAAACAGTTTCATAATCCTTGATAATCTGATCAAGAAATTCATTCACTTCATCTTCATCATATCCTCGAAAACCACGACTGAATTCCTTATTATGAATATCTAACGGGGTTAAGGGCATGAACAACACCTCCGGTCAAAGTAGAAAACCCTTATTTTTTCAGTAGTCTTTAGTAATAACCATATTTTTTATTTTTACTTTATTCGACATAAACTGTTTTCATCCCTTTAAGTAAGAGATTATTTTCTTACTCCAACGATAAGACGCCATTTATCTTTTTTCGTCTTACCTTCATTGGCGATTAGTTTACTTCGGCCAAATCCTCGAACTGAAATATAGTCTCCTACTCTAAGTTGAAATGATGGTTGATCAATTGTTTTCCAATTTACTTTTACCCTATTATTCTCGATTAATGGAGCCACTTTTGTACGAGAGAGCCGGTAAATATCAGCAATCACAGTGTCTAACCTCAGTGAAGATACTGTTGTGGAACGCTCTTGCCATTCTTCCTCAGCCAAATGTAAATCGTTTACAGAAATTTCATCGATCGTTACTGTTGCACGTCCAATTGACTGCAAATTATGTTCAACATAACGAGCAATTTCTTTCGCAACGACAAACTGAATATTACTAGCCTTAATTAAAATATCTCCAAACTTCTCTCTCTTTAGTCCAATTCCCATTAACGAGCCCAAAATATCACGATGTTCTAATATAACAAACTTTTCGGGATAATTGACCTTAAAACAAACGATCTCATAATCCGATTCTACAGGTTCGAGATATTCCGGATATAATAACGCCCGTTTTCGCTCAGAATAAGTAGAGCCGCCCCAAAAGGAGAGTCGTATGGCAGGGTCGTTTCCAATAATCATAGAGAGAATATCCTGTTGACGAGGATCTAAGAAATCAGTTAATTTACTACTGTAGCGTTCAATAACCCAGTCCTTCCATTCCAAGACTTGGTCAATAAAAGCACGCTCTTCGCTACGAAAGTGTTGATAAATACTCATGATTTATAGTCCCACACCTACATTCCAAATAATGCCACAACACCATAGCGAGCAAAACTTAATGCTAATATTGCCACGATCGGAGAAATGTCAATCATACCAAGAGGCGGAATGATTTTTCGGAATGGAGCTAAATAAGGCTCTACTAATGAACCAATCATCTTTCCAAAATTAGATTCTCTGGCATTTGGAAACCAAGACATTAAAATATATGCAATGACTAGATACGAATAAATTGTTAATAAAAATAAAAGCAGGTCAGCAATCGCTGCCATAAACTATCACCACCTATGTATATTGTTCTTGAAGAATTTCAGAGATGCTTCCAGAAACATCAACGTTATCTGGCGTACAAAGGAAAATGTTTGCTCCTAATTTTTGAATATCCCCTCCTATAGCATACACTGTTCCACTTAAAAAATCGACAATGCGCTTTGCTTGATCATGAGGAATACGTTGTAAATTAATCACAACAGAGCGACGGTTTTTTAAATGATCTGCAATATCTTGGGCTTCGTCATAAGCACGCGGTTCAATTAGCATTACTTTTGCTGATTGTTGTACACTTTGTAAACTGACAATATTATTTTTCCCTTGTTTTTTTTCAGGTTCAATCTCTTCTTTATCTGACCATCCTTGCTCATTTTCGTACTGTATACTTTGTTCGTCTTCTAATTCGAAAAACCTTTTAAACTTTGACTTAATCCCCATGCTAATTTCCCTCCCTGATCAAAAATTTTTTTGTTTTTTTGATAGCCTGTCTACTTTTGAGGCAATGTTTCATTTCCAACTAGTGATGTTCCTAATCGGATATAAGTTGCTCCTTCTTCAATGGCGATATGAAAATCATTAGACATTCCCATCGATAATTCATTGCACGGTGCATGACTTAACTGCAACGCTTGAACTTTATCTTGCAATTCTTTCAATCCTCTAAATACAGGTCTTGTTTCCTCTGGATCATCAACAAAAGGGGCCATCGTCATTAGTCCTACAACTTGAATTGCAGGATAATCTGATAATTCCTCGATAAAGGTAAGCGCTTCTGCAGGAGACAATCCTGATTTCGACTCCTCCCCTGAAACATTTACTTGTACAAAACATTTTACAGTACTATTTTCCGATGCACGTTTTTGTATCTCTTTAGCAAGAGATACGCGGTCTAAAGAGTGAATATAATGAAATTTATTAATGATTTCTTTTGCTTTTCTTGATTGCAGAGAGCCGATAAAATGCCACGTTCCCTGTTCTCCAAGTGCATCCATCTTCTTTAGACCGCTGTCTACTCTATTTTCACCTATATGTTCAATACCGGCATGCAGCGCTTCTCTTGTCGTTTGTTCGCTTACATATTTTGTAACTGCGATTACTTTAATCTCATTTGGATCCCGACCTGTCCGTTGACATGCTACCTCAATTTGCTCTTTTATTTTCTGCAGGTTTTTTTTAATTGTCAACGCTTAGTCCCCACTTTCTAATTACTATAATTTATATCCGATAAAACTAACCATACGGCCAGTAACACCGTTTTCTTTTCGATGTGAAAAAAATAGGTCATTATTGTTACTCGTACAATATGATGTTTCCAGAATATTTGATTCACAAACTCCTGCTTTAATTAATAATTTTCGATTTAACTGCTTTAAATTTAGTAGAAATTTGCCTACTTTTGTTTTAGTATAAGGCTTCGTATCATGAATGTCTAATACGTTATCTACATTTGCAATAACTTTTTCATCCACTTCATACTGCTCCATACTTATTGATGGTCCGATTGCCGCATAGATATCCTTTGCAGGTATTTGTTCAACATCCACCCACCTATTAACCATGTTTCCTACAATATTCCCGACAGTACCCTTCCAACCAGCATGTACGATACCAATCATTTGATGCTTCGGCGCAAAAAAATAGACGGGGACACAATCAGCATACAGGGTAGCTAATATCGTCTCACGATCATTCGTATATAGTCCATCTACCCCTTTGATGACCGTCTCAAGGTTATCCACCCCAGAATTTCGGTGTTGTTTCGTTACTTTACAAATCGAATTCCCATGAACCTGCTCACAAAACACCCATTTTTGAAGTGGAACCATTACATTATTAGCCAACTTTTCTCGGTTTTTAATGACGTCTTTTTCATGATCATTTACGTGCAAACCAAGATTAAAAGAACGATATGGTCCTTTGCTGTATCCTCCCTCCCTTGTCGTCATCCCTACAACAAGGTTTTGATCAAGTTGCATCCAATTTGGGAGACTTAAATAAGAAAAAGATCCTTTTTGAAATGGCTCCATCATCGATTACACTTCCTTACTTCATTTGCTCATCATAATGAATAAACATTAAGAACTTTGACAAAATAATTGACATTATACGAAGTTTCTTTTTATTTTAACATATTTTACTAAAGCCTATAAATGACTTTCTTTGAAACAATTATATCTTTGCTTGAATTATCGATTTAGATCTGTCCGTACAAGGATACAATCAGATCCAATTTTAATAATATTTCTCCAAGGAATCACAATTTCTTCGTCTCTACCAAGGAGTCCCATCATTCTGCCAGTACCTCCAATAATAATTGCATCAATTCTCCCTGTTTCTAAATTAATATCAAGATCACCAAGGTTTCCTAAACGTCGACCCTCAGATATATTAATAATATCCTTTGATTGCAGTTCAGAAATTTTTATCATGACGCATAGCCACCTTTCACGTTATTTTTCAACGTTTAACTTTATTATATATATGTGTGACAACCTAAATTAATACGACTTAGAAAAGACAAATTAGAGTTGAGAATTGAAAGTTAGTTGAAGTCCTATGAACATAAAAAAACCTGCTGCAGATGCAACAGGTTAACTTTGAGCGTGTTTATTCATTTGCTGGATCGCTGCTTTTTCTAAACGAGAAACTTGTGCTTGGGATATCCCAATCTCGTCAGCAACTTCCATTTGTGTTTTCCCTTGAAAAAAACGCATGTTCAATATTAACTTTTCTCGTTCACTCAGACGAAGCATTGCTTCCTTTAAAGCAATTTCCTCAATCCATTGAATATCTTTTTGCTTGTCATCACTTATTTGATCCATCACATAAATTGGATCGCCTCCATCATTATAAATTGGCTCAAATAATGATACAGGGTCTTGAATAGCATCCAAGGCAAAAACAACATCTTCCTTTGGAACATTTAACACTTTTGAAATTTCCTGAACAGTCGGTTCTCTTTCTCTCGATCGTTCAGCCATTAATGAGTCGCGAACTTGTAATGCCTTATAAGCTATATCGCGTAAAGAACGGGAAACTCGAATGGGATTATTATCCCGTAGATATCGTCGAATCTCTCCAATTATCATTGGTACAGCATAAGTCGAAAATTTAACATTTTGACTTAAATCAAAGTTATCAATGGATTTCATTAAACCAATACAACCGACTTGAAATAAGTCATCAACGTATTCTCCTCGATTATTAAACCGTTGAATAACACTCAGGACAAGTCTTAAATTTCCATTGACTAGTTTTTCTCTTGCTGAGTTATCCCCATTTTGAAGTTGTTCAAACAATTCCCGCATTTCTTTGTTTTTCAAAACAGGTAATTTCGACGTATCCACACCACAAATTTCTACTTTATTTCGTGTCAATTCTTTCCCTCCTAACAGGAGATGATGTACAAGTAAAGTATCTCCTTCACAGGGAAAAATATGCATCACTTAAAACAGCAAAAATTTCACAACTTATCATTCAGGAGAATGATTGACGATAATAGCAACGTTTTTCGACCATTTATTCTACTAAAAAAATATTTTAAAATGCCTTATTTTATTGATTAAACCATTTTATTTAATTCTTTTCGTAATCGCTTAATGATTCTTTTTTCGAGTCTAGAAATATAAGATTGAGATATCCCTAATAAATCGGCAACATCTTTCTGAGTTTTTTCCTCTTCTCCTGCTAGTCCAAAACGCAACTCCATTATTTGTTTCTCACGTTCATTCAATGTATGAAGTGCCTTTACTAATAACTTTCGATCAACTTTTTCCTCTATTCCTTTTGTAATAATATCATCATCAGTCCCCAGTACATCTGATAAAAGCAATTCATTTCCATCCCAATCTATATTTAGCGGTTCGTCAAATGAAACTTCTGAACGAATTTTATTATTTCTTCGTAAATACATCAAAATTTCATTTTCAATACATCGTGAAGCGTATGTTGCTAATTTTATTTTCTTTTCTGGGTTAAACGTATTAACTGCTTTTATAAGTCCGATTGTACCAATACTTATTAAATCTTCTATATTTATTCCGGTGTTCTCAAACTTTCTGGCAATATAGACAACTAGCCGTAAATTTCTTTCAATAAGCATCGAACGAACAGTTTTATCACCTGAAGGTAGTTTACTTAATAAATGGGCTTCTTCATCTTTTGAAAGCGGTGGTGGCAATGCATCACTTCCGCCTATGTAGTAAATTTCTTCTGCTTTTAGCCCTAATCGAAATAACAGTTTGTACCATAACAAGGTTATTTTAAGTTTGATGATTGACATGTATAAATCCCCCTTACAATGAAATCGTATTTCTACTAGGCTGGCATTTGCTTTATTCCATTTGTAATCATCTTAGGATGTATAATACATTCATACTCGTCCTCTGCCGAAAGTACCGTATGACTTAAACCAATCAATACTTTGGCAATACCATAAACCTCATTATCATGTGTAACTTTAACTTGATCAGGCTTAATCCCTATTAAAAATTGATTTTCCTGACCTACACCCCGATAAGGAATAATTCTCATTCGCTCCTGCCATTTATCTCTTTCCTCTGCACTTCCTAAATTGGTGCCAATTTCATCAATCTTTTTCGACGCTTCCACTAACCAATCGGGTATATACTCAACCATTTTTGACACATCTAGAATCATAACAGGAGCCTTTGTAATTGGATCATGTAGTTGATTCCCTGAATCAATTAATCCCTTTACCTTTATTTCTGTTTGATCAATGCTGATTACGACATCTACAATTTGATCATACTTTACTTGCTGTACTTCAACTTGCTGAATATTTTTCTTTGAGAAGTACCAAACAGCAGGAAACCCTAGTACAATTAAACTCCAACTAATGGGACTACCAAACCCCGATGATTTTGTCGCTACAATACCGTTTAATACCGTGGCATCATTCTGTAAAAAATAGTGTAATGCAAAAATTCCCCCCCCACAAATAAAACTAACAAAATAAAACATGCATAAGTTCTGAGCAAAATAACTAAAACGCTTATAACCAAAAGTGAACAATACAATTAACATAGAAAAAAGAGTTTTTATTAACGGATGATAGACAATAGTTGAGAGTGGTGTAAACAATGCTAAGACGATGCTGGAGGCCATTAGGGCACCTAAGATTAAGCGCCACTTATTCATTGACCTTTTCAAAACAATCGCTGTTAAACAAAGTAATAGCAAATCGATACAAAAATTAAGAAACCATATGACATCGAGGTAAATGGTCATGGGTTTCTCCTTTCTTAATCAATTTTGAAACAAGTATATCTTAATCCTATTTGAAAGTCTGTCATTTCATGACGAGTGTATTGTTATAATTTTGAAATATTTCCAATCATTTTGTCAGGGAATTAATAAAAACACGGGCATTTCTCAGCTACTAACCGAATTGATCTTGATGAACTAGGCACTCGAGGTGATTTCAGCACGTTTGACAAAAAAAGAAGTGCAACCACTGTAACGGTTGCACTTCTTTTTTATCGCTTACGACGATTTCGTAAAAACGTCGGAATATCTAAAGTATCAAGTTGTTCATTTTTGCTGGTTTGCGGCTGGCTAAATCTCGATGGTGCAGGTTCTTGATTAGTCTCTTCACGTGAAATACTAGGGTTAGAGACTGGGCGTTGTGGTGCTGCAGGTTTTGTTGCTCTATTCTCCTGGTCATCAAAACCAGTTGCAATCACTGTTACAACAATTTCATCCTTAAGGTTTTCGTTAATAACTGATCCAAAAATCATGTTTACTTCATGATCAGAAGCATCTGATACGATTTCTGCTGCTTCATGCACTTCGTATAGACTTAAGTTCGTACCACCAGTAATATTCATCAAGACACCTTGAGCACCATCAATTGATGTTTCTAACAATGGACTTGAAATCGCTTTTTTTGCAGCTTCTGCAGCACGATTTTCACCTGTTGCAATACCAATTCCCATTAATGCAGAACCTTTATCACTCATAATTGTTTTTACATCAGCAAAGTCAAGGTTGATTAATCCCGGAACAGCAATTAAATCTGATATCCCTTGAACACCTTGTCTTAATACATTATCAGCTTCACGAAACGCTTCTAGCATTGGCGTATTTTTATCAACAATTTCTAGTAGACGATCGTTTGGAATGACAATCAATGTATCGACATTCTCTTTTAAGGCACCAATTCCACCTGCTGCCTGTGACGAACGTTTACGGCCTTCAAAAGTAAATGGTCTTGTTACAACGCCAACTGTTAGGGCGCCAATTTCTTTGGCAATTTGGGCAATAACCGGAGCTGCCCCCGTACCTGTACCACCACCCATTCCAGCGGTAATAAAGACCATATCTGCACCTGCAAGAACTTCTTCAAGTTGTTCTTTACTTTCTTCAGCTGCCTTTTTTCCAATTTCAGGGTTGGCTCCAGCTCCTAATCCTCTCGTAAGCTTTCCGCCAAGCTGCAGTTTTGTCTCTGCTTTAGACAGATGCAATGCCTGGGCATCAGTATTCACCGCAATAAATTCTACGCCTTGTAATCCATTTTCTATCATACGGTTAACGGCGTTACTACCGCCACCGCCAACACCGATAACTTTTATTGTTGCCAGTTGATCCATATCCATTTCAAACTCTAACATTTAAGGTCCCCCTAATCGATCATGTTTACCGCTCTCATTATTCAAAAAACACTTTAAACCATTTCTTTACTTTTTTCTTCACACCAGGATTTTCAGTTGCGCTCTTGGCTGCTTTTTCCTTTTTTTCAGGTGCAATTTCATCATTATTCATCGGTGCAAGAGCAGCCGCTACTTCTTTTCCTTGAATTTTCACATTGCGGTAAGCAAATTGAATCAATCCAACACCAGTGGTGTATTGAGGTTCTCTAACACCTATATAATCCGGTATTGCAACGCGTACATTTTGCCGCAATATATACTTTGCTAATTCTAAAATTCCAGGCATCATGACAGTGCCTCCTGTCAGCACATATCCACCAGGAAGATCACGATAACCTAATCGGTATATTTCTTCCTCAACTAATTCGAATATTTCACTCATTCTAGCTTCAATAATATGAGCTAGTTCAAATTGAGAAAATTTTTCTTTTTCATCACTACCAATTCGTGAAACAGTAAATACTTCCTCATCAGAAGCATGATCAATAAAGGCATGTCCATGCTTAACTTTCACTCTTTCTGCTTCTTCTGTAGAGATTCG
This sequence comes from Anaerobacillus sp. MEB173, assembly GCF_052119505.1. Taxonomy (NCBI): domain Bacteria; kingdom Bacillati; phylum Bacillota; class Bacilli; order Caryophanales; family Bacillaceae; genus Anaerobacillus; species Anaerobacillus sp. MEB173. The sequence continues at coordinate 252,539 of NZ_JBJMAU010000003.1, forward strand.
AAGACCAACTGAAATATCGTTTGTTACATGATCTCCACCAACAGGAATCACAGACGTTACTTGCAGTGAACCCTGTTCAAATACAGAAACAGTGACAGATCCACCTCCGATATCTATCAATGCTACTCCAAGCCCTTTTTCATCTTTGGAAATAGCTATTGAACCTGCTGCTAATGGTTGTAAGCAAATATCCGCAATTTGAAGCCCTGCTCTTTCTACGCATCGTAATAGATTATGTAAGATTGTTTTAGAACCAGTAATGATTGTTCCTTCCATTTCTAGTCTAACACCAATCATCCCTCTAGGGTCATTAATTTCATCCAATCCATCAACAATAAATTGTTTCGGGATAACATCAATAATTTCACGCTCTGGAGGAATTGAGACTACCTGCGCTGCATCGATCACACGAGCAATATCCTCGTCTCCAATTTCACGGTCGTTACTAGAAACAGCAACTACACCATGGCACGGTTGTAATTGCACATGATTTCCTGTTACCCCCACAATCACTTGCTTTATCGATAATCCAATCATGCGTTCCGCTTGTTCAACCGCTTTTTTAATCGAACGAACAGTTTCATCAATATCCACGATTGACCCTTTTTTTATACCTTTCGAATTGGAAGTTCCCACCCCAATTATATTTAATGAACCATTTGCCATTTCTCCAATGATTACTCTAACATTGGATGTACCGATGTCTAAACTAACATAAATTTCATTGCTGTCCATTCTTTGGCACCTCCTTTTATTTATAAAAAATGGAATTTTCTATAGAAAGTTAGTATATTGTCAAAACTGACAATCACCTTTATTTCTACAATTTGATTACATCTATCAAATTTTGAGAGTGAACAGTTTTTACTCTTTTTACTTATTAAAATGTATTCAACATTTAAGTACCATTCCCTTTTTTTTTTCCTATTTTTTTGGGATTTCTACTGTTTTCTTTATTTTCCTCATTCACTCATTATTCTTTTATTGTCAATTACACAGTTGTTTCTTTTTTATCGGTCCATTTTGACAAGAGAATCCGTCTAATTACAGCAATATTATTAAACAAACGAACACCGAAAGCAAAAATTGCCGCTAAGTATAAGTCTACACCAAGATGAACACCTAGAAAAGCTAAACCTGCTGCAAGTAATATATTAAAAAAGAATCCTGTAACAAAAACATTGTTATCAAATGTATGTTGTAAATGCGACCTAATTCCTCCAAAAAGAGTATCAAGTGCAGCTAAAACTGCAATCGACAAATAACTTGAATATTCATCAGGTATTCTAAATTCAGTGATAAAACCAAGAAAAAGCCCAATGATTAGGCCAACAATTGGTAACCACATATTATGCCTCCTCCTTTACTTGCTCCATATATCGAACTCGCAGTATTTGTTCATATGCCGGTAAAGTAATTTCATTGACTGGAGTTATAGATAAGCTTAAATTCTCAATTGCAAAATATTCTAAAGATTGAGACACAATCATTTCATTATGAAGTCTCTCCGGATCATCGGTAAGAACTAAAATTTTCAATGGAAAAGGTGGAATTCTCCGTGCATTAATATGTGTAACTCCATTAACATCCCGAATGGCTGAAGTAGTAACGATTCGTTGATTACCAATAGCTATTTCTTTCGCACCATGTATATTAAGTTCATTAATTAATCGACGTAACAATTCTGGTGGCACAGTGTAATAATGTTGTGTACCATCATTAAAGATGGGGGTAACTTCAATTATAATTCCTGGTCCGGTAGCTTCAGTTAAGCCAACTTCATTCTTAAGTTCATCGATTGCTTCTTCCATTACGCTTTCTACTAAAGAATCTTCATATTGACTAAGTAAAGTCTCATATTTTTTTATTTCATTATTTAACTCTTGCTGACGCTCTTTCTCTGCTGTTAAGTCTTTCCTTAATTCAAGTATATCTCTTGTATCACGAACAATCGGTTCATTTGTTGTTTGAAATTGAATCGCAAGCATGAAGCCTATAACAGTCGTTATGATCGCAAATACAACTCTTCGGTCTTTCATCTACTCACCCTCTCTCCGTCAAGTAAGGATCGAGGATGATACCTTCTTTCTTTTCAATCCGCACTTCTATTTGATCGTTCACTAATTGATCTTTAATACCACCAACAAGATTGAGGGCTGCTTCTAATTTATCAGAATCTCCAATTGCCGAAATGACAAAAGGAGCAAATGACGTATTCCCATCAATTCGAATGACCGGACCAATACATTGAATATAGGACTGGTGATTGATTCGATGGCCATTTATTGCGATCGCCTCAGCACCCGTTACAAGTAGTTCATGTACTACTTTTTGTATGTGCTGTTCATGAACGATGTAATTATTTGGATTTTCATCATGTGGAACATACGAATAGTCGGTTAAAGTTACCTCTAGACCAGGACCGGAAACTTTCACTTGTCCTGAAATCATTCGCAGCTTTTCCAAATCTTCAACAAGATTAAAATATGTTGTTTCATGCTCGGCTATCTCTTCTTCTAGTTCACGTACTTGTGTTTGAATTGCCCGAAGCTCCTCTTGCAAATTTCGATTAAGTGCCTGTTGGTTTAATACTTGGTTCCGTAATTCGTCTTCTTTTTTCCATTGACGCTCAGTAATTGTATTATTATTTTGACTTTCATTTGCAAATTGGTAAGAAAGAGCAATGATAAATCCCGTTACTATCAAAACAAACGAAAGGATAACGTGATTACCCTTCACCTTCAATTTCTATTTCCTCCTCAAATTGAAATTTTTCGAAATAGGGATTCATTCTCATATGAATTATCCCTTTTTCGTCTGGCGATAACTCCTGAACAATCGCTGGATATGAACTAATTCTCTCTGAGAAGTGTCGAATTGTTGAACTTACCTCATTGCCATCATTCATATACAATGTGATTCTCAAAGGGTCACTTTCGACCGGTGTAAAATATATTTCAGAAATACGATTAATCATACTTTCGGGCAATTTTCTAAGCTCTGCAGCCATTTCTTCCACTTCTTCCCCTGTTTCACTAGTCCAGTTAACTAATAACGGTGCATCAGTAGGAAAATGTTCACGTGGCATTTCATCAAGTATCTTTCCGGTTTCTAAGATTGGAAAATACCTTCCCTCATCGAAAATATACGCAACACGAGAATATTCCGTCACATTAATCTCTACACTATTTGGAAACTTTCTTTGGACAGTCGCAGAGGATATCCCATGAAGTTGGGAAATAATCGATGCTACTACGTGCTCTTGCTCGACATTCCAAATGCTTGTCCCTTCTTCAATTCCTGACATGTCAATAATCGACTCATCGTTAATATAATGGTTTCCGCTTACTGCAATTGATGTAATATGACTTAATGAGGATTGGAAATAAATGACTAGAAGAATTAGGAAAAAAAATGTTGATAAATACATAATTAGTCTTCGATTTGATTTTTGTTTCCGTTGCGACTTTAATTTTGGAATTCGATCTTCAATTGTAATTACTTTATCGTTCGCCATTCCATATTCCCCCATTTAAAGCACGTTCTTTTTCCTATGAAATCGACCCTTCATCCTGACGCTTATTTCCCTTTTTTATGTTGCTAGCAGGAAAACTTGGAAAACGGCATAAATAGTATGCCGTTTTAGGTTTGTTTCTCAATATTTTCTATCCTATAAGATTATAGCATATTCGTTGCTTTTATTTGTTAGTTATAGGTAGACTATTTTATAAAATCAATTACTTTTTTTTCCAACGATTTCAACCTCAGTTTCCATCTCCACCTGATATTTTTCGGCAATTGTCTTTTTTATATGCTGAATAAGGTTCAACACATCTTCAGCCTTGGCATTCCCAGTATTAACAATAAAATTGGCGTGCATCGTAGATACTTGAGCTCCTCCAACTTGATACCCTTTCAAGCCAGCCTTCTCGATTAATTGTCCAGCATAGTTTGGTAAAGGATTTCTAAACACACTGCCACAACAAGGGTAGTTCCACGGCTGTGACCTGCGCCGATAATCTTTATATTGTTGCATTTCTTTGACAATTTCCTCTCGGTTCCCTTTCTTTAATTGAAATATTGCCTCAACACAAATTCCCTTCACTTTTTGAAGATAGGATGTGCGATAGGAAAATTGCATTTCTTCATTTGATAGCCACTTCATTGTCCCATCAGAGAACAATATAAGAGCTTTCTTTAGAATTTTAGAAATATCCGAACCATGGGCACCTGCATTCATAAAAACAGCGCCACCAACTGAACCTGGTATCCCGCCGGCAAATTCTAAACCCGATAGCCCTTGTTTACTGATAATTGTCGCTAATTTAATTAACGGATAGCCACCACCGACTTTTACTTCTTCACCCTCTATGGAGAGTGGACTTATATTCTCATTTAATTTTATTACAACCCCTTCAATTCCTTCATCGGACACTAACAAATTTGATCCGCGGCCAATCACACGCCATGGGATATTATTCTTTAGGATAAAATCCATTAATACGTTAAGCTCTTCCATGCTCGTCGGCTCTACTAGGGCATCTGCCGGGCCTCCTATTTTCCAAGTCGTATGCAAAGATAACGGCTCATTTTTATAGACATTTCCTACACTTACTTTATCTATTTTTTGTATAAATTCATTGTTCATTACGTAACGTACCTCCTAAATGAGAACTATGCTAATACCTATATTATGTTCAGTGGTTACGTTTTGCTAATTGATTAATCACTTCATATAAAACTTTGGCAGCATCTTGTTTTCCGAGTTGTTTTGAAGCTAAATGCATTTTCTCCCATTTCGACTGATTTAACAGAATATCATCAATATCAGTTAATAATTGCTGCCCATCGAGCTCTTTCTCTAATCGAACCAATGCCGCCCCATTCTTACTTAAAGCATTTGCGTTTTTTTCTTGATGATTATTTGTTACATATGGACTTGGAATTAAAATACTTGGCAACCCCAGTGCTGTGACCTCTGCCAGTGTAGTTGCACCTGCTCTGGCAACGATAAGATCAATCGCTGCTAATACTTCTGGCATATTGTGAATAAATGGACGTATAAAAATATTACTAGGGTTACCGAGCTTATTTACTTCATTCATTACTTTTTCATAATGGACTTCACCAGTAACGTAGAGAAATTGATAATCTCGTTTTCCGGCTTCAGGAAGGACTTCTAAAAATGCATCGTTAATTGGCCTTGCCCCTCTACTTCCCCCAACAATTAATACAGTTTTCTTATCATTGCTTAATCCAATTGAACGTCGCCCTTCATCACCATTTCTATGTAATACCTCGGATGCTCGCGGATTCCCCGTATAGACCACTTTCTCGTTCGGAAAGAATGCTTTTGCCTCTTCAAAACAAATAGCCACTTTATCTACGTACCGGCTCAAAAATTTATTTGTTAATCCAGGAACACTATTTTGTTCATGAATTAACGTAGGAATCTTTAGCTTTGCTGCAGCAAAGACAACCGGACCACAGACATAACCACCTGTACCAATGACAACATCTGCGTTAAAATCTTTAATGAGCTTCTTCGCATCCGCAGTTCCTTTCAAAAATCGAAAAATCGTTTTAACATTATCAAACGAAATCTTTCGTTTGAAACCAGAAATTGTAATTGATTTAAACGGAATATTATCTCGCGGAACAATTTTACTCTCTAATCCATTATCAGTACCTATATATATAAAAGTAGCCTCTTTGTTTACTTTTTTAATTTCTTTAATTAGTGCCAATGCAGGATAAATATGACCACCTGTACCACCACCACTAATAACTATTCTCATCATAACCCTCCAAAAGATAATTTAGAATTAATAATTTAGAATTTAGAATTTAAAGATGATTTTAGTAGAGCTTCGTAGTAAACCCTAAGCATAATTCATAGAAAAAGCTAAACAATTCTACATTCTAAATTCTAAATTCTACATTTTCTTTTTCATTTTACATTAATATCTATCTATATCACATTAAAATCTGTCCTATCACATAAAAAAGAAGAAACCCTGTAAAAAACAGGGCTTACAAGTTTAGAGTTTAGAGTTTAGAATTTAGAGTGAAAAGTCAAAACCTTTTCCTTCATGAGTAATCTAACAACTCTACACTCTAAACTCTTAACTCTAAACTATCGTCAGTATCTCGCATATCTGCTTATGTTAAGCAGCACCCCTACTGCAACGAGCATGAGTGTTAATGAGGAGCCCCCGTAACTTAAGAATGGTAATGTAATCCCTGTAACTGGCATTAGCCCTGTTACAACACCAATATTGATCATAACCTGAATGGCTATCATTCCGATAATTCCGACAGCAAGTAAACTTCCATATAAGTCTGGTGCACCAAGAGCAATTCGTATTCCACGCCATAATAATAGGCTAAACAACAAAATAACAAACGCGCCTCCGATAAAGCCTAACTCCTCAGATAAAATGGCAAAAATAAAGTCTGTTTGCGGTTCAGGTAAATAGAAAAACTTTTGTCTGCTTTGTCCAAGTCCTAATCCCATTAAACCACCCGGTCCGATTGCATAAAGTGATTGAATGATTTGAAACCCACTACCAAGCGGGTCTGACCAAGGATCCATAAACGATGTGATCCGTTTTATCCGGTACGGAGCGGATAAAATTAAACCAACAAAGCCTGCAACACCAACCAAACCTAAACCAATAAAATGACTTAACTTTGCTCCAGCTACATAAATCATAATGACACATGTCCCAACCATTACAGCTCCTGTACCTAAATCCGGTTGCAACATAATCATACCAAAAGCTAACAATACAAGTGCTAAAGAAGGAAGCAAACCTTTTTTAAAAGAGGTAATCAGCTTTTGGTTTTCTGATAAATACTTAGCTAAGAATGCAATCATTGCAAGTTTCATAAATTCAGATGGTTGAATAGAAAATGCACCAACACCTAACCAACTTCTTGCCCCGCCACGTACAAGCCCCACGCCTGGTATCAATACAACAATTAATAAGATAAAACAAATGATCAGGAGAACTTTTGACCATGTCCGCCATGTCCAGTAATCAATATTCATGACAAAGAACATGGCGATAACACCAACTCCAGCAAAAAATAACTGTCTCTTTGCAAAGAAAAATGAGTCATCAAATTTATAGGTTGCCCATACGGCACTAGCGCTATAAACCATTATCATACCAATGGTCAGTAAAGCTAATGTTGTGATAACCAGAATAAAATCCGGTGTTTTCTTTGACTTAAGCAATACGGAACACCTCGTTCATGAATGAATTAGGGAGGATCCCCCAAGGTTACCCTTTATTACTTAAGTTTATGCACACTTTTGATAAACATGTCCCCTCTTTGTTCAAACGTCTTAAATTGATCCCAACTTGCACATGCAGGAGATAACAAAATCACATCTCCTTCATTTGATAGGTCATAAGCAATAGGGACAGCCTCTTCTAGATTTACGACTGATTTAATTTTAGTAACACCCGCTTTGTTGGCAGCAGCAACTAATTTTTCAGACGTTTCACCAAACGTAACAATACCTTTTACTTTTTTTAAGGAAGGGATTAATTCATCAAATTCATTCCCGCGATCTAGACCACCCGCTAATAAAATAAGCGGTTCATTAAAAGCATTGATCGCGGTTTCGGTCGCAAGAATATTGGTTGCTTTTGAATCATTATAGAAACGTCGTCCGGAAACTTCAGTTACAAATTGAAGTCGATGCTTCACCCCTTGAAAGGTTTTTAAAACATCAATAATACGTGATGTTTTAGCGCCCATAATCTTTGCTGCAGCTATAGCAGCCAGAATGTTCTCTAAGTTATGCTTACCCGGCAATACAATTTCGTTTATATTAATAATTTTTTCACCTTGAAAATAAACGGCATGATCACGTAAATAGGCACCATGTTCTACTTGTTTAGAAACCGAAAATGGCACTTCGGTTCCTTTGTTGTTTTGTGCTAATTGAACAACAGTTGAATCGTCAGCATTAATAACGTAAAAATCATCATCTGTTAAATTAGCAAATATTTTCGCCTTTGCATTTCCGTACTCTTTCTTCGTACCATGAAAATCTAAATGTGCATCAAAAAGATTCAATAACACGGCTACTTTTGGATGAAATGTTTCTGTGCCCATTAATTGGAAGCTAGAAACTTCTGTCACAACAATATTATCCTCAGTCGCGATCTGTGCAACCTCACAAGCAACAATACCGATATTACCGGCAACCAAAGGATTCTTTTTACTTTCTTTTAGCATTTCAACAATTAATGTTGTTGTTGTTGTTTTTCCGTTTGAACCGGTAATCGCAACTAATTCAGCTTCTGACAGAATAGAAGCTAACTCAATTTCTGTTACAATCGTTATTCCTAACTCCTGTGCCCGTTCAATAAGTGGATTTGAATATGGAATTCCAGGATTTTTAACGATAAAGTCAATTGGCTCATCCAATAATGACAGAGGATGAGCACCACAAATCACATTTATTCCAATTGATTGCAGCTCTTTTGCACTTTCATTTTCATCAAGCGGTTTGGCATCATTAACAGTGACATTAGCTCCAAGCTTATGCAAAAGCTTTCCCGCAGCAAACCCACTCTTTGCTAACCCAACGACAAGTATCTTTTTTCCTTTAAATTGTTCAGTATTTTTCATTTTATATCCACACCTCTAAGTAGATTCCAAGCACTGCAAAAAGCATACCTACAATCCAAAATGTAACAACTACACGCCATTCACTCCAGCCTGAGAGTTCATAATGATGATGCAATGGACTCATTTTAAATACCCGTTTGCCAGTCGTTTTAAACGAAATGACTTGAATAATGACTGATAGAGTTTCAATTACGAATACGCCACCTATAATAACAAGTAATATTTCCATCTTTGTTAATATAGCTACTGCAGCTATTGCACCACCAAGAGCTAAAGAGCCAGTATCACCCATAAACACTTTTGCCGGATGTGCGTTAAATACTAAAAAGCCTAGAACTGCACCAACGACTGCTGCGCAAAAGATAGCAACATCAATCATATTTGAATTCCATGCAAGTACCGCAAATGCACCGAAAGCAATAGCAGAAGTACCAGCTAATAAACCATCTAGCCCATCAGTTAAATTTACTGCATTTGACGCACCTACAAGCATGACTATAACTAGTGGTAGATATAACAATCCGATATCAATAGAGATATCCGTAGCTGGGATTCTAACTGCCGTAGAATATCCTGCCTGAACGATAACATAGTAAAAAATTGCAGAAATAATTAATTGTCCGAGAAGCTTTTGTTTTGATGTTAAGCCCAAGTTCCTCTTCATGACAACTTTTATAAAATCATCTAAAAATCCTAATAGTCCGAATCCAAATGTAACGAGTAATAACAAAAACAATTCTGTTGATAGATGTAAAAATTTTGTTGACATTACAATGGTAGTTGTAATAATAGCAATGATAATCATCACTCCACCCATCGTTGGAGTTCCACTTTTCTTTTGATGTGATTTTGGTCCTTCATCACGGATGCTTTGACCAAACTTTAAACGTCGTAAAAAAGGTATGATGATTGGAGATAATAAAACGGCAATCAGAAATGAAGCAAGTAGAGTAAAAAGTAACACACGCTCTAACATTTCCTTGCCTCCCTTCTAATAAGATACTGTTTCAATTACTGTCTCTAATTTTAAGCCCCTCGATGCTTTAAATAAGACAACTGTTTTCTCATCTAGTAGTGTTTTAAGAACAGGAAGTGCTTCGTCTTTCGAATGAAAAGAATCAATTGAAAATTGTCTTGCCTTTCCTTGAGTTTCCAATGCCTCGGCAATCCATTTTCCTTTCTGTCCGATAGTAATAACATTCGTAATTGGGGCCAAAATCACGTCCGCAACATCCCGATGTAATTGCTCTTCGTTAACCCCAAGTTCATACATATCGCCTAAAACAAGTACTTTTCGCTCATATCCTTGTAACTGCTTTACAGTTTCAATGGCAGCCTTCATTGATGTTGGGCTTGCGTTATAGGCATCATTAATAAGTAATGCTCCATTTAATCCCTGTAGTCGTTCAAGGCGCATTCCGGTTAATTGCAAGTCAATTAAACCCGACTTTATTAAGGAATCATCCAGATGAAGCTTTCTGGCAATCGTTATTGCATAAACTGCATTTTTTACATTATGATTTCCTAGCAATGGAATCACGAATTGATCTTTTTCATTATTTAACTGAAAGGTCACCCCTTCATCAATAGATGTTATTGCTTGAATCACTACATCATTTGATGCAAGATGTCCACACCTTATCGCTCTTTCATTCACATAAGGAATAAGCAATGGTTCATCGCCATCAATCACAACATAACCTGATGGTTTCAGGCCATCGGTAATTTCCATCTTTGCCTTGGCTATCCCTTCCCGACTTCCTAATTGTTCGATATGGGATTCACCAATATTTGTTACAACGGCAAAATCTGGCTGAGCTAATTTACTTAATAAGGAAATCTCGCCATATCCGCTCATTCCCATTTCTAAGATAAGCAGTTCACAGTCAACTGGCATGGACAAAATCGTTAGAGGTAATCCAATATGATTATTAAAATTACCTTTTGTTTTATGCGTCTTATACTTTTTTGCTAGAACACTCTCTAGAATATCTTTTGTCGTTGTTTTTCCATTACTGCCGGTTACACCGATAACAATAGGATTGATTTCTTGGCGATAGAATGTTGCTAACTGTTGCAGAGCTTGAAGTGTGTCATCAACGAAAAAGACTGGAAATGTCTCATCGATCGTTGTTGGCAGTTGTTTACTTTTTTGCCAAAGGGCTGCAACTGCCCCATTTTGTATGGCTGTTTCCAAAAAACTGTGACCATCAAACCGTTCACCAATAATCGGTACAAAAAGTCCTTCATTAACATTTAATCTACTATCTATAAAAACCTCTGAAATAGAAAAGCAAGGAGGAATTTCACCTCGGTTTGAACTACTTACTTTCTGGATAAGTGAAAGATCTAGTCTCATGATTTCCTCTCCTTGATTGCAGTTCTCGCCACTTGGCGATCATCGAATTCAATAACGTCCGTTCCAATGATTTGATATGTCTCATGACCTTTTCCCGCAATCACAACAACATCATTTACATTGGCACTAGAAATCGCATGAAAGATAGCGTCTCTTCGATCTATGAACGAAACAAACTGTTCACCTTCTACACCTGCTTCCATATCTTTTAATATCGTTTCTGGATCTTCTGTTCTTGGATTATCAGATGTAAATACAGCTTTATCAGCATATTTCGTTGCAATTTGAGCCATTAATGGTCGTTTTGTTCGATCGCGGTCACCACCACACCCTACAACGACAGTTACCTTGCCCTTTACAAACTCGTTTACAGTTACGAGAACATTTTCAAGGCTATCTGGTGTATGGGCGTAATCAACAATAACGGAGTAGGGCTGCCCTTCATCAACGGCTTCAAATCTGCCGGCAACTCCTTCTATACCTTCTAATGTACTCTTAATTTTATCAAGTGGAACCCCATATGCATGACTTGCAGCAATAGCTGCAAGAGCATTATACACACTAAATTTCCCGATCAATTTCAGTTGTATTGTCATTTCTTCTTTTCCAACTGCTAACGTGAATTTCGTGCCTCGTGCTGTAATTTCAATATCCTTGGCCAAGTAGTCACTGTTGGTATCAATACCATAGGTTAACACTTGAGCTGAAGTCATTTTTTCATACTCTTCAGAAGCAGGGTCATCACTATTTAAAATGGCGATTTTTAATGTATTTTGATCGTATGTATTACCGAGTTGGGCGAATAGCAGACCTTTCGCATGAAGATAGGCATCCATTGTTTTATGATAATCAAGATGATCTTGAGTTAAGTTTGTAAACACAGCTATATTAAAATCACATCCTCTTACTCTCCCTAAATGAAGAGCATGTGATGAGACTTCCATCACTGCGGTATCGACGTTTTCATTCACCATTTCCTGAAAAGATTTTTGTAAGGATAATGATTCTGGTGTTGTATTTTTCACTTCTTGTTTCTTATCACCAATCTTCATATACATTGTCCCAATTAAGCCTGTTTTGTCACCATATTCTGTTAGTACTCTTTCAACTAAATGTGTGACAGTCGTTTTTCCATTCGTTCCGGTCACACCAATTAAAGTCATTTTTTTTGTTGGATTATCGTAAAAGCGATTAGCAAGAATTGCCATTGCTCTGACTGTATCTTTTACAACAATAACCGGGACTGTTGCATTCACTTCTTTTGCTGCTAAAATAGCAACAGCGCCAGCATCAACAGCTTGTTGTACATAATCATGACCATCTACTGTATAGCCTTTTATACAAACAAATAAGCTCCCTTTTTTCACTTGTCTTGAATCCATTTCAATCGATTCAATTTCTGGATTCCCTTTATTTGTTTGAGAATATAGTAACAATTCTTGTATTAGATCTTGTAATTTCATCATTAATAAACCTCTCATCTTTTGTCTTTGAACTCTATAATCATCGTATCTAATTTGCAGCTTTTTTATCCCTATCATCACTCATTTTATGCATAGAACGGAGGGTTATTTCATTATTTTGTAAAAACCGGTTTAATGAAAAACAAATAGACAATAAAGGAAGCCAAGGCGTATGCACTTGGCTCACACATTAGTAACTATCAAAGTGTAAAGAAAGATACATTACCACCAAAATTTCGAAACACTAATCCATTTTAATCTGACTGCTTCGATTTGTCACCCATATATAAACGAATTGTTGAACCAACTTTTACTTTTATCCCAGGCTCAGGTGCTTGTGCTAGAACATTTTCACCATTACCTGAAACATCAAGTTGTAAATCATAATACGCTTCATTAATTTCTCGTTTTGTTCTCCCGACTAAATCAGGCACCTCTATCAGAGGCTCATCACTCCAAATTCTTTCTTTTTCTATTTGTTCTGTACGTTTTTCAACCCCTAATGCCCGTAGACTATCACCGATAATTTTTCCTACGATTGGAGCAGCTACAACACCACCAAATTGTAATGTTTCTTTTGGGTTATCAATTGCAACATAGACGACAATTTGTGGGTCATCAGCTGGGGCAAAACCAATAAATGATACAATATGATTATTTTCAAGATATCTGCCGTCTTTTGCTTTTTGAGCTGTACCTGTTTTCCCTCCAACTCGATACCCATCAATAAACGCACCTTTACCAGAGCCTTTTGCAACTACATACTCAAGGGCCCGACGTACTTCTTTCGATGTTTCCTCAGAAATTACTCTTCTTTTCATGATTGGTGAATGACTACTAACCACTTGCCCGCTAATTTTATCCGTCCATTCTTTGGCCAAGTACGGCTGATATAAATATCCTCCATTAATAGCTGCCGATACAGCGACCACCTGTTGCAGGGGCGTAACAGCTACCCCTTGGCCGAATGCTGTTGTTGCTTGCTCCAGTGGTCCTATTCGGTCTCGATTAAATAATATCCCTTTTCCTTCACCTTGTAAGTCAATCCCTGTCTTTTGACCAAATCCGAAGTTTTCAATGTAATCAAATAAACGGTCTTTTCCTAGCTTTTCACCTAGTACTACAAAGCCAGGGTTACATGAGTTTTGAACAACCTCTAAAAAGGTTTGATGGCCATGACCACCTTTTTTCCAGCAACGAAGCCTGTGACCTGATACTTCAATAAAACCGGGGTCGTTAAATGTATCTTTATCCAGATTAACAAGATTTTCTTCTAATGCAGCAGCCAATGTAATAATTTTAAAGGTAGATCCTGGCTCATACTGACTCCAAACCGGTTTATTCTGATTATATACTTCTGGTGGTACTTCCCGAAAATTTTCAGGATTAAAATGTGGTCGGCTAGACATGCCAAGAATCTCTCCAGTATTTGGGTTCATGGCAATAGCAATCGCACCATCAGGATTATATGTCGCTTCGGCAATGTCTAATTCACGTTCAATAAAGGTTTGTATCCGAGTATCAATTGTCAACGTTAAATCAAGTCCATCGACTGGGGCCGTATATTCATCAGCTAAATCAGGCATCCTTTTCCCTTTCGCATCTGAGAAGAAGGAAACATGCCCTTTTTGACCACTTAAATGTTCATCATAATATAACTCCAGACCGGTTAATCCCTGATTATCGATACCGGCAAAGCCAAGCACATGTGAGAGATAACTGCCAAATGGATAATGGCGCTTACTATCTTCTGCAATATATACACCTGGTATATCAAGTGCTCTAACTTCACTAGCTTTTTCTTTACTGATCTTTCTTCCCTCTGGATTAATTCGTACAATCGACTCTTTTTTTGTCAGAAATTCATAAGCTTTCTTTTGGTCCATATTTAATGTTGCTGCCAATTTCTGTGAAGCATCTACAGGATCTTTAATTTGTCTCGGGACAACTAGAACCGATGGAGCACTTACATTGGTTGCTAATGGCACACCATTTCGATCAAGAATTTCTCCACGCTTAGCCTCAAATGGGATATCCCTGCTCCAGGAATCTTCTGCCCGGTCTGTTAACATGTTTCCAAGCGAGAATTGTACATACCCAAGTCTTACGACAATGATAAAGAAAACTAGTATTCCAAATAATAAAACGAAAACTAACCGCTTCCGTACCGTCACATTTGAAACTCGCACTGCAAGACCTCCCACTCTACTATGCTTGTTTCAATATATGCTTGTACGAAAACAGTTAGAACGAACGTTAGCAGTTAAAAGTTTAAAGTTAATTACCGAAAGTTTCATATAGAAGTAAACTTCTGCGTATAACTTACAACTTTAACTTAATCCTGTATAAACCCTTCCATCTCTTCTTCCAACATTTCCTCTTCATCCAAATCTCCTGGACGTAGTGGCACTTCAAGTTCAACTGCTAAATAATCTCCTAGTTGAATTATGCTTCCTGCAGATATACTTTGTTTCACTACAAATCCAGAGCCTACAAAATTCGGGTTTAACTCAACGACTTCCGCCAATTTCATTACATCACGAAGGGACCACCCTTCGATATTTGGCATGAGAAGCTCATCTCCTGTGGTTCTTAAAACCACTCTTTCACCAGGTAAAATCTTAGAGCCAGCAACTGGAATTTGTGATTCAACATTGTTACCATTACCAATAACAACGACCTCTGCACCCATTTCCTTTAATTGTTCCTCGGTGGTGGCTACGGAAGCACCTTTAAATTCTGTAATCACAATACCTTCCTCACTGTTCCCTTGAGGACGATCCTCATATTGAGGCGATATGTTTAAGTACTGCAGACTGTATTTCATCACTGGATTAAAAATTTTCGCTACTGGTGTCGATCCTGCCTCGTGCTGTGGAAGCTTCGGCCGGTCAACGGCTACATAGACGATAACCCGCGGATCATCTTTTGGTGCCATCCCCAAAAATGAGAATATATTTTGCCCGTGCCCGGAGATATATCCAGGGCCGTCTGGTTTTGGAATTTGTGCCGTCCCGGTTTTTCCTGCAACTTGATAACCTTCGATATAATATGGCTTCCCAGTTCCAGCAGGTGAAGTCACAACTGTTTCCAGTAAATTAAGTACTTGTTGTGCCGTTTCTTCTTTAATTGGTTCTGAGACAACTTTCGGTTCATTGAATTCCACTATTGTTTCTGTTTCCGAATTAACAATCCGATCGATAACATATGGCTTCATCATCTTTCCACCATTCGCTATCGCCGTTGCTGCTTGAACTTGCTGAATTGGGGTAACAGCAGTCGCTTGTCCAAATGCTGATGTCGCCGCATCAATTTTATAAGAATTTGCAATTAGACTTTTTCCTTCATTTGGTAAATCAATATTTGTCTTTTCCGTAAATCCAAACCGTTCTACATATTCATAAAACTTCTCAGGGCCTAGTTTTTCTAGGGCTATGATGGAAAAGGCTACGTTAGAAGAACGCTGAAACCCTTCATCAAAACTAATTTGTCCCCAACCGCGTCCCCTATTGTGGTCAGTGATTCTACGTCCCCCAATTGCATAACTTCCCGATTGAAACTGTTCTGAGCCATTATAAACACCTTGATCTATCGCAGCAGCCAATGTAAACATCTTTATCGTTGACCCTGGTTCGAACATTGACGAAACTGCATAATTTGTATAGTTCGTAATTGTTTCGTATTGATTTGGATTAAAGCTCGGACGGTTGCTCATTCCAAGGATTTGCCCTGTTCTAGGATCTGCAACGATCGCTATAATTCGTTCAGGATCGTACTCTTCTTCTACCTGAGTCATCGTTTGTTCAAGTGCCATTTGAATATTTGATTCAATAGTTAAATAGACATCATACCCATTCTTTGGCGGCTGTATCACTTCATCTATGTTAGGGAGTTTGAAGCCCTTACGGTCACTTTGATAAATAATATAGCCATCCTCGTCCTTAAGGAAATCATTTAGACTGCTCTCTATTCCCATGCGCGCTTCTCCCATATCACGATCTGTATAACCGAGAACATGCGAAGCAAAAGTTTGTTTCGGATAGTACCTTCTTGGAACTTGAGTAAACATAATCCCTGATAACTCGAGGGATTCAATTAATTCCTTTTTTTCATGACTTATATTTTTTGATCCTGGACCCAACTCCACTTGAACACGATCTCGAGAGAGTAAATCTTCGAGACGATCAATACTCATATTAATAATTGGTGCTAATTTTTCAGCAGTTTCCCTTGGATTTTTAACTCGATTTTCATACTTTTTATCTAACACGGCATAAACATTGTAAGATACAATTTCTTTTGCAACCTCCTGTCCACCCCGATCATAGATTGTTCCTCGATTGCCTTCTAATACTTTTTTCTTTGTCCATCTTTCTTCAGCTAATGTTTGTAACGGTTGCCCATCGATTTCCTTTGCTGCTTGTATGAAAGCTATTCTTCCTAACAAAATAAAAAAGAAAGTGAAGAAAAGCAGCATCAATATTAATGCTCTTTTATTCACTGAGGAATTTTTCTGTATTTGCATAATGTCACTTCCAATTAAAGAATAAAATTTATTATTCCTTTACCTATTTTTTAATTCACAACTTTTACTTGTTTTTCATCCAAATTCATTCCTAGCTGTTCTTTAGCAATAGTTAGGATACGTTCTGGAGCTGCCAATTCAACTACTTGCAGTTGAAGCCCTTCATTTAGACTTGTCTGCTGTGCAATAGTCGCTTCTAACACTTGAATATCTTTGTTTGCCATATAGATTGAGGCATAATTCGTTAAAATAATGTACGAAGCAAAGACAATCCCCAATATCGTAAGCAAATATAACGCTTTTTCACCTTTTGTAATTGGAGATTTTTTTTGTTCGTTCTGTTGTGGTTGTACAACTGGTTGTTCTTTTTGTTTTTGTTGTCGTTGGATTTTGTGTGCAAGATTATTCATAGCATAACCCCCTTAACGTTTTTCGGCAATACGTAATTTAGCGGATCTCGAACGTTTATTTACCGCAATTTCTTCATCGCCTGGCAGTATAGGTTTTCTTGTAATAAGCTTTAATTCTGGTTCATACCCTTCAGGAATGACTGGTAACCCTGGCGGTAAATCAGGACCTTTACTTTTTTCCTTAAACATTGTTTTACACATACGATCTTCTAATGAATGAAATGTAATCACACTGATTCTTCCTTGTGGCTTTGCTATTTCAATTGCCCCTTCCAATGCCTCTTCAAAAGCAGCCAACTCATCGTTGACAGCAATTCGTATCGCTTGGAACGTTCGTTTAGCGGGATGGCCACCCGTCCGTCTGGCAGGGGCAGGTATTCCTTCTTTAATAATGTCTACTAACTCTCCGGTTGTTTCAATTGGTTTCTTCTCACGAGCTGCTTCGATTTTTCTGGCAATTTGCTTAGCAAACTTTTCTTCACCGTATCGGAAAATTATAGAGACCAACTTATTATAATCCCATTCATTTACAATCTTGTAAGCTGTTAACGAAGACGTTTGGTCCATCCTCATATCTAAAGGGGCATCGTTATGATAGCTGAAGCCTCGTTCTGCTTCATCTAATTGTGGTGATGATACACCCAGATCAAACAATACTCCATCTACTGAAGTTACACCATGGTCTTGCAATTTTGACACAAGATGGCGAAAGTTGCTTTTAATTAATGTGAAATTCCCTTCATACTTTGCCAACTTTTCTTTTGCATTTTCTAGTGCAATATCATCTTGATCAAAAGCATACAGGTGACCACC
The DNA here is from genome assembly GCF_052119505.1 of Anaerobacillus sp. MEB173. Classification (NCBI taxonomy): domain Bacteria; kingdom Bacillati; phylum Bacillota; class Bacilli; order Caryophanales; family Bacillaceae; genus Anaerobacillus; species Anaerobacillus sp. MEB173. The sequence goes on from NZ_JBJMAU010000003.1 coordinate 270,761, forward strand.
TTCTGTTAATTGAGATAATATGAGTTCACTATGTCCAGCCCCGCCTAATGTACAATCTACATAAATCCCATCAGGTTTTAAATTTAAGCCTTCAACAGCCTCTTCCTTTAGAACTGTAATATGTTCAAACATTGTAGCACCTTCTTTTTTCGTTTCTGTTTTTCTAGATGTTGTCGCTTTTATAAATCAAAATCAACAATTCCTTCTGCGATATCACTAAATGCTTCTTCGGACTCCTTAAAATAGTCTTCCCAAATTTCCTTACTCCAAATTTCAACTCGATTCGAAACACCTATAATGACACATTCTTTCTCTAGCTGAGCAAACTCCCTTAGTGGACCAGCAATATTAACCCGACCTTGTTTGTCCAACTCGCATTCTGTTGCACCTGAGAAGAAAAAACGTGTAAAAGCACGAGCATCTTTTTTTGTGAAAGGCAACGTTTTTAATTTTTGTTCGAGGAGTTTCCACTCTTCTTCAGGATAAACAAATAAACATTTATCCATTCCCCGGGTAATGACAAAGGTTGTCCCAAGTTCTTCTCGAAACCTTGCGGGAATAATCATTCGCCCTTTTTCATCGACGTTATGCCGATATTCCCCCATGAACATACCTTTGTCACCTCCCCCCACTTTCTACCTCTAAGTTACCACATCTCCCCACTATCCTCCACTTTTAATTTTAATATTCGTCTAAATAAAAAAAAATCCTGCTAAAAAGCAGAATTTTTCTTTATATATTCGGGTTTGCAGCTACAAATACATCACTTTATGTTTCTCATTGATGGCTATTCGCTGATTCAATAGTGTAGTCATAAAATCCAGACCATATTTATTTAAGTAAATAAAGATATTATGAATACGTTCTTGTGGCTGATCATTTGGCATCAACATTGCTGAAAGAAGATCAAATTTTCTCAGTGTGGGTTCATATTTCTCTCTTACTTTTTTTTCTAACTGTCTTTCAAGAAAGTCAATTTGACTAATAATAAGTTGATAGTTTTTCATGGCTACCTTTTCAAGAGAAGGGTCTATTTCATTAGCTAGTGCTCTTAATTGTTTGTGCGCATTCTCCATCTGTTGCTTTGTTTCGGCACTTATCCCATTAATATCCCATTGCTTTTGTTTTTGATACCAGCGTTCTTTTGCTAAAGAACTTCCCCCGTTTAAATATACCGATAAACTAATGTTAATTTCCGTCATAAACCGCTGACTTTGCTCATCAATAATTGTAATCTGATGTCTCGGAATGATAGGTGGAATTTTATATCCAAAGAGATGGAACAATTGCTTAAAGGTAGCCCAGTATGCGACTTCACCCGGACCGGCAACAAAAGCTAAAACAGGGAGAATGGCTTCCTGCATAAGTGCTCTTGTCACAACATTATTACTTAACTGCTGAGGGCTATTCTCAGCAATCTGCAGAAGTTCATCCTGACTTATGATAAATTCATTATTCTTACCACGAAATCGTCCTTCCTGCTCTCTTTCTAATAACACTCTTTCTCCATTTATATGATAAAAAAGATGAGCGTTATGTTCGTTTATAGCAATTGGCGTTCCATACCCTGCTTGTTGAACTTCCTTAGCCTGGCGTACGAAAAGCTCACTTAATTCCTTATTATTAATGATCATTTTCTTAAAAACAGGAGCTTCAAGCTCACGTAAGTTTGGATCAGCTGAGTCCATAAGAACGATTCCAGTATCTTTAAATAATGTCGAGATAAGTTCTCCGAAGAACTCAACATAACTTTGTGACTTTTCCAGTGAATGTTCTAACACGCTAGTGATTGCCTTCGTATGTTCAGTTTCGCCAAAATTTCGAACAATTTCATACAGCCATTCTTTTATTACAGTGTGATCAAAATTCAACTGAGAAACAGGTGATTTCTTCTCTGGTGCCGTTTGAATTGGATGCTTTATTACGGTAGAACCTTTCATTACATGTAAATGATTGATTTCTGCAAAATCATGATCTTCTCCTGCAATCCAAAAAATAGGAACAACAGGAACAGAAAGCATCTCTTCCTGTTCTTTAGCTATTTGCAGAATTGTTAATACTTTATAGATTGTATAAAGAGGGCCAGTAAGTAATCCAGCCTGCTGGCCGCCTACAACAACTAACGCTTGTTTATCTTTCAACTTCTCTATTTGATCATATGCCTTTTCATGATATGTAAATTGCCCATTAAACTTTTTCAGGGTCTGTTGCAGTGATTCTCGATCATATTTTCTCTGCCACAATTCCTGACTTCTATTTGTAAAATCATGCTGTTCATACGAATAATCAAATAACGCTGCTGCCTTTTCGCAACCACTTAAATAATCTGTTGCTAGATTTTTATTATGCGAAAGGAGCATTTCTTTCACAATCATATTTATACGTCCTTTCAATTCGATGGAATAAAAGAAGTATAGCAAACTTTTTATTAAGTTCAAAAAGATAACACTCAGAAAAAGCATATACTAGATTGTATAAATTTTCATGATAAGTCCATATGAACACAATAAAAGGTAACCTATTAAAAATAATAGAAAATTAAATCGCCATATACCTTTAATTAATTTCAATGTGTTAATTTCATTTTTTACTTTCCAATGGATAATCGTAAACATACTCGCTACAAGTAAAATAATGATTAAGATTAACCATAAAAAAGACTTTTGCCAAATTTCATATGCAATAAAATATACTGCCAAAATAAATAAAAAAGTCGTAACATCTGTAGCCAATTTAACTGAATAACGTTTATTATGCGAGATTTTCACGCAGACAATGTAAACAAGATACCACCCAAACAATGGTATTGTAATGATTGTAGCAACAAAGCCTGAAATTGCATTACCGAACATATCCTCTACCTGCACCTCCAATCTCATATTGCTCTATTCCTTTTATGCTATTAAGAACGAATTCTGTATATGGGATAATTAAACTCTCTTTCTTGGCTCGTCCTAATAAGTAGCCGCTTATTGCATCAATTTCAGTCTGGCGGTTACAATCAAGATCCCTAAGCATTGAAGAACGGTTTCGTCCAGTGTTCCTGCAAATTTCGAGCAACTCATTCCACAACTGTTCCCGATCTTCTATCTTTACTACACTTACGGCCTCATTAAATAAAGCTTCCATATTCTTCTTAAAGAAACTATTTTCTAATAACTTGCCATTTTCCACTCCATAAAGTGCTGTCAACGGATTAATAACTGCATTCACCACTAGCTTACGCTGCATAATCTCTAACCAATTCGGAAACTCCTTCGTTGTAAAACCAGCTGCAGATAAGCGTCCCCATACTTCTTGTAATTCTTTTTCATGTGTATAGGTACCGATTTTTAAACATCCTAACCCAGTATGTTCAACAATAGAATCAGAAAGTTTAAGTCCCCCATGTTCAACAATCCCTATATAAATCGGCATATCGGGCAAGCTTTTGAGATATTCTAAATGGCCCATGCCATTTTGCAAAAACACAAGCGACTCGCATCTAGATTTCCTTTGCAAAAGCGACTTGATTACATCTCTGACTTGGTATTGCTTTACCGCAATAAAAAGGAGATCAAGTTCATCTAACAAACAATGCTCAAACACCTCTGCTTTTACAGCGTAGTTTTTTTGTTTATCAAGTCTTATACAAGTAATACCCTCGTTATTAATTGTTTCTGCTTGCTTTTGACGGTTAGTAAGTATGACAACCTCAAACTTTGCTTCACATAAATAACTTGCTAAAAGCAATCCTATAGCTCCACCACCAACTATTCCAATTCTCACTTGTCCACTCCATCCTTCTTCAAGTTCATAATTATAATTAAATTGTAGCATATTCTCATTCATTCGCCTCCTATTACAATAAATTAATTAGAAAAAAATGGTTGTAAGTGAAATTTCTTTATTTTTGTAGTAGAATAGATATGATCATATAATATAAATGTTATTTGAGATTGGAGGGGTACACCGTGGAAGAGATTAAAGTTAAGCGCTTACACGTGAATTACAAAACATTAGAAGAATTTGAAAACTTCAGAGAATACGGTGCTCAAGAACTATCAATGAAAGAAGATTTACGGGCAAACATTATTGAAGATGACAGTGAATCCCCATTTTACGGTATTTATTTTGGCGGAAAACTAATTGCCAGAATGAGCTTATACCGAATCGAAAAGAAATATGACCGTTATTTTGAACCAGCTCAAGATTATTTAGAATTATGGAAACTTGAGGTACTAGAACCTTACCGACATAAAGGGTATGGAACTGCTTTAGTTAACTTTGCAAAAAGTTTTAATTTACCTGTTAAGACTAATGCGAGACAACGCTCAGACGAATTTTGGAAAGGCATGGGATTTGAATCGATTACTTACAAAGAAGAACGTGATCGTGGTGAAAATCCTTTCGTGTGGTTCCCTGAAGGTGTTGTGGAAGCTGAATAAAGGTAATATTTTAGCGACAAAGCCCCTCAATCCTACCTACACTGATTGAGGGGCTTTCCCTATTTACTTATCGGTTCTACACTTCCATTCATACTAGCTTTCATATTCGTAGTATATTCTTCATTTACAACCGTTATTTTTCTTGCTCTTTCAATGATTTCAATTAAAGCCTGATAATCTTGATTCATTGCCTCAAATTTTGATTCCAAACTTGTTAAATCATATTGAAGCTTTTCATTTTCCCGTTTTAGCGTATCAATTTCATGTTTTAATTTTTCATTTTCAGTTGCAATAAGACTATCACTTTCCTGATTCGATTGTTGTTTTTGCAAAAATGAAATAACATCTCCCATTGTAATTTCTGTTTGATATTTCTCTTCGTTCGGTTTTTTAACAGCTGCAATTTCCTCTTCGCTGAATTCAACTGAATCCTCACTGACTTCTTGTGAAATCTTTTCTTTTTTTAATTTTTTACGCTGTTTTTTTGCAATCGCAATGGCCGACTCATATTTTTTACGGATGGCCGAATTCCAACGAAAGCCGCAAGCAGCAGCCGTTCTTGACAGCCTTTCTCCTACTTCCTCAAAGGCAGAAAGTTGAGTTCCTCCCTCACGAATATACCTCAATACAACTTCTGCTAAAATGAGATCCTCATCATTGGTCCACGCATCTTGACGGACAATAGACATATAATCCCTCCAATATAAGGTCTTTTTCTATATCTATGCATTTGCTAGATAAGATAGACTCTTACTGCTGCATCCTTTTTAGACTAGATGTTATTAGGATTATTTCCTTGTTCAATCAAGACTATTCGAGAATTGAGTAGGGGGCTACCGCTCTAAAAAACGTTGCACAGCTTGATGGTGTTCATCTGATTCCCACAAAGTTGAACAATCATCAATTTCATTTAAGATTTGTTCAAGCAATAAATCCTTACTAAACTTATTAGTATACTTCTTTTTATAAGCCATTAAGACTGGTAAAGACTGCTTTAAAAATGGTGAAAGCCATTCTTTACAACCTTCTCTATGTTGACCTTCTTCTATTATATGGTTAACAAAACCAGCTTCCAGACCTTCTTTTGCAGAAAATAGCTTACAACTCATTAATAATTGCATCGCGTTAGTTGGATGAACTCTCTCTAAAAGCATCGAAGCTCCTCCCCAACCAGTCGTAATGCCTAATGTCCCTTGAACAAACCCCATTTTTGCATGTGATGATGCTAGACGGAAATCACATGCTGTTGCAATCTCACACCCTCCACCAACTGCTGTCCCATTAATGAAGGCAACAGTTGGCTTTGGAAAGAAAAATAACCGATGTAACACCTTCCCCATTTTTGTTAACATTTCAGAAGACTGCTCTTTCGTTTCCAACTTATGAAACACAGATAAATCTCCACCCGAACAAAATGCATTTGTCCCTTCTCCGGTAATAACCAACATCTTATCATCATTTGATTGTTCAACTTCAGTCAAAATATTATTAAATTGTTCAATTACATCATAATCAACTGCATTTCTACGATCAGGTCGGTTAATTATTAACCAGGCAATCCCATTCTCTCTTTCAAGAATAACTTTACTCATACTTATTCCCTCCTCAATATTGTATGAATTGAAATTCTACAAAAATTTGCAAATTCCTGCAAAAATCATCTATGTAACTTGTTTATGAGAAAATTGCACAAAAAAGCAAGGAGGATTATCCTCCTTGCTTTTTTATAGCATTCATTACTTGCTAACTACTTCATTTCCTTTATAAGTACCGCACTCTTTACATACACGGTGAGCTAGTTTCATTTCTCCACATTCTGGACATTTCACCATACCAGGTACCGCTAATTTATAGTGAGTACGACGCTTATTTTTGCGAGTTTTTGAAGTTCTACGAAAAGGTACTGCCATCATTCCCACCTCCTTACAAAGAAAGTCAATATCTAAAATGAAGGCCGGAATAAGCCGGTTCTTCGTTTCAAACATTATTTTTCAAAAAATTTTGCTAGGTCTGCTAATCTTGGATCAATTTGATTCTTCTTTTCCTCTTCAGTCAGAACACCCCAGCCATTACCAGTTGCAGGTGCTTCACCTTTTTCATTATCACTAAATACCTGTAAAGGGATCTCTAGTAAAATGTTTTCCTTAATATAAGGAATCAGATCAATCAAATCACCTTCAGGCTGATGAATTTCGCTATCATCACCAGTAGCAATTGGATAATCTCCTAACTGAAATACTTCAGTTGCTTTAATATCAAACGGAAATTCCACATCAGCTAATGTCCTTGAACATGGCAAGATCATTTCTCCCTTGATGGTCAAATGAAAAGTAACTGTTTGACCCGAGAAATTAGCTTCCCCTTTCACCTCTAGTGGTGAAAGCTGCCGAATTCCTAAATTGCTTTCCTCAATTAATTCACTTAAATCCAAAGTTTCATCAAAAGATATCCCTTTATGTTTTAAGCTGTTTAATTGCTGAACTGTCCATTTCATGTTACTCACCTCAAGACAACAAAAGTAATTATATCTTTGTATTTGCTATTTGTCAACCTATCTTCTTTACAGTATAATTTAGAAACTATAATCGTTTACCCATATACTACCCTATTCAAACAAAAATCAATACGAGGAGTGATAAGTGAATGAATATAGCTGGCATAATCGTTGAATACAACCCTTTACATAATGGCCACGAATATCATTTGAACCAAACAAAAGCAAAAACAAATGCCGATCTTCTTATAGCAGTAATGAGTGGATATTTTTTGCAACGTGGTGAACCTGCTATTGTTTCTAAGTGGACACGTACAAAAATGGCCCTTGAGGCTGGTGCAGACATTGTAATTGAATTGCCCTATGCATTTTCAACACAAAAAGCAGAAACATTTGCAAATGGTGCAATTTCGATTCTAGATGCTGTTGGCGTTAATCAACTATGTTTTGGTAGTGAAGAAGGAGCAATTGACTCTTTTTATAACTTACTATCATTTATGAATGATAAGGAATCCCTTTTTAATCAAAATGTAAAAAACTATATAGCAGAGGGAAATAGTTATCCAAAGGCAACATCTTTAGCTTTTTCAAAACTGGAAAACAACAGCGGTGTTCTTGACTTATCCCAACCAAACAATATCCTTGGTTATCATTATATTAAAGCGATCCAAATGCATAAAAGTTCCATTAAGGCAAGTACAATCCAGCGCAAAAATGCCCAATATCATGATGAAACATTTTCTGATTATACATTTGCAAGTGCAACAAGCATAAGAAAAAAAATCTTTTCAGAAAATAATGAGGTCACAGCAATTACATCAGTTGTTCCTTCATACACCAAAGAGCATCTTACCAACTATTATCGGGAAAATCAACTGTTCCATAACTGGGAACTATACTTTTCTTATTTAAAATATAAATTACTCACCTCAACAACAGATCAACTCCAACAAATTTATGAGGCTGAAGAAGGTTTAGAGCACCGTTTTGTGCACTATATAAAGAAGGCCGACAATTTTTCATCATTTATGAATACTGTTAAGACAAAACGATATACGTGGAATCGACTGCAGCGTCTTTGTTCACATATTCTTACAAATACGACAAAATCTGAGATGGAACTCATCAGTAATGCTGAAGAAGTTCCATATATACGCCTCCTAGGTATGACTACGAATGGACAAGGTTATTTGAATAAGATCAAAAAACATCTCAATGTACCTTTGATTACATCTCTATCTAAGGAAATGAATCCACTATTAGCACTTGATGTTAGAGCAGCTACATGCTATGCATTAGGCTACAAAAAAGAAATGCAATCAAAAAGGATTCAAGAAGAGTTTTCAACACCACCAATTCGCTACGATGAAAAAGCAGGACTTTTTATGTAACAAAGTCCTGCTTTCTTTCTGCTTCTTTTATCCTTTTTTCGGTTCAAGCTCTTGTAAATATTGTATTGCTTCATCAAATGTATTGACTGGGACGATTTTCATTGATGTTTTAATATCCTCTGCTGCAGCTTTGGCCTCTATGTAATTAGATTGTATGGAACCTTCCTCATTAGGCGCAAAGAAAATGTCAGCATTGGCCTTATCCGCGGCAACTACCTTTTGCTTAACACCACCAATTCGTCCAACAACTCCTTCTTCATTAATCGTTCCTGTACCAGCAATATGATACCCTTTTGTAATATCATCTACAACAAGCTGATTATAGATTTCAAGAGCAAACATCAGACCTGCAGATGGCCCTCCAATACGTCTCGTATCAATTGAAACGTCAGGATCAACATTCATGACACGGTCCGTAACTGGGTAACGGATTCCGACACCAACACGTTCAGCATCAACCCCAGTTTCCTTCGGAAAAGGAGTCATGACGAGGGTTACGTCCATTTCTTTATTCTCTCTTACAATCGTAAATAAAACAGGATCTCCTTTATCCCTTTTTGCTAATCTTTCCAAAAGTTCATCCGCGGTTTCCAATTCAATTCCATCTATAGCAATCACTTTGTCACCTTGTTTCAACTTCTCTTCAGCAGACATCCCGTCAATGAAACTCGTAACAATTACACCGCGGTTTTCGAATGTCACTGATTTCCCTGCTTTTTCATAGGCCACAACTGTTGCTAATTCCTTGGAGCTACTCATCATCATGAGCTGACGATGATGGTATTCTTCATCTGTTTCATCTCCAAATCGAAACTGATCTTCATGAAAAAGTTCACGGTATTCGCTCATTTTTGCCCAAACATAATGAATAATGTTCGCTTTTTGCTGTCTGACTGTCGTCAGCATAAACGACCCTTCTTCTTCGTATCCATCCTCCACCTCAATGATTTCAGCCAATACCTTTGCATCTCCAGGCTGAGTGTAATAATAAGGGAGCTGATAAAAGTTAACTGCTAACACGATAACGAGGGCAATTAACCAACCTTTATGTTTTTTTTGATCTTTTTCTTTAACCATGCTGGTTCTGCTGCTCCTTCCACTTTTCAATTGACTCTTTTATTTTGTCGATTTGTTTCCTCGTTTCCTCTTCCCCTAATGCAATAATATCTTCTACCTCTGTAAATGCTGTTGAACTATATTCTGATATTATTGGACGAATCATAACATCAACATCGATTTCACTATAACGGATCATCTCACGTTCCATTATGTCCATGCTTTGGAAGATTACATCATAAATGGACGTAATTTCCGGTTCTACTTGAAAATGTGAGACATCAACAGCAATGATGACATCTGCCCCCATATCACGAGCAACGGATACTGGTACTCGATCAATTACACCACCATCGACAAGCAATTTTCCATCAATTTTTTCCGGAACAAAGATACCCGGAATCGATATGCTTGCTCTTACAGCACTTGCCAGGTCGCCCTCAAAAAAAACAACCTTTTCCCCTTTTAATAAATCAGTCGCTACAATAGCCAGTTCCGGTGACATCTCCTCAATTTTCTTTCCATGTGTAAGGAGCCGAATCAAATCCTTTACTTTCTTTCCAGAAATAAATCCCATCTTTGGTACTGTAAAATCTAAAAAATATTTTCTGCGAAATTGAGTTGCCATCTTTATTAAAATCACTGGTGAGTGACCGGCTCCGTAAAATGCACCTACAAGTGCCCCCATACTACTTCCAGCAATCATATGAATCGGGATTTTTTCTTCTTCAAGAACGTTTAATACCCCTACATGAGCAAAGCCTCTTGCACCACCAGAGCCTAAAGCCAATCCAATTTTCGGCATTTTCATTCTATACACCCCCGGCTTTTTTAACCAATCATCTGGTCTAATTTAAAAGACTATACGTATATTGAAATATAGGACATGTTTTAAAAACGAAATGTCTGTCCATTCAAAACTACATATGCCAATGCAAACGATGATTTCTATCTGAAATATATCTTTAAAATTGAAGGAGGCAAGACTAGTGATCGCTTCAAAGGTGAAAACAATCCTTCTAGCACTTTCAGCAACAATCTTAGCTGCATCATTAATGATCTTCCCACAAGAAGCATTTGAAGCTTCAATACGTGGATTAACAATGTGGTGGGAAGTTGTTTTTCCATCATTACTTCCTTTCTTTATTGTATCAGAATTTCTCATCGGTTTTGGAGTTGTAAGCTTTATTGGCGCACTATTGGAACCATTAATGCGACCATTATTTCGAGTACCTGGTGTAGGGGGATTTGTTTGGGCTATGGGATTAGCATCGGGTTATCCTGCTGGAGCAAAATTGACTGCCAGGTTACGACAGCAAAAGAAACTTACCGCCATCGAAGCCGAGCGATTAGTCTCGTTTACAAACTCATCAAACCCTTTGTTTATTTTTGGTGCTATCGCCGTGGGATTTTTCCATAATCCTGCCCTTGGAATTATCCTTGCACTATCACACTATTTAGGAAATATATGTGTAGGACTGATGATGCGTTTTCACGGAAGAACGAAAGAAAGCTCAACTACCTCTGAATCCAAATCAGCAGTTAAATTTTCGCTCCGTGACGCACTCAACTTGCTACATCAAGAAAGAATAAAGGATGGACGAACAATAGGAAAATTATTAGGTGATGCCGTTCAATCATCCGTTTCAACCTTACTGATGGTTGGTGGATTTATCATTTTATTTTCCGTCTTGAATAAAGTGTTATATTTATTAGATATTTCAACTGCACTATCATTACTGTTCACCTTTATTCTTTCATTCTTTCAGCTCCCTAAAGAACTTAGCCTCCCAATCATTTCCGGGCTATTTGAAATAACATTAGGGAGTAAATTAATTAGCCAAACTGAATCAGCTACATTGTTCCAACAAGTAGTGGTTGCAAGTTTTGTCCTTGCTTTTAGCGGGTTTTCTGTTCAAGCACAGGTGGCTAGTATTCTTGCAGAAACAGATATACGTTTTCAGCCGTTCTTTATTGCTAGAATCTTTCACGGAATATTTGCCGCTATATTTTCAATTCTTCTATGGAAACCGTTATATGTAGATCATCAGTCTCTCGAGAGTGGTCAAGTCATACCTGTATTTTTGCATGAACAATCATACTCAATTCTCTTTTCATTATGGGAGCTGATTCTACAATATGGCTCCTACTTTACTCTTTGGATGCTCCTTATTTATATTATATTACTTTCAAGACGTTTGAACATTATTAGTGGTACATCAGCTTAGTGCTTTTATTCTTGAAGTAAACTGAACGAATAAAAAGCGACCCTCTTATCTTTTCCGAGATGAGATTGGTCGCTATTTCCAGTTATGTTTTAAGGATTGATCGAAAACTTTTTTCGAAGTGCCTCCTCAACAACATCTGGAACAAGATCTGTTACGGGAGCATGATATTTGGCAACTTCTTTTACAATACTTGAGCTCAAGTATGAATATTGATTATTTGTCATCATAAAAAATGTTTCTACATCATGATTTAATTTACGGTTTATCGAGGCAACCTGCATTTCATATTCAAAATCTGAAACGGCACGTAATCCACGAATGATTGTACTTGCATTTTTTCTTTTCACATAATCAATTAACAATCCATTAAATGAATCAATTTCAACATTCGGAATATTTTTTGTAACCTCTTTTAACAACTCTACTCTTTCTGCTACTGTAAACAGTGGTTTTTTACTTTGATTATTTAGTACAGCTACAATAACAGTATCGAAAACCTTTGCTCCCCTCGTAATGATATCAAAATGTCCCATCGTTACTGGGTCAAAACTTCCCGGGCAAACTGCAATACTTGCCATAATTTCTTCCCCCTTAATCCACATTATGAGTAATATTATTCATTGATTCCGCTTTCAAATCGATAAATAGAAATGGCTGTATCTCCATACTGCTCATAGCGCCAGCGGTTTAAATCCCCAATCGTTTGACGCAAAGTTACATTTACATCATGCTCACAAACAATAAATCCTACTGAATCCAGTAATTGAAAATCACTAATAATTGCCATTTCTGATTCAATATTTTGCTTAGCATACGGAGGATCAAGAAAGACAACAGAAAACGTTAGTTCTCTTTTCAAAAGGGCCTTCAATGCGCGTCCTGCCTCATTGCGATAAATTTCTGCTTGATCCATAAAATCACATTGCTTAACATTTTCTTTAATCGTTTCAATTGCTTTACGATTATTGTCAACAAATATAACCTTCTCAAGTCCACGACTTAATCCTTCAATTCCAAGACCTCCACTGCCTCCGTATAAATCCAAACCAAGTCCACCTTGAAAGTAAGGGCCGATAATATTGAAGATAGATTCTTTTACTTTATCGGTTGTTGGTCTAGTTGTTGTACCCGGAACGGCCTTTAATGGTCTGCCTTTACATTTTCCAGAAATTACACGCACACAAATTCACACCTTAGTTAAATTATATTTAAGCATGTAGCAATTATCAGCTAAAACTAATTATTAATTCCAACGTTCATATCTTAACTTATCCTACCACAAAATGACAACAAACTTAAATAGTAAAAAATCTTTACATGTCAAATATATTAATATGCAGATGATTTTAAGCAAAGGTGTATAGAAAAAAAACAGTTGGTCATACTATAGTTAGCAACATTTTGTAATGTTGCTGACAACCGCGGAGAAGGCTTACGTTTCCCCATAAGTTCTTCCTCCGGTTTCTCCTCTCCCATAGCCTATGCATATAATTATTCTTAAGATATGCTTGATTTACGGACCAAACATATCTTTTAAAGAAGAATAATTTTATGATTTGGGCACCTCGTAGGAAATCCTACGAGGTTTTTTTTTGTTAAAGATTATGTTGATTTTTAGTGTTTCATTGTAAAATAGGTGTAAAAGAGCTTAAAAAAGGAGAGTATACAATGATTCAACGTTTTATTGAGCTGGGCGAAGGGTTTTCTGATATTTATGAGCTGGTTGAACTTGCCAGAGCAAATCAACATCGAGTTCAGCATTTACTCACGTTTCATACAACTATTAACAATAGAAAAGTGACCTCACCTGTCGTAATACTAAAACCTACAAATCCAGGAAACTTCCTACCGCTATACATATGCAGGGAAGGCATTCCACAACAAGAAGAACTCCCAAATAAACGATACGAATTATTTCAACAAGTTAGTAATGAATTAGGTAAAGAAATTATCAAAATTGATGTAAAACCTTCGACAGACTATGAAGAAGTTGATTTATATTATCAGTATTTAATCGCAATTCTTCGCTTAAATTACCTGCTGCCACCTCTACAGTAAATAAGAACAGGAATAATAAAAGACCTCCGCAATGATCAACGACGATCAACAAGGAGGTCTTTTATTATAAGCCCATACGATAACCATATTCTTTTTCTTTTTCTTTATCTGGTCTTGAATTTTCATACTCTGTTTTAATAAACGGTCGCATTGAAGGCTTAACTTCTTTAATGAAATGCAACGATTGTAAACGCTCCATCACAGTATCAACTTCTTCTTTTTCACAATATATAATTGCGTATTTCATTTTTTTTGATACATAGTGGACGTTTCCATACTTCCGTAACTGCCTCGCATACTTTAAAGAGTGCAACCATACTGCCAAACCTTGACGATTACCAATCATTCTACAGGTTCTCCTTTATCATAAACTATATGACCTAAGTCTAGCACGTCGAAAAAAATGCTGCAATATAACCATGATTGCAATCTTAAAATAAAGCTTTGTTGAAAGAACACTTATTTACAGCCACAACTCCCACCGCTGCCGCAGCCGCCCCCGCAGGACATACTATCAAAATAAGGATTTCCGGTAGGTACCTTGATCATTTCCGATACAGCACGGGCAACAATCATACTGACTTCATTTAGCAGTTCTTCTAATTTAGTTTCAGCTGCTTTAAAAGCCGCAATTGAATCATGCAAATCAAGTTTCCTTTTTAGTTGCCTAACCTCTTTACTTACTGTATCAAAATCAGGATGATATCTACCAAAGCGTTGAACCTCTTCGTACTGGTCCTTTAATTTTGCAAACTGCTTTATTAGTAATTGAGCCTCTTCATTAGTGGCTAATCTATATTTGCACTGTTGATATTCTTCAAATATCTCTGATGTCGTAATCATCTTTGCCAATGCATATGCTTCCTCAATCAAGTCAGGGCTTGTCATTGACTCTACCAATGTAAAACACCTCCAATAAAAATTATACCACGTTCACAACCAAATAAAAAAAGGTAAAGTTCGTCAATGAGGTTTATTTCATTTGAAGGTCTATTATAAGCGTTTTTTATAAAATTTCAATACTCGCCTTACCTGTTAACCGGCAACATTTCTGTTTACTTAAATCTCGCATTAGCTTAAAAAGAGCTACATCTTTTTTCTTTGCCTCAATCATAATATCTAATTGGTCAGTATCATGTTTTACTCGATTCAAGAAACGAAGGAGACGTTCACTATCTATATAATCATGATGACTCTTATCGTTTGTATTCGGCCCTTCACGGGGACTTGACATGTGCATCTTTATAGGTAATGGACTATGCTTCCACGTCCCCAGTATTCGACTCCATAAGTCTTCGATCGCAGTTTCACTAGGGAGAACGTCGTAGTGATGCAAATCGAAGACAACAGGAATTCCTAATTTTTCACCAAGATATAATACATCTTCTATGTCATACGACATATCATCATTCTCAAGCATGAGCATCTTTTGAATCGTTGTCGGGATTTTTTCAAAGTTATCAATAAATGTCTCTAAACCTTGGAACTTTCCTTGCTTTTTACCACCAACGTGAAGGACACAACGATGCTTTGGATCGATGCCCATACCGACTAATAGCTTATAATGATACAGCAATGTTTTTAATGATTGTTTTAAGAGCGTTTCATCCTGGTTATTTAAGACAACAAAATGGTCGGGATGAAAATCGATCCGCATTCGATTCTCATTAATAAAGTGACCAACCTCCTTTAATTTTGGATCAATCGCTTTTTCATACCTCCAATTTTCAGTTAACGGGTGATTAGCGAGCGGAACAATCCTTGATGAAAAACGAAAAAAAGTAATTTCATGAGCAAGGTTATGCTTCAACAGTCTTAGACAGTTATCTAAATTTGAAATAGCGATACGTTCAAGGCGGCGAATTGCGGCTCCTTTGTCAGACAGCTGTTCAAACTGTTTGACGGTCATCGTTTGTGATGGTGAAGCTTGCTTTAATTCCGCACTCATCGCTACATAGCCAAAACGTACGTTCATTGTTATACCTCCAAAAATTTTATCGTCCTATCTTTTCCTCAACTTGAAACGGATTGGCTATGGCGATTCTATTTATTGCTGATAACCTTAGCTTCTTATTTTCAAAATCAATAATTTCATATTCCCCTGCGTTTACTGTAACTTGTTTTGGTTCGATTATTATTTGCGTATTATTGTTCGTTTCCTCATAAATAATAGGCATTTCCAATAGAATAGCCTGTTTAATTAGTAATACGGTTGTTCGCTCATCATATTTTGTTAAATGAAGCCATTGTCTCGGTAATTGCTCTAATCCAGGAAAAGCTTCCATTAAATCGGGATACCTGTCATCGAGCTTTATGACCTTTTTACTTACTTTCGAGGTATCTTTGTCAACCTCTTTGTCAACCTGTTGTTCTATCGCTACTTCTTCCTTATTAAGAAGTGTCTCAAGTTTTTGTTCATTTTCCATTTCTACCAATATTCCTTCTTTTACAATGAGAATCCAATCTTTCCAGTTTTGTTCTACAAACATTTTTAATCGTTTTTCAGTAATAGGATAAAACGACAACTGATTTTTTTTCTTTAGCGGTTCATATTTCTTCACCCATTCCTCTAAATGATGAGTTAACTTCCCAGCTGTTCGTTCGTCAAATAATTGGATTATATAATTTGTTAGTTGGCTCATTTCATATTTCTTTGAAAGTGCACTTTTTATATTCTCTTTTGCAAACTGGAAATGAACAACGATATCCCAACTAACCATCTTGGCCCACTTTGAAAACTCCCAAAGCTGAATTGGAGCTATCATAGAAGGAAGATATACGTCAATTTCACCTTGAGAATACCCCTTTAACTTCGCAGTTGTTCCATTTACTTTTCTTCGATAGACAACGTGACCCTCAACCATTAGTTTTTCAACCAGATCTAAATAAAGGAAGATCTCCATGATTTCCTCTATTCGGTCTCTTAATACTTCCTCATTTTGTTGATATAACCATTTGCTTATAAATGATGGATTAAGGCATTTTGATTCTTTAGCTTGTAATACAAGGTGAGCGATTATAAGTGAATAATAAGGTTTGTCAACAATTTGATGGATAGTATATGAAATCAAGTGATTCTCTATCTCAGTTAACCCATTTTGAAGGAACCTACCCAAACGGATTTCATCTATTAGCCACCTGTTTTGTTTTGGGACTACTACACTTTCATTCTGCAGAAATTGAATGAGTAAATGAATAACCCTCTTTAACATTCCTTCTTCATCGCTGTTACTGGAATATTTAGTTATCAACATACGACGATGTTGGCTTCCAATTTCACCATTCTTGGATAGAAAGTCCTTTTTCTGTTGGATTTCATGTAAAAGTAAAAATAAGTAATACAAAAGGCGATTGATTGATGTTGACTCCTTAGTAGTTGTATGAACATAGTAAGGTATTTTCATCGTTTCTCGTTGAATTAAATAGATCAGATACTCCTCTGGTAAGTAATAGACCTCTTCCTTCTCTTTTCTTCCAACAAATAGAAATCCTTTCTGTCGTAAAGCAACAAGAGCAACTTTATATTCACTCGATCGCAATGTACGGATTGCCTGCAGAAATTTTTCATTCGATAACATCCCGTCTCTACTAAAAAATAAAAACACACGTAAAACGGTTTGTTCATTTTCTGTTAAGCTGTCATAAAGTCTCCCAATGTATTCACTGCATTGAATGCGACGACATAAATCTTTTTCCTGATTGAAGGCAAAGGTATTTTGAGCATCAATGATTTTCATTTTTGTTTGATCACTAAGTTGTTCACTAAAAAAGGCAATTTTCATTCTAACCACTCTTCCAATTCGTATTCATACCCTTGTTCCACCATAAATCGTTGTCTATTCTCGGAAAAGGTTTCTTCTTTAGAACCTTTCGTGATAATTGAATAAAATATTGCTTTATGATTTTCACTTAACGGTCGTAACAAACGGCCGATCCGTTGTGCTTCCTCTTGTCTAGAACCAAATGCTCCAGAAATCTGAATCGCAACTTCTGCATTTGGTAAATCAACGGCTAAATTGGCGATTTTACTTACAACCAATATGGTGATCTCCCCATTTTTAAAGAGTTCATAATAATATTCACGCTTCCCTTTGGGAGTTGAACCAGTAATGATTGGTAAATGTAATGTTTGCGCAACCTTTTCTAACTGTTCGACATATTGACCAATGATAAGTGTAGGCTGATTCTCATGCTTACTTAAAATCCTCGAAATCACATCAATCTTTCTTTCATTTTCAGCAGCTATTCGATATTGTTCCTGGGACTTACTGCTGAAATACGTTTTCAAATCGTTATCAGTGAACTCCACTTTGATCTCTTTGCAAATTGCAGTAGCAATCCAGCCGTTATTCTCCAACGCTTTCCATGGGGCCTCATAACGCTTAGGACCAATTAAACTAAAAACATCATCTGCATTTCCATCTTCACGGACAAGAGTTGCCGTTAAACCTAATCTTCTCTTTCCTTGAATGCCTGCTGTTGTACGGAATAGCGGAGCAGGGAGTAAGTGAACTTCGTCATAAATAATTAACCCCCAGTTACGACGATTAAATAAAGGCAAATGTTGAAACTCCTTTGTCTTTTTGTTACGATATGTCAACATTTGATACGTAGCAATCGTGACCGGTTTTACTTCTTTTGTTTTACTTTGATAAAGACCAATCAAATCTTCGCTCAATGACGTTTTTGCCAGTAACTCACGCTTCCATTGCATCATTGAGGTTTCATTCGGTGTCAAAATCAACACTTCTTCCTTCACAGTTGTGAGTACACCAATTCCAACAACAGTTTTACCTGATCCACAAGGCAAAACGATAACACCACTCCCACCATCATTTTTTCCTTTTTGATAAAACGCTGCTACTGCTTCTTTTTGATATGGTCTAAGAGTGCAATTTTGTTGTAATGAAACTTCTAAATCATTTCCTTGTTCAAAACCTGCCAAATCATGAACTGGATAATCAAAAGAAAGGCACAGTTGTTTAAGAATTCCTCTTGCCTCTTCTTTCACAAGTAGACTGCTCTCTGAAAGTCGTTCAAAAAAATGAGCATAGTCTGAAGTAGTCAGTTTTTTTACAATGTCTTTTGATGTACTCATTATCTGCAATTTTCCCATTTCATTTCTTATTAATTGCACTGCTCCATGTCTGTCAAAATATTCTTGAATTCGATGCCTTATTTTCTCTGGTACAGGAAATTTTGAATAGCTCGATAAAAATGAAATAATTTCTGAAGCGGTTATACCTAGTTCAGCTGCATTCCAAATTGATAACGGCGTCATTTTGTACGTATGAATTCCCTTAGGACACTGTTGTAAATCCGCAATGTTGACTAAGATAGCTTGGACAATTTGAAATTCTTGATGATCGGTTTCAACAAGAATTGTGCCATCGCTTTGGGTAATTAATGGTTTTTGTTCATCATAGTGCATCACTCATCTATCCTTTCCAAATCGAAGAAATATGTCATTGACAATAGCGGAGTAAAAAACTATAATTTTTTCGTTAATCACAGTAAAAGCTACAAAATAATAAGCAATGATATAAATTTTGATAGAGGTGATCGGTTGAAAATCGTAACTTTTAACCCATTCAGAACGATCGGGATACCAAATATACAATACATTAAGCCAGAGCATATGTTTCAGAAGAAGGAAAGAGAAAAAATTGAGGAAGCGGATATTTGCTTATTTCCAGAGTATTGGCAAGTGAATTCCCTTGTTTATGGAATGAAAAAGAAAATTTTCCCTAATATTCAATCCTTTCATTTAGGACACGATAAAATTGAAATGACCAGGGCACTATGGAGTGTTTGCCCGGAAAATGTTCCTTATACTGAAATATTAGGGAAAAACAAATATAATATTGAGAACGTGTTAACAACCTTTCCTTATCCTTTTGTAGCGAAAGAAATTCGGAACTCTATGGGAAAAGGCGTATTTCTCATTGAAAATGAACAGCAATTTCTTGAGTATGCAGAAAGAAATGACTATTTTTATGTTCAAGAATACTTACCTATTGATCGCGACCTGCGTGTCTGTATCGTAGGTGATCAAATCATTACTGCATATTGGCGCATCGGTGGATGGGATACATTCCATAACAATGTAGCCCAAGGCGGACAAATTTCATTTGATAATATTCCAATCGAAGCGATAAACCTTGTAAAGCAAACCGCACAAAAACTTGGCATTAATCATGCTGGTTTTGATATCGTATTTGTCAATAATACAATGTATTTTCTTGAATTTAATATTCTTTTTGGAAACCAAGCATTTCAAACATTAGGTATCTCTGTTGAAAAGATCATCCATCAACACATTCAAACGATATGAAACATGTTACGATTCCAATTATGGAATCGTAACTTCAAATTCATCCTCTAAACCATAGCTTGTATGATCATTATGAACCAGTTCAATTTTTAACGTATGCTTTCCTGTGGGAAGCCCTTTAATGATAAAAGCAGCTTTATAAATGGAGTCAACTTTATTACCATCCACATACAATTGCAGATGTCCTTCCCCATCAACTTTTTCCATACGGTCTGGCTCCTTAAAAGTGAAGTTAGGAACGTGACATTCCACATATACGTCTTTTCCTCTCGCTTCACTTTTTACCGTTAATGACCGCTTTTCATTATTATCAGCATTGTGAAGGGCACTTCCATTAAAAGGGATACTTTTCAATTGCTCATCACTATGGGGTGTTGTAATCTCCAAGTTTTGAATGTCACTATAACTAAAGCCCATTAAAACTGGTAAGGACATGATTATCATGACGATTAATTTGTAGATCATAGCTATCTCTCCTTTAATGGATTTATTTTTATTGTTATCTATAGTTAGGGAATTTATCCAATTAATATATGGTTTGTCTCATTGTCCTCAATAATAAAGCAAGGGCATTTCATATAATTGCCCTTGCACTTTTTAAACCGTTATGAAGGATCGATAATATTCATATTCCGAACCATTTCGAGAAGCATCATTGTTAAATTTATATTATTTTGAAGACGTTCAATCCTTTGAGGGAATGTTCTTCCATAATAAACATTTGCCTGTTGTTCCATCGATTGAATCGCACTAGGATTCCTGCTTAACCGTCGATACCATATTGGCTGTTCTCGCATAAATTGCTTTAAATCTGGTCGATTTGCTAAGTAATTTTGAATATCCTTTCTCATTTTGTTCTCCCCTTACAAACCCCATTCATTAATCTTTGCGAAATGATAAAGGATTTTCCTGACCTCTTTGTTGTTGCTGAGATTTATCAGATTGAAACTGTTGGATAATGCCATTAATATTTGAAACAAGGCCGTTAAATTGAGATAAATGATACTGGATATCATTTATGTTTAACTTTTTAAACATCGAAAAAAGATTCGCCAATGATTCTTGGTTTACTTGATCGGTCTCATCAGTTTTAACTTTTTCTTCCTGTTTTCCTATTGCCTCACGCTTATAACTCTCCCAAGACGTATCATCCTCACCCAAAATCATCCAATCTTCATATAGTTCTTGCCATGTTTTACGATTTTCACGGACTTCCTTAATTAATAGCGGATGTTCTTTTACAAATTTTTTAAATTCCTCTACAGTAGGGTGTAGACTTGAGCCTTTCCCCATAAAGGTCACCCCTTAATTAAATTTATTCTCTGCTCCTACATTACATCATACAAAAACGCCCACTAAATGGTGCGCCCAATTATTTGCCATACCTTTCTTACAATTGCTAAAATAAAAGAGATACTCAATGAAGGAAGGTAAAAGTATGGAGATTGGACATGAGCAACAAGAATTACTATCAAAGATAGAACGATATATAAAACAAGCCAATAATGAAGAAATGGGAGTACTCAGCGCTATTATCGAAGGATTAGAAAAAAAGCAAAATGGTGATTATTTAACGTACTTGGCGGGGATTACAAGTGTAAAAAGTCAATTTATCGATGAAGATACATATGAGGTAACGATTCCGATTCAGCCGCTCATTGAAAACCCACTAAAAATTGTCCATGGAGGCATTACTGCAACATTATTAGATACTGCAATGGGAGCATTCATAAACCGTCTTCTCCCTGAAGATTCAGCAGCTGTGACATCAGAAATAAAAATTAACTATCTTACTCCTGGTATTGGTACAACGCTAAGATGCTTGGCAACAATCGCTCACAAAGGAAAAAAACTATGGGTTGCTGAAGCGAAAGTGTATTCAGACACAAATAAACTAGTGGCAATGGCTAGTGGCAGCTTTTTTATTATACCTAGACGATAAGGAGAGGGTAGGTTGGTGGTTACAGCCATTTTAATTACTGGTGTTTTTATTTATTTTTTTATTACAACAATGAAAGAAAGAAAAAAGAATATTCAACAATGGGAATCGGTCGGTATTGTTAATGAGGTTGCAGTCATTACAGGTAAAGTTAGCCGATCTTTTCAGGAAAAAAAACGTTTCTATCAATCACACTGGATTTGGCATACTGAAATACAAGTTAATGATTCAACCAGTCAAATAAAAGTGATACATGAAAGACCTATACAAGCTGAATCTGTACCCATTCAAATCCAAAAAGGCGCCTTTATAACTTGCTATGGTCAGTATCAAGGGGATTATTTCCTGGCAAATCGTATAGAGCATAACGAAAAAAATTAAATGCTTCTTTCCAAAGAAGCATTTAATTTTATGGAAAAGGAGTGAAGAAATTTTGAGTATAGTAAGTTTCATACACGCCAACACCTAAATGGGTAAACTCTTCATTCAAAAGATTTACACGATGCCCTTCACTGTTCAACCAGCCTTCAACCGCAGCAATTCCATCAACATACTTCGCTGCAATATTTTCTCCAGCCATATGATACCGTATATCTTCACTGTTAAATCGATCTGATAATTCTCCAAACTGTGGTGAAGTATGAGAGAAATAATCATTCACAAACATGTCTTTGCTATGTTTATACGCGACAGTGGCCGTTTTTTCATCCCATTGGAACGGTTCTAAACCATGTCTAACTCTTATTACATTTGTAATATCAAAAATTTGTTTGGCTGAACCACGTTCTATTTGACGCCACTGTTCTGCAGTTAATGGTTCTGGTTCATATAACTCTCCTCTATATACGACAGAATATGGTCGTTTCATTAACAATAATTCCGAATTAAGATAACGAATACTGGAAATCTCATTCGTAAATGTATCAAAATAAAGCTGTGCCCATACCCCTTCTTTAATAGGAATTAGAGGTCTAGCTATTCTTTCATCTTCTGTTAATTCAAAACGGTATGAATTCTTATTAAATGTAAATGAAACCTTCTCCTCTATTATTTCATTTTCTTCTATTTGTTCAAATGAGTCACCTATCTGAAACCGTTCATTCGGTAACTTCTCACCAATAACAAAAACAGTTTGTACTTCACCGTTTTTTACACCAACTTGAAAATAGGAATTTATATGTTCCGCGTAGATGTACCAGTCATAACCATATGCAGAAGGATCAATACGATCAGGCTGACCAAAGGTTGTTATGATCCCTTCAATCGAATCACCAATAAAATCATATAATTCCATTGAAGCAAAATACCCATCCTGACGATATTCTATTGACGTATCCGTCTTTTCTTCACTTAAAAGTTCCCCATCTGACAACTCATCAATCTTTTCGATTTCATTCAAGAATTGATTTTCGATTTGGTCATTAAAGAAAAATATTGTAATTAAACCTAATAACAACAGAAGACAACCGAATTTTTTCAAATATAAAAGCTCCTCTCTAAGAAGGTCTTATCCAAATACACTATAGTTAACTTCTTTCTTAAAAGATGATCTCCTTCTCTTTAACTAAAATTACGCGTCTTGACACAAAAAAATAGCAAGAAGAAATGATGATTTCTCCTTGCTACTTTTAATACAAAATTTTCTTTATTTATTAATGGTGAACTTCAGGGCTTTCTGATATTTCCGATAAAGCATAACCGGCTTCATCATCAGTCCCTTTGTGAATTGCCAAATCCCCTAAAGAAACGATTCCGACAAGTCGGTTATTATCAACGATCGGTAAACGTCGAATTTGATGCTTCGCCATAAGGTCAGCAGCTTCATCTACACTCATATCTGGAGAAGCTGTAATTAGATGTTCACTCATAACATCTGTTACTTGAGTTGATCCAGGGCGTCGTTCAGCCATACCGCGTACAACTATATCACGGTCGGTGATCATTCCTAATAGTTGTTGATTTTCTTCACAAATTGGGATTGCACCTACATTATCATCCTTCATTTTTACAGCAACTTCATAAATATTATCTACTGGAGTACAATAGTCTACATTACTTGTCATGAGATCTCTAAGATGGTCCATTTTTTTACCTCCTTATTTTAAAATTCGCTTATATTTTCTCCAAACGTCGTAAAATCATGCTTAAGGGCGGATAAACATTTGTGTCCAATAATGTCTACCTGTACCACCTCTTGCATAGCCAACTCCAATGTGAGTTGTATCTCGACTCAAAATATTTTGTCTATGTCCTGGACTATTCATCCATTGTCTGACAACCTCTTCTGGTGTTGTTTGTCCCATTGCAATATTTTCTGCAGCACTTCTATACGAAATTCCAAAGTTTCTTATCATCGTAAAGGGTGACCCATATGTTGGTGATTGGTGTGAGAAATAATGGTTATCTCTCATATCCATTGATTTGTACCTTGCTACTCTGGAAAGTTCCCAATTTGGTGTTAACGCCGGAAGTCCGTGTTTGGCTCTCTCCTGGTTTGTCAGCTGTATTACCCTATGCTCAATGTTTTTTATTTCATCGAACAATGGGATGGTAAGCCTTTGTCCCGGATAAATTAAACTCGGATTTGAAATCTGTGGATTAGCTTCGATAATCTCACTTAATCCTACTTGATAGCGAACAGCAATTTTCCACATGGAGTCACCTGGTTGTACAACATATGTAGTTGTTCCTTGTGCATTTGCTTCTCCAGAAAAAAACATACCAAGTACAAGTAATAGTGAAAAGAAAAAAGTCATTATTTTTCGTATAAACATTTTAACCCTCCAATTTTTTTTCATGAAATTTTTCATTTACTTACCCCTTATATTGTGACCTCGTAATTGAAAATGTTTCATGAAAAATAAAAAAGTTCACCACTTGATGAACCTTAATTATCGGAAAATTAATTTTTGAAGATTGTCATAATAACATTGCATCTTTTTTCGATTCATACTATCATATTTAAGTAGTGTAGGTTAGAGAATTAGGAGGGAAATAAATGAAATTCGAAAGTATTGGATTAGCTGACAAAGAAGCTAAATTTTCAAATGTTGAACATGTCATGGCCGAATTAGGTTTTATTCACGCTGGTCAATGGGATTATGAGCGCGTAACCTTTGACTATAAGTTTGAAGACTTGGTAAAGAATGAAATTTATTACTTACGTGTACAAGCATACGCAACAAAAGGTGAAATTCCTTCATCATCTGCTCAAATCAAGTTTCTAATTCCAATTTTAGGTAAGTATTACTATCCGCATGGAGTTGAATATGAAGGAGAAGAATTCCCTAAAAACATCGTTGACAAAAGCACTCAAAAGCTTCAAGCGATTAAAGATAAGCTAGCAATATAAGCGTGCTGAACCACATATCATATTCGATAATTCCTTTATACATAAAGAGAACCTGACTTTACTTATTGATCAGGTTCTTTTTATTTTTCTCCATAATGGAAATCGTTTCAACACATACATTTACTGCATTTACCTTAATCCCAGTTAATAATTCAACCTGCTCTTTCACCGCTTTTTGCAGATTATAACATAATGTCTGGATATTCATACCGTAACCTATTGATACTTTAAGTTGAATGGTTACTCCGTGAGTGTTATTCATAATTGAAATACCTCTTGTACCCCCTGTACGGCTTACAATGTTAAATAATTGATCTTTCACACGGGACGTAGTACGATTAAGACCATCAATTTCTTTTATGGCACTTTTTGCAATGATGGCAATAACTTCATCAGTAATATATAAATCGCCCTTTTCAAAAGGCAGTCTAACCATGGACAATCATCCTCCTCACATATTAAAAATTATTTTGAATAGATATAATCTATTGAATTTCAGTAATTTAAACTGTTAATATAAATATGGACATACTATACTTTATGTGTGTGCGCTTCACATCAAGAAAGGGGTTTAACATTGTCAACGATCTTATCAAAACGTCTATGGGGTATCATTTTATCAATCGTTATTCTTGTATTAATCGGCTACTTTATTTTGCCAGTTTCGTTACCAATAATTACGGCATTATTTACAGCATTTTTATTGGTCCCTATCGTTTCGTTATTGCAAGATCGGGCAAAAATAAAACGTAACCTTGCTGTAATGATTGTATTTACCATATTTGTATGCTTCATAGGCTTATCCGGTTACTTCATTACAACAAAAGCTGTAACACAAGCTATACAGCTTGTAGAAAATTTACCTATCTACATTAATGAGATTAATCTTGCCTGGATGAAAATGCAGCAAAAGTTAGATACTACATACGCTGACTTACCACCAGAATTGATTTACGAGATTAATATGCAAGTGAATACAACGCTAAATGGATTAAGACAAGAGCTAGGAAACCGTAACATAATTGGAGATATAACGACTATCGTTACTAAAATACCATCCTATCTCGTTACGTTTATTGTTTATTTAATTGCTCTATTTCTCTTTATGTTAGAACTGCCAAAGTTAAAAAAGCGATTCTATGCTCATTTAAGTGAGAAAACAGCGGATAAAGTGAGTTTTATGGCTTCAAGATTGTCATTTGTTATCTTTGGCTTTTTTAAAGCTCAGTTCCTTGTTAGTATTATTATCTTTATTGTTTCATTAATTGGTTTGCTGCTAATTACTCCTGAAGTAGCCTTATTAATGGCCTTTATTATCTGGCTCATTGACTTCATACCAATTATTGGATCAATTGTAATACTCGCACCTTGGGCTTTATATTATTTAATTGCCGGCAATTTAGCAACAGGTACACAGTTACTTATCCTTGCCGGAATCTTACTTATCATTCGACGTACTGTTGAACCAAAAGTAATGGGGAAACAAATTGGTCTTTCTCCTTTAGCGACATTAATTGCTATGTATATTGGACTGAAACTATTAGGAATTATCGGTTTAATTGCTGGTCCATTATTAGTGATTGCATTTACTTCTGCTAGAGAAGCAGGAATCATTAAATTAGATTACAAAATTTAATACGATAACATAAGCACTAAAAATGCGCAAAAAAGGAAGACCGAAAGATGCAATACATCATTTCGGTCTTCCTTTTTATTTCGTATTAGATCGTCTTTGGCTCAGTATGATTTGAAATTCTTTCGTATTCCATATCTTCCTCTTTTCGCTCACGCTTAAACCAACCAACGAAAATATAAGCAAGGATTGAACCATATACAATTTCCTGAACAATCTTCATAATTACTCCACCTAGCTGTTGATCTTCAATGATAGGAAGAGCAGATATTAGTTGGGGTGCTGATAAGTAAGGATCATATAATACTGTACCAGCGAAAATAATCAATGCACATGCCGGAGTAAGTAACACGCCATCAGCAAAGATATAGCCCACTTTTTTCAACGGTGTAAGTGTTTCTTGTTCTGGTAATGGACAGAGGATTGGCCACCACATAATAAATGCCGCAAACATTAATATTATATGGACAACTACATGTAATACAGGACTCGACATAATTGCATTAAATACAAATGGATAATGGTAAATTGAAAATAAACCATTAAATAGAATGATCGCAATCAGTGGTTTTGTAAAAAACTCAAATGGTTTTTTAATCAACTCATAATTCACGATCGGTCTGATTACCCATGAAGGTAAACCATAAAGAAATAATGGCGGAACAATTAAATAAGCAATCGACATCTGTGTCATATGTGCACTAAATAAATAATGATGTCCATAGTAGCTTAATGGACTTCCTTTTGCTATATATAACAATATAACCCCAATGCTAAATAATAGTATTTTCGTCATTGGAACAGGTTCAGCATCAGCAAATCGATCTCTGTACTTCGTTATTATCATTAGATACGATAAAAGCAGGAACACTGAAAATAGAATCCAACCAGGACTCCATAACTCTGAAAAACTTGCCACCACATGTACATGATTATTTGCCATCGATTCATTCCCCACAATTCTTTCCTCCTTTCAACAGCTACATAGATTTAGATGCCCTACAATAATATGAAGGGCATCTAATACTATTCTAGGTGTAATTCCTTAAAAACTTACATTGAAACTCATATGTTTTGATTAGTATTTTACAATACCTAGTAATAACATTAATGATGCTACAGTAGGTATCGCAATTATAATACCAGACCAAATCATAATACTTGGCCATGTATGACCCTTTTGGTTTAAATGCATAAAATAATACAGTTGCAATAATACTTGAATAACTGCAAGTATTAAGATAAAAGGTAGAGCAAATGTCGCTGTAACAACTTCACTTACAACGGCCATAAACGCAATAATTGTTAGGAAGATCATCAACCCGAATGATACAAGCTGATGCTTCATTTCACGCTTATAAAGAATCTTGTTTTCGATCTCAGAAGCTTCAGTATGTTTTTGTTCCATAGCATTAACCTCCGATTCCCATTAGATAAACTACTGTAAAGATAAACACCCAAACAACATCAATAAAGTGCCAGTACAAACTTGCTAAATAAAATTTAGGTGCATTTGTTAATGTTAATCCTGTATTACGGTAACGGATCATCAATAACGTAATCCATGAAACACCAAAGGCAACGTGCGCCCCGTGGAACCCAACCAAAGTATAGAAACCAGAACCAAACGCACTTGTTGTAAATCCTAAGCCTTTATGAACATAGTCATAAAACTCATAAATCTCTAAACCCAAGAATCCAAGTCCAAGAAGTACTGTTACTCCCAGCCATGCAAGCATTGCTTTGAATTGATTACGTTTCATCGCAATCATCGCTAGCACACTTGTTAAACTACTTGTTAATAAAAGCATTGTAGCTATAAAAACAATTTCCCAGTGAAACAAATCTTGTGGTCCTGGTCCATTATTTGTACCATTTTTAAGCCCAAGATACGTCCCAAATAGACTTGCGAATAGGACAGTTTCTCCCCCTAAGAAAAACCAAAATCCTAAAAACTTATTTTTACCTTCTAAAGTAGCTTTTTCAGGGTGTGCCGGAAGCGCGCCACTATGATTTACATGTGCCATGTTATTTCGCCTCCTTACTAGCTATTTCATCTACTGGTATATGATAACCATGATCCTCTTTTACAGAACGGATAAACATACAACCAAATAAAGTTACGAAACCAACGATTGCAATCCAATACGTATGGTAAATTAATCCAAATGCAGCAACAAACAAACCTAAAGACATAATAAACGGTAAAATTGATGCTGAAGGCATATGAATATCACCTAATTCTTCATCAGAAGGCATTTCCTTATTTCCAGAACGTTTTTCAAGCCAGAATGCGTCAAGTCCACGTACAGTAGGAGTCTTAGCAAAGTTATACTCCGGTACAGGAGTTGGAATTGACCATTCAAGTGTACGCCCATCCCAAGGATCTTGCACAGCACGTTCAGCTCTTAACGTAATAACAACGTTAATTAAGAATACAATTGTACCAATTGACATTAAGAATGCCCCAATTGTACTAATAAAGTTCATTTCATTAAAACCTTGACCATCTAGGTATGTGAAAATACGACGTTGCATTCCAAGCACACCAAGGAAATGTTGGACAAAGAAAGTCATGTGGAATCCGATAAAGAATGTCCAGAACATGATTTTTCCTAATGTTTCATTTAATTGACGGTTGAACATTTTTGGCCACCAATAGAAAACACCGGCCATAAGACCAAAGACAACCCCACCAATAATTACGTAATGGAAGTGAGCTACAACAAAATACGTATCATGGAACTGGTATGTTGCAGGTGCAGCTGCAAGCATAACCCCAGTCACTCCACCCATGACAAACGTAGGAATAAATCCGATCGCCCAAAGGTTAGCAGTAGTGAATCTAATTTGGCCGCCCCACATTGTAAAGAGCCAGTTGAAAATTTTAATCCCAGTAGGAACAGCAATCGCCATTGTTGCAACACCAAAGATCGCGTTAGCAATCGGTCCCATACCAACTGTAAACATATGGTGAGCCCAAACCATGAAGCCTAAGAAACCGATTAATACAGTCGCAAATACCATTGCACTGTAACCAAATAAACGTTTTCTAGAGAATGTTGCAATAACCTCTGAAATAATACCAAAAGCAGGAAGGATTAATATATATACTTCAGGATGCCCAAAGATCCAGAATAAATGTTGCCAAATAACAACATTACCACCCGCTTCAACAACAAAGTAATTTGCTCCAAAAAGACGTTCAAACATTAATAGGAATAAACCAACAGTAAGTGCTGGGAATGCAAATAGAATTAAAGCTGATGCGACAAACGTACTCCATGTAAATAATGGTAAACGCATCATTGTCATTCCAGGCGCACGCATATTAATGATCGTAACTAAGAAGTTAATCCCGGCCATTAACGTACCTGCTCCAGAAATTTGCAACCCTAACACATAATAGTCAACCCCAGTGCCTGTATAGGCATCACTGGCAAGCGGTACATAAGCTGTCCATCCAGCTTCAGGTGCTCCTCCTACAAACCAACTAACATTTAAAAGAATTCCACCAAAGAAGAATAACCAAAAACCTAATGCATTTACAAATGGAAAAGCAACATCACGTGCTCCAATTTGCAGTGGGACAATAAAGTTCATAAACCCGAATAATAATGGCATGGCTGCTAAAAATATCATTGTAGTACCGTGCATTGTTAGTAATTGGTTAAAGGTTTGACCACTTACAAAAGTAAATTCAGGGTACATAAGCTGAATACGCATTAGTACAGCTTCTAGACCACCTACTAAAAAGAAGAATGCTCCTGCAGCTAAGTACATAATCCCAATCTTCTTATGGTCAACCGTTGTCATCCAATCCCACAATCCACTTCTTTTATGAGCGTGTTGTGTTGACAATTTTATTTTACCTCCTTTTTCCAATGAATAAACGAGACCTATTCACGGATTTTTAAGTTCATTAAGTATTCAACTAATGCATTCATATCTTCGTCACTTAGATGATCAAATGCAGGCATTGGATTTTTTGCCCCTTGTTTAAATTGTTCAGGGTTACGAATCCATGCTTCAAGATTTTCTTCGTTAAACTCTAAATAACCAGCGATTGTTTCACGATCACCAAAGTTAATTAAATCTGGTCCATATGCAGCTGGATTTCCACCTACGCCACCAACAGCATGACAACCTAAACAACTACTTTCAAATACTTCGCGACCTTGCTGTGCAACAGCTGTTTCAGGCTCGCCTGTTGCTTCACTTACACTTGTAATCCATTGCTCGAACTGATCAGGCTCAACTGCAATCACCTTAAAGTCCATCAAAGCATGTGCAGCACCACATAGCTCAGCACATTTACCAGCATATACGCCAGGCTCATCAGCAACTAGCCACATTGTGTTTGTAATACCAGGCACTGTATCCTGTTTACCACCTAATGCAGGTACCCAGAATGAGTGAATGACATCTTTTGACTCAAGATCAAAAGCAATTTTTGTACCTGTAGGTATATACAGGTCTTGACCAACTGTTACACCATATTCAGGATATTCAAATTCCCACCAAAATTGATGTCCAGTTACCTTTACTTTAAGACCTTCTTCACCCTCGTTAGGCTCTGTGTCTGCTAGGGCAAACGTCAGCATAACAGTAGGAACTGCAATAATGATTAATAATAGAATCGGAATTGTAGTCCAAATGATTTCAAGTTTGTGGTTACCAGCCACTTGTTTCGGGATTTTGTCTTCATCCCCTGGTCTTGCTCGGAATTTAATTAATACATATGCAAAAATTGCGAATACCACTAAAATAACAAAAATCATAACATAGATACTTGTTGTCATTAGTGATAATTGCATCTCTGCAACTGGACCTTTTGGATCTAGTGCAGATAAGTTAGCTACTCCACACCCTGACAAAACAAACAGAATGAATGCCATTGGTAAGAGGCGCCATAAATGTTTCCACTTTTTCATTTCGCACTTAACCTCACTTTCTTTTGTAACTTATTTACTATGAATATGGTATTTAAAAATTGTGCCTCTTTAAGGGAGCGTCTGTTATGTACGTATGAACGCTCCCTTAAAGGTTTTTAAATATGCACAATTATCATTAATATAAACATGATCGTTAGATAATTTAACGAATAGACAAACATCAGTCGTGCCCATTTAATATCATCTTTCATTTTGAAGCCAGCAAAACTAAGTGCCAACCATCCAAATCCTAAAATTGCTGCAATAACAGTATAAACAATTCCAAATGGATATAATAATAATGAAATTGGAATCAATGCAGCAACATACCAAGCCATTTGACGTTTTGTCATTTCAAACCCTGCAACTACTGGCAGCATCGGAATTCCAGCTGCACGGTATTCTTCACAACGTTTCATTGCTAATGCTAGGAAATGTGGTGGTTGCCACAAGAACATAATTAAGAATAATCCCCATGCGTAAGGATGTAATCCTGGATCAAGAGCTGCCCAGCCAATTACTGGAGGTACAGCACCAGAGATACTACCGACAATCGTATTTAATGAATGCGTTCTCTTTAGCCACATTGTATATATCACTACATAGACAAGCAAACCAATAATTCCAAATAAAGCAGCGACCGGAGTCGTTAATAAAAGAAATATCATTCCAAGTCCGGAAAGTCCAAGTCCTACCCATAATACTTGATTTGCAGGAATTCTTCCAGTTACTGAAGGTCTCGTACTCGTACGCTCCATTAAATGATCTATATCACGATCAATGTAGTTATTTAAGCAACATGCACCCGCCATAACCAAAGCAGCTCCTAACAATGCAAAAATAACGACTGCAATGTTATCAAGTAAACTTACGCCTGTATAAATAGAAGCTAAATAAATACCTGTAAACGTTGTAATTAAATTTGACATGACGATTCCGATTTTTGTTAACGTAAGGAAATCTCTCCATGTCCCTGTCGGATTTGCTTCGGATAGTGGACCGGGTTCCATAACCTTTGTCGCATCTAATGCCGAATTCATTTTATTCATCTTTCATTCACCCCCCTTTGAGAGTTTACTAAAGTATTAAGAAGTAAGCCTTTTCTAATTGAAATGTTCATTGCTCACCCTCCTGAATTAAGTATATGCATGATCATTTTTATAATTATTATCAAATACATTATATTATTAATTAGAAATAAAACCAACCTTAAGCATAATTAATTTTAATTTTGTTGTTAAATTTGTGAAAAAACTGTGAAAGTATGATCTTAATCACTATACACCATTATCCACAAAGTCTCGATAAATTTCAAGCATTTCTGTCATGAATATATTGTCATTTATTTCCCTTTATTTACAAAGGGTTTCACCATTTTCACTTAATTAGTTCACTATTTGTTCACACAAACGTCACAATTTTTGTATTAAAATTAGAATTATTATTAATTAATTCTAATTTTATTGACAGTATTGATAGTTATTTTTTAGAATTAGGTGCATTTTATTGAGAAAAGCGGATGAGAAAGGTGACACACATGGGTAAATTAGTAAAACTATACGCAGTAATCACAACGATTGGAATGTTAATTGTCTTATTACAAGGAGCACTTGTTACGAAAACAGAGTCAGGAGAAGGCTGTGGTAAGTCGTGGCCGCTTTGTCATGATCAAGTGATTCCAGATGTAATTACACTAGAAACGGTTATTGAATATAGTCATCGTGCCGTGTCTGGCTTATTGGGGATCATGGTTATTATTCTAGCAATCGTTACATGGAAGAAAATCCCACACGTAAGAGAAACTAAGTTTTTAGCAGTAATTGCAGTTTTATTTATTGTTTTTCAAGGATTACTTGGTGCAGCAGCTGTTATGTGGGGACAATCATCAGCAGTTCTCGCTTTACACTTTGGTTTTTCATTAATTTCTTTTGCCAGTGTTTTGCTGTTAACTATACTATTGTTTGAGGAAAACCGTCCTATGCAATCGAAAGTGCCAAAGATAACGTTAAAGTTTCGTAACTTTATATACTTCACCATCATTTACGCCTATATCGTCGTGTATACAGGGGCTTATGTCCGGCATACAGGTTCAAGTTTAGCGTGTTCAGGCTGGCCACTGTGCAACGGTCAAGTCATTCCATCATTAACCGGTATAGTTGGGGTACAATTTGGACACCGGGTTGCTGCAGCACTATTATTTATAGCTATCCTCTATTTAGCTTACCGCTCTTTTAAAAATTACAGAAATCAAGATACTATTTTTTGGACAAGTATTCTAGCTCTTATTCTAGTAACGTTGCAAGTAATGAGTGGCGCTGTTGTCGTCTTTACATTAATGAACTTATACGCATCTCTCTTACATGCCTTAATAATTTCACTTTTGTTTGGTGTTCTTAGTTATTTAA
Source organism: Anaerobacillus sp. MEB173 (assembly GCF_052119505.1). Classification (NCBI taxonomy): domain Bacteria; kingdom Bacillati; phylum Bacillota; class Bacilli; order Caryophanales; family Bacillaceae; genus Anaerobacillus; species Anaerobacillus sp. MEB173. Next base: position 305,012 of record NZ_JBJMAU010000003.1, read on the forward strand.
CTATGTTGGCAACAAGAGTTAACATTAAATAAAATATTATTTAAAGAAAGGGACAGAGTTTTTCATCTGTCCTTTCGTTATCCTTGAATAATGCTATTCTCATTAATTTTTATTTTAAGAATGATCGAAGCATCCAGTTATGTTTTTCAAGTGATTGATGAATAGCTAAGAGCATATCGCCTGTCGTCTCATCACCTAACTCTGACTTATTTTATTGACTCCTTTTTCTTTTTTTACTTTACCCAAAGTTTCAGTGTATAAACCTCAATATATTGGACATAAAAAATGTTTTCACGTTGTACTATAGTACAATAAAAATTTACCATACTTTAACATAAAATAGCCGTCCAGCCTTAGTTTTTCATAAATTTGTAACTATTTTTCAATGAAAAAGGAAGCCTGATAGGCTCCCTTTTGTACAGTCTTATTTTGTCAGCTCAATTAATAAGTCTCCTGTTTGAATTGCTTCCCCACTTGAAACATGAATAGCCTTAACAATCCCATCAAACGGTGCTTGAACAGTAGTTTCCATTTTCATCGCTTCTGTAATCATTAAATGATCACCTTTCTTCACTTGATCACCTTTAACTACAAGAGTTTTTAGCACTGTTCCTGGCATTGAAGCTCCAATATGATCTGGATTCCCTTTATCAACCTTAGGTCTGGCAACAACATTTGTCTTCACATTTTGATCCTTAATAAGAACTTCACGCGGCTGACCATTAAGTTCAAAATAAACAATTCTTGTTCCATCCTCTTGTGGCTTAGAAATTGATACTAGCTTAACGATTAACGTTTTTCCTTGTTCAATTTCAACTTCAATCTCCTCTCCTAATCGTAGACCATAGAAGAAGGTTGGTGTATCAAGGACAGAGATATCACCGAATCTTTCTTTAAACTTCTCATAATCCATATAAACCTTTGGATATAAAGCGTACGAGATGAGATCAAAGCTAGTCACCTGACGATTTAAAGTATGATAAAGTGTTTCTTTAAGCTCATGGAAATTAATTGGCTCAAGGCTTTCACCAGGACGATCAATAATTGGTGATTTTCCTTTTAAGATGATTTGCTGCAGCTCTTTAGGAAATCCTTGATATGGTTGCCCTAAATGCCCCTGGAAAAACTCGACAACTGAATCCGGAAAATCCAAAGTTTCGCCTCTTTCGTAAATATCATCTTCCGTGAGATTATTTTGAACCATATATAGCGCCATATCTCCGACAATTTTTGATGATGGCGTTACCTTTACAACATCACCAAATAGGTCATTTACACGACGATACATTTTCTTTACTTCATCCCAGCGATTTTTTAATCCGACAGCTTTTGCCTGCTGCTGAAGATTACTATACTGTCCACCAGGCATTTCATGTTGGTAAACTTCTGTATGTGGAGCAATCATTCCACTTTCAAAGCCACTGTAATATTTACGGGTTCCTTCCCAGAAATCACTAAGTTTTTCTAATGACTGTATATCAATATTCGGCTGGCGTTCTGACCCACTTAAAGCATAATACAAGCTGTTTGCACTTGGTTGCGAAGTTAATCCAGCCATAGAACTTACAGCAACATCGACAATATCTACTCCTGCTTCAACAGCTTTTGCATACATGAACAGTCCGTTGCCACTTGTATCGTGCGTATGCAAGTGAATTGGAATGTCAATTGTTTCTTTTAATGTTGTAATTAATTCATAGGCTGCTTGAGGTTTTAATAGTCCAGCCATATCTTTTATGCCTAAAATATGAGCACCAGAGGCTTCTAATTCTTTGGCAAGATTTTTGTAGTAATTTAAATCATACTTCTTCCGTGTCGGGTCCATGATATCGCCTGTATAACACATTGCAGCTTCAGCAATTTTACCAGAATCACGTACAGAATCAATAGCCAGAGTCATCCCTTTTACCCAGTTTAAACTGTCAAAGATTCGAAACACATCAATTCCGGCTTGCGATGATTTTTCTACAAATTCTTTAATTAAATTATCCGGATAATTTGTATAGCCTACAGCATTTGATGCACGTAATAACATTTGGAATAAAACATTTGGTGCTTTATTACGTAATACTAATAATCGCTCCCAAGGATCTTCATGTAAGAAGCGCATCGCTACATCAAACGTTGCCCCGCCCCACATTTCCATTGAGAACAAGTTAGGTAATAATCTAGCAGTCGGCTCGGCAATTTGTTTTAAATCATGGGTCCGTACTCTTGTAGCAAGTAACGATTGATGTGCATCACGAAATGTTGTATCTGTTAATAATACATTTTTCTGTTCTTTGACCCACTTTGCTAAACCTTCAGCACCTCGCTCATCCAGAATTTGTTTTGTTCCGTCCTGAATTGGCTCTGAATATTTCACCTTAGGTATAATTGGCTTATCAAAAATTGGCTTCTTCACTTTCTCTAAGCCTGGATATCCATTAATAATGGTTTCTCCAATAAAGGATAGCATTTTCGTTCCACGGTCATATCGTTTTGGGAATACAAACAGCTCTGGTGTTGAGTCAATAAACGACGTATTATACTCTCCCGATAAAAACGCTTGATGCTGAACAACATTTTCTAAAAATGCAATGTTCGTTTTAATCCCACGAATACGAAATTCTCGTAAATTACGAAGCATTTTTGCAGATGCATCTTCGAACGACATCGCCCATGTAGATAGTTTGACTAACAATGAATCATAATACGGCGTGATAACTGCACCTTGGAAACCATTACCAGCATCAAGACGAACACCAAATCCTCCACCTGAACGATAAGCCATAATTTTGCCAGTATCAGGCATAAAATTATTTGCCGGATCTTCCGTCGTTACACGAGATTGAATCGCATAACCATTTGTGCGTATATTTTCTTGTGTCGGGATTCTTAATAAAGGTCCGTGTAATTCTGCCCCTGAAGCAATCTGAATTTGGGCTTGGACAATATCTACTCCCGTAACCATTTCCGTAATTGTATGTTCCACCTGTACTCTTGGGTTTACTTCAATAAAGTAAAATTCCCCATCATTTGTTACAAGAAACTCAACAGTACCGGCGTTAATATAGTTGACATTTTCCATTAACTGTACAGCAGCTTGACAAATTTTTTCTCGTAAGTCATTTGAAAGAGACACACTAGGTGCCACTTCGACAACTTTTTGATGCCTACGTTGAACCGAACAATCACGTTCATAGAGATGGATGATGTTACCCGTATGATCACCCAAAATTTGTACTTCAATATGCTTTGGATTCTCAATAAACTTTTCAACATAAACTTCATCATTACCAAATGCCGACTTTGCTTCTGATTTAGCACGATTGTATGCCTCTTCCAACGCTGCTTCTGAACGAACAATTCTCATTCCTCGTCCGCCGCCACCTAGGGAGGCTTTAATAATAAACGGATATCCGTACTGTTTTCCAAACTCTTCCACATCAGCAAGTCCAGTAACTGGACCATCACTCCCTGGAATAACTGGCAAGTTGGCTAGAACAGCTTGTTTACGTGCCTGAACTTTATCCCCGAACATCGTTAAATGTTCACTTTTTGGACCAATAAAAATAATTCCTTCTTCCTCACAACGTCTTGCAAATTGAATATTCTCTGATAGAAAACCGTACCCAGGATGTATTGCATCAACATCGTTACGCTTAGCAATTTCAATAATTCCTTCGATGTCAAGATAAGCATCAATTGGCTTTTTCCCTTCACCAACTAGATATGCCTCATCTGCTTTGTATCGATGGTAAGATCCTGTATCCTCTTTGGAATAGATGGCTACAGTGCGGATATGTAATTCGTTACATGCACGAAAGATCCGAATTGCAATTTCACCACGATTTGCGACTAATACTTTCCTTATTTTGTTAACACCATTCATACTAATCCCCCTATTATTTGATTAAAGTGTGATGATGTTTATAGGTTTTCTAAAATTATAAAATATAACCCGTAACCATCGATTTATCTAGTACGTAGATAAGCATATACCTAAAATTAGATATATTCACCATAATAACATGTTTTCTAAATATTTTTAAAAAATTTGCCTATGAAATTATTTAATAAAACTTTTTAATTTTTATTAATCACCTCTTGACCAAATTGACTGATAGACGATATAGCCATCTGACTGTCGATGTCCTCTTTGAAATGGAATTAAATTAACAACACAAACCCATAGATTATAGAGTGCAAACCACTGAAACCAGTAAGTAATGGAAGCTGTTCCTGTACCAAAACCAGGGAGTAATAATCCGAATACAACAAGCCCATTTAATAATGGTCCCCCTAGTGCAATGAAAGCTCGTCTTTTTCTGCCAATTTCTTTATCACTATCCGTAGTGGCATAACCTCCAATAAAAAAGAAAAGACGTAACGTAAAATGAAAATCATATATCTGCCAACGTTTTAAAACTGGTCCTGTACCAATTGTTAATCTAAGCTTTTTCACCGCCATCATTTGTGCCGTAAAAAGGTGTCCTAATTCATGAATAAACGTAGTAAGAGGTACGATCGTAATAAAATAAAGGATAAGTGAAAGAATAAACATTAATTGTCCACCTTTTTAAATAGTTAGTAGGTTTATAGCATTAAATGTAAAAAAGAGCAAGAAAATTCACTCATTATTAACCGCAATAAATAAAGAAAGAGCCTTTAACAATTGTTAAAGGCTCTTTCTAAGTAGCTTTAAAGATAAAAGCTTTCTATTTTCTCATTGATGCTTCATGTAATTCAGCAAGTTTCCGCTCTAATTCAGAAAGTAACTGTTTCCCAGTATCTTCATCGATTAATTGCAAACGAATTGCAAAATCAATCTCTCTAGAAAGACCAAACATTTGCGTATCCAATACTTCTTCATAGAGAGGACATTGAGGCATTGTTAAATTTTCCATTTGTACTTCTATTAATTTTAAGATATTAGCTGCATCCGCTTTAAGAAGGGCGTACGCTTTCTCAGTATATTCTGATGCTGCATTCACAGACAAACTTATCCCCTCCTTCTGCATAGTCTACATTATACTAAGTTTGACTATTAAATAGTTTACCATAATATTGATACATTTACAAAAATGAATTGCCATTAATTACTTTAATATTATCGTTATCTATTTAAAAATGCAAGAAAATATCAGATAGTTCTAATTCTTAAAAAATACTCAAATTAAATCGATGGGAAATTCCTTCTAATAATTTCATACCACCAATACTATTGCCCTTCTCATCTAAGGCAGGCCCGTATATACCTATGCCCATACCATATGGAACAGCACCAAGAATCCCCCCTGACACACCGCTTTTTGCAGGGATCCCTACTCGAATAGCAAACTCTCCTGAAGCGTTATACATCCCGCAAGTCACCATGAACGTTTTTACAATACGAGCTATTTGCATGGGTATCACTCTACGTTTCGTGTCAGGATTCACTCCTTCATTTCCAATAACATACCCTATTATCGCCAAATCTTTACAGTCGACTTCAATCGCACATTGTTTTGTATAAAGTTCCAATAATTGCTCCACATCACCAATGACAACACGATGCTGTTTCATAAAATAGCATAGGGCACGATTTAAATCTGCTGTTTCGTATTCAGATGTTGCTACTTTGTCGCAATAATGAATACTTGTGTTGTTCGTCATTTCATGAATAAACGAAAGAATCCGACCTAATCTTTCTTCAACCGTACTTCCGGCAATCATATCCGTTACAGCTAATGCCCCAGCATTAATCATTGGATTTAATGGCTTTGAAGGAACCAATGTTTCAAGTTTCGCAATTGAATTAAAAGGATCACCCGTTGGCTCCATCCCCACTTTTGAAAAAACATAGTCTTCCCCATGATCCATTAAAGCAAGAGCTAATGTAATGACTTTAGAAATACTTTGTAATGTAAATTTTTGATTAATATTCCCTGCTGAATAACATTCCCCGTTTGTCGTGTAAATTGACACTGCTAGCGTATCGGGATCGGCTTCTCCTAAAGCAGGAATATAAGTCGCTACCTTCCCGTGTTTGGTATATGGCAGGGCCAAATCAATCATTTCTAATAGTGTTTCTTGTTCTGAACAAATCAACGATTACACCTTCCTTCCCTCTTTTCCCACCAATTTCTTATTTTAGTTATTTCCATTTATGACAAAAACATATTATTAATGTAAAATTTAAATTGTAAAATGAGAAATTGGAGCAAAATGAAAGGAAAGTGACTTTATATGGATCACATTATACTGATTAAAGGTAAGGTAGAGCATACAATAACACTCGATCCTGGCGTTTGGATTTTTGATGATCGAAAGGTTGATTTGGATACGATCTTTACGAAGCAAGAAGAGGGAGAAGATGAGTTAACGAAATATAAAAAAGAAGTATCAGCACATTGGGACCGAGAACTACTAGAAGGAGCCATCCCACCAAGTGCAAGCGAGACGAAAAAGACAAAAAAAGAAGTCATCTTAACTAGCTCCTTCGGTATCCCTTTGAAACCATTCCTAGAGAATGCCGGGGTGTTTTCAGATGCTACTTCAATGATTATTGAAACAAAACACGGGAACACGATAGAAGTATCACTTCAAGTAGCAAAAGAGATGATACTAGGTTTTTCTAATCAAGGAAAGCCTTTATTAGAAGATGGACCAGTTCATGTTTATTTTGGAGATGGGTCGAATCAAACAGATCCCATCACTCATATTAGCTCCTTTATAATTAAATAAACTGCATGGGATGTCTCAAAAGCAAAGTGACAGTCACCTCAACCACAAAATATAAAGATCCGTGATGTAACCTCTATATTTTGTAAGTTATCGAGAATATCTGTCACTTATTAGACATCCTTTTTTTCTTTTATAGTAAATCAGCAGCCAATTGGGCCAGACCTGAGCGTTCTCCCTTTTCTAATTTTACATGTCCACTAACAGCCTGGTCTTTAAATTTTTCAACGACATAAGTTAAGCCATTGTTATATTCATCTAGATAAGGGTGATCAATTTGTTGCGGGTCTCCCATTAATACAATTTTACTCCCTTCTCCTACCCTTGTTAATATTGTTTTCACTTCATGCTTCGTTAAATTTTGGGCTTCATCAATAATAATAAACTGATCTGGTATACTTCTTCCTCGAATATACGTTAATGCCTCAACTTGAATGGATCCCATCCCTGCAAGAATACGGTCAAGCTCCCCTTGTTTTTTTGTATTAAATAGATACTCTAAATTATCATAAATAGGTTGCATCCACGGCCTTAGCTTTTCTTCTTTTTCACCAGGCAGGAATCCAATATCTTTCCCTACAGGTACAACCGGTCTTGCGACAAGCAGTTTTTTGTATCTTCCTAAATCCTCTGTTTGCATAAGACCTGCTGCTAATGACAATAATGTTTTACCTGTTCCTGCTTTACCGACAAGAGTCACAAAATTAATATCTTTACATAACAATAATTCTAGAGCCATCTTCTGTTGTACATTTCGAGACCGTATCCCCCACACTTGTTCTTGATCGGAGACAAACGGTGTAATCAATTTTCCCGTTGCATCTACTTTACCTACAGCAGAGCCAGATCCACCTAATGCATCTTTAATGATTAAAAACTGATGTGGATAAAAAGGATGTTCTGCTAACTCAGATACAGCCAGTTCATTTTTTTTATAAAACTTGTTTAACACTTCAGTGTTTGCATAAATCTCTAAATAGCCTTTATAGATATGGTCAAATTCAACAACACGATCATTTAAAAGGTCTTCTGCTGGAATACCAAGTGCATCTGCTTTGACCCTTACAAGAGCGTCTTTACTTACTAGAATTACTTGTTTACCATCAGGTTTTTCCTTCTCTTCTAGCATAATATTTAAAGCAACCGCTAATATTCGATTATCATTTGTTCTTTCTACAAATGTATCTTGAAGTTTCTGAAAAGAGCGATGATTCAATTCTACTCTTAGCTTTCCTCCATTCTCCAGGTCTACCTCTTCATATAACTTTCCTTTCCCTCTAAAACCATCCATCATTTTTGAAACTTGTCTAGCATTCCTACCAATCTCATCCATATAGCGTTTTTTTGAGTCTACCTCTTCTAAAACAACTGCAGGTATCACAACTTCATTATCTTCAAAAGCAAATAAGGAATACGGATCTTGTAGCAATACATTTGTATCTAAGACGTAGATTTTTTTCAACATCTCGCCTCCCGACTAATTTGTAGTAAAAAAGTTTAGTGACTATAAAGGTTTTGTTACTACTATGATATGCAAACAAGTTTCAATTGCTATTAAAGCAACTCTTGTACTAATCATGTTTTACTATAAATGTATGTTCAACCGAATAAAGATAGACGAAGAAACAAACAATAAATCATGAATAATTGATATGAAAGGAATGATAAAAGTGAAACACGTTCAAGTCTGCACATATATAATCCTTTTAATTTTTATAGCTGGCTGTCAAATGAATCAAGCGCAGGATAATAATAATGTAAATAATACAGAGGAAAATGTCAGGGGACAGCGTGTAAGTGAACAAGCCTCTGAACCCAATTATGTCAATGAAAGGGACGGAAATAAAGTTGCTAAACATTTAATTGATTTAGCAACTGGTATTCCTGACGTTGATGATGCTACTGCCCTAGTTATCGGTGATTTTGCAGTTGTAGGGATTGATGTGAATGAAAAGCTCGACCGCTCAGATGTCGGTGCGATAAAATACCAAGTCGCTGAAGCTTTTAAAGATGATCCAATGGGAGCTAATGCAATTGTTGTGGCAGATCCTGATGTCAACGTACGACTCAGAGAGATGCAAAAAGACATCGAAAATGGCCGGCCAATTGCCGGGATTATGGACGAACTAGCTGCAATTGTTGGGAGAATGATGCCAATAGTTCCAGGAAAAGAACATGATGCTAATGATCCTACAGATGTTAATGATGATAAACTTAGTGGTCAGCAACAAAAAGAATTAAATAAGCAACAGAACAAACAAGCAAAAGAAGATATTAATAATAAGAAAAATGAAAAAAAGCCAGAATAGAAGAAAAGCTTAGTCGAAGGACTAAGCTTTTTTCATTGCATCCATAACTTGTTTATCAAGTTTTGCTGCCGCTTCTGGATCATATGTTTTTTCGTACTTAGGCTCTACAGAAATTTTCGAGCCATAGAACATGACATCACGCACTTCAGTAATAGCAATTTCAACAAGAGCAAGCTTTAACGGCACTCCCTCTAGTTTTTCAGCTTTAATGGATGCTTTACCGGAAATCGAATATGTTGATTCATTTCCAATCACATTGATTACAACATCAGATTTCGCATTAATATTTTGAATAATTCGAGATCGGTTATCAACTGAAAATAAAACACTGTTCTTATTTGGAGCATAGACCCATGAAATTGCACTGACATTTGGTGCTCCCGTTTCATGATCTACAGTAGCCAGTGTTACAAAGCGCTCTTTTTGAAGAAGTGGTAGTAGTTCATCAGTTAATGTTTGTTCAACTTGGTTAGCCATAATTGTAAACCTCCTATAAAAAGTTTCACCTTAACGTGCACAACTATACTATACCTATTTTTATGGTAACTTAAAACTAAAACGCTCAATAAAAGTAAAACTTGTTTAATTTAATTAAATTATACATTAATATACCAACTTATATAGATAGTGTGTAATTGTTTGAATTTGATTTTTGGCTCGTTTTATGGAGGTATTGCATGAACTGAAACTGAAAATACATTTTCAGTTTCAGTTCATGCAATACCTCCAACCTTTCAGATAAATCTGAAAGGCTTGTGAATTTTATAATTCACAAGCACGAGCCAAAAATCAAATTCAAACAATTACACAAACGTAAATTATGTAGTAAGATAACAACTGTTCTGTATTTTGCTGGTTACGTGTTATACTAACATGTAATAGCTATAGGATTGTATGAATGTGAGGTGTTTAGATGAGAGTTAAGTGCGTGATATGCGATACAGTAGAGAATATTGAAGATTATAGTCCAACTGCAAAAAAACTTAGAAATCGGCCGATCCACACTTACATGTGTAAGTCTTGCCATGAACGGATATCAAAACGAACAAATGAAAGAATCGCTTCTGGAAACTTTAAATTATACAGAAGTAAAAAAGAAGAAGATGATTGGTAAAAATCAGTATAACAAAAAGCCCTCCAAAATTGGAAGGCTTTTCTTATTTACTGATTATACCTAGGTTCACTCTCAATTCCTTCAAGCAAACAATCAATCATTTCCAGAGGAAATTGCTTCTTATCCATTTGACCATCAATCCAGTAATAGACATAATACATCACATCATCACTTTCAACCTCAAGCTTTTCCACCTTGTGATCTACTGTGAGCATTTCATTGAAGAAATTATACGTATCAATTGCGGCTTGGTCGTCCGGCCTTGCATCAGCAACAACCTTAATTGTTAGCCAGTTATACAATGCATCTTGTAATTTCATCGAATCACCCCTTAGCTTCCTGTTCCCTCGTTCGATTTAATTTATATCGATATACACCTAAAACAATGGCTGCTAATAATAATGACTCAATGACTGGCATTCCAATCGCAAAGATTGTTATAGGAACACAACCGATAAAAAGACAAATATAGACGATCGCAGCTTTTAAAAGCGGTAACTTTCTGGCAAAACCAAGATTGTAGACAACTATACACAAAATGACAATAAGTGCATAAAGCAGCCAGTAACCTAATATAGGATTTTGGTCAATTCTTACCATCGCGGCAAACGTGGAAAGTTGTTCTGGATTAACAGTTACTTCCTGATCCAATCTTCTTCCCTCCCTTACAAATCACATATCACTTACTCGCGTTAGCTAATTTCTTTTTCTTTTCAACTCGTTCTCTTTCATTTTTATCAAGAATTTTCTTTCTTAAACGAATTGATTCTGGAGTTACTTCACAATACTCATCTTCATTTAAATACTCAAGAGCTTCTTCAAGAGTCATAATTCTAGGTCTTTTCATCGTTACAGTTTGATCTTTATTTGCAGATCGCATATTCGTCATTTGTTTTACTTTCGTGATGTTCACAGTAATATCATTCTCACGAGTGTGTTCACCAACAATCATACCTTCATAGATTTCAGCTCCCGGCTCAACAAAAATCGTGCCGCGGTCTTCTACTTGCATGATTCCATATTGTGATGCTTTTCCTGTTTCCATTGATACAAGTACACCTTGACGTCTTCCGCCAACTCTTCCTTCAACCATTGGCTGGTAGCTATCAAATGAATGGTTAATAATTCCATAGCCACGTGTTTGCGTTAAGAATTCAGTTGAATATCCAATTAAACCACGTGCTGGAACCATAAACTCTAGACGAACTTGTCCTGTTCCAGTATTAATCATATTTAACATTTCACCTTTACGTGCTCCAAGAGATTCCATTACTGCACCAGTATGCTCTTCTGGCACATCAATTTGCACACGCTCCACCGGCTCACAACGAACACCGTCAATTTCACGAACAATAACTTCAGGCTTAGAAACTTGAAGTTCAAACCCTTCACGTCTCATATTTTCGATTAAAATAGAAAGGTGAAGTTCACCACGTCCCGATACAACCCATACATCCGGTGAGTCGGTATTTTCAACACGTAAACTAACATCTGTTTCTAACTGTGCACGTAGTCGTTCTTCAACTTTACGGCTCGTAATATACTTTCCTTCACGACCTGCAAATGGACTGTTATTCACAAGGAATGTCATTTGTAATGTCGGTTCATCAATACGTAAAATCGGTAGTGCGTCTTGTTGTTCAATAGGACAAATTGTTTCTCCGACGTTAATCTCTTCCATTCCAGAAACTGCAACAAGATCACCAGCTTTTGCTTCTTCAATTTCTACACGTTTTAAGCCTAAGAAACCAAATAATTTCGTCACACGGAATTGTTTCACTGATCCATCTAACTTCATTAATGCTACTTGTTGTCCTACCTTCATCGTGCCGCGAAACACTCGCCCGATTCCAATTCGTCCAAGATAATCATTATAGTCTAGTAATGTGACTTGGAACTGTAACGGTTCATCGCTATTATCAATTGGAGCTGGGATATGTTCAATAATGGCTTCAAATAGAGAAGTCATATCTTCATCTTGTTTTTCTGGATTTAAGCTTGCTGTACCATTTATCGCAGAAGCATATACAACTGGAAATTCTAATTGATCTTCTTCTGCACCAAGATCAATAAATAAATCAATGACTTCATCCACAACCTCTGTCGGACGGGCAAAGTCACGGTCAATTTTGTTAACGACTACAATTGGTGTTAACTTTTGTTCAAGAGCTTTCTTTAACACAAATCGAGTTTGTGGCATACACCCTTCATACGCATCGACAACTAGAAGTACACCATCAACCATTTTCATAATACGTTCAACTTCACCACCAAAGTCCGCATGGCCTGGTGTATCCATAATGTTAATACGATTATCATTGTAATTAATAGCTGTATTTTTAGCTAGGATCGTAATCCCACGTTCTTTTTCAAGGGCATTTGAATCCATTGCTCTTTCTTCTACTTGTTCATTACTGCGAAATGTACCTGATTGATGTAGAAGCTGATCAACTAATGTTGTTTTCCCATGGTCAACATGGGCAATAATTGCAATATTTCTTATATCTTCACGATGTTTCATTAACTTATTTCGCTCCTTGAATTCAATTTATCGTCAGTATTACACGATAACCGTGCAATAAAACGTTTAATGAGAATATTTATATTATTTTCTTTGTAAATATAACTGTCATATTATATCATATATTCGATAAAAAAGAAGAATAAACAAAAGATAAACAATATGAACATAGGACTTTTTCTTTTTGTCTAAATCCGTTACACTATGATATAGAGGAGTTGAGCGCATGGGCAAAGAAAAAATCATCTTTATCTCACTGGCAACATTTACTGCACTTTGTATATCGTTAATTGGAGTTGCAATTGCTGAACGCAGTATACTTATTACGTGTATAGCTATTCTCGGAATCGTTGCGGCAATGGGAACAGGATTCACCTTAAAAAAGAAAATTCGGGAATCAACCCAAAACTAAAGCACAGTCATCTATAGTTTGACTGTGCTTTTCTTTATTCATTCATTCCTCTTTATTTTTACGACGTTTTACGATGACTCCAGTCTTTTCTTCAAGTGGACGAATTATAGCAGCTACATCATTTGAACCATAATTTTCTTTTGCAGCGGCAATCAGCTTTTCAGCTAATGGTCCAACCTCAATCGGAACCTCTAATCGTTTCGCTAAATCAAGAGCCAGTGTCATGTCTTTATGGAGTAAATTTATACTGAATCTTTGTTCAAATTGTCGATCCAATATAGCATCAATCGCCCAATCAATGCTCTTAGAATGTCCGACACTGTTTTTTAATATACTATATAAAACCTCCGGGTTCACCCCTGCTTTTTCACCGATTACAAACGCTTCTGCTAATGCTGTATTATGTATTCCAACTAATAAATTATTGATAAGCTTTACCGTACTGCCACATCCTAATGGTCCTACATGAATAACATGCTCGCCCATAGCCTTTAGAACCGGATAGGCTTTCTCAAACGTTTGATGATCTCCGCCACACATAATTGTAAGTGTACCCGCAACTGCTCCCATTGGTCCACCGCTTACTGGGGCATCCATAAACTCTGCTCCCTTTTCTTGAAGAGCTTTACTTACCCTATCATTTAATTGTGGACTCACTGTTGAATGATCAATTACAATCTTCCCTTTGGTCGCACCTGCAATTAATCCGAACTCACCCTCATAGACGTCAAGAATCGTATCAGGTAATGGTAAGCAAGTAAGGACAATATCAACTAATTCAATAAGTTCCTTAGGTGAGGAAGCTTCCTTTGCTCCGTATGCAATAGCCTCTTCTATTGGCGGACGACTTCTACTTACAACAAATGTTTCAAAACCAGCATCAATAGTATTTTTTGTCATTGGTAACCCCATTGTCCCAAGACCAATAAAGCCTATACGCACAATTCATCAACCCCTTTTAATATACTTTGATATCACTTCTTCGTGGAAACCTGGTTTTCCTACAAATAATGTGTTTTTTTCAAGTAGTTGTAGTGGATTACCATCAATTGTTGAAGCAATACCGCCAACCTCATGCAATATTACTAATCCAGCAGCAAAGTCCCAAGGAGAAAGCCCCAAACTTATATAACCATCAAGACGTCCGGCTGAAACAAAGGCAATTTCTATTGCTGCTGATCCATATGACCGAGTTGCTCTAACCGAACGAACGAGTGGAACAAACATATTTTTTTCATTTATTTCATTATCGACAATCCAGCCGGCATTAAGTCCAAGAATTGCCTTTTCAACAGGGACGGATTGAAGTTTATCGAGCGATTGATCGTTCAAGAAAGCTCCATTACCACGAATAGCATGAAAAAGTTCATCACTCATTACATCATAGATAATTCCGATCATTCCTATACCGTCATGATATACAGCAACTGAAATGGCAAAGTTATATTGTTGATGTACAAAATTTGTTGTCCCATCAATCGGATCAATAATCCAAATTGTTCCTGATTCAGATGATATCTCTTCACCCATTATCCCTTCTTCTCCTAAAAAAAGATGTTCAGGAAAGGTCTCTTTAATTTTCATAATAAAGTATTGCTCTACCCGACGATCCATTTCTGTTACAAGATCATCTTGATTTGATTTACTTTCAACTTTTATTTTGCGATAAAGCGACTCCTTAAGGATTCCACCAGCTTCTTTAACCCATTGTTTTGCTAATCTATCTATATGCTGCCAATCGATGTCCTTCATCGAGTTACCCCTTTCTCCATCAAAGTGCACTTCTGCTTTTCTCCTATTATGACATAAACATATTTACAAAGAAAAGAAAACCTATTTATTTACAGTTAATTATTCAAAAGATTCATTCTTTTCCATAAAAACGCAGAAAAAACGAACCACTATGTGGTTCGTTTGGGTTTACACTTCTAATCTAATAAGTTCTTGTCGGAGTTTCTCTAATTTTCGTTTGGACTTGTTCATTGCTGTAATATCTTCCGCTAACATTGCATCGTGTAGTGTCGCCAATTCATAGTCAATTTCTAAACGAAGAACGGAGATTCTCTTCTCACCATCGGTTCTTTTAAAAGTTTGAATCACTTGTTCCATGGTAACCTACACTCCTTTATTATTTTTTTATATCTATCACAAACCTGCCAACCAACTGTGTTCTACTATTATACTCTTTTACCCCATACATTATTAACTAAATATTCTGATTTTTTGTTTTTATTTATTATAACATATGTTACGCAACAATAGAACGCTACTGTTTAAGAAAATTTTTATTTTAAAGTTGCTCTAGTAAAGTACAGTTATTTTAATTAAGAAGGACACTATGATAAACTATGACCAAACAGAATGTGAGGGAGTGGTGAAATGGACTTTAATGGATTTAATGAGAGTGACTTTAACACCTTTTTTATTGAAGGGTTAGACGAACGGATGGAAGCCATTCGTGGACGAATACAACCTAAATTCAGAGCCATTGGTGAACAATTAAGCGGAGATCTTGCTGCTGTATCGGGGAATGAAATGTTTCTACATATTGCAAAACATGCAAGACGTACTGTAAATCCTCCAAAAGATACGTGGTTAGCCATTTGTCATGATAAACGCGGCTATAAGAAACATCCTCATTTTCAAGTTGGTCTTTTTGATGATCATGTTTTTGTTTGGTTGGCCTTTATTTATGAATTACCGAATAAAAAAGAAATTGCCATGAACTTTCTACAAAATTTCTCTTCTTTTAGTGAGTCAATACCAGACAATTATGTCATTTCGTTGGATCATACAAAAAAAGACTCAGATGAAGTCTCCAATTTATCAAATGATGAACTTAAAGTAATGCTCGAGCGTTTCCGTGATGTCAAAAAAGCAGAATTCCTTGTTGGACGTCATTTCACAAAAAATGATCCAATCCTAAAAGATGGAGAAAGATTTTTACAAGAAACAAGAGAAACATTCAAAACACTTTTACCTTTATACAAAATGGCTTTCGAATAAAATGTAAAAGAGGTGGATAAACCATCTCTTTCACATTTTAATCATCTCGCCTTCCTTTGCCTCCCGTGCTCTTTTTACAGTTCGAAAACACGAATAACCAGATTCCTTATCAAATTGTCCACATAGCTGTTTTTCTTCGCTCTTACTAGGAACAATTTCTTTAAAGCGTTGATATAATCTTAGCACTTCTTCCTTTCTTATCCCCTTTTCATATGCTTGAACAACCCCTTCATAAAAAGAGACAACATCAACAACCTCTTCCGTACTCCAATCTAAAGAAATAGGCATATTCATTTCTATACATCAAATCCCCTTTCAAAGTATAAACCCTTTTATTAATGAAATTTTTTTACATGGTAACACTAACCGATAACTACAAGGATATAAAACATTTTAAAAAATAGCGAATTTTTTTCTTGAATTGTTTAATTCTCTTGATATATACTCATCTTGTTTTATGTCTAATTTTAGTGAATGAGGTGACGACCTTGTCGGATCAACAACAATTAACACCGTTATTTACGGGTCTTCTTGAGCATACAAAAAAGAACCCCGTTCAATTTCATATTCCAGGTCATAAAAAGGGAAATGGCATGGATCCAGAATTCAAAAATTTTATTGGAGAAAATGCTTTATCCATCGATTTAATTAACATTGGACCACTTGATGACTTACATCATCCTCATGGTATCATTAAGCATGCCCAAGAATTAGCTGCGAAAGCATTTGGAGCGGATCATACATTTTTTTCTGTACAAGGTACAAGCGGTGCCATCATGACGATGGTGATGAGTGTATGCGGACCAGGAGATAAAATCATCGTACCTCGGAATGTTCATAAATCTATTATGTCAGCGATTATCTTTTCTGGTGCTACACCAATCTTTATTCACCCGGAAATTGATAACGATTTAGGGATTTCTCACGGAATAACAACTGACTCAGTTGAGAAAGCATTAGAAAAACATCCTGATGCCAAAGGGTTGCTTGTTATTAACCCAACATATTTTGGAATTGCTGCTGACTTACAAAAGATTGTAGAAATTGCTCATAGTTATAATGTCCCCGTCTTAGTTGATGAAGCACATGGTGTCCATATCCACTTCCACGATCGCCTTCCTTTATCAGCAATGCAAGCTGGGGCTGATATGGCGGCAACCAGTGTACACAAATTAGGAGGATCAATGACACAGAGCTCGATCCTTAATATAAAAGAAGGGTTAATCTCCCCAAAACGTGTTCAATCAATCATTAGCATGCTAACAACTACCTCAACATCTTATTTACTTCTTGCTTCATTAGATGTAGCGAGAAAGAGATTAGCCACTGAGGGAGAGTACCTCATTGAGAATGTAATTAATTTAGCTAATGAGACACGCGAAAAAATCAATAATATTGAAGGGTTTTATTGTGTCGGTCCTGAAATTCTAGGGAAAAAAGCAACGTATGATTTAGACCCTACGAAACTGATAATATCAGTGAAAAACTTAGGAATTACTGGGCACGATGCAGAAGTATGGCTTAGGGAAGAGTATAATATTGAAGTTGAATTATCAGATCTCTATAATATTTTATGCATCATTACAGTCGGAGACTCTATAGAAACAACATCAATTCTTATTGAGGCGTTGCAAAAGTTATCAGATCTTCATGTAACGATGAAAAAAGAGATTAAACCGATCCCTGTTCATGTCCCAAGAATTCCAACACTTGCCTTATCGCCACGCGATGCTTTTTATGCTGAAACAGAATCAATACCTTTTGAAGAATCAGATGGAAGAATTATTGCAGAGTTTGTTATGGTCTACCCACCGGGTATCCCGATATTAATCCCAGGGGAAATAATCACCTCTGAGAACTTAGAATATATTAGAGAAAATATCACCGTTGGACTTCCTGTTCAAGGACCAGAAGATTATGAGTTAAGATATTTAAGGGTGATCAAAGAATATCAAGCCATTCGATAAACGGCAAACAATATGGTTTCGGATAACCTATTTTAAAAAAGTATAACATAATAAAAAGGTGAACATTTAATTGTTCACCTTTTTATTATCTATACGTCTAATCATTAATTAATTCTTAGCTTTTTCTTTTTCACATTGACAAGAGTTACATTTTGCGTATAATGTTGCAACTTTTTCACCTTCAAAGTGCTCGATGACTTTCTCACATGTCTGACAAATAATTACTCCCACAAAATCCATCTCCCTTATTTTATATTTGTAAGCGCTTTTGTTTTCTGTAACTCAATAATAATATGTCACAATTAAGAAGTCAATAGCTAAATTGTATAACACATTAAAATTATATTGGTTTATAATAGCACATAAAAAAAACAGACCTACTTTGGTCTGCTTCTCTTATAAATTATCTTTAATACTGAGACCCTAAAGGCATATTCGGCAATGTTTTTTCAAAGAAAATCGATAAGTCCTCAGCTTCTTTAGGATTTTTAATATTGAATATCCGTTGTAAGTGATCCGTATTCTTCACTTCTTCTGCACATAATAAAGCAGAGCGTCCCGTTTGCATACACACTACTAGAGGCTTTCCGAAGAACATGTTTGTATAAACAATCCCAAAGTCATAACGGACTTCATCCGTCGTAAAACCGATAAACTGCACCTTTACATTTTCTTGCTCATCATATAGTCTTTCAAACAAGTTCATATAAACACCTCCAGTTTTTTGTAAAAGTTTTTAACTTTTCTGAATTTTATTATATCGAAAAAGAGGCGTTTTGACAAGTATTTAATTGTAACATATTTCGCAATTTTGTGAACACTTTTTTTAATTATTTTTTATATTTTTCTTGAAATCCCTTATATCGTTGATGATTACTTTCAATGTACCTGCTCACTTCATCTAAAAAAATAACATCATCATTTGTGAATTTGTACTCATTACAATGGCATTCTATAAAGAAAATCCCTTTTAAATGGTGCCCTTCATAAAATGGAGTAAAAAGACGGTTGTAGTTGTCCTTCGGTAGTATGATTGGACGGCTCCGTATTGCACAAAGGCTAAGTGGCCCTTCACCAAACTTCTCTGATTCGTTCTCATGTATATCTCCCGCACTAGTAAAAAGTTGAAATTGAAAATTATCTGTCTTATATAAAGCAACGGCTGATTTTTTGTGTAAGCAATTCCCAACTGCTTTAACAATCCCACCATAAAATTCTCTTAGATCACTGGCATAATCACCAACTAAGCCAACTTCCATACGTAATTCATCCAGAAATTGAGACTTATTCATAATTTTCCCCTTCCCCATTTTTTTTTATCTCATTTTTACTAACTTACTATTTATGTAAGAACCTTTTTTATTTTGCAATATAAATAGAATAACATAACCTCACTAATGAATATGTCGTCTTTTGTCTATATAATTGCCATGTTTTTCTCATTATTGAAAAATCATTTTCGCTCATGATAAATAGTAATAGGACGTTTTGTCTTTTTTGAAGGGAAAAGGTGGATCCAATGAAAATACGTAACCGTAAGCTTTTCACACAAGGATTATTGTTAGTGTCTTTTTTTCTAGTCCCACTTCTAAATCTCTTTCGGCTCGATTTATTTTATGGACATTTTTATATACTTGGAAAGCGTTTTTCATTTAATGAAGCGATCATACTTTTATTAGCGATTCTATTGCTTGTCTTATTCTTTATAATAATTAGCAAGTTATTCCATCGTCACTTTTGCCGTTGGATATGCCCGCATAATTCATTTATCTCGCTTTTGATCAAACTGAGATCTATTCCATTTTTCAAAAAAAAGCAACGGCTTGCATCCCTTGTAGAAACAGCAATTACATTTGTCTTTGCACCGATTATTTCATTTTCATTCTTCTCTTACTTTATCAATCCAAAAGAGATTCTTGTAACAATCCACTCTCTTGATTTCCTATCAATCATCGGGTCGATTTATGTTTTTTTCACTTTGCTGTTTTACCTATTAATAAGTACATTTAAACAACGCTTTTGTAAATCGGGATGTCCTTATGGCTTACTGCAAAATGTGTTCTCAGATCAAACAAAAACAAAAAGACTTAAAAATTATTTTACCGGAATTAATCTTATTTTGATTACATTGTTTCTTGTGATCACAAGTGCTTTCTTCCTTTTAATATCAACAGGAAAAGGCTACAATGTTTCGATAAGGACTAATCTTAGTAATATCGCAGTTGAGGAGTATTTGTTATATACATTTGATATCGAAATTGAAAATGTATATAACGAAACATCAACTTATATTATTTCATACGAAAACATTCCTTCAACTTGGAAGTATGATGTTGTTGAAAAGGTGATTATACCTAAAAATGAACATAAAATAGTCACAGCCTTTTTTAAAGTAAGTCCAGATACATTTTTACATCAACATAATATTTTAATTCGTGTTCAAAACAACGACGGAAGAGAAATTATGCGCGAGATTATGATTTATCCTGTTCCAAAATAGATAGTTTTGATGGCGCTCACACAATTTTATTACACAAAAAAATGAAATATTATTTTTATATTGTCAACCATTTTAACGAATGCTAAGATAGTGATGGGAATGAGAAATCGTATTAATAGACGGGAGTGCATAGCTGATGTCTAACCATGCATACATAAAGTTAGTTAAGAAGTCAGAAAAACAAACAATAACCCTTGATGAATTAAAAGAGTATTTTCACTACTATAAAAACATCACGAGTAAAACAGGCCAACAATTAAACTTTGGATATGAAGATGCAGCCTTTCCATATGAGATAGCTGAAACACCTGAGGGAAAAGGGAAATGGTTTTATCTGAAGGGGACTTTTAGAGACTATTACCGTTCTATCGTACTCGCTATTGATGAAGAAGAAATTGAAAACGAGGACGGAGAATCAACTTCACAAACATTTATTCAAGTTGTTTTACCAGAAGGCTCTACACACGGGGATAAAAGTAAAGCAAATGAATTTTGCAAGTTCTTAGCCAACAAATTAAAAGCTGAACTTCAATTATTTAATGGCAGGACGATGTATTTTTATAAGCGATAACATCATAAAAAACGAAGGAGATCCTTCGTTTTTTTAATTATCTTCAAATACACGAATAAGAATTTCTTTTACTTCATCTAGTGTAAACGGTTTCCAAAATAGTTCACCATAGATAAGTAAATCCTGATGCAAGTGTAATTCAGTATCATCTTGATTCACTGCACCACTTGTCCCAGAATTACCAACATAACCAATAATCGTCTTCTCATCTACTTTATCGCCTACTTTAATTGAATCAGGAATTGCATCAAGATGAGCAAAGCGATTCATCACTCCATTTTCGTATTGAACCCAAACCTGTCTGCCTCGCAACCGATCAAAGATATACTCAGGGGTTTCACCCATCTCAGTAGTTAGCATTAAGTCCTTATTTCGAATATCCACTGAGGAATAATCCTCAAAATCATGGTCGGCTCGAACAACAATTCCTTCTGCCATAGCATAGATCGGAGTATCACGATTTATATCAGACCCGGTTGCATAAGCATACCAATCCATTCCTTCGTGATATCCGTTACGATACGGCCTTTTTGCACCGGGTAAATGATTTGGTATCGTACTTACCTGAGCATCAAGGATTGGCTTATGTAAAAATGATAAATATTCAACCATCTGCTCTACATCCCAATCCTCGAATGTTAATCTTTCTGGTTTCACAGAAACCATTTGTGCAGACTCATGCCATTGGAATGCTATATTAGACTCATCAAATCTAAGCGTTAACCCTAGGCCATCTTCAAGAAATGCTACCGGTAAATATAGTTCATTATCTTCTCTAATTAAATATAAATCTTCATTTGGAAGATATACACCATTTCGTTCTACTACCGGCACTCCTTCAATTAATAAAAATTTGTTTTCCCCTATTGTCATAGTTAGCGTACGATGAAGATCATCATACTGATAAGTACCATCTACTGAATTCACTAAATCGTTAACCGCAAACCTTGCTTCATTTTCTTTAAGTTCCATTGGAATTTTGATGCTATTTATGGTTTCATCTGAAGAACTATAATTAAAAGGCTCATGTCTATTATTCGTTTGACAGGCTGTTAACGTAATTAAAAACATAATCGTGATTATTGCAATCATTCTTTTCATTGTCGCAACGCTTCTTTCTTTGCTTTTTCATTATGTAATAGTGTATCGTTTTTTGTCGATTTTCAACACCTTTCTATAAAATTTTTTCCACATTAAAAAAAGCCTAAACCTTTTGTATGAAAAGTTAGGCAATTTATTTTATTCCATTAAAAAGAAATTTGTTATTCAATATGCTTTGGATCTACAAATCCATATCCTTTTTCTTGTAGGCCGTTTATAATGTCAACCAATGCATCTTTCGACCATTCTCGGTCATGCATTAATAAAATGGCGCCATTTCTTAACAAATTAGTATTTACCATTATATCAGCAAGCTTTTCCGCGTCTAAATACTCCTTCTCCCAATCATATCCATACGTCCAATTCATGTACTGCATCTCCTCATTAGCTACAATTTCGATTGATTCTTCAGTATTTACACCAAACGGGGCTCTAAAAAACCTCGGTCTCTCACCTATGATCTCTTCAATTAAATCATTTAATTCAATGATTTGTTTTTGTTGTTCTTCTTTTGAAAGTTTACTCAAATTAGGATGTGTCATAGTGTGATTACCAATCTCAAATCCTAACTCATAAATTTCCTGTAATGACTTCTTTTTCTCATCAGTGTTTAAAAAATGTCCATTTACAAAAAAAATAGCATCTACACCTAATTCATGTAAAATATGTGCCATATCTACCGAATATTGATCAGGGGCGTCATCAATTGTTAAAAGGACAACCTGATTTTTGTCATGATTAACAGGATCTAAAGTCCAATTTGCTTGATTAATCTTATACGTAAATTCACTCTCAACAGAACCATTATCCTCTTCAGTGAGTTTTTGATCATCTGAAACATCAATGATTTCTTTTTGGCTTACATCTTTACTCTCACCCTCATTCACTTCTTCAATAACGACCTTCTCTTCATTTGGATTATCAGAGTCTGGATATATAGCTTCACTACTACAGCCTATTAGGAATGAAAGAAATAATAAATGTATGATCAATGATTTCATCTTCAATATAGTCCCCTCCTTAATTGTCAAAAAATATGGGAAATGAAGGATGTCTTGGATAGAACTTGGAAAACTTATGCATACTACATTGGTAAAAGACGAAAAGAATTTTAGGTGACTATTTCATGAAAACAAGAAATGTTATAGGTAGAAGGGTAATTAAGACCGGGTTAGCTGTGTTAATTACAGCATGGATTTGTCATTTTTTTCAATTGCCTGCCATGTTTGCAGTCATTACTGCCATTGTTACAACTGAACCAACCGCAGCTGATTCACTAAAAAAAGGAGTTATCCGACTTCCGGCTGCCGCAATTGGTGCTGCACTTGCATTACTGTTTGACTTTATCATTGGGCCCTCAGCACTAACATATTCACTAGTTGCTATGATCACAATTGTAATTTGTCACCGACTGAATTTTGACAATGGTACTCTTGTAGCTACCTTAACAGCAGTAGCCATGATCCCTGGAACAAGTGATGGATTTATGGTGGAGTTTATTACACGCCTATCAGGTACTTCAATTGGTATTATTGTCTCAACCTTAGTTAACTTTCTTGTACTACCACCAAAGTTTGCACCGATTATCTATTATAAAGTAGATCACCTTTATGATAAGACTGCAGAAACGTTAGAAAATCATATATCTTTTCGTGACCTCGATCATTTTGATGAGCAACTATTGCACTACCGTGAACTAAGCCAAGAGATTGATAAAACCTTTCAGCTGTCAATCTTTCAAGAGGAGGAATGGAAATACCGACGCCACAACCAACATGAAAAACGGTCATTTGAGTTTATTCAAAAAAAGCTTAATCACTTACAAAAGGTTATTTTCCATTTAGGTAAATTATGCTACTTACAACTACCAAATCAGAACTTTTCAGACTATGAAAAGCAGGTTCTCTCAAAAGTGATTCAGTCAATTTCAGCAATATTACAAGACCCGCTACATCAAATTCAGCCGGAGCATCATAAGATAATGGAACAATTTTACGAAACCTTTACTAGTAAAAGCACTTTCTCACCAAAATCATTTTCTGTAAATCCTCATGCCGTAGTGTTATATGAACTTCTTTCTCTAAACGAAATAATAATCGAATTAGAAGGAATAACAACAATCGAGCATCAGTTTTCCTTTGAAAACCAGGAATATCCACAGTATATTTTTTCAAAAAGATTTCAATATGACTAAGATTCAAAATAAAGAAAGAAGCTGTACTAGGCTTCTTTCTTTATTTGGGTAACTTTAACTTAATTTTTCATTTTTATAACAGTTATATTACTAACCAAAAACCTTCTCATTTCCATGGTAAAATAAAGGAGGAAACTGAAGGTCGTGGTCGTAACTTACCATATCTTAAATGATAAAGGAAGTGAGTCCGGCAATGAAACAGCATTTTTGTTTATTAATATTTACATCACTTTTCTTAACATCAGGATGCTGGGCAAATGCGTCAATCGAAAGTGCCTCCTATTTTAGTATGGATGAGCAAGTAGTTACAGTGCTGTTTTCTGATGAACTTTACATACAAGACGAAGGAAATTATTATGATGCTCTCTTGGACTTTAATAACAAATTTCCAAACTTCATTAGTTCGATTCACATCGTCCTATCAGATGAGAAAGATTTGATTCGTCATTTTGAAATATCAGATTATCCAACTTTATTAATTATTGATGAAAACGACGTGAAAGCACGAATTGAAGGCCCTCAATCGACAAATGAGATTTTAGGTGAACTTGAAGAGGCATTACAAATATATGCAAATTAAGTCTCTTTTTATAAAAAGGGGATGTCTTTTCTTTTGAGACATCCCCTTCTATTATATTCTAAATTCTGTTTCTTATATTACAAATTTTATGTTGTTGGATTTGGACTTACAACATTTATTGTTTTTGTCTCAGTTGCAATAATATTTGTAGGATCGTTAACATCAATTAGATTAAATGTTAATTCAACTGTATCCCCGGCGTCTTCACCAACAAGTACATAAATATCAGTTGTTGCACTTAGATCAATTGGAAAACCTGTCTCAGGTCCCCAACCAACTACATTAATATCATACCAATTTCCTGCCGTATCCTGTGCCCATAGTTGTATATTGTCGGCACCTACAGGAGATATTCTAACATTACCTTCAAATGCTGCGTCTTCAGTAAGCTTACTAATTGACACAGTGAAAGGTGTTACTTCGGCCAATTCCGTAGGTGCTTCTCCTGTTGGCGCATCATTTAATAATGATCTTCTTTCTATATTTTCTTCTCCACCTGTTATATTAAAACCATATGTTGCAGCAGCTTCTCCATCTCCTTCATCAGCTTGTAGAATATCAATAATTCCAGTAACTGATGTATAACCATCTGTTGGCTTTTTGTGAAGCGCAGAATTCGCCATTTCATCTGTAACAGTAACCCCAAAGAATTCAGCAATATCCTCTAAGGCTAATTTCATCGCTGCTTGATCTGCTGCTGCATTTACTGCCCCAAGGAGATCATTATAATTTGCTATAGCCGTATCGATTCCTGCCTTTATACCATCTATATCAACAAATTCTGTATCTCCCTTAGAAAGCAAGAACAATTTCGCAACTTCAGTCTTTTGAACATCTGTCAATTCATCAAATGGTTCATAATTAAGCTCCGAAAATTTTTCACTTAGATTTCCTTCGCCTTCTATGACATTCACATCATAAATAAATTGCGCATCATTAAAACCATCACCATCATTACCTGGAGGTATTGTATCTCCATCCCCTGGAGGAGGTGTTGTATCACTAATATTAACCCTTTTATCTGGGTTCATTGCACGATAAATAAATGTAACAGCTTCCCCACGCTTGGTATTGCTTTTTGGTGAAAATGTCGTTTCAGAAGTTCCTGCTGTAATTCCATTTTTCGCGAGTGCGGCAACATAAGGAGCATACCAAGCCTTAGCATCGACATCAGTAAATTCAATTGTATTGCCTTCACCATCCAATTCACTCGATAGGGCAATCATTTTTGCTAATTCGCCACGCGTTACTGGCTGATTCGGTTTAAATGCATTGTTATCTCCGCCGTACCCTTCAATAATTCCTCTCTCTGTAAGTGCAGCAACGGATTTGTAATACCATGCATCTTTATCTGTAACATCAGTAAATCCGGGATCAGTTACATCCGCTTCATCATCTATACCTAGTGACCTTGCAATAAAGGTTGCTGCTTCGGCACGAGTCAGTACCTTTCCAGGCATAAATGTCGTGTCAGTAATTCCAAAAACAACTGTTCCTGTTAATTCATTTACAGCTTCAGCATAATAAGCATCAGCGTTAACGTCAGTAAAGTTTGTTTTTGTCTGTTGTACAGTTTCATTTGTATTCGTTGTATTATTATTTTCATCCTGGACTGCAGCCTGAGCATTATTACCTATACCCCCAGCAAAGGTCAGTGATGAGACGAGCATCGTCCCAGCTATGATTTTGACGGCATTCACCTTTAAATTAGGAAATTTTTCTTTTACATAGTTCTTAACACTACGTTCAAGCTCCTGTTTTTCTTGTATCTCACCATTATTAAATTCACTTGCAAATTCTGTTAATTGTGGATCTATATATAACTTCAATAAATATCCATTACCTAAATTAACCAATTCATGTTTATAAAATGATACCATTTCCTCACCTCTTTCGTAATCTTCATTAGTAGTATCAGAAATAAGTAAAGAAATATGTATCAATCCATATGTGAATGAATTACTAGTATAAAAAGTTTATTATATATAAAAAGAGTGAACCATATCCTGATTCACTCCTTACTTCATTATCACGTTATTATTTCACAATATGAATTGGCATACCAATCGCTACTTCTGCAGCTTCCATTGTAATTTCACCCAGTGAAGGATGTGCATGGATTGTTAATGCTATATCTTCAGCTGTCATTCCCGCTTCAATTGCTAGTCCAATTTCGGCAATCATGTCAGATGCACTTGGTCCGGCAATTTGCGCTCCTAAAACAAGACCATCTTCTTTTCTTGTAATTAGCTTCATAAATCCATCCGCATCATTTAACGATAACGCACGACCATTTGCTCCAAATGGGAACTTAGAAGCAATAACATCATAACCTGCTTCTTTCGCTTCTGCTTCATTATAGCCTACCGAAGCTAACTCAGGATCAGAGAAAACAACTGCAGGAATTGCTAAATAATCAATTTCAGACTTTTCTCCTGAAATTGCCTCTGCTGCTACTTTTCCTTCATATGACGCTTTATGAGCAAGTGCAGGCCCTTCAACAATATCGCCAATGGCAAAAATATTGTTTATACTTGTACGTCCTTGTTTATCTACTTTCACTAAACCACGATCGCTCATTTCAATTCCGACTTGCTCTAAACCAAGCTCATCAGTATTTGGTTTACGACCAACAGTGACTAATACATAATCAGCGTCGAACGTTTCCGTATTTCCTTTGATCTCTGCAGTAACCTTTACTCCGTCCGCAGCTTCCTCAACACCTTGAGCCAATGCCTCTGTATGAATGGAAACACCATTTTTCTTTAAGCGACGTGAAACAAGCGTACTCATTTGTTTTTCAAAACCTGGTAGGATCTGCTTGCTACCTTCAAGAATTACGACTTCACTGCCTAGGTTAGCATATGCTGTACCAAGTTCAATTCCAATATAACCGCCGCCAATAACGACTAATTTCTTTGGAATTTCATTTAGTGCTAATGCTCCAGTAGAAGAGATTACGCGGTCACTCCACTTAAATGCCGGAAGTTCAATCGGTCTAGAACCTGTTGCAACAATACAATTATTGAACGTATATGTTTGAGCTGAATTTTCATCCATAATACGTACTGTATTTGCATCGACAAAGTAAGCTTCACCTTTAACAATATCGACTTTGTTTCCTTTTAGTAACCCTTCTACACCGCCAGTTAGTTTTTTCGTAACAGAGCTTTTCCAAGCTTGTACCTTTGAAAAGTCAACACTAACGTTTTCTGCAGTAATTCCCATATCATCTGAATGCTTGGCATTATGATAACGGTGACCAGCAGAAATTAATGCTTTTGATGGAATACAACCAACATTTAGACATACTCCGCCTAAGCTTTCCTTTTCAACTACAGTTACTTTTTGTCCAAGCTGGGCTGCGCGGATGGCGGCAACATAGCCGCCAGGTCCGGAGCCAATGACAAGAGTATCTACTTCAATTGCAAAATCTCCTACAACCATAATTTTAAGCCTCCATTATTAATAATTGTGGATCGTTCAATAAGCGTTTAATATGATTTAGTGCATTTTGTGCCGTTGCTCCATCAATAAGACGGTGGTCAAAACTCAATGATAAGGCAAGAACTGGAGCAACAACAATTTCCCCATCACGAACAACTGGCTTTTCAGCAATACGGCCAATTCCTAAAATTGCCACTTCTGGATGGTTAATAACCGGTGTAAACCATTGACCGCCTGCAGAACCGATATTTGTAATTGTACAAGATCCTCCGCGCATTTCTTCACCTGATAACTTACCATCACGTGCTTTTGTTGCTAACTCATTGATTTCTCCTGAAATAGTAAAGATCGATTTACGATCTGCATCTTTTACAACTGGTACTAACAAGCCTTTATCCGTGTCCGCTGCAATTCCGATATTAAAGTAATGCTTATAGACAATTTCTTCATTCGCATCGTCGATCGATGCATTTAAAGTTGGATATTCACGTAATGCAGAAGTTAGTGCTTTTACTACATATGGTAAGTATGTTAATTTAATACCTTTGTCTGCAGCCACATTTTTAAACTTCTTACGATGTGCAACTAAATCTGTGACATCGACCTCATCCATTAATGTTACATGTGGTGCTGTATGTTTAGAATTAACCATTGCATTAGAAATCGCTTTACGAATGCCACTCATCTTTTCACGAGTTTCCATTTCAGCATTGGCAGGTACATATGGTTTTACTTCTTTTTTCTCTGGTGCTTTAGCAGCTGCAGTAACCTCTTGCGCTGCGTTCTCTGTCGTTTCTTGTGTTGGAGCTACATTTCCACCAGTTAAGAATTTATCAATATCTTCTTTGACAATACGTCCATTTTTCCCAGAGCCTGATACTGCTTGAATTTTGACACCTTTTTCGCGTGCATACTTACGAACGGATGGCATTGCAATCACGCGACGGCTTTCATCGATTGATTCATTACTTTCAGCAATTGTTTCAGTTTTTGCTTCTTCTTTTGCTTCTACTGGTGTTGCTTCTTCTTCTTCATGACCATGTGCTGAAGCCGGAATTTCACCATCATAATCAAAGGTAATTAATACATCTCCAACAATAGCGACTGTTCCTTCTTCAACATGAATGTCCGCTACTTTCCCATCAATTGGTGATGGAATTTCCACCACAGCTTTATCATTTTGAACCTCAAGAAGTACATCGTCCTCTTTTACTTCATCACCAGGTTTTACAAACCATTTAACAATTTCACCTTCGTGGATACCTTCACCGATATCCGGAAGCTTAAATTCATATGCCACCAAAAACGCCTCCCTTATGTTTAAAAAGAATTTAGATCATTAGTAGTTAGAAATTAATTACTTGTTTCGCTTTTTCAACAATATCTTTATGATTAGGAAGCCATACGTCTTCAGCTGAAGCAAATGGGAAAACAGTATCTGGTGCAGTTACACGTAATACCGGTGCCTCTAAGCTTAAAATCGCACGGTCATTGATTTCTGCTACAACATTAGCAGCAATCCCTGCTTGTTTTTGCGCTTCTTGAACAACAATCGCTCGATTTGTCTTCTCAACTGATTGAATGATTGTATCAATATCTAATGGACTAATCGTACGAAGGTCAATAACTTCAGCACTAATTCCCTCTTTTTCAAGTTCCTCAGCCGCTTTAAGAGAAGCATGTACCATTGCTCCATATGTAACAATGGAAATATCAGTTCCTTCACGTTTTATATCTGCTTTTCCAATTTCAATTGTGTAGTCCTCTTCAGGAACTTCGCCACGGAATGAGCGATATAATTTCATATGCTCTAAGAAGATAACCGGGTCATTATCACGAATAGCCGCTAATAATAGACCTTTTGCATCATAAGGTGTAGAAGGGATAACTACTTTTACACCTGGTGCCTGTGCTACTAACCCTTCAAGGCTATCTGCATGAAGCTCCGGTGTTTTTACTCCTCCACCAAAAGGAGAACGAATTGTAATTGGTGATGTATAACGTCCACCTGAGCGATAACGCATTCTTGCTGCTTGGGCAACAATCGAATCCATAACTTCAAAGACGAAGCCAAAGAATTGCAGCTCCATTACTGGACGAAATCCAGTTAACCCTAATCCAATTGCCAAACCGCCGATTCCAGATTCTGCAAGTGGCGTATCAAAAACTCGGTCTTCACCAAATTCGGCTTGTAATCCTTCTGTAGCACGGAATACTCCACCATTTTGTCCAACGTCTTCCCCAAACACTAAGACATTTTCATCTCTTTTTAGCTCCATTCGCATTGCTTCAGTTATTGCTTGGATCATTGTCATTTGCGCCATAGCTTATTTCGACTCCTTTGCTGTATATTCTTCCATTTGTTCACGTAAATTGTGTGGTAGCTCCTCAAACATAAACCCGATTAAATCTGTTACTTTTTGTTTTGGAGTTTCATCTGCTTTTTTAATTGCAGCTTTAATATCTTCTTTTGCTTGTTCGATCACTTTATTCTCTGCTTCTTCATTCCAAATTCCCTTGTTTTCTAAGAACTTACGGAAACGAACGAGCGGATCTTTTTGTTCCCATTGATCATCTAATTCTGAACTGCGATATCTAGTTGGATCGTCCCCAGCCATTGTATGTGGCCCATAACGGTATGTTAGAGTTTCAATTAATGTTGGTCCATTACCTTCTAGTCCACGTTCACGAGCTTCCTTCGTAGCCGCGTAAACCGCCAGCACATCCATACCATCAACTTGAACACCATGTATTCCAGCAGCTACTGCTTTTTGAGCAATTGTTTTCGCTGCAGATTGCTTTTCTACCGGAACTGAAATTGCAAAACGGTTGTTTTGAACAACGAAAATTGCTGGTGAGCGGTAAGCACCTGCAAAGTTTAATCCTTCATAGAAGTCACCTTGCGACGCACCACCATCTCCAGTATATGTGATACATACATTCTGTTTACCTTTTGCTTTTAATCCATAAGCAACTCCTGCTGCTTGGATAATTTGTGCACCGATAATAATTTGCGGCATTAACACGTTAACACCCTCTGGAATTTGACCACCGTGAAAATGTCCACGTGAGTAAAGGAATGCTTGGTATAAAGGTAACCCATGCCAAACGATTTGTGGAATATCACGATATCCAGGCAAGATCCAGTCATCCTTATCTAAAGCGTATTGCGATCCTAACATTGATGCTTCTTGTCCGGCAACTGGTGCATAGAACCCTAAACGGCCTTGACGATTTAATGAAATCGCTCTTTGGTCCCAAATTCTCGTATATACCATTCGTTTCATTAATTCTTGTAATTGCTCATCAGTTAGATCAGGCATTGCTGCTTCATTCACAACTTCACCTTGCTCATTTAAAATTTGGAATGTTTCAAATTGGTTTTCCACTTGCTCAAGTACTTTCGTTTTCTTCATTCCCGTCACCTCTTCCTTTCTATTCATCCATTTATTAAATAGCAAATATCCATGATCAAATATGCGTACTTCCCTTTATCAAAATATAATTGATACTAATAAGACCTACATTTCAAACTCATAAATAGGATAACCAGTTTCTCCATCTCAAATTACATAATGAGTTAAAGAACCGACCACACTAATTCGCTTAATAGCACATTTGACTATGTAATATTCACTCACCAACATAATACCTGTATTATTTTTTTTGTCATATAGATTAGTACAATAATTCCAATTGCTAACAGTCTACACCACCTTTCAATTTTTTGTCAACCTTTTTAATCCCTTGTCATATAAAGTTTTCACTACGATGACGGTGTTATAAAATACTCTCTCTTCCGACACAACTGTTATATAATTGATCACTCACTGTACTATATTATCAAATCTAAAAATAAAAAAGAGAGCTAACTTTTTGTTTAGCTCTCTCTACTTATTATTCAAACGAAACATTCAATGCAGCAGCTTCATAAAATTGTTTCTTATGCTCATTGTATTCCTTTGTAAATGTATTAAATTCGTCCTCCTTTTGAAAAACGTCTTTATATGCCTCGTTTATAGTGTTAATTTGGTTTTCAAGATCATTGATTTTTAACTCTTCATCCTGTAACATCTCATAAAGTTGTTTATCTAACTGGACTGAATTTGTATAACTGTCATAAAGCCGTTTGTATGACTCATACCTATGTTCCATCGTTTCATACATTGCTGCTGCTATTTCCCGAGTTTCTTCATCTTCAATGCCTGAAATTAGCTCTTCCACATGATTAAACTCTTCGAAAGCTTGCTCCAGCCGTTCTCTTTCTTCTTCTATTGTTTCTTCTCGTTTCGTAGCCAATTCAATTGCCTCTTCAGCAAGTGTTTGAATCTTGTCAATATCAGCTAAGCTGAGAACAATCATTTCTTCAAAAAGCTGATGTTCTTGTGTTTCGAAATTCATTAAAGGCTCTTG
This sequence comes from Anaerobacillus sp. MEB173, assembly GCF_052119505.1. Lineage (NCBI taxonomy): Bacteria > Bacillati > Bacillota > Bacilli > Caryophanales > Bacillaceae > Anaerobacillus > Anaerobacillus sp. MEB173. Next base: position 337,852 of record NZ_JBJMAU010000003.1, read on the forward strand.
GTGTTCTTCAACTAAAGATTCAATTTCTGCAGATTGCTCAAGATGATCATATATCTTTTGTACAGGAGAAGCACTACAACCTGACAGAATTATAACAATCAATAACCATATACCAAAAATAAAAAAATACCTATGTATCAAAATAATTTCCCCCTTCATAAAACATAGCCCAATATTTAAATTATACTAATGAGCTACTATTTACAATAAAATGTAAAACAAAGTTATTTCAAAATGCTACTACTCTATTTTATTGTCATTTAGAAAAATCATGTCTAAAAAATCTCCTCCAAAATCCAATAAAATAGGCAATCATCCAACCGCTTCAAGTATAACAGCATAGTTTATTATTAAAGCCGCGAAAAAAGCGCGGTTAAATTTAAAGGAGGAATGCTGTAATGTATGGACACTGCTATGACCCTTGTGGATATGGTTACGGGGCACCTACTTCTGTAGCACCAGCAACTTATGGACCTGGTTATGGACGCGGAAGAGGCTTTGCGTTAATCGTTGTCCTATTCATCTTATTAATTATCGTTGGTGCTTCTAAAGTTAAATATTAATTTTGTCAGAAGATTCGGGTGTTGAACACATCCGTTTCTTCTCTTTTTACTTTTTTGTTATACTACATAAAAGGAACAACTATATAATTTACATAAACAGCGAAAACGTTGAGGAGTGGTAAAAATGCTTACAATGAAAGATATCATAAGGGAAGGTAACCCTATTTTACGTCAAGTTGCAAAAGAAGTTGAACTCCCACCTTCAAAAGAAGATAAAGAAACGCTCGAAAAAATGATTGAATTCTTAATTAATAGTCAGGATCCTGAAATTGCACTAAAATACAATCTCCGATCAGGTGTTGGAATTGCTGCACCCCAAATCGGGATAAGTAAACGGATGTTTGCTGTCCATTTACCTGACGAAGGGGAACAACTAACCGCTTTTGGAATGTATAATCCCCGAATCGTAAGTCACTCTGTCGAAACAACATCTTTAGAAAATGGGGAGGGTTGCCTTTCAGTTGATCGTGAAGTAACTGGATTGGTTCCTAGATTTTCCCGTATTACTGTAAAAGGTGTCGATATGAACGGTGAGGAGATTTCTCTTCGTCTACGTGGTTTCCCGGCCATCGTTTTTCAGCATGAAATTGATCATTTGAATGGTATTATGTTTTATGATCGCATTGAAGAGGATGATCCTTTTAAAAAAGCAATAAAATTATAACTATAGTATCTAAAAAAAGTGACCACAAATTGTGATCACTTTTTTTGTTTGTCTAAATCCATTCTTCGAAACCATTAATTCCCTTGTAATTAATTTATCCTTTTCTCACATACTAAGTCCAAATTAAAATTTAACGCGAATATTACAATTCATTTAATAAGGAGGGATTCAAATGCTTAAGCGCTGGAAAAAAAAATTATTAGAACACTGCAGGCATTTACTTCCTAAAAATCGTCTCGCTGAAAATTGATGGTTATCCTTCCTTCTTTAATGAGGGAAGGATTTTTTTATACTTTCCCAGATAGAAAAAGGGTAAATTTCTTATATCCATGTATCAATTCCTAAAAAAAATTCCATCATATATAATAATTAAATGCACCTGACTTTTTCCGTAAGTAAGAAAAACATGAAAAAAGATCCAAAATCCTTTATAATAAAAAAATAAAATACAAATGATCGACTATAAATTAACGTATATTAGATTAAACAATATACGTATATATGAAGTTTATCTACGTAATAAATGACTAAGGAGAGGAATTATGATGATTTTTAAAGTATTTTACCAGGAAAGTTTTGACCAAGTTCCAGTAAGGGAGCGTACAAAATCGTTATATATTGAAGCAAATACTATAAGCGAAGTACGTAAGAAGTTAGCGGATCGTCAATATAATATCGAATTCATTACAGAGCTTAGTGACGCTATGCTCGAATATGAACAACAATTAGAAGATTATGAATTGGAGAATGTATAATTTATGAAACAAGTAAAAAATAATCAAACAGCTGTTTTTGCCTTGGGAGGGTTAGGCGAAATTGGTAAAAACACTTATGCTGTCCAGTATCAAGATGAAATTATCTTAATTGATGCCGGAATTAAATTTCCAGAAGATGAATTACTAGGAATTGATTACGTCATTCCAGATTACACTTATTTAGTTAGAAACGAAGAAAAAATTAAAGGTTTATTTATCACTCACGGTCACGAGGATCATATCGGTGGTATTCCTTACTTATTAAGAGAAGTCAATATCCCTATATACGGAGGCAAACTGGCATTAGGCTTGTTAAAAGGCAAACTAGAAGAGCATGGTTTATCAAGAAAAACCACCTTACATGAGATCCATGAAGATCAAGTTATAAAATTCCAGAAAACATCAGTAACTTTCTTTAGGGTCACTCACAGTATTCCAGATGCCTATGGGATTGTCGTAAAGACACCTCCAGGAAATATCGTTCATACAGGGGATTTCAAATTCGACTTCACTCCCGTTGGTGAACCGGCAAACTTAACTAAGATGGCTCAAATAGGACAAGACGGTGTCCTTTGTTTGTTATCTGATAGTACGAACGCAGAACTGCCTGAATTTACGATGTCCGAACGTCGTGTTGGTGAAAGTATTGATACGATCTTCAGAAAGGTTGAAGGACGAATTATTTTTGCAACTTTCGCCTCAAACATCCATCGATTACAACAGGTTGTTGAATCAGCCGTTAAAAACAATCGAAAAATTGCAGTATTTGGACGAAGTATGGAATCAGCAATTACAATCGGTCAAGAGTTAGGGTATATTCAAAGTCCTAAAAATACATTTATTGATGCATCACAAATTAATAAACTACCTGACAATCAAGTCACAATTTTGTGCACAGGAAGTCAAGGGGAACCGATGGCTGCTTTATCAAGAATTGCTAATGGCACACATCGCCAAATTCAAATTATTCCTGGTGATACTGTTGTCTTTTCATCATCACCGATTCCAGGTAATACAGTGAGCGTTAGTAGAACGATAAATCAATTATACCGTGCTGGTGCAAATGTTATTCACGGTTCATTAAGTGACATTCATACATCAGGTCACGGCGGCCAAGAAGAGCAAAAGTTAATGCTCAGACTTATGAAGCCAAAGTATTTTATGCCGATTCATGGCGAATACAGGATGCTTAAAATGCATACGAAATTAGCACATGATTGCGGTGTTCCGGAAGAGAATTGTTTTATTATGGATAACGGCGAAGTTCTTGCTCTAGGAGAGAATGAAGCTGTACAATCAGGCAAAGTCCCTTCAGGCTCTGTCTATGTAGACGGTAATGGTATAGGTGATATTGGAAACATTGTATTACGCGATCGTCGGATACTTTCCGAAGAAGGCCTTGTCGTAGTCGTTGTAAGTCTAGATATGAAAGAATTTAAAGTCACAGCAGGTCCCGATATTATATCAAGAGGATTTGTCTATATGAGGGAATCTGGAGACTTAATTAATGATGCACAAAAGCTGCTTGCCAAGCACCTTCATGAAATAATGGAAAGAAAAACATCACAATGGTCGGAAATTAAAAATGAAATCACTGATGTATTAGGACCATTCCTTTATGAAAAAACAAAGCGTAAGCCGATGATTTTACCAATTATTATGGAAGTGTAAAAGATAATTACAATTTAAATAAAAGCCCAAATTGCTATTTTTCCGCAATTTGGGCTTTTAATCATCATCTAATAGTTGGTCTTCTAAACGGCTGAGATCTTTGTCATCTCCAATAACGATTAAAACATCACCAATATGAATTTTTTCATTGGCTAATGGAGATACATTAATTTCCCCCTCTCTTTTAATAGCCATTATATTACAGCCGTAATTGGCACGGATATCCAGCTCGATTAATGTCTTTCCTGCCAACCGTTTTCCAGCAACTAATTCAACAATACTATGGTTATCCGATAATTCTAAGTAATCCAAGACATTTTTGGATATAATGCTATGAGCAATCCTTACCCCCATATCACGTTCTGGATGAACGATTTTGTCTGCACCGATTTTGCTTAATACTTTTTCATGATAATCGTTTAACGCCTTAACAGTAATATGTCTTACACCTAACTCTCCCAAGATGAGCGTAGTTAATATACTCGCTTGAATATTATCACCAATCGCAACGATTACATTTTCAAAATTTCGTATCCCTAAGCTTTTCAAAGCTTTTTCATCCGTTGTATCGGCTACTACAGCGTGTGTAACAATCGACGAATACTCATCAACTCTGTCTTCATCAATATCAATCGCTAGAACTTCCATCCCTTGGCGACTAAGTTCTCTGCAAATACTGCCACCGAATCTACCTAAACCAATAACTGCAAATTGTTTTTTTTTCACTTCATTGCCCCCATTTAGTTACTATTAGGCATTTTTTCTTGTAATGAATAAAATTAAACATAAAAATTAACATTACTAATAATAAAAAGTAGGGGATATCTCATAAGTGACATCCCCATATCTTCCTTATCCAAATAATCGGTTCCAAGTTTGCGGACCGACAATGCCATCTACAGTTATCCCTTCACGCCGTTGAAAATTACGCACTGCCCGTTCAGTCATTGGACCGTACAGACCATCGACCGCTGTATTTAATGCTCTTTGCACTCTTTTTATATCCTCACCTCTTAAATAAGGAGTTTGAAGTGAAAGTAAACGTTGGTATGGAACTTGCGCCCGTGCATTAACCTTATCTAACGCCCTCCATGTCAACGGACCAACAATGCCATCTACAGTTAGATTCTGCTGCCTTTGAAAATCCCTGACACTTTGCTCTGTTTCTGGACCAAATATCCCATCAACAAGAACTCCGACTTTAATTTGGACTTCCCTAACATCTTCACCACGCATCATCGGGCGGATAAGCCGTAACAATCTTCTTGATTCACTGGCAAACTGCTCTTCACGTTCATCTGGTTCATCGGTTGGAGAGGCATGTTCTACTGTTATATTTGGATTGACCTTCCCATTTTTCAATGCCTCTCTAGTTTGAGGCCCAACGATACCATCAACTTGTATATTCACACTTCTTTGAAAACGTTGTAACGCATCAAATGTAAGGTTGCCAAAAATGCCATCAATAGGACCAGGGGAGAAACCTAACTCCTGCAGACGTTTTTGCAGTTCTTTCACATCATCACCTTGGTCTCCTCGACTTAAAAAGGTTCGTGTTCGAACTCCTGCTACGTACGTTGGTGATGGATACGATTGCCCTGGGTTAACCCCAATCTTCGTTGCTAAATCTCTTCGAAAACTAGCCATATCAATTGAAGGACAAGGTTTCCAAGAATATCCTGGGAATTCGATATGTCCCCAGACGTCCTCAACTCGTAATCCTAGCTGATCTAGTAGCATCATCGTTAATTGTAAAGTAGCTTCTTTTTGTTGAGTACTTAATGTTTGCGTTCGAAAATCACCAACCATACAAATCCCGACAGCACGACTATTACTGTTACCAACATGATAACTAATAATCTCAATATCGTGACACCAGCTTATCGTCCCATCCTTATCTACAACATAATGGTAACCGATTCCTGGCCACCCTAATTGATTTACATGATAATTAGCAAATGCTTCCGCACTTCCTGAAGTTGTTGCACTATGATGGATTGCAATATTTTTAATTGCACTTTTCGAACGGCGTCGGTAGCTATTATTTCGATGTTTCGTTAACTGTCCTCGTTTATCGATAATATTCACTCGAGATCACCTCATTATTATATATATAAACTTTGTACTCAATGGGTGCTACAGTGTGAAAATTCAGTTATTTTTTCAAAAAAAGCTGTGTTATCGTTTGATGTTGATTTTTAGCCCGTATTATTTATTTTCTAATCACTATTTGTATTTTATTTGAAAAAAAATGCGATTAAGTTTAACATGAGAAATCTAGAGGAAAATAAGAACTAAAACAGAAAGAGGAGTGCGCAAATGAACGACTGGTTACAAACAATTGCTTGGGAGGATTGGCTTACAACAGTAACTGTAATTGTATTGCAGTTGATTGGTACTGTTATTGCCTTCTATATTGTAAAAAGTATAGGGAAGCGCGTGATTTCCACGGCCTTCAAACGAATGTCTGAACAAAGGAAAGTTTCTCAAGGCCGAGTAAAAACACTTGAAAAATTAACAATGAACATTTTTTCATATGTACTCATCTTTATAGCAATCACCTTCGTTGTCGGTATTCTTGGACTAGAAATCGCTCCGCTAATAGCCGGTGCAGGAGTTGTCGGTTTAGCAATAGGCTTTGGGGCTCAAGGTTTAGTTAGTGACGTTGTTACTGGATTTTTTCTATTGCTGGAAAAACAAATTGAGGTAGATGATTACATAACAACCGGAGGCGTTGACGGGGTTGTTGAACAAGTCGGATTAAGAACAACTCAACTTCGTGGATTTGATGGTACGCTACACTTTATCCCTAATCGTGAAATTACACAAGTGAGTAACCATTCAAGAGGAAATATGAGAGCACTCGTTGATATCGGTATTTCATATGACGATAACATTGATAAAGTGATTGAAGTTCTTCAACAAGCTTGTGAACAAGTTGCATCTGAAGATCAGACGATTATCGAAGGACCTAATGTCGTCGGTGTACAGAGCTTTGGTGCTTCCGAAGTTGTAATAAGGATTATCGCAAAAACAGAAAATATGGCGCAATGGGCTGTCGAAAGGAAGCTTAGGAAAGTTATTAAGGAAACTCTTGATCAAAATGGCATCGAGATCCCATTCCCACACCAGGTTTACATTGAAAAGAAAGCACAAAATTAAACCAATCATATTAAAGAAAAGGAACAGCAAAATTTTGCTGTTCCTTTCACTTTTTATTGTTGAAGGCGGCTCTCTACTTCTTGGCAAACTTCATCTGCATTCATACCATGAGCATTAATTACTGAGCCTTTTATTTGAGCATTTTGTATCCCCATCACATTTTCATCTTGTCCAGTAATAACACAGCAGTCACAACCTTGAGCGTCATTTTCTTGCTGTAACTGCACTACATCATATCCTTTTTGTTTCAGAGCTTCTTGAACATTAGTTAACGATTGTTCTACTCCAATTTTTGGCATATCTTCCACCCCCTCTATGGTCATGTTCGCGGAGTATTCAAACGACTACTCACACGTTACTATGCCCTAAAGGTGGAAAAATATTCTTTTCTTTAATATAGAAGTAAGAATTTATAATTTTCTAAATGCCTCTTTATGACCTTGTTTTCCATTCCAAATATTTAATTAGCAATTCAATTGCTGTCGGAATGGCTTCTTCATTCGGCTCAAGCTGAGCTGAGTGCAACCCATAGTCAGCATTAACCCCTAACCAAAACATAAAGCCTGGGATCTCAGCCAAGAAGTAGCCAAAATCTTCACCAGTCATCGCTTCACGGCATTTGATCAAGTTAACCCCATCATAATGATTACAAAATTCCATAAATTCTTTTGTCAGAACTTCCTCATTATAAACTTGACAATAATTCGAACCATAATCGATCATTGCCCGGCATGAAAAACCTGCTTCAATCCCTTTTACTAATGATTCAATCCTCGTTTTGATTTTATTCATTGATTCAATTGAAAGCGTACGAATTGTTCCTTCAATCCGCGCTTCCTCAGCGATAATATTTTGCTTAGTCCCGCCTGTAATTTTTCCGATTGTGACTACACCAGAATCAAGCGGGTCAATATTTCTAGCTACAATTGTTTGTAACTGTGTAACTAAGTGACTAGCAGCAACGACCATATCATTCGCAGTATGCGGGAAAGCCGCATGCCCTCCTTTACCCTTTAAATCAATAAATAACTCAGATGTATTTGCAAATAACAACCCTTCCTTGGTTGCAATTGTCCCAACAGGGTATTCTGGAGCAATATGTAGTCCGATAATCATATCAGGTTTATTTTGTTTTAAGTAGTCACTTTCAAGCATTGGTTTTGCCCCACCCGGTCCTTCTTCTGCAGGTTGAAAAATAAATAGCAAGTCATCATTTGGCTGATTATCAGCAAAGTGTGTAAGAACACCTAATGCGATGCTCATATGAAAGTCATGGCCACATGCATGCATTTTTCCAGGATGCTTTGATTTAAATGAGTAGCTTGTATTCTCTTCAATTGGCAAACCGTCAATATCCGCGCGATAACCAATCAATCTCTTAGATTTTTTTCCTCGTACCCTTACATAAATACCCGTTTTCCATGTTTCGATTTCAATGTTTGTTTGTGGAAGTTGTCCAATATAATCAAGTAAAAATTGTTGTGTCTTTACTTCTTCAAACCCTAACTCCGGAATTTGATGAAGCCGTCTTCTTATGGCTATAAATTGATCTTCAAAGCTCATGTTTTTCTCCCTTCTCTTATTTCTTTTAAGGAATATTAAATTGCACCAGCCAGATTTATCATCCAGCTGGTGCTCTATTGCTTTTTATTGACTATTTACTTTTTAGTCATTTAAACGTCGAAGCTCTTGTTTAATCTCTGTTTTTCCTTTTGTTTTTTCATCAATTTCCTTAATAACGCGTGCCGGAGTTCCTGCAACAACCGTATTGGGTGGTACATCTTCAGTTACAATTGCACCTGCAGCTACAACTGCACCCTTTCCTACCGTTACGCCTTCAAGAACAACCGCATTTGCACCGATAACAACATCATCTTCAACAACAACAGGCTTTGCAGAAGGTGGTTCAATGACTCCAGCAAGCACAGTACCAGCACCAATATGACAGTTCTTACCTACAGTTGCTCTTCCACCTAACACAACATTCATATCAATCATAGTACCTTCACCGATAACAGCACCAATATTAATAGAAGCTCCCATCATAATTACAGCATTGTTACCAATTTCTACTTGATCACGAATAATCGCACCTGGCTCTATACGAGCTTGAATGTTTTTCATATCTAATAATGGAATTGCAGAGTTACGACGGTCATTTTCTACGACAAAATCCTCAACTTTGGCTTCATTAGCCTGAATTGCTTCTTGAATTTCACTCCATTCTCCAAAAAGCACACCAGTATTTCCAGTAATAAACGACTTTGTGTTTTCCCCGAAATTTATTCCGTCTAACTCACCTTTAATATGTACTTTTACGGGTGTAGATTTTTTACTGTTAGAAATAAATGCGATGATTTCATTTGCATCCATCATTTTCATAAAAAACTTCCTCCTTTTAATTTAAGTTTCTAATGATATCAAGTTGATTACATACGTAAGACAAGATAACATTTTATTTTTAACTGTAACAAAAGAAAAAAGAAGTGACAAGCATTTTACTTTTTGCATCTCTATTATTCACATAATAGAGGAAAATATTTGAAAATGTCGAATAAGGTATATAAATATCTTTTAATTTTTTAAGGGGGATTTAACATGCCATTTAATACAGCTGATTTGTGTGATGAGTTTACGAATCAAGTTAAGGTAGCAGAACCTATCTTTTATTCATATGGGGGAAAAAAGAAATTTTCTGGTCCTATTGCTACAGTCAAAGTCTATGAAGATAATGTCTTAGTAAAGAAAGCATTAGAAACTATACCAGAGGGAACAGTTTTAGTTGTCGATGGAGGTGGTTCACGGAAATGTGCCTTATTAGGGGATAACCTTGCTGCTATTGGTCAAAAGAGAGGTCTTGCTGGGGTCATTATCTATGGTTGCATTCGAGATTCTGCAGAAATTGCGGAAATGGAGATCGGTGTATTAGCAGTTGGAACAAACCCTTTCAAAAGCATTAAGCAAGGAAAAGGACATGAAAATATATCAATACAATTTGCCGGAATTGATTGGGTACCTGGTCATTTTGTGTATGCTGATGAGGACGGGATTTTAATTTCCGAGCAGAATTTACTTAAATAAGTTAAACATCTTAAAGTTGCCTATTTTCATAAAAATTTTATTGTAATATAACAGATTTAAATGCATATGCATATGTTATAATACAAAATAATTTTTTAGGGGGACTTTAAATGATAACTTCAAAAATAGAAAGTATGTATTGTACCGAAACACCTGGGAATGAGGAACGCTCATTTATGCACGCATCGGATTCCATTACAAGTATGAATCAGTTAAAGGTATTTCATCAGTTACCACGAAAAACATGCACTGACTGTGGTACTGAAATCATTGAACAACAAGAATCCCTTTTGTTCCAATGTGAAAAATGCTTACGTTATTGTGAATAATGATACGAATCGCTTCTTTCGCGGTTCTTTTTTTTGGCTATATGCATAAAAAAGAGGTGTTACACAGATCGTGTAACACCTTTCAAAGTCTATATCTTACGAGTTGGAGAATGAACACACATTACTAAATTAATTAGTTAACATTAAATGACTTAGCGCTTTTGGAATTGAGCTGTTTCAGTTGATCCTGCTAGTGCAGTTGTTGAAGACGTTCCACCAGATACCACTTGTGCTACTTCATCGAAATAACCAGTACCAACTTCACGTTGGTGACGAGTCGCAGTATAGCCATCTTTTTCAGCAGCAAATTCCGCTTGCTGTAATTCAGAGTAAGCACCCATACCACGAGTTTTGTAGCCACGAGCAAGTTCAAACATACTGTAATTAAGTGCATGGAAACCTGCAAGTGTAACGAATTGGAATTTATATCCCATTTTACCAAGCTCTTGTTGGTACGTTTCAATAGTTTCCTTGTCAAGATTTGCTTCCCAGTTAAATGAAGGTGAACAATTGTATGCAAGCATTTTACCTGGGAATTTAGCATGAATTGCATCTGCAAATTGTTTCGCTTCTTCAAGACTAGGCTTTGAAGTTTCACACCATACAAGATCAGCATATGGTGCATATGCTAGACCGCGAGCAATTGCTTGATCAATACCAGCCTTAGTACGATAGAACCCTTCTGGAGTACGCTCACCAGTAATGAACGGTGCATCCGTTGGATCAATATCACTTGTAATTAAATCCGCTGCATCTGCATCAGTACGTGCAACGATAAGTGTAGGTACGCCTGAAACATCGGCAGCTAACCGTGCTGATACGAGGTTACGTATAGCTGTTTGTGTTGGAATTAATACTTTACCGCCAAGATGACCACATTTCTTTTCAGATGCTAATTGGTCCTCAAAGTGAACTCCAGATGCACCAGCTTTAATCATACTTTTCATAAGCTCAAATACATTTAATTGTCCGCCAAAGCCTGCTTCAGCATCAGCTACGATTGGTGCGAAATAATCAACATCTCCTTCACCTTCCATATGCTGAATTTGATCCGCACGTTGAAGTGAGTTATTGATCCGCTCTACTACTTGCGGAACAGAGTTTGCCGGATATAAACTTTGGTCAGGATACATTTGGCCAGCAAGGTTTGCATCTGCAGCAACTTGCCATCCACTTAAATAAATCGCTTTGAGACCTGCTTTCACTTGCTGAACCGCTTGCCCGCCAGTTAATGCACCTAATGCATTTACATATGGTTCTTCATGCAGAAGGTTCCACAGTTTCTCAGATCCACGGCGAGCTAATGTATGTTCAATTTGTACAGATCCACGTAATTTCACTACATCTTCAGCAGAATAAGGACGAGTGATCCCTTCCCAACGCGAATTGTTTTCCCAGCTTTCTTGTAATTGCTTTGCTTGTTCTTGAATTGTTGACATAACATCCATCTCCTTTTAATCAATAAATGATTATTTTTTTAAATCTATAAAAATATAATACTTACAAACAATAAAATATTCATACGTAATATCGTGGTGCTCTGCAGTATCAATCTGTATTACTACAGGTTATATTTTATGAATTTATAATATAACAGGTTCCTGTTAAAAACAACCATAAATTTAAATTTTTTTAGACATTTCAAAAAGTTCTAATATTCTGATAATTATGATTAATCAGTAAACAGTAAGTTCATTGAATACAAACTTCATCTATGGTACAGTGATAATGTATTTTCATACAACTAAATAGAAGTACCACTAGGGGTGCTTTCTGGCTGAGAGAGGCATTTGCCTTAACCCTTAACCTGATCTAGTTAACACTAGCGTAGGGAAGTGGATTAATGCTGCAAGTAATACAAAAGGATACCTTCTATCCTTTCATGCATCATACATATAAACCACTCCTTACTTTAATAGAGAGTGGTTTTTTTTATTACAAATTAGAAACGAAAGAAATGAGAAAACAATGTCAAATAAATCCTTACAGTTTGATCAAGTATCATTTACTTACAAAAACAGTAAAAAGAATACTAATCTACCTGTCATTCATAATCTATCTTTCTCTATTAATGACGGTGAATTCATCTCTTTATTAGGTCCAAGTGGTTCAGGAAAAAGTACAATTTTCAGATTAATTACTGGACTAGAACAACCATCAGCAGGAAGAGTACTAATTAATAACGAGGTAATTACGGAACGCTTAGGTAAGGTTGGCTACATGCCGCAAAAGGATCTTTTATTACCTTGGCGGACAATTATCGAAAATGCTATCCTCCCGTTAGAACTAAAGGGTACAAACAAAAAAGCAGCACTGGAAATTGTACGAAAACATATGAAGGATTTTGGTTTGGAAGGTTATGAAAATAGTTATCCTTCACAATTATCTGGTGGAATGAGACAGCGTGTTGGATTTTTACGAGCCATTCTCAGTGGAACAAATGTCTTACTGCTTGATGAGCCATTTAGTGCATTAGATGCTATGACACGATTAATTATGCAGGAATGGTTGCTTGAACAATGGCAGCAATGGAGAAAAACAGTTGTATTTATTACACATGATGTGGAAGAAGCCATTTTTCTTTCTGATAAAATATTTCTATTTTCTGAAAAACCTCTCGACTCGTACAAGGAATTTGTTGTGCCATTACCACGACCGAGAGCTGTGAATGATCTCCATACAAAAGAGGTGATCCAATTAAAGCAGTGCTTACTTGAAGAGTTGCGTAAGCAGGTGAAGCTATGAAAACACTTAAATACTACAGTGGGTCTTTTCTATTACTTTGCTTTCTTTTGTTTATTTGGCAAATCGGAGCTGAAAGTTATAATAAAAAATTTATCCTCCCTACTCCAATGGATATTGCCGTGAAAATGTCTGAACTCAATGATGTATTGTTGTTTGTCCATTTTCCCGCAACATTAAATGTTGTTTTGTTTGGCTTAGCGATATCCATTACGTTTGGTGTAGGACTAGCCGTGTGGATGAATCACAGTACAATAGCTGAAAGAACATTCTTTCCAATTGTTATCGCATCTCAAACAATACCCATTATCGCCCTTGCTCCTATTTTCGTTTTGTGGTTTGATTATTCAATATGGAGCAAAGTAGTTGTAACAGTATTAATCACTTTCTTTCCAATTACTGTTAGCACCTATGATGGGCTGCGACAATCTAGTAAAGAAATTATTGATTTATTTAAGACTATGGGAGCAACAAATCAGCAAATTTTCTTTAAGGTTCAAATCCCTGCCGCTCTCCCCTACTTCTTCTCCGGCTTAAAGGTAGCTGTTACATTAAGTGTTATAGGAGCTGCTATTGGCGAATGGCTAGGAGCAAATGCTGGTCTTGGCTATTTCAGTCGGCGAATGATGACGCAATTTGATAGCGCAGGCGTGTTTGCCCCGATTGTTTGGTTGTCATTACTGGGAATAGGTTTATTCTTAATTGTTAAGCTTATAGAAAATATTTCGTTAAAATGGAGGAATTATGAATGAAAAAATTATCGCTGCTTTTAATTACAATGACCACTCTTATTATGGTGGCTGCATGTGGAGGTAATGAAACCCAACCTGATGATCCACTGCAAAATGAAGAAAGTGCAGGGGGAGATCTTACATCAGTAAGAGTTATGCTAGATTGGTATCCAAATGCTGTTCATACGTATTTATACACGGCCATTGAAGAAGGCTATTTCGAACAAGAGGGACTTGATGTTGAACTTATTTTCCCTACTAACCCTACCGATCCAATTAATCTTGCCGCTTCTGGTGGAGTGGAATTAGGGATTACGTATCAACCTGATGTGATAATGGCACGAGCAAATGATATCCCTGTTGTATCTATCGCTGCCGTTGTGAAAGAGCCACTAAACTACATGATGATTTTAGAAGATAGTGACATACAGTCACCAAAAGACCTTGAAGGAAAGGATGTTGGTTATCCTGGCATTCCTCTAAATGAGCCTCTTCTAAAAACAATGGTTGAAAATGATGGTGGGAATATTGATCAGGTAAATTTAATTGATGTTGGATTCGAATTAGGTTCCTCCATTGTTAGTGAACGAGTCGATGCTGTTATTGGAACCTTTATTAATCACGAATTCCCGGTCTTACAAAACAAAGGATATGACGTTCGTTATTTCAATCCGGCAGATTACGGTGTTCCTAATTATTATGAGCTTGTTATTGTAACAAATGATGATTATCTACTACAGAATAGAGAAGTGATTGAAGCATTCTGGCGTGCTGCTTCAAAAGGATTTGAAGATGTTAAGAACAACAGCGAAGCAGCATTAGATATCTTATTTGAAAATCAAGATCAGGCAAACTTCCCTCTCATTCGTGAAGTTGAAGAGCAAAGTCTTGGAATTCTTTTACCAAAAATGGCTACTGAAAACGAAAGCTTCGGTTCTCAAACTGAAGATGCTTGGCAGCAAACAATTGATTGGTTGTTAGAAGTAGGCCTAATTAATGAGGCTCCTGAAGTTGAAGATATTTTTGTGAATATGACTAACTAGTTATAGAATGAAAAGAAGACCTTGAGTGATCAAGATCTTCTTTTTTCATTCCATAATATTATTGTATAATAGCTTGCATTAACCAAACATATTCAATTTTACTAAATTCATCAATACTTTCAAACGTGACACTATTTTCATTTACATAGTATTCAATCATCCATAACCCGTCCATATGATTCATACCTTCGAAGTTTGGTTTACCGAAAATAGCTTTTATATCACTGCCATAAAGTTCCTCTTCCATTTGTACAGCTATCGCAACAATCCGATTATCTTCTGGATTGATAAAAAATGTACAGTCATGATACTGATAAAAATCGCCACCTTCATAGGAGCCAGTTGCAATCGGCTTGCCCCTTTGTTCTTCCAACTCTTCACGCAAGGTGCCAAGCCTTTGTTCAATAGAAAACAACCTGCCTATAGCAGCATCTTCAAGTAAAGTTTCATTAATCATTGCTGCATGAGGACGCTCTTCGTCTATTATTTCTGCATGCTGCTGATCCGACGAAAGTTCAGCTTCATAGGGGATTTCATTCCATTCATTATTTGTATCAGTATGATCTTCTTGAACGGTTTGTATCTTGGCGAATTGGAATCCATTACAACCTGATAGGATTAATAATAAACTTAGAGGCAGAACAACAGTTAACAAAAGCATTCTTTTCATTTACATCCCCTCCTTAAGAATAATCTCCTAAAAAAAACAGATTTATTAATTAAAAAATATGCGCTACAGTACCGTTTTACAAAAGAATTCTTCATCTCTTTCTAATCCCCTTTGTATATGACAAAACTAGAGATTAGTCGGCAAAAAAATGTAGAGTTTAGAATGAATTATAGTAATTTAATGCAGCATTCCTTATACACATACAAAAGACTGCACAAATTGTTGTGCAGTCTTCTCAAATTTTCTTTATAATTTTTAACGCGTTGCAGTTATTTTATCAAGTGCAGTGCTTTCTTCTTCCCGATCTATTTTGACCATTCCAACCATACAGAAGGTTGTCACAACAAGGATGAGTAATGAACCTGCTACTACCCCTGGCCAACTCCACCAGTGCCAGAAGAAACCTAAATAAAAGCTGCCGAGACTTCCTCCAAAATAATACGAGGTTAAATACAAGCCTGATGCACTTGCTTTCGCAAAGCTGGCGTGACGGCTGACCCATGAACTGGCAACGGAATGGGCAAAAAAGAAGCCGAAACAAAGTAATAATAAACCGAGAAAAATAACAAATACATTAGCAATTAAAGTTACAAGCACCGCGATCGCCATAATGCCAATTCCAATCGCTACACAATACGATTGTTTTATTGTCGAAGAAACTTTCCCAGCAACAGTAGAACTTACTGTACCAGCAATATAAGTAAGAAATAGGACACCTAATACTGTTGTTGATAAATAAAACGGTTCATCACTTAATAAGTAGGTGACAAAGTTATAAATTCCAACAAATATGAAAAAATGTAATCCGCCAATTAAATAGGCATAGCGCAGAACAGGATTTTTCAAGTGAAGCGTATAATCACGAAGCGCTCCTTTCCATTGAAAAGCCTGCGGCTGAAAATGTCTCGATGATGGGAGTAAAAAAATAAAGAGAATAAAGCAAATAATACTGACAACTCCCATGACAATAAACGCCCAACGCCAATCTAAGAGGTCAGTTACAAATCCACTTAGTAATCTTCCAGACATACCACCGATTGTATTTGCACTAATATGAACTCCTATGGCTAATGTAAGTGCCTTTACCGAAAATTCTTCACCAATATATGCCATCGCAATTGTCGGAATTCCAGCAAGGCAAGCAGCTTGAAACACTCGTAATACAATGAGTGTTTCGTAGTTCGGTACAAAAGCAATACAAAAAGTTGTCACCGTTCCTAATCCCATCGCTACTAACATAATATTCTTTCTGCCAATCGCATCTGATAATGCACTATAAACAAAAAAACAAACTCCTAATGTAAATAATGCTAATGATATCGATAGACTTGAAACAACTGGTGAGACGCCAAACTCATTCGTAAAAACTGGTAATAACGGTTGCGGGTAATATATATTTGCAAAGATTAAAAATGATGCGATACCAAGAGCAATTGTTGCTCTCCAAAACTCCTTCGTTCTTGCTTCAATCAATGTTACCATCCCTTTTACTCTTGTTTGTGTACTTATGGTATCATAAGAGATAATAATAAATAAAATATATTATTTTTATAGATATGATAACTTTTGGTTATGAGGATGATACATTTATGGAATTTAGACAATTAGAATACTTTCTTGAAGTAGCAAAAGAAAACAATTTTACAAAAGCAGCAGATAACCTCCTCGTTGCTCAACCAGCGATTAGTAAAGGAATTAAAAATCTTGAAAAAGAACTCGGGCTACAATTATTTAACCGAAGTGATAAAAAAATTACGTTAACAGCTGAAGGACAAGTTTTTATTCACCATGCAAAAACAATCGTTGATCAAGTGAAAAATGCTAAGCTTGAAATGGAAGAATTACGAGGATTAGAAAAAGGAGTCGTCAATATCGGACTCCCTTCAATGGCTGGCTCTTACTTTTTTCCAAAAATCATTGTTGATTTCAAACGAAAATTCCCCCATATCACGATATCAATCTATGAAGCTGGTGCAAAACAGATTCAAACAATGATCGAGCAAGGCAAAATAGATATGGGAGCAATTGTCTTAGATGATACGACAAACCACTTAGACACCATTCCCTTTTTGAAAGAAGAAATGGTCGTATGTCTACCATCGACACATCCATTAGCAACACAATCATCAATTTCCTATGAGCAGCTGGCCCTTGAACCACTTGTTCTCTTTAAAGAAGGTTATTTTCAACGTGATATCGTAGCAGAGGTAAGTCACCGAACAGGTCTTGCGCCAAACATCACTTTCGAGACAAACCAAATATCACTAACAAAATCACTCACTCGCAGAGGCTTAGGAATTACATTATTTTTAAAAATGGTGATTGACGATGATCCAGATCTTGTTCCGATTTCACTTGATCCAGCTGTTCACATTACCTTAGCAGTCGCTTGGAAAAAGAACGCGTACCTTTCAAAAGCTAACCAAGCTTTTATTGATTTTCTCGTTCAACGGATGCGACTCTAACTAAGTTTCTTAATTGATGATTGTATGATTTTGTCCCAAATAAACGCTGGTGCAAGTGTTTTTATAACTAAACCAAAACGAAGTCCTCTACCGATTAAATATCGAAGCTTCGGCCTTTTTACCGTAGCGACTTTAACGATTAATTTTGCCACTTGCTGTGGGTTTTGGAGTTGATCCTTTTGTTGATCAAGGTGCCTGTCCATTTTCCCCATCATTTCACGATAAGGAGAGGTTTGTTCATTTGCCTTCTCGGCAACTTTTTTTCCGGATGTCCAAATATTCGTTTGATAAGAGCCCGGTTCTATTAAACTAACATCAATTCCAAATGGTTTTACCTCTTGACGAAGGCTCTCGCTATAACCTTCAAGAGCATGTTTCGATGATACATAAGGAGAAAGTCCAGGAAATCCTACCCGGCCGCTAATACTACTTATATTGATAATTCTGCCTCTACTTTCTTTCCGCATATATGGAAGAACAGCATTTGTTA
Organism: Anaerobacillus sp. MEB173; assembly: GCF_052119505.1. Taxonomy (NCBI): domain Bacteria; kingdom Bacillati; phylum Bacillota; class Bacilli; order Caryophanales; family Bacillaceae; genus Anaerobacillus; species Anaerobacillus sp. MEB173. The sequence continues at coordinate 356,218 of NZ_JBJMAU010000003.1, forward strand.
CCGCTATGACACCAAAGACATTCGTCTCAAACTGTTGCTTCCATTCTCCAATCGATATATCCTCCGCAAAACCACCAAGCGCAAACCCAGCATTATTAACTAATACATCGATTTTACCAAATTGCTGTATAATCTGTTCAATCCTTTTATCAAGCAGATGAAATTCGGTAACATCTAATGAAAACGTATGAATATATGCAGCTACACCTTCAAGTTTTGCCTTATTAATGAGGTTATTTTCTTTGGTCATATCACGCATTGTAGCAACAACTGTAAATCCATTCTTCGCAAACTCTATTGCTGTTATTAAACCAAAGCCACTTGAAGCACCTGTTATTAATACTACACGATTTGAAATATTCACATCATGTACCACCTTTCAGTTACAAAACTAGTACTATCGTAAGTACATAATCTATTATCCAAATAAGCATATTAAAATCCTGAAAAAAAAAAGCTAGCATTATCCAACATGATAATGCTAGCTCCTTTCGTCTTTAAATTCTTAGCCATTCACTACTTTAACTAATTCATGTTGAGGAACATACACTACCATTGCCGTCTCATCACATGCTGGAAATTTCGGACAGTTAATACAGTCCTTCCATACTTTTTGTGGCATTGTTTCTTTTTCTACAATTGTAAATCCACAGCGTTTAAAGAACTCAACCTGATAAGTGAGGGAGAGAAGCTGTTCAATTTCAAGCTTCGCTGTTTCCTTCATAATATGGTTAACTAATTGCTTTCCAATCCCTTTTCCTGCGTGTTCAGGAGCAACAACTAATGAACGGATTTCCGCTAAATTTTTCCCTAGTATATGCAAACCCGCAACACCAACTATTTCTTGCTCGACCGTAACAACATACAACGACTGCAAGTTTTCATAGATAGATGCATGCGTCCGCTCTAATAACTTTCCTTCTTTTGCATAAATATCAATTAAATGATAGATTGTATCAACATCGCTCATCACTGCTTTTCGAATGTTCATTAGTCTTTTCTCCTTTAACTCATACTACAATATAATAATCTTACACAATAACGTATGTTTATGCAACCCCATTTTATGACTAATCTGTTAAAACCCGTTGAATAAATACTGTTGTTTTTTTTGCTAAATCAATTTCATTAAAGTCGTAATCCTCATATTTACTATTTTGACTAATATCAAAAATCCTGATCACCGGTCGCTGTGGCAATCCTTTATGCTGTTTTATTACTGCCCCTATCTTTCCCGTAGTAAGCTGTACATAACTACCTGTTGGGTAAAGAGCAATAGATCGTAAAAACTTCCAGACAACCTCATGATCAAACCAACTATTTGTAAGTCCCATGATTTTTTCGCAGGCTTCAAATGGATGAAGACCCCCGCCATCTGCAGCAGTAGAAATTAAGTGATCATAATAGTTTGTAACTGCAACTATCTTTGCATATAGATGAATATCATCACCACTTAATTTTCTAGGCGTTCCTGTACCATCAATATGCTCATGATGCTGCAGGGCAACATGAGCTGATAATGTACTTAATTCCTTCTTTTTACGAATATGATTAAATCCTTTCCAAGTGTGATCATTATGATCGCCTTCTTCAGCTGTAATTTTGGCATTAGATTGGTCTTTTACAAATTTCCCAATATCATGAAGGAGAGCACCTACTGCTAACTCTTGTATCTTTATTCGATCCAAACCAAAGTTAATTGCTACATATATGGACATAATGCAAACATTTACAGAATGAACGAAAATTTGATTATCACTTGTTCGAATATCCGCTAAATGAATCAATAATTCATTATTTTGCATGACTTCATCGACAATATTCTTCGTCACTGTACTGATTTCTTTTGTATCAAAATCTTTCCCATTTTGTATATATTGATAAGAATGAGCCAAGGTTTGTATAGCCCTCCGTCTCGTTTCTTCACTAACAACTTCTTCAATATCAATATCTTCAAGTTTATTATCATTTAAATATACGGCATTTACACCCATTCTCTTCAACCTAGAAATCATCCCGATCGTTAATGGAACTCCTTTGCTAAGAAGCACCCTTCCTTCACTGGAATAAATATTACGACCAAGGCATTCACCTTGCTGAATGTTATCAAGAGTAACATATTTCATAAACGAGATTTCACATCCTATTAATGAGGAATTTTACTAAATTATATATGATAGTAGTATAAAATTACTATTGATATTTTTACAGCATTATTAACACAGCCAACGATAAAAAACCAAATGAACCTTTTAAGATTCATTTGGTTTTTCTTCATTCTTTATTTGTTTCTTATACAATTCCTCGACATAAATAGATTGACTTGGGTAAGCGAGTGAGACTTCGTTCTTCTCTAAAATCCCAATGATTTTTAAGTTAATGTCTTCTTTCACATGAAGCCATTCTCCCCATACAGTTGTATTTGTAAAGAAGTAGAAGAAAATACCAAAATCACTGTCATTAAAGCCATCAAAATTCACAAATACGGTTTCTTGATGCACTCCATCATGGTATTTTAATAATTCTCGAATATCTTTGAGTGTTTTTTCGATTTTATCCTTCGGTGTATTCATCTTTAAGCCAAGATGGAACGTAATTCTACGTTTCCCCATTTTTGACCAATTTGTTATTGGTTCACTTGCAATTTGCGCATTAGGTACAGTAACTAATGCTTGCGCAAACGTTCTAATTTTTGTACTCCTAAAGTTAATGTCTTCTACTGTCCCTTCAACACTGGGTGTAGCAATCCAATCCCCTAAATCCATAGGCTTTTCAATAATGATTAGTAAACCAGAAAATAAATTCTTAAGCGAATCTTGAGCAGCTAAAGCTACCGCTAATCCTCCTAAGCCTAATCCAGCAATAAAACCAGATATATCATAATTCCACTCTTGGGCGATGATTAGAAACATTAATACAAATAGTAGAAACTGAAATGCTTTTGATAAAAAAGGAATTAAAATTTTATTAATATCAATCTCAAATTTCTTTGTTATTTTTTCAAAAACAACCGAACTTTGACTCGATAATTTAATAAACCCCGAGCCAAAAATTAGAACTAATAGTGATCGATATATATTTGTAATAACCGCTTCAACAGATGGACTATAATCAAAGCTAATGATCCCTAGATAAAACGGTAATAGAATAAAGAACCAACGCAATGGTAATTCAAAGCATGATAAAACTTCATTTAAAAAAGCATTATCAACCGTCTTTACAAATTTTGAAATAAGACGAATGACAATCCTAGATAGAAATCGATTAAAGATAATAAATAATGCTAAGCCTGACAAATGAATAATTTGATCATATTGATTATAAAAATTTATTATTTCGGTCAAAACAAAAGTCTTCCCTTCAAAATAATTCCTTCTCTTCAGTTTGTTCGTAATAAATCATACGATATAACACAGTCCACAATTAAAAATTATACACAGATACATTTGAGGTTACAACAAATTCACCTTTTCTTGACTGTTTCAAGAATTATTTGGACAAGAAAAAGACCATCATTTCGATGGCCTCTAATTATAGGGGTTTTCAATTCAAAAACTATTGATCAACTAGAAATAACGAGTTATCCTTATTTCTTACCGATTGCTACACGCCAAACAGCTGGACCCTCTTCAAGATATTGCCAAGTGAATTGTTCTGGTCTTTCCATTTGGAATTGGTAGAATAATGGCTTAGGATCATGGTCATTCACTAGTTCCATTGACGTACCAGACTCTAATTTATCAAAAGTACTAAAAATAGTCGGGTGTTTCTCACGTGGTGAAATAGGTCTAACATCTACTTGAGCTGCAAAATTTGACATCTTCATCTCTCCTTAAATGTGTGATTGCCTTTTACATTAATAATCTTATAATAGTAACAAACAAGTATCAGTGATGATGGTCACTAGAGAAAACTTTTTAGTTTAGAGTTTAGAATGTAGAGTTTAGAGTTATTTATAGTAACTTCAAGGATGTCTTTACAAAAAAGCCTCCCAAAGAAAAGAGACCCTCACTAAAAAGTGAGAGCCTTCATCTTATTCATCCTTTACTTATTCCTCAACTATCGGATATACTCCGTTCTCGTCATGTGTTTCTTTACCTGTTAAAGGTGGGTTAAATACACACACCATTCGCATATCTGTTTTTCCACGAAGTAAATGTTCATCATGCTTATCAAGGGCATAAATGGTACCAGCTTTAATTGGCCAAATTTTACCATCAGAAAGAGTTTCAACCTCTCCTTCACCTTCAATGCAATAAACAGCTTCAAGGTGATTTTGATACCAAATGTGTGTTTCAGTTCCTGCTTTAATAATGGTATCATTCACAGAGTAACCCATACCATCTTTCTTAAATAGTAATCTTCTGCTAATCCAATTTTCACCTTTAACTTCGTTTTCTGTTCCAATAACATCTTCTAGTTTAACGACTTTCATAATTTCTGCCTCCATTTATATGTTTAATCTTGTTTGTAATGATTAATTCGTAACTGCCTCTTTCTTGTTAACAACTGCTGCTACACTTTGTTCAATAATTTCAAAACCTTTATCAAGGCCTTCCTGATCAATAATTAATGCAGGAAATAACTTAAATACTTCATCATTCGCACCTGCTGTTTCCATAATTAATCCTCGTTTAAATGCTTCTTCACAAACTTTTGAAGCTAAACCATTAATCTTCGAAGCAATCCCTTGCATGAAGCCTCTTCCTTTTACAGCACCTTTTATTTCAGGATATTTCGCAACTATTTTTTCTAAAAATTCTGAAATTTTTACGGACTTCTCCTGAATTTCTTTTTCGAAAGAATCATCTTTCCAAAATTCTAACGCTTCAGTAGCTGTTAAAAATGCAAAATTATTTCCTCGGAATGTACCGTTATGCTCACCCGGCTCCCAAATGTCATATTCAGGCTTAATTAACGTCAATGCCAACGGTAAACCGAAACCACCAATTGATTTAGATAAGCAAACGATATCAGGCTTAATTCCTGCTGGTTCGAAGCTAAAGAACGTTCCTGTACGTCCGCACCCAGCTTGAACATCATCAATAATTAACAAAATGCCCCATCGCTTACATACTGCTTCAATTTTCTTGAGCCACTCGAATCTTGCAGCATTCACACCGCCTTCACCTTGGACTGTCTCGAGAATAATTGCTGCTGGGACCGAAACACCGCTCCCGTTATCCTCTAGGAAACGCTCGAGATACTCCACTGTGTCGAGCTCATCACTCACATAATTGTCATATGGCATTGCCACTGAATGTTGTAACGGAATTCCTGCACCTTGACGTTTAAATGAATTACCTGTGACAGATAGGGCACCAATTGTCATACCATGGAATCCATTTGTAAAGCTAATTACATTTGTTCGTCCTGTCACTTTACGAGCGATTTTCAACGCACTTTCTACTGTATTTGTTCCTGTTGGTCCAGGAAACATAACTTTATAATCTAGATTTCTAGGTTCTAAAATAATATCATTAAAGTTTTGCAAAAACTCTGCTTTCGCATCGGTTGCCATATCTAAACTATGAGTGATCCCATCGTTCATCATATAGTCAACTAGCCTTTGCTTCATTTTTGGGTGATTATGTCCATAGTTAAGGGCACCTGCTCCCGAGAAAAAATCAATATATTCCTTACCATTTTCATCCCACATCTTATAACCTTGTGCTTTCGTGAAAACAGTCGGAAAACTACGGATATAACTGCGTACCTCTGATTCATATTTTTCAAAAACATGTAGTGATGATTCTGCATTCTCTCTTGTATTCATAATTAATATCCTCCTCGAAATTTCCTTTTTTATTTTAAAGGACCAATACGGTATGTCATTTCTGGCTCATGATTCCCCTCTGTTGGAAATACTTCTTCTGGGAAGCATTCTAATACTACACAATTCGTATTTTTCTTACGGGCTATCCCACGGAATAACGATTGTGAAGCAATGTTCGATGGTGAAATCGTAGCTTCTAGGTACTTAACATCTTTACAAGTTGGAAGGTTTAATAGAGCATTTAAGATCTTGGATCCTAAACCTTTTCCTCGTTCAGACTTTGCTACCCCAATTTGCCAAACAAATATGACATCCTTCTTCTTAGGGGGATGAAATGCGGTCACAAAACCAACAAGCTCATTTTTACTGTTCTTTACTGCTAGACATGTTTTTGAAAAGAACTCACACATCATCAGATAGCTATAGGAAGAATTAAGATCTAAAACGCCTGAATCTTTTACTAATTCCCACATAGCAGCACCGTCATCAACATCTGGTTCAACAAATGTATATTCTTTAACCTCAGTTGCTTCTGACTTTAACCTAAACTTAAGTTTCGTATCGGTATCATCTAAAACTTCTACGAAATTATGGATAACAATTTCCTCCTTCAAATTTTTTATTTATTTAAAATTATTACTTGCTTTTTTAATGATAAGCTGTATGTCAATGATAGTCAAACTAGCTTAACAGTGATAAATTGGCATTTACTACTATTACTCTTGATTGACTTAAGTAAGGAGGTGACTCTTACAGATCCCTCCCATATTCTTAACATTTCAAACAGTTAGACCAATTTCGCCATTTTTTTCATGCGTTTTTCCAACACGATAGAAGAATTCATTTGATCCAAGTGTAAAACACACACACCGTAAAAAAGCCTGCAGATTATAACCATCTAGCAGGCTTGTCTTTTATTTTATCGGCATTAGCAGTGGAGCTAGCCTTTGATAGTTTGATACGACTCCATCATTAAGATCGATACTGATCTCCTCAAACATCGCAAGTTTTTTTTCGTACTGTTTTAATTCGATTGAATAACTCAGTAATGCAGAAAGTTGTTTTCTTACTCGCTTTTGTTCCGCAATCGAATCGCATGTATTCAGTACGCTTTGTAAACTGCTGATTTTACGTTCATAATTTTTCAGTAATCTCAGTACATAATTATTCCGAATATTTCTTATTACATGTTCATCCATACGATGTAAATAAACATATGCTTGGAATGCTTTATTTTCACCTGATGTAAATAACCAGTATATGGGTCTTTTTTTAAAGTGTTTGACATGATCTTTATAAAAATGAGCTGCAAAGTATTTTCGTATTCGCTCTACCGCGCTTTCTTCTGAAGTCTTCCCTAACACTTCCGCAATCCATTCGAGGTTAGCGTCAATTGTAGCATCTCCATACGTTACTTTGATAAATTCGATCAACCGGCAAACAAGATCATTTTCTGCTCTTACCTCATCAAAAACAGGTACAATTCCATTTTTATTTGGCTTAAAAGAAACATAGTTAGTTTCATCAAATGTACCTCCTGCAAACGTAATCCCTTCCTTATCAATTGTATAGCGTCCCAATATGCATCCAACTATATAAGAAAGGAATGTTCGTACGTCTCGATCTTTATCAGCTTTGCGGTAGGAGATTAACCTTTGATCAACATTCAACCTCTCTCCATCTTCATGATAGATCTGAGAAATTATTTTATTCATACGCTGTTCATTGTTCCACAGCTGATTAAACATCAAATTTGTGTGAGAATACCAGTTATAAAAAGACTGTTCAATATACGGCGATCCTTGTTGAAATTGTAAAAACGGGTGCCTCTTAAAATCCCATGACGTTTCAAATGAATCCCATTCTTCTTTTGCAATCGCTATACAATGTTTAACTAGCATTGTAACATCATTTCGTTGCTTCTCGGTGGGGATAATAATAGGTAATCGATGAATATCTATATTTTGATAGTCAATCGAAGAACTCAATATTTGCAACAAATTATTTGCAAGCTTTGAATTTAGAAAGCCCATAAAATAATAGTAATAATGATCATCATTAACAAACAATGAAGGGCCTTTTTTGTCAAAAGCACCTCGATTGATTAATTGCCTGCAAGAAAAAGCCGATGTTGTTGTTGCCGACCACGTAATTCCTTTTCGAAACATATATTTTTGATTAATTTTATTGGATGTTACATTTGTTTCATAAAATGTTTGGGCCCCTTCTCCCCAGTCGAGAACAAGTTCAGTATTTCCATACCACTTTCGATAAGAACCACCTTTCGCATAGGAGACCCATCTGTGAAACAATTCTGTTCTGTCTATTTCCCAAAAATAACGGAGATACTGATCATTATTTGCAGTGATATGCTGACTACCTGTTAACTCAATAAACTGACTAAAACCGGGATATTGCTTAAAAAGTGCGCTAACACTTTCAGAAACCCAATAAGCAAATGGTTGTCCAGGAATTCCTACAAATGCTGTTTGCTTTGCTTGATACAGAGGAGCTTTCTCATTAAGAAATGCCTCTTTTTTTTCTTTGGAACTAGAAAATTGTGTTAATTGAAAATATTTCGCTTTAAAATGATTTAGCTTATGTTTTCGACAAATATATGCTGTACTTTGAACAATCTCACCATTGACCTCTTCAAATGCTTTCGTACCTAAATGAAGCATGGACTGAAAAGTCATTTCTTCAAGCATCTTGTTTCTTAATTTCTCAAAACTACTTAAAAACATCCATGAATGCTGATTTATCGTTGCTATAAAGCCATTTTCTTTTGTCAGTTCCATTGTTTTTTCAATAAAAACCGCAAACAAATCAGTTTTTGAAAGCGGATAATACCTTTTTACATAGTCTCTTAAAGACTTGTTCATACCACGATTCCCCATATAAGGCGGGTTTGTAATGACAACATCATAATTAGTTGACAATATTTTTGCTTGCGTAAGAAGCATTCTAAATGAATAAATTGCTTCAGTTTGTTTTATACTTAAGCATCCCTTTTTTTCTTTTTGATTGATAACTTCTTCTAATTGATAATAATCAACAACCGGTACTTGAATGAGTGAGCCGAAATTTTTTGCATCTTCAAATGCATCAAGGATCATTTCAATTTGCTTATATTGTTTATCTGATTCTGTTAATAAAGCTAATGCATGTTTATCAATCTGATTAGACTCCTTAAAGGCTAAAACCTGAATCGTTGGCAGTAACGAAATACTATTATTGGTTGTATACTGCCTTGCTTTCATTAAAAGTGCAAATATTGCAATCTCGATAGCACGCTCATCAATATCGAAACCATATAAGTTATTTTCAAAAATATATGACGGGATCTCATTACGAGAATAACCTTGCTCCTCGTAAAGTTTAAATAATATTTCAAACACATAAATTAGAATATGACCTGTTCCGCAAGCAGGATCGACTACTTTAATATCTTCTAATTTTAGTTGTGGATTCTTACATTGTTCCCATTGACGTAATACTTCTTCTTCCTGATCATCCAGATTAATATAGTAGGAGAATTCCCGTTTTAACAATGATTGATGATTTTCCAGCCACAAAGCACCTAAAGAATTTTCAACTAAATACTTAACAATCCAACTTGGGGTAAACAATTGTGTTGCCGCTGGAATAAAAGACTTTTCAATTTTACTTTTCTTTTTCCGCAGACGAAAGGCCTCATTTTTTTTATCAGAAATAAAATATTGATATAGTGAACCAATCATTTCAACTTGGCACCAGTTCTCTTCTGGAATAGTTGTTACCATTGCCTTAATGATTGAACCTTCAGAAAGTAATTCTGCAGGAAATAGAAGTTCTGTATAATCCGGGAACTCTTTAAATAATGCAGGAAATAGACTCTGTAACTCTTTGCACCGAAAAAACAGCAAATAAGTATAGAGCTTTTCATATTCACCCTTGTTGATCATTTTATCGACAGCAGAATGATCAATAGGCAGCTCTGCTGATAACACATACGTATATAAATCAGGGTTTCTCTCTACAATGACTGATTTTGAAAATAATTGCAGATCTCCCTGAAGATAACCGTTAACTTCTAAAAACCTTGCAATGATAAACCGTTGAAAAATCGTAAATGTCACGTCTTCAATGACTTGCTCATAGCCTTTGCAAATGACTTCATCAAGCAGTTGTTGACGATATTTTATAATATCCTCATATTTAACAACATCTTCTTGAAGCAAGATATCCAACGCTTCACTTTCAATATCTCGAATGCCTCGTTCTGTAATCCCGAGTATCGATGCTTTTTGTTTTATTTGATCAGAGAGACTCCTTTTTGCCTTCATAGCAAACTTCATTAATAGCCCTTTATCCATCTTACTCCCCTCAAACTCTTCTATGTATATACAGATACAGTTATATTTTATCAGAGTAACGGATGACAAACACTACTGAGAGGCAGTGGAATCATGTTGTTGTAATTTTTTCTTCATAAAGAAACCTATAATGATTATGATGACTGGCAAGCCTATTGCAATGGGTATGGCTATGGACGGCCAATAATATGTTAAGAGATCCATCGCTCTAATATGATCAAAAATAACCCAATATGAAAAACCGCCAAGAATAAACGTAACTGGAAGTAAAACTGGACGGATATCTTTAATCCCGAAGCTGTGTGCAGCAGATATTGACGCACACATAATTCCCATCATAATTTGGATAAGTAATGGGATTGAATAAAAAATAACCATAATCATTTCATACCGATGAATAAATAACCCAATTTCAGCACTTCTTGCTAATAGCATACACGACACGATAAATTGCCCCGCAAGCTGTGGGGTTAAAACACCTATTTGTAGAATAGGCCAAATAATGATAAAGAGACCACCGTACATTACACTCGTTCGGCCTGTTTTTGACCACTTCTGTTTTTCCTTTACATACGGCAAAATCATTGCCGCCATTAATGTTGCCATCGCCCAATCTACAAAATGATGGCGACTAGCTGCTACTGACTCAAGAAATCCATTTCTCATAACAGGCAGTAAGGCTGATACACTAAAGTTTGACAAAGAACCAATAAGTAATATCACATTAAAGAAGGCAATCGCAAACAAACCAATTAATGAGATTCTCCCTATCACTTCTAACCCTTGATACACTGCAAAATATCCAACAATCATTGGCACAATGACAAAGACAACAACCGGTGCATCGGGTAGAAAATAATCTTTTAAATGAAAAGAAAAGGTTATCATCATTTGCCCGTATGCACCAACAAAGAAGATAAAAACAAGAAAACTAACTACTCTGCTTATCCACTTGCCAAAAAGCACCTCTGAATGATCAAATAAGTTTTTCTCAGGTAATCTCTTAATAAGCGAGATTGTTAAATACATAACCAAGCCGGCAATAGCGATCCCAAATAATGTAGCAATCCACATATCTCCGCCAACTTCTCTAGCAATGATCCCCTGAGTTACTCCAACAGCTTTTGGATAAACCATTGATATGATAATTGCCATAAACATTCCGTTTGTTATTTGTATTTTCATAGTTTATCAATCCCTTTTTGGTTGCAGAGGATTTTTCAGTAATCCTGGGTTATTAATTTGTACATGAGCTTGAACATCAACTTCTACAGAAGGAAAAATATCCTTCCAGTCGTCTCTCAATCTTCTCCACTCAACTGGATATTTATTATCAAAAGCTCTGCCTAAACGTAATACATCCACTTTATATTCTTTCTGAACCTTGTCTAACATTTGCGATACTTCTTTTTCCAACTTTTCTTCTAGATCCTTTTCAAGCTGAGTGAACAGTTCAGCATGAGTCATATCCGTTATACATCCTAATTCCACCAAATCAACATATGTCGTGATTTCCCCTGTAAACTTTGGTTTCCCGTCTTCAAAATGAGGTGTTAGTTTAAACTGATTTTCTCTCATTTCAAGACTTACTGACTTTTTTGGTTGTTCAGGACATGCCAATGGAACAATAGCATCATCAATTTTTTCCACAAACCATAATAAGCCACGACTTTCCTCTGGATTTAACCAACCTACCATCTTATCATCTTCAAAAACGGCTGTCCCTGATAACTCTACTTGAGGAGTCGCACCATACTCACCAGGATTCTCTGCAGAAATTCCTCTGCTTTTCATCTCCACTCTTGCTAGAATCGGATGATAATCCTCACTAATAAATGACGATGCGAGTAAAAGCATATCTGTCTTTGGTGCCTCAGCTATTCGCGTGCTATACCGAAAGAGCTTTTCTAATGACTCTGCCGGAATGATTTCTAGTCCAGTGTTCGTCGCCACTAAATTACTCGCTTTTTCAGAGGTGACAACAACCCATGTATTCATCCGAAGTTCATTGTTTCTGGAGAAAAAATCAATGACATCGTTAACCCCTTTCCTTGCACTCTCCTCATTCAAAACAACAACGACAGTATGAGCCCAAAATACTCGCCGTGAAGAATAACGGCCTAAATTTCGAATGGCTTCAAATATCGTTTCTCCTTCTGCTGTAGCAGTATATATTGGTTCACCTGTTGAAGCTCCCGTCTGTTCTCGTGCAGAACCAGGACGAACAATTTGTGCTGTTACTTCTACTAGTTCATTTTCTTTATCAAAATCTATCCCGACAGCCATCACTAACGCTAACTCATTGACCTCCTCACTGCCAACGCAACCTGAGAGAATAAATAAGATACAAAGAAGCACTTGTAGTTTTATATTAAAGTACGTCATTGCCTTTTTTTCCTCCATGGACGATTACTTTTGTTTGAATCCTGGCCTTCTTCATTACTTTCTTCATTCTTTTCTTGCCTTGTTGCACCTTTATTCATTTCAGATTGATTGTTTGATTGATCTTGAGAATCTTGTTTTTCTTGTTTCGATTGCTCTTGTTCGTTATTCCCAGTGTCCTCAACAATTTCGATGAATGGATGATCTTCATCCTCACCCTTTGCGTTCGGGGGCTTTGGTTTTTGATGATCAGCTTGCCGACGTTGTTCCCCGCCTGAAACTGGCCTCATCTCTAAACTCCACCATGGCATACGAATCACCATATCTTTATTTTGATAGGGACGAAATGGTGCACCAGGTGCCAGATAAGGCTCTCCGAAAGAACGTATCGACAACGCATGAATTAACACAATAATAATCACTGATGCAAACCCTAGTAAGCCTAATGTTCCTGACGCAATAAGGAGGGGAAAACGGAACAATCGAATCGAGAAAGAAGCCGCATAATTTGGAATAGCAAATGAAGCGATCCCTGTTGTCGCAATGACAATGACCATAATTGGTGAAACCACCCCTGCTTCAACTGCCGCTTGCCCTACAACAAGTGACCCAACAATACTTACCGCCTGTCCAATCGGTCTAGGCATTCGCAAACCAGCTTCCCTCATTAATTCAAATGCTAACTCCATCATTAAGGCCTCGAAAAGCACTGGAAACGGTAAAGCCTCCCGACTGGCAGCAATGGATATTGCAATCGGTGTTGGCAGCATCTCCTGATGGAAACTAACTAGTAATACAAAAATCGAAGGCAATGTTAAGCTCAAAATTAAGGCGATATACCGAATACTTCTTGTAAATGAAGAAAGCCAATAATTTGAATAATAATCATCACCCGCTTGAAAAAACTGCCAAAAGAAAGTTGGAACAATAAGAACAAACGGTGTATTATCAATAAAAATTGCTACTTTCCCTTCATAAATTGCCGCAGCAGCTCGGTCTGGCCGTTCCGTATTTTGAATCGTAATAAATGGTGAAAGCGGTGCATCATCTATAAATTCTTCGATATACCCACTTTCTAAAATTGCATCGATTTTAATTCTCTGCAGACGTTCTTTTACCTCTTCAACAAGTCCATCCTTTACCGTGCCTTTAATATAAGCAATATTTATATCTGTTCGTGATTTTTCTCCTACTTTTAATTCTTCAATCCGAAATAGAGGATCTCGAATTCGGCGACGAACAAGTGCTGTATTTGAACGAATACTCTCAACAAATCCATCACGTGGTCCACGAACAATTGGCTCGGTTTCAGGCTCTGCAACACTTCTCGTATCCCAACCCCGGGTTGGTACAATAAAAGCTTGATCACAATGATCTAAAAAAAGAATCGTATCTCCGGATAAAACCGAATCAATCATTTCTTTAAACGAATCAGTAAGCTCAATTGACGAACTTAACAATAAGTTCTTTTTTATATGTTCAGCTGTTGTTGGGCCAATTACATGATTCTCACTTAACTCACTGCTATAGATCATCAACGGTTCTAAAATTGACATATTGATTTGCTGTGAATTTACTAACCCATCAACATAATAATAGGTTGCAGCTACATCGACTTGTTTATGAAAGGTAAAATTTCTTTTTACAAGATCAGCATTTTCCTCAAGAATTGACTCGATTGTTTTCACATTGTTTTCTAATCGAAAAGAAAACTGACTTTGCAGTAACTCTTCCACTTGAGTTGACATATTGGTCCCCTTTTTTCCTTCTTACTTACTCCCATTTATGCACAAAAAACACTTCACATAATCACAGCAGCTGTTTATTTTTCTATCCAAAAGGGAAAAATGAATGTGGTATTATTAAGTTGATAGGGGAGTTTATAATGGATTTTTTTCATTCTTGGATTTACGTCTATATTATTAATACACAATGGTTTATTTGGACAATTGTCTTTACTATCTTTGGCTTAACCTTCCTGTCTCCTCTACTGCTTTGGATCACATTACTAGAAAAGAAAATTAAAATAACATTAAATTTCAACTCGAAAAATAAACAAAAACACAATAATTCTCAATAAATGCAAAGTACAATCATAGGCTCTTCACATTCGGTTATTCTAACAGTAAAGGAGGGATAAGAATGGATAGAGGGAATGATTACCATGAAGCTAGTCCCCATTTCGATGGCGAGAAAGAACAGATTCATGTGGGCACTGCAGATGGACCGGAAGTAGGAATTGTTACGAACAGAAAGCCAACCGGTGTTAACAAAACAAAATTAAAGCAACAAAAAGAACTGACCCAGGAAGTACTTGAAGATCAAGCAATTCAAGAAGATTCACTAACATAATCATCTCAAAAAAGAGGACAAGAAAGGGTTTGTCCTCTTTTAAATTTTGAATTTTATCGTCTTGAGTTCAAAAACTTTACAATTATTCTTTTAAAATCAAAAAGGATTTTACATGATTATGTCAAATTGGAATAGTAGGGATATTTCTCTTGTCCAAAATTTTCTACTTTCCTAATTAAACTCCTTACCACTCCATCATTAGAAAGAATTAGGGGGGATTTAATGGAGTCAAACCTTTTTAATACAATGTTTAATCAATCCGCAATTCCAATGGCAATATATGAGCTTTCTGGGACTCACCTATATGTAAATCAATCATATTGTGAATTAATTGGTTACAATAAATCTGAACTGTTAACAATCACACCATTAGTCTTTATCCATCCCGATGATCGTGAAACAGTATTATACAAATTTAACCAACTATCAAAGGGT
Organism: Anaerobacillus sp. MEB173; assembly: GCF_052119505.1. NCBI lineage: Bacteria > Bacillati > Bacillota > Bacilli > Caryophanales > Bacillaceae > Anaerobacillus > Anaerobacillus sp. MEB173. Next base: position 371,518 of record NZ_JBJMAU010000003.1, read on the forward strand.
GACATTAAATCATTTCAGAATGAAATACGTTATGTTCATAAACAAGGACATAGCGTTTGGGTTCTCATCAATGTAAATTTAATCCATGATAAACAGGGGCTCCCAGTCTATGTTATGGCACAAATGCAAAATATTACAACCCGAAAGTTGCTTGAAGTCGAATTATTAGATAACGAAGAACGATTTCGCAGCCTTGTTGTTTATTCACCGGAAATGATATGTGTCCATGACGGAAGTAAATACCTATACATTAATCCTTCTGGAGCAAAGCTGCTTGGTGCACAATCACCAGAAGAAATTATTGGACAATCTGTATGGAGGTTTTTTCGCAAAGAAGAACATGAACAGCGTATAAAAAACATGGGGAAAATATTACAAAAAAAAGGGGAAGTAGATACAATCCAACACCAAATGGTCAAGTTGGATGGAACCATTATTGATGTTGATGTTACAGCAACTTGTATTCTATTTAATGGTAAAAAGGCCATACAGGCAATTGTAAAGGATGTAACAGAACGAAAGAAAATTGAATACTTGTTACGCAAATCTGAGAAACTCTCCCTTGTCGGTCAACTTGCAGCTGGTGTAGCACACGAAATAAGAAATCCACTCACTTCTGTTAAGGGTTTTATTCAACTATCGCAAGTAACGAAGGAATTTAATGAAGACCATTCTAAAATTATGATTGAAGAATTAAACAGGGTTGAATCAATCATATATGAATTTTTGACCCTAGCAAAACCTAATCACGATACGATTTTCACAAATAAAGATTTGCGAAAGCTGCTAAAACAAGTTATTACTTTACTGAATACTCAAGCCTCAATTCGTAACATAGAAATAATAACGGAACTTCATGATGTTCCACCTATCGAATGTGAAGAAAATTCAATCAAACAAGTGTTTATAAATATCCTGCAAAATGCAATTGAATCATTACATGAGCGAGGTTGTGTAAAAATTAAGCTTGAACAACAGCAGAATAACATGCAATTGATCCAAATTATTGATAACGGCTGCGGAATACCACCAGATAGACTTAAAAGATTAGGAGAGCCTTTTTATTCTAGTAAAGAAAAAGGCACTGGCTTAGGCTTAATGGTTAGCTTCAAAATTATTGAGAATCACCAAGGGACAATTCAGATTTCAAGTGAATACGGAAAAGGTACAACAGTAAATATCCTTCTCCCACAAAAGCAAAAAGTTCAACCATAAAAAGGCGGCTATGCAACAAATCTCGGTTCGTTCCATAGCCTCACTTTTTAAATAGTATTTTAAAATTTATTTCCCTCCTTATTGACTTTTATTTGTTTTCGATATATATTAATAAAGTAATCTGATCCGTTAGCTCAGCTGGGAGAGCGCTACCTTGACAGGGTAGAGGTCGGCGGTTCGATCCCGTCACGGGTCACCATACATAGAGTGTTAAACCCCTTGCGGCGCAAGGGGTTTTTTAGATATTCACTTTTCAATAAAACCTAGTGCATCTTTAATTTAAGCCTTTGACCACATTTTGACCACATTAGTAAATTTTCTATATATGATCAATATTCAAACTGGAACATGGAATTAAATTTACAGTTCATCATATCAAAATTATTTAAGTAGACTCTAATCGTTTTCCAAGGTCTTCATTCAACCAAATTACTCAGATTCGATTTCTCTTTATGCTCAAAAGAGGTTCTTTTAACCAAGCGGCAGGATTCACTAAGCCTATTAACTACCGAACGTTTTCTCACTTACTTGAATTGGAATTTCACCAACTAGAAATTAACGGCTTGCTGGGTGTACACATAATGAAAAAACTGCTTACTGGCTATAATAAACAATTTTTAAATAACATTAATAAAAAAGTATATCGTTACTTATGATATGGTTCACCGTTGATGTATCTATATGAGGTTTATTCCATTTTATTTTGCATACTTTCCATATGTACCAAGAAAGATTTCCTTTCTTTAAAAAAGTAATTTTCTAATTCTACATTTTCTAGTATTTCTTCTCCTAAGTAATCATTGACTAAAGATATGTGTGCATTAATAATGCCGAATATATGTGGTATTGCATCAATATACCTTGAAGAAGATGGGCTAACAGTAAGATGATTTAAATGCTCTGGATTTGCACACTCAACCATTAAACTAGACAATATAGCTGTCAAAGAAGCATGGATAAATTCGCTATTGTACTCATAGTATTTATCGTAGTCATCTTTCAAATTCAGTTGTATAGCATACTCTCTTGGGGATTTTTTATAATAATCTCCATGTATAGGTATTGGGTCTAGCAAATCATTATTAGAAGCCAGCAACAAAATCCCAATATCCTCCACATCTTCTTTTCCTGTTCTTTTTAAAATATGAAGTCGCATTCTGTCTAGCGCAAACTCTTTATACTGTTGAATTTCATTGTTTTCAATCAAATATTTCGATTGCCAATAATTATCGAATAAAATTCTCGTTGAAGCGGCAGCCAGTACTCCATTAATAGCAAAGAGAGAATAAGTTAATTCTTTGATTATTCTAAAGCTATAAAGTAGTTTTGAAACTATGACTTTTTCATTATCAGCTAGCCAGTCCCAGTTCGTCGAAAATAATTCTGGTAGCCTTTCAAAATAGTTATTCTCTACCCTACTTTCGCATAATATTTCATTTCTTTTTTCTCAACCATGCATGGTGAAAACTCTTTTAAGATGTCTATAACTGATTGAGGAGGCATTATCTCTTCTTCATCTTCAACTACTCCTGCTGCTTTTAATCCTAGGTAAATAGCATTAATGATAGAACCTTTTTCCTTAAGTTCATCTTCTAGGTTATTACTAAAACCTAAAATGTCTTCAGGTAATGAATTAGTTTTAATAAAATAAAAAATTCTACTAAAAGTGTGGTAAGGATGATTTTTTTCTTTTAATAAGTCAAGCTCTTCTTTGTATTTCATAACATTAATTCCACTAACTATTTTACGTTCAAAAACCATATTGTGCTTTGATAATAATTGATTAAACTTGATTTCATCTGATTTGCTTATATTCCATTCCAACAAATTAGAGTTGTTTTCTTTTGCGAATAGAATTAAATCGTTAATAAAGTCTCCAAAACCTACCGATTTAACACTTTCAATTATCCAAAGGTGTCCAACAGTTAAACTATAAATATATAATTCACCATTAGACCTATTAACCTCTGGAACAACAGGGTTTATAAACAATGACTTTTTTTTATACATTTTAAAGTCTTTAATATCAGGGTAAATTCTTTTTCTCAACATTTCTTCAAATTCTAAATCTTTATCTGTCACAAATCCCCCCTAAATATCCTTTATTGTTTAAAAATAGCTATTGGTCTAATTATAACAGCTGGCTTTGTTGCTACTTCAAATAAATCACCTTTTTGTTTTCTCCTTTCCTCTCTATTCATTAACTTGTCAACACCTTTTAATGTTGAATCAAAAACAGTATATCTGTCACTAGCTCCTAAAACATGCTCTACTCTAGCTAAAGTGTATGCATTACCGAGAGTTAAGTCCTCCATAGAACAATCGACTAAGTTATCATGAATAACTTTTGCTACAAAATAATACTTCCTTTTATTTGGTGAGCCAATTGGAATCGAATAAACATTCGTATATTTTTTTGAAGCAGCTTCCTCCCTGTAACCCCTACTTTCTTCTATGACCTTTTCAAAATCCTCATCTCTTTCAATCCATCCCTTTGCTAGTTCATAAAAATCTACTCCTATATTCAACATCTGCGCATTTTCATATCCCTTTGGCAGAGAAATTTCAGAAGAGTAATAAACAAACTGCCCATTTTCTAGTTGAGACCAAATAGCTTGGTCAAAACCTTCTAAATATTGAAGTGCAGGCTCAATATACCTGAATAGTTTATCAAATTGTGAATCAATTGTAGGCTCCTTTGTGATTTGAACCGAAACTGTATCTGTTTTTCCCGTTCTTTTTACTCCCACGTTTGGAATCGGGATACCTGCCGCAACAAGTAATTTTTGAATTTCTCCTAGTGAAACCTCAAAATCCCAGTTAGGCTTGGCTGCAATATCTGTTTCAAGCACTTCTTTAACTAAACCTTCTTCTATTGATGATAAATACCTTTTAACTGTTCGTTCATCTAAGTAAAGAAAATCTCTTAAATTAAACAAATAAACTCCCCCTCCTTATGTTTAACTCATTTTACATATTATAACATTTAACTACGTTTAGGTGATATTTAGTTTCATTTTCATTTACTTAATTAACCTTAATTAAAATAACGAAAAAGAGAAATATTCACTGTGATGATGAAATGAGTGTTTCTATTCTTTATAAACTGTAATTGTATTGGGATATATTATTGGAAGGAAACTTGATTAATTACACCCAATAATATTACAAATTAACATAGATTAATATGCTAAAATTAGTTAATAAAATATATAATGAATTACAGAGGTGTTTATAACTTATGAAGGTAGGAATTACCGAGGAACTTCCAATATATAAATTTTACCTTTCAATGTCGTACCTTTTGCATATAGGCCATACACAAGACAATTTACCGTCAGAATTGATAAAAGATTTATATAGTATTGTAGATAATTACTATTTAGAATCATTATCAATATTGAGATCTTCAAAAAAAATTAGTAGTAGAATTACAGTTGAAATTGACTCAAAATTAAAAGAATCTCGAGAAATGTTGGAAAATCATAAAAGATTAAGAGATGAAACGCAAGACCCCGATGAATTAGAATGGGCAGATGTTATTCAATCTCGTCACGTGTCCGAAAGGGAGTTCAAATTTAAACAAATAGAGTTAGAGGGTGAAATGAATTCTTTAGCATCTATTGTAATGTTTCTAAGTTTATTGGAATCGACTTTATTTAGTCTGACCAAGAAACTCATTGAAACTGAACCTTCACTTCCTGAAATGCAAAATGTTATGAATAGAAGTGATAATGGTATAGTTAAATACCTTAAATATTTCGAAAGATACATTAAAAAGCAAGAAGAACACTTTATTGTTGGTACGAAAAAATATGAATTTATAAGGTTTTGGTTGAATGTCAGAAATAACATTGTACATAGCAATAATGTTGTAAAACAAGAGATTTTAAATAATGCAAATAGATTAAAAATAGACCTATCTATTAATCGTTATTCAAATAAATTTCGCTTTAAAGACGTTGATGTAATGTTAATTGCAAATCTTTGTGGAGAAATATTGAATGATTGTATTGAAAAAGGCTTGTATAAGTATTTTGGTTTAAAGGAAGAGTAATAAAATTAGGTACTTGATACAAGATAGTGCTTAATAAAAGTTTATGGTACAAAATTTTCTTTTTCTAGTTTGATGGTAAGATATACTGGTTACTTAAAATATTATATAAATTAGAACCACTTCTATTTTTGTTTATTTTTCTTTTAGAAAGAGTCTTTCAATAATGAGTGACTCTTTCTTATTTTGTCATTTCTCACTAGTTATAATTAATCAAAACCTCATTTACTTATATACGGTTTATCTAGCTTAATCTTAAACCAATGATTTATTGTAATTTTATAACCAACAGATTTGATATTCAAACAGCAAAAAGCACTACCCAAAAGGTAATGCTCCCCATCTCACTTCCTCATAACATCCTTCATCGCCTGCTCAAACTTAAACGCCGCATCCTTCTGCATATTTGGAATCACATGACTATATAAATCTAGCGTTACAGTTATCTTACTATGACCTAACCGCTCTGAAACTACCTTTGGGTGTTCCCCTAGCTGCAGCATGATCGTCGCATGGGAGTGGCGAAGATCATGAAAGCGAATATCTGGAACGCCACTTTCCTTGATCATCCTCTTAAAATGACGGATTAGGTTCCTTGAATTGATTGGTTTACCAGTCTCAATACAGGCAACGAGATCATGATCTTCATATCCAATTCCGGCAATTAATTTTTGCTTGTTTTGTTCCACTCTGTGTTTCTTTAATGCATCAATAACATGGTTCGGAATCGAAATTAAGCGCTTGGAGCTTTTCGTTTTTGGTTCTTCAAAAAGAAGACCTTTACTCGTTCGTGATAAAGTTTGCCTAACACTAACCGTTCCATTTTTAAGATCACAATGATCCCAGCGTAATCCAAGTATTTCACCTTGTCTCATGCCAGTATAGACGGCTAATAAATAAACAATATAAAATCTCTGCTTCTCAACAGAATGAAGAAATTTCGTCGCCTCTTCTAATGACCATGTTTTTATTTCCTTACTTTCAAGCCTAGGTGGATCCACCAACTGGAATACGTTCTTTTTAATATACTGCCATTTTACGGCTTTATTAAAGGCCGTTCTTAAAATTGAATGCATCGTCCTTACATAGTCAGCCGAATAATGTTCTTCATTGATCTTTTTATTATAAAATTTCTGTACCATTGCCGGGCTCAGGTTATCAATCTTAACCTTTCCCAGTTCAGGGATGATATGTTTATCAATAATAAACATATGAGTTTCAAACGTCTTTGGACGCAAAATTTGCTTACCTTGGCTTTGCATATACTCCATAATAAATTCTTCTAATGTCATTTCATTTGGCTCTAAATACTCGCCTTTATTGAGCTGGTTTATTAACTCATTACAAGCTATCTGTGCTTCCTTTTTGGTCTTAAATCCTGAAACTGTTTTTTGCTTCCGTTTCCCTTGATTATCCCGGCCAAGATCAACGGTAAAAGACCACTTTTCTCCCCGCTTTCGAAAATAACCTTTCACATAATAGTCCTCCTAGTAAAGAGAATTATTTAAGTAATTACACAGGATGCTATAGTATTCATATAGAATTAATCCTTTAAATTGTAGTACCAATCAAAGCCTTCTTGTTCAGCCTCATTTTCTGTTTTTATATCAAACATATAGTACATTTCACTATATAAATTTTTCGTTATTTCCTTAGTTAAACCAACCTTTTTTGCTGCTAATAACATATAACCAATAGCTTCTCTATTATCCATACTCGGTTCCCCTTCCAAACTACGGCATTCACTTATTTATATTTAGTTTATTAAATGTAAAACAAAGTACTGGTAAAAATAATTTCAAAAATATGCGTTTTATTAAAAAATATTACCAGCACTACTGACGATCTAGCCTTGACACTGAGCCTCTATTCCCTTTGGAAACCCATCCTTAAGGAAGGAAGAAGAGCACTTCCTTCCTTTACGCTCATAACTTCGCTACAGGATACCAAAGAGAATCTCTCAGTGTAAAGGCACCGCTACGCTTAGATCTGTGCAGTGCTATAGACGTTAATAGAGGTAATACCTTTTTCATAAGGACCAGATTTGGTATAATAGAAACCAATTACTGGTCCTACAGTAATTAACCGATTAAAGAGCGTATTTCTTGGCGGGAGTAGGCTCTTTTTTCTTGTTGATCAACATCATAGGCAACTTGATCAATGACATAACTAATATTCAATCCGTAGTAGGCACTTTCCTTAGATTTTGTTATTCCTTCAAGGTGTGCTTGTAATGTGTAGCCTTTCATTAATAGTTGAGCATACACAGATGCATAAATCTTTCTTACATAACCAACTCGATATGATCCTTTCCCTATAACCGTCACAATGACTGCAACCGCATTTGGATCATACTTATTCTCCGGCTCATGCTGTAATGTAACCTTAATTCTTCTTGGATCATATTTCTCTAATCTCTTAATTGCCTCCTGTCTTCTTCCGAATATGACACCAACAACTTTCGTATAGTACTGTTGCTTCACCATTCGCCAAGCTCGTTGAAGTGACCGGCTCTTGTCCCATTGGTGAATCTTTCTAAGTGCAGCTGCAATTGTCATTACCTTACTTCGAATTATCCTTAATTGTTCACGGTTATAACGTCTTCCATTTCTCTTAGAACCAATTAGCTTCATCATCTCAATTCCTCCAGTTATTAAATTGGCCATGATCGGCTCATGGCCCAACTTAATTACCCATGCTTACTCAGAAACAGTGTATTGTTGTATAACTCGTTGAACCTCATAGAATTGATCCCTAGGAATTTCAGATATCCTCCGTATTCCTAGCTTCTGTTTCACATAAGCAGCAACTGTATTAAAGTGGGGCTTCCTTTCACCGTTATATTCAATGACATGGCAACGCTGTTGTATGTATCCATTGATCTCAGTGACTTGTTCTTTCGTTAAAGTATAGTTATTCATATTCAATCCCCCTTCGAAAAAATAACCTTCTATAGTTATAATTTTACCTTATAAGGTCGAAATAGTCAATCAATTATTAACCTTATATGGTCATTATTTAACCATTAACTTGAATTAATTGACCGTAAATGATAAATTGAAACTAATAAGGATAGGACAGGGGAGTGGTGTAATGAGTATTAAAAATAACTTGAGGCTAATTATGGCAGAGCAACGAATCAATAGCCTTACAGAACTCATGGAAAAAACGGGGTTAAGCCGTAATGCATTGAAGAAGTTGTGGCATGATGAGGATCTTGAAACCGTAAAGATCGGAACATTACTTAAAGTCTGTGATGCGTTAAATGTACGATTATCCGATTTATTAGAATATGAACCAATTGGAAAAGCCTCTAAAGATTAAAAAACAGACCTTCAGATGTGAAGGCCTGTTCTTCTTTCGCTCCCAAACACGTTTGTGGCACAAATGATTGCACTTTCTTATCGTCAACCTGCCAAAGGCGACTGACGACACTCTATCCATGTAATTACGAATTCATTACGACCGGAATCATACTCTATTAAAAGAAGCTGCACCAGACGTCTCTAATTAGTAGGGAGAAATCTTCGCTACGGACGATATGAAATATTTATGGTAGACCTCTGAACCACCTTAACCACAATAATAAATTGAGTTCTCTAATGATTTTCTCTTGATATTGTTATTTATTCTCACTAATCATTAACAGTTGATATCGGTTGAGGAGAATGTCTATTTCCTGACTAATTGAAACTGTTTCATTATGAGTAAATCCTTTGTTACCTGCTATTACTATCATTTCTTTTCGTTTCATTTCAATTGTTTGTTTTAACTCATCAATAAATGAAATTACAGCAGTCATGTAATCCCCCTCCCTTCTATCGATATATTAGCACTTTCTCCATGTTAAACATTATGACTTTTGTCACGAATAACCATTCATAACAATTTTCAATATATTACCATCCATCTTATTACCTATAATAATATATAAAGATCATATGAGGAAGACCCTAATTAATTACATTAGGAAACAAAAGACTTGTGCTTTTCCTCATCTCAATGATTTCCTATATCCAGACCCATTAGCTTCGTCCTCAGTACAAAACCATTCCACTGCAACTGTCCGGTTATAGTAAACTCCTCCAGGAATATGATAAATTTTTTCACCATTAAAAAAATTGATATTTCCTTTTATATTACACCCGACTAATCGATTCATTTTTTTATTTACCGTAAAGCCATCTTTCTTTACATAACCGTCAATACCCCAAATGCCAATTCTTGCTACCTGAGCTTTCCTCTGAATGTCATAATATCGTTCGGCGTATTTCGTATTAGGTGGAATGACATATGCAACTCTAGCTAATCCTTCTTTGATTAACATTTCTTGGACCGATTCGCCATCAATATAAACATATTTTAATTATCTTCCATACCGATCACGTTTTAATTGATCAGACTCTAGTTCAACATACTTTCCTGCAAGAAGTTCAGTCACAACCATTTTTGCCTTTAGACCATAAGGTTGAACACCGTAACTACGATGCAGCGTTTCAGGTGTATCAACCAAAAGGAAACGAACAGTTTCTACTTTCCCATTCATTAGTACCTTAATTGTGTCACCGTCGATTACCGTTAAAACTTTTGCAATAGCCCTATTATCAGGCTTCTTTTCAATTAAGTGATCGTCCACCAAAAAACTATTTACATAAGTATTAGGTTTATCAAACTGAGTAACACGTATATCCTTATTGATCCAGGAATCAAGTGAAATACTAAATAAGAAATAGAATAATGTTACATTTACGAGCTTCATTAAATCCTCCCTTTTCAGGTTGATTAGTCGTCTAATTTTGGATAAAATGTATATAGAATAGAACATTTGTTTGTAATTATGTGAGTGGGGTGAGAAAAGTGAACTTGTCTCATGAAGAATCATTACTTATTGAAAAAAGTATAGTTCTGCCACTTGTAAGGACCGTACTAGAAAAGGACCTTAAAACGATCCAAAATTCTCCGTTTAAAATAAAAGGTCCTTACATTCAATTAGTTGATCAAGCACTGTTAATGCTTAGTAAAGAATCTCGTAGTATTAAGCAGGAAACATTTAAAAGAGGGATAAAGGTAGTTAAAGGTTTAAATGACGGTACTTTCAGTAGGTATGAATATTTTAACAGAGGCTATCATGGTGAATTAAACTACTTAAATGCTGAACTCCGCAACAAAACGACACGTATGATTGAAAAGTATTTTTTAAGCCAGTACAAAGAACAGTAAAGTCACATTGTCTACTCAACAACTTATCAATCCGGAAAAACGGACAACACACACTGCTGCCCGTTGCAATTGCTTTTCCAATGTATAACGAGAAACATTCACATTTACTTGTCTATGATCATTTACAACAACTACAGCTAGATTTTCATTCTTCCTATCACTTTCGATTGCTCTTATGTGCTGATAGAAGAACCAGTGACATTCATACTGCGCTGCTGAATGAGTAGGGATTGCATAAATTTTTCTTACTGGATCAATCGGGATCGGAACTTTTTGCTTAATCCCCGTAGTATGCATGACTGCCGTTCTTCTACCATCATAAGTAGCTCCACCTTCTAAACATGATTCCTTTATTAACTGTATAGGAGTTTTTTTTACATAGAAGGTCTTTCCTGGCTCAAGTACTTTGGTGTAATAATCTTGATGATAGCAAGGTATTAATGCCATAGTATTTTTATTAACCTCATAATCCAGAGCGATTTCCATTTCACTAACTCTCCTCACAGGTTTCACTATTTATAAAGAAATCCTATTTTAATTCAACTACATCTAACAATTACTACTATTTGTTTTACATAATTCCGCACATGATGCAAATGGATATATTACACTGAGCAATATGACAATAACGAATATTTACTATAATAATTATACCGTTAAGGAATCTGTAAACGCGCGTTTTACAACAGTGAAATTTTTATAAAAAAACTATTATTCCAACTAGAAAGTTTCAGTAGTATTTCTTTATATGATTACAGCCACAAGAAAGTATCCTCTCTGCCATGTTCTTTACCAGCAGTTGTCACGAAATTTACCACTAGCTCTCGCGTGTTTACCAATAGAAAAAATCAGGGATTTTAAAGTAAAAAAGCCTAATTCCTTATTTTTACCAAGGAATTAGGCTTTTGGCCTTCCGTAATTGACCCGATTGTGGAATATCATCTTCTATTGAATATTATATATGTATTGCGCAGCAAAAGATCATTATAAATGCTAGCACTTGTTCAACTAAAGCATCCGTTAGTTCAATTACAAAATTTAAATGTATATCTAATAATTACGAATTTATCAAGAGGTTTAACGTTTTTTCTCTCTATGTTCTAATAGTAATATGTGACAAACCCTTCTTGCCACTCCGATTGATTCAATATATACTTATTAATGTAAAAACCCTGTGGATGTCTCTTAAACTTCGGGAGCTCCATATACATTTTTAAGGAATTTTTAGCTCTATTTAAAGAAGAATATACTCCAAAAAAGGTGCCAATCTCATTATCATCTTCATCATTATAACCGTGAGATAAAACCCATACATAATCCTTTTTAAAGTTATGTGTTATTTCTTCATGGAAATAGTCACAATTCAATTTAAATGCTGTAACATAGAAACCATCTGGGAAATCTTTAAATCCAGGTAAAGTTTTATAATTTTCTATTACTTTTAATAACTTCCCCATATCAGTAAAAATACCAATATGCTTCTCATCAAAACCAGTGCCATCCACTCTTTGATGGGTTAGTGAATAATAACTTCTCAAACTCTTCCCTCCATAAATTCAGCGATGAATAAAATCCTGTATAGTTCTGCTACATCAAATAATTTATTATGGATAAAAGCATCCGTTACTTAAATAACTCAATCGTAGTATCCTTCTTCAAAAACAAGTACACCTTCAACACTCTGCAAATCAGAGGAGTATATACTTACACCATATTTAAAAGAAATAATACCTGTTTCATCTTCTTCTAATAAACTGTCCAACTCTTTAAATAATCTATTTACTTTTTCATAAGGAATGCCAATCAATGTATTTCCTTGGAATGTAACATCTGCTGGTTCAAAAAACTCAATCGCTTCACAGTTACCATTTTCTTTATAGTACACATGACAAAAAGGGTAAGCATCTGTTAATACATCACTCAATGGTGACTTTTTAAACTTTTCTGGTTCTATTTGTAGAATTTCTTGGATTTTGTTATCGGTCATTCCAAATTTAATCATCCCCACACCAACGTATGGTTTTATCTCAAATTTCATATGTGCCTCCAAAGTTATATTCAATTTGTTCAACATTCCTGCTCAAAAGTTGAAGAAGCGACAACTCTGTTCCGCTATCGCTTCCGTTAGTTCAAAATCGACCCAGAATTCTAGCCTATGGTTAAAATTTACAGATTAAGTGGAATAGTAAACATGTTAATATTAGAATATTAGCACCTATATTTATTTTTAAGGGGATTTTATACAGTGATAATTATATTAGTTCTCATTTTTTTAGTAATTACTGTCATATCAAATTACATTAAGCTTCATAAACAACAAGATCAGATTGAGAAGTTAGAAAGAGAAAATCAAAAAATAATAGAAGCTTTAAACTACATGAGGTCCAATGATCATTAGGAATATATAATTAATGGGTGGCTGGGGTGCTTATTAAAGAAACGCATCCCGTTAATACAATAGCGTTACATACTACTTTATAAAACAAACTCTTATTCACTTAGAATGAAAAGTGGTTTAACCATGTAATCTGTTGGATAAACATCTTCCCTTAGCGTAATTATCCCCATTATAATTCCTACATTACTATATCGTTTTACTACCTTTACAATTGCAAAACTATCCTTTTCTTCAGAAAATGGATAGATGATATTTTTAGAATTGAATACCTCTTCTTCAATATCCATTGTATGAAGCTTGTATTCTTTTCCCTTCCAATTAAATAAATAACAGTTGAATGCATTGTTTTCAACCAAATAAATTAACCTTTCTTTTTTTAAACATAATTCTATTCCACTTAAATTACCGTTCTCATCAAGTTCATTAAAGAACTCAGCGTCTATTTCCTCATCTTCAAGTGCTTTTTTATAAGTTTTAGTAGATAATACCAGTTTGTTTAATTTGATTGTAACATCATTCCTAAAGGATTTAAGAACCTTTACTTTTGATTTATCTACATAATTGGTCAGTTTGTTATCCTTCTGTTCATGGTAATGTATTCTACTATCTGTCGGTGGCTTTACATAATAAAACCCCATGTCACATGATGCATCACAAGTGATTATCAATTATTTCACCTCAATATTTTACATAATTCCTTCTTCCACATAACTGCTTCTTTAGCACAAGAAGCGACTGCTCTTAATGAACATTCGCACCCATTTGTTCAATATGAGGTCATTTAACTTCTACTATGATTTCAGCAAAATGGGAATTGTCCAAAATAACATCTAATTTCCAAATCCCAGACTTATCAAACCATAAGGCTGATGGCTTAGTTTTATCTGCACCTAAATTAGGTTGAGTATAATGATTGTCGTACTCCCAAGTTGTTTCATTACCTTGTGGATTTACAAGCAATATAGGCTTTTTCTCCCCAGTCACAAGATGAGTTCCCTCTACACGAAAATTACCTTTAATTTCTTCAGAATCTCCCCAAAAGTGCCATAATACCTTCTGATATTCCTGTGCTTTTAAAGTTGTATTTTGAATCCCGATTTTTCCTTCAACCCCTTTAAATTCATAACCATTTGATTCGAAGGCACGAGACAACTCCAAGGTATTAGTTGCTTCTTTTTCACAGCCAACTATAATTATAGTTAATATAAGTACAGTAAAAGCAAATCGCATAAACCATCCCCCTAACCATTTACATCTTAATTGTACAATATTTCCATATCGCTTGTTGAACATTACTACTCGTTAGTTGAAGATCAAAATTGTTACTTTTGGTTTTGATCCAAGTATTTCGCGACTAATTTCTGGGCTTCTTTTATTCCTGCTTCAGTAAGGTAAACTGATTTTGATCGTTTACTTCCTCTAATAAAATCTTGCTCAGTTAGTTCATCTAAAGGTTCAAAAGGATAACCCTTCCAACTTCGGCTCATTGATTCTGGAATATCTCTCTCTTTCCATGAGGTTAAATAAAGTAAAAGAAGTGTAAGTTCCTTAATGTTTTCGTTCATTTACCTAATTCCTTTCCACCACTGTATTCTCCCTTAGCTTATTAAAAAATCCAACAATTTACAACAGCCGTTTCTTTTCCTGCTACTTTGTCTATGATAAAAATATAAGTTTACTAGAATGGAGGAATGATCGTGAAAGTATCAGAGATTTGGAATGGATATTATTCAGACAAGCATATAGAAGGGTATTCGCCAAAAACATTAAAGGCGTATCATCTCCAATCGAAATTGCTAATGCGATTTTTTGGTGATATAGAATTAAGCAATATTACTACAGATGGATTAAAACAATACTTAGTTCAAGAGGGAAATGGTTTAAAACCAGTAAGTCTTGGTCATCGTATACGTTTTATTAAATCTATATTTCGCTGGGCTCATGAAGAAGGATTGATCTCTAAAAATCCAGCAGCCAAAATAAAGGAACCAAAAGCAGGAAAACGTATCCCTAAATTCTTAACAGAAAAAGAAATTGAGCTATTAAGAGAAACTTGTCATACACCAATGGAAAATGCATTATTTGAATTTATGTATTCAACAGGCTGTGTATAGGTGAAATAGCCTCATTGGATAGGAGTAGCATTGATTTTATGACTCGTTCGGCTATTGTCCATGGGAAAGGGGATAAAGAAAGAGAAGTTTATTTTAATATTCGTACAGATATCTGGCTAAAAAGATATTTACAAGATCGAACAGATGAAGATCCCTCCTTATTTGTTACTGAACGATATCCTCATCGGATGAGTATTGCACAAATGAGATATGTCATAAAACGAATATCTAAAAGAGCAGGTGTGAATAAAAATATATTCCACACCAGCCGCGGCATAGTTACGCAACTCGTATGTTAAACAACGGTGCACCTCTCGAAGTAATCCAGAGTTTACTTGGTCATGAGAAAAGTGAAACAACAAAGTTATATGCACAATTGAGTGGAAAATTAAGACGAGAACTTTATAGAAAATATTTCTAACAATGGGTCCTAATTTAATTAAGCACCCACTTTTTTGTTATTTTTATGTTAGTATAAGGATTATATTTGGAATTTTAATGTAAATTTTTATTCAACTAACGAAGCAGGTTAATGCAACAAAGTCCGTCAGTATAATTAAAAGTTTTTGGTCACACAATGTATTTAAAAAGAGGTGTGGCTATGAGAATTATACATATCAATGTTTTACTTTTTTTAATATTATTAGGGTGTTCAAACAACACAGGTCTATTTGATTTTACTCAACTTGTAAAGGAACTTGAGAAAGCAAAAGTGGAATTTAGCATAATAGAAAATAACGAGAAAGACCCGTTCTTTTCGGTTCCACCAAATGTAATTGATGTGGATGGAGAATATATTCTGATATATGAGTATCCAACAAAAGTGGATATGGAAAAAGACGCTTCCGCTATTCATCCAGATGGGAATATTGGAAATGCTTCGATTAGTTATATATCGGCCCCTCATTATTTTAAAAAGGGGAACATTATTGTTCAATATGCAGGCAAGAATAAGGTGATTTTGCATCATTTAGAGAAAATCTTCGGAAAACAATTTGCAGGTCGTTAATGGGTTATATTCAACTAACGAGAGCGTTAGTTCAACAAAGGAGATTGCTGTTTCATAATCGAATAGCAATCTCGTTCTTCCGCAATTCTGGACCTTATTGTTGAAGATAAAAAAATCCTTATTTATCTCTACCCCTGCTTGTTAGCTTTAGTACATTCTTTCACAATGCTTGGAATAACCTTTTTTCTGCCATGTTTCAGGAACCTCACGTTTTATTTCAATGCGATGACCAACAGGCCGTATTTCATTGAACCTCTTCTCTACATCGGTAAACTCAAACAGTGTATTTGTACAAACAATTATGTATGCATCCATATCCACTTAAAAAATTTCAGTTTCTAGACCTAAAAATTCTGTTCTCAAATCAAGGTCGATTCTTTTTACAATCGAATCTAACAAAACTAATCACCCCTTAAATCATTTCTCTTTATCCCCTTACATTTATTGATAACGAATACTAGTTAACGTTAAAAAATTCGACTAATTACGAGTTTTTCCCTTTAAATAAAAAAGGGATTCTTAGATTTCACAGGTTCAGTACAAAGGTGAAAAGTCCGTTGAAACACATTAGTCGAGCCATGGGATTAGTAATGAAAACATGACGGCAAAAATTATTGAATACCTTAACATAAGAAAAGAGGACATTATCTCCCTCAAATAATGCCCTCCACTTATGCAACCTTGACTAAACCAGGGCTGCTCTCTCATTTTTTCTTTTTCTACCTTACTGCAAAGCATCCTGCCTCGCTACCTCAGCCTTACTAACAAAATTCGCGAATTCTTCAAGAGTATAGACGTCAACTACATTCTTCAATTGCTCTAAGGCCAGCTTTTCAAATTCTTCTTTAAATTCCGTGTTGTTAACAACAAGTTTAATATGATGAATATTGTTCTTTTTAAAATACTCGATATCATATAGTAAGCCTTTAACTTCATTAAATAACTTATTGTAATGCTTATAATCGAAGCTAAGTGCTTTAATAAAAACCTCATCCCCATTCAAATTCATAGAAAAATCAAACGGCTGTTGCTTAAATAAGTTTTGTGGTTCCGGATTTCTAGTAATACTTTTTTTAAGATCGCTGCTAGTAAATAGTTTTGAAACTAAACGTCGTACCCGGTCTGTATTGATTCTTTCTGATTTCTTTTTATCGTAATATAAATACAGGTCCCGTAGATCAGCAATATCTTTTTCGGGCTCAGTTGAGACTAACGTACGTATCTCACTAAATTGTAATTGATTCACAAAGTAACGAAGTTCATTCTCTAAGAAATTTTTTTGAGCAATGCCTTCATGGTTAGGAGATAGCAGATCGACTTCATTGAATTGGTATTCTAATGATTCTAATAACACTGAGATGACATCCAATTCTACTTCATCATCAAAATGTTTTATACGTACTAAATTTTTCGTTTTATAAAAATAACACCATTCATCTTGCGGAATGTGAGCTAAGACACCTACGTTAATGAACTCATCACGTAAAATATCAGGTACATACCTACATACCGTAAAATAAATAACTTTAGAATCCACTCAAATCTCCTCCTTTCCAATCTGGACATTGGTCCTTTAGTAATTTTAAAATTTCGGCCACATTTTCAATTCGATACCAAATAAATTCAATCATAACGCCGCGCTCACCGTCAGTCAAACCCCATTCATCAGGGATGTCACTGACGCACCATTCAATAGCGGCTATCGTTAACTCCGACACTTTTTGTAAAACCTTATTAAAAGGATTATTCCCATTAACATATTTTAGTAATACTTTATAATTATGTCCATGAAACTCTTTAATTAAGCATATCCCTTCTTCATGAATACGTTTCAGCTGCACCTCGTCCCATAAAGCACCAATTTTAAAGACGTGACTATGGTCGATCGCTAGCAACCTTTTTTGTTTAAGATCAAATAGTAGGTTTCCTCTATTTGTTGTTCTGTCATCATTATATATAATTTGATCAAACAATATGATTGATGGGATATCTTCAAGATTGGTTGCTATTCTTAACATTGGTGGTTGAAGGTTTGGTTGCGCTTTTGAGACAAACTTACTTCCGAAATGCTTTCCTGGCTGCACACCAAGTTCGATCAATTTCGGAGTGGATTGAATAATATGTTGACTGATATTGACTACTGCAACATCAGGAATTGGTATATCTAAGAGTTTGGCAAGTTTATAACACACCAACTCGTTGATTAATACTTTAGGTTCTTCCTTATGATCGATTGTTTTTACAACATAGAGATCGTGTTGTGTCCTCATTAACAAAGGGTTTGTTACACCATTACCAATTTCACGCTCAAAAGATAATATATCATACGTAGGAATGTTAAAATGGTTCAAATGATCACCTGCAACCTTTAATAATAATACTTATTCATTCAATAATATCATAAAATTCCCATTTTTCTTTCAACTATATTATGAAAAAAAGAAACCCATCTTGATTAACAGGTTCCGTATCCTATCGCAAAATCGTAAACTACAATTGACAATGCAGGCTAATTTGTACTTGTATTTGTAGCTTAATTTGTGCCAATTATATATTTAAAAGTTCGGTTTACACATCTGTGAACTGAGCCATTTTTATTACGTTTTTTAATTTTTCTTATATCACTAACGGTGCAGTTAATGAAAATGCGTTCCTGCTAATTATGAACTGCACCCTGTCAAGTAGACAGGGTGCAGTTCAGTTATTCCAGAAACGCCTCCGTTAACACAATAAGACATAAATTTATTTTGCAAATTTATAAATTCCAAATAACAATAATGTTTGAACAAAGAGAAAAATCAAAGCACCCACAATAGAGAGAAAAAGGAAATTAATAAGAGATACGCTAATCAAATTAACTCCCAAAAAGATAATAGCAACAATAACACCACTAATAACTCCCAGTAAAATGTAAGCCGATATCATTTATACTATCAATAACTGAAGATAAACTAACACCTATTATTAAAAAAATAAAAAAGTTTGGCACAAAATTGAAAGCAAATAAACCACTAAAAGAATAATAACCAACATTAGGAATCCTTTCAGCTACTGGTGTGTATGCCCCCCAAGAAAGATATAAGCTAAAAGCAACTGCCGAGACAATTGCTACTATTATTTTAATAAAAACAAATTTGTAACCCTTGTAAAGCACTTTTCTACCTCTTTTCCTACTTTCTGTATTTTCCCAAATACCATTATGACAGATATAACCACCAAGAGTACATTGAAAAATAACCCAAGTCCTTCTTGTGCTAAACTGCTTCTTTAGTGAATAAGCGTTCATACTGCTGTTGTTGAAACGCCCCCGCTCAGGAAACTTTTACTCTATTAACTTTCTTTTTCCTTTCTTATATTTAATTTTGAAGTTACTAAATATACTGCAATGAACGTTATTATAAAATCAGTATAGGGACTACTCGAACCGCCTAAAAGAGTTGCACCGATAATAAACACTATAAATGTCAAAGTAATTAAAGCTATAACATACTTACCGAAATTCCCCATCATAATCCCTCCCCATTATGTTGCTAATTGTTAAGCTTCCGTTAGCTAATAAAAGTTTAATTGAAATTTGCTGAATGTAATGCACGTATTGCATCTACAACGTGACGACCCCAATGTGTTTCAAAATTGAATTTCCAATGCCAGATTGCTTCAAGATGCTCATTTCGTTCATACAATAGAATTCCTTCCTTAACATCTTTATAAATATCTATGATGTCATCGGTTAAGCTCCCACACACAGGTTCTTCTAAGTAATAAGGCTCGTATATTTCCCAATACATTTCGTAATGTTCAAAATTTACTTGTGGTAAATCTAAGTCAAAGCTAACTGTCTCTATATTTTCAGATTCAACTTCAGGGAGAAGCAAAGCCTTTGAATACAAATCTGAAAGAGAAATAAGGAGTTTATTTAATTTGTTGATTTCGTCAACCTCGTTGAATAAATCAATTAAATTACAATAATGCACCGCCGAATGAAAAAAGTCTTCTGCTGCTTTAGATTTCATTTTCATCCCATCCAATGTTTATTTTTAATTTAATTATAACATTGAAACTTCTTGTGCTAACCTGCTCTTAGCCTAACAATAGCAGCGAGAGCTTCTTCAACTCTCGCTCCCGTTTCTTCAATAAGGGAAACTTATTTTTTAATCACTTTAAAGATCGGGGAGTGTTTGTAAAAATCAGCAGTTTCATCCATATCAGTTGAAAGCAATACAATTCCCGTATTGTCCAATATAACAAAAGTAGGGAATTCTTCTATGTTTAAAAAGTCAATTTGTTCGGGATTTTCATTAGCATTTCTAACACCAAATTGATGTACTTTCATTGCTGGATTCATTGTCACCATCATAGTATCATGAACATCATATTGCCTTTATAAATACCCAACAACATTTCTGCCAGCAGTCGGTTCAGGCGGTACTACATTGTTGTCAGGGAAGTCAAAAACACTTCTGCTGCTTCGTTAAAGTAAAAAAGAACAGGAGCAATCACATATGACTACTCCTGTTGTTCAAATAAATCGTCTCCGTTAGCCGAAAAAAATCATATCGACAAAAAAGTTTATTATTTTACCATGGATAACCTAAAATCCTAAAAAAGTTGTCCCATCCAGCACCAATTCCTTGTAATATATCTACACCCCAAAAAACAAAACATATTGTTAATAACCCTACAAAAAACAAACATCCATGTTTACCCAAAAAGAAAAATGCTGAAATTAAAGCAAAATAACAAGCTATTATAATGGTACCAAAAGTTAAAATGATTATCGGTATCATTATTTCCCATTCGTCAGCGGTTACTATCAAAGGAATTGTAATAATAGCTAAAATTAAAATAAGTATCAAACCAATCCTAAATGGTTTAATTGGTTTTTCAGATGTAGTGTCTAATTGAATGGTAACTTCCTCTTTTTCTTTTTCTACTTCTTTTTTAATTCGGTCTACTTCATCTTTATTGAAATTTATTGTAATACACCCCTGATTTACTTATTTAAATGTCTACTAACGTATTGAATATCATTATTATTTTCAATAATGTTTTCTAATTTATTGAGTTAGACTATTTCACTAAAGCTCCCATTCGTTTAATAATAACATTCAAGAATCCAGTAAAATTTATTTAGGATTAATTTCTATATTTGGAAATGAAAGGTACGAACAAAGACATAATGAGTGGAAATAAAATTAAAATTATTAAGGCTAAATAAAAATTGAAAAGGTATTTATTCAATAAATAAATGACAGTCCACCAAGGCACAGTAATGAAAAAACTTGCCTTCCATTTTGAAGTATTAGTCATATTATAAACTTCATTACATCTTTCACATTTGACCGGTTTGTACCCTAGCCAAAATGAGAACAAAAGTATTTTCCAACTCAATTCTTTAGTACATTGATTACATATAGGTAATTTCATAACCATCTCCTTCCTTTTGACGTGATTCTTAAATGCTCTTCTTCATAGTATAAAGCTTCATATAGATACATTTTAGTGGTAAAAAAAACATATAAATTTAGATTACTTTTAGCAAAGAGACGAATGCCTATTTCCGTAATCTGCACCGTTTGTTGAAAATAAAAAAGCCTTGCTCTCTTATTGAAGCAAAGCCTCCGTTTGTTGAAAAACAAAATTTAATTACAATTTTAGGAGTTGTTAGTTAGGGCTTCTGCTACCACTACTTTTCAATTCTTTTTCTCCTTTTATTACCTCGTCACTCATTAAGTAATGATATATTGTTTCTGGTTCATCATCAAATGTTACTAACATCAGGTATCGACTATCAAAAGTAGAGTCACTCCTTTTGATTTCCCAAGTCCTACCTTGATAATTATCTTCTAAATAAGACTCTAATAATTCCATTCTTTTAGGAACTTCTTCATAAATAATATGATAAGGACGGACACCCCAGAAGCTAACTCCAAATATTAGTACGATAAGAAAAATAGTAAAAAATATGCTTAATAGAACTTTATGTTCTTTACTTATGAACAAGATAACAACAAACAATATTACAATAATTACCACTGTTAAATAAGCAATATTAACCTCGAAATAATGTGTATGAGGAGCAATTTTCTCATTGTAAAACCTTAAAAGAAAAAACATACTTAATAAAAAAAGAGTAATAACAATCGCTTTTATCTTCACTCAGTCACCTCATTTCTTTCATTAACCTCACTCAATAAACTAATCACACTCTCACGATTTCTCTATTCTCAGGTTTACATAGTTTAATCATTGGGCTGTACCTTTACAAGTTCAGTTTAAACCCTCGATGGTAGCGAATGCTAGAATAAAAGTACACTAAACTAGACAATTCTAGGTAAAAATTGGTTGAATTAGGTTATGATTACACTTTTGAATGTCCACATGTCTCATGGAGGTCCACCCTCCCATGCCTCACAGAGTCAATGCTCTTACATTCCTTCGTTCAACCTTTCCATGAAGTGGATGCTAGTCATGCTGCCCCACAGGATCTTAGAAGTGCTTATCCTAGAATACGAGGATTGTATTGACTTCTCCCATATTGGTTTTCCAACAAACTGGTACCAATTATTAGTAAATGTAAATAAACATAAACTACTTTAAATTGAAATAGAGAGTGCACTAACACTCTCTATTTGCTTATATCTATTAATTGTAGCTAACACGTTCAATCCTACCTAAAACCTCTCCCCCTCCCTAAAATTATACTCCTCAATCCTACCATTCACCGTCCTAACATTGATCTCCCCCTGGTAAGGCATATCAAGCTCCTTTACCTTACCTGCAGAGACAAGGACGATCTTTGGCATATCGGTTATATTTACAAGAGCTGTCATAAGTTTGGGATTTATTTTAATCTCAGTTGCTTTCATTCCATCACCTGTCCTTAAACAATTTACTCACTTCTTAACTGTTATCTATAATTTACCTTTCTCCTTTCAATCCCATAGTGCCGGGGATTAATTCTCTTTTTTCTTCCTAAATCCATTAATAATATAGCCGCTTCATCGATGTCTCTTGAAAATCGCTGGGCAATTTCATTTAGTGAAAAACCATTATTCCATAGTTCTATAAATGTACTCACTTCTTGCTCATCCCAGTGGAAATCAAGTTCTTCAAGTGCAGTGTAAATCTTCATTCTTCGCTTCTTCATGAATCTCTTTTCTAGGCGTGCAATCGATTTGTTTGGGTTACTGTTCATACTTCATCCCTCATCATCCCTTTGATTCTTTCCATAGCTTGTACCGCTCTGTAATTGGTTGCACGGTTATAAACACAATTCATATTTCCAAGTAGTCTCCACCAGGTTCTTTCTTTGTTATCAAACCTGTACCGGGTACTTGGATGATCAAATTCTTCTGGTGTAAGATTCGATGTCATCCATATCGGCTTGTTTGCTCGTTCACGGCCATTTATTATCTGAAACGTCCAATCCTTCTCATCATCAGTCAAACGCTGGCTACTCATAAAGTCATCCCATATTAGCAAGTCAGATTCAAGACAAGCATTCATAATTTCGAGTAATGTCTCTTTATTACTAAATCGCTTCGTTTCTTGGAGTCGGCTATAAAGGTCCTTTTCTGTTAGGTAGATGACTGAATAACCACGTTCAATTAATTCATTTGCGCCAGCAGTTGTCAAATGACTTTTTCCGTTTCCGGTCTCCCCAAATATAAAAACCCCTAGCCTTCCACGTTGTACAAAGTCATTCACAGCAGTTTTTATTTCAGTTACAGCTTGTTCACAGCCTGGGCGAACATTGAAGTTTGAAAAGGTCATATTTCTTAGTTCCGTATTTGTACTACTTAATTTTAAAGCTCTCTCAATTCTAATGAGCTTTTCCCTTTGCTTCTGTTCACGTCTCATTTCATCGATTTTGTCTATCTCACACTTACATGCATTCACAGTCCACCTCTTACCTACTAATGGGATATGGCGAAGGACTTGCTTCTTTTCTTTTTTACAATAGTCACAAACAATTAATTTACTTATAGAATTTGAAATTGGTAACTGTCCCAGTGCCGTCATTAATCCGTTTTCGATCTTGTTCATTTATAGCTCCCCCTAGTTTTGGAAATGTTGTAATGTTGTTTTTTCTAGCATAGTACTCTTCACTTACATGTTTCGCCTCTTCTACCGTTCGAATCTTCCCTTTACACCAGTTAGTCAGAATGGATTTCGCATATGAAAACGGCTTTCCTTTCTCCCCAGCGATTGAAAGACCATACAGAACTAACTCTTCTGGTAAACCATCTTGATCAATGAAGCTAGCAAGTATATCAATTTGCATTGGTGTTGGAACTCTATTAAAACTTTTTTCAAAAATTTCATAGAGACTTAGTGAGTTACTAATAGATGTTTCGTTTTGTTTATTTAATGCGGTACGGTTTTCGGAATGACTTTCAGAACAATTGTCGGAACTATTGTCCGATCGATTATTGGTCGTAGGCTGAATGGTACGAATCCCAGTACATTTGTCGGTACCCTTATTGGAATGATTGTCGGAACTATTTTCAGCGCAATTATCATAGGGTTTGTCAGCATAACATGAATTGTCAGCACGATTGTCGGTATGATAATCCATATTGTCATATCCACTTTTAAAAGACACAGAACGTAGTTGATAAAGCGCCGACTGATTTCCTTTTCTTGAGCAAAAGTCAATGTACCCTTTTTGCTTCAGCTCACTTCTTGCTTTTGATATTGCTCGCTCACTTAAACCCGTTTTCGTACATAATACAGAAACAGCGACAGCAAACTCAGGGACCCAGGCCGTCTTATTGTTGATATGCAATAATGCATGCCAAAGAGCAACCGCTGATGTTGATAATGGGTTGGTTTCAAGCCGATCGTAAAAAGCATTCAGCTCTTTTATATAATTCATTTAAAACACCTCAATAGGATGTGATATTGACGAAAAGTAAATCTCTGATTATACTATTTGTGTTGGGTACTGGTAGTATTATCCTAAACAGTTTAACTTCTTGCTGACTCACTGGCCGGTGAGTCTTTTTCTTTAAAAGTAGAGATCCTCTTGATTAAAATAAACGAATCTATCAACTCTCGGTAATACTTTGCTTCTATCTGTTTTTTACTCACTTTAAACATTTTCTCACTATAACTAAGAGCATCAATGATCACCGTTAAATCGCTTTCATAAAAGTTAAAACTGGATTGGGTCTTTTTAATTCTTGAATACGTTCTTTCGGTGCTCACTTTACCATTTACATCAATCACCTTTGTTCCATAGTATCTCAAAGCACTTTTCACCATTTCACGATGAACAGATTGTAGCGGGACATTTAAAGATAACCTAGTTTGAAGATGGTCTTGAAAACAAGTATTCACCGCTAATCCTCCTTACCACGTCTTCCAAATCAATCTGCTTACGGGAACACTCATGAAACAAAGTGATAAGTCTGTCTCGTTCTATCTTTTTTACTCGCAATTCTTGTAGATCATCTCTCGCACGCTGGAATTCATTAATCCAATAATTAGCCATTGATAGTTGCTCACATTCAATCGCTTTCTCTGCTCGCTTCAAACAATCGTAGCAGCAATTCAATAGCTGAACCGCAAGACATACATCCTCCTGCAAAACATAATGTTTCATTCGTTCACCTCAGCGTCATTTTCTTTTTATATAACCTTTTGCAATTAATTTCGTTAACTGCTTGTCCCAAAGCTCCTGCCAATCAAACTGATACTCATTCGACATCACAGCAACAAAGTGATTCAAAGCCACAATCAGATCAATGGATTGCAATGCTAATTCTTCCACCTCCTTTCTTTGCTGATCACTTATGGCTTTGGGCGGGGAAGATAATGAAACTCGTTGCAACAACTCAGTTAGTTCAATCACTTCTTCAACCACCTTGTCTTTCACGCTACAACGATGTAAATCAACATTCGGACCATCTAACTTCCGGCACCACGCACCAGTATACTCATTAGCAATAGTCATGGCTAAAAATGGGTCATTGTACTTTTTTATCAGTAATTTTGATATATCTGGCGGAAGTTTCGAACGTCCGGTTTCATAAGCGGATATACTTTCACGAGACACATTCAACTCCATTGAAAGTTGCAGCTGTGACGTTGATCCACGTAAAGTGCGTAAAGCTTTACCAATCGTCATAAAATCACCTCTTTTCTTTACCAATTTAATAATGGAAAACATAGTAAAATAATAAAAGGGGTATTAAATAATCTTTTGTGACTGATCTTGGCTTTCAATCCAACTAAACAATCCGTTTGTTGGAATTCGAATTTTTCTTCCTTCTCGTATGACTGGGAAACCTGGATGATGGGCAAGTTCATAAATGCGGGTCTTAGAAATCTGAAGAATTTTTGCAGCCTCTTCGACTTTTAACAATGGGGGATAATCATTATGATGGTCGTTTTTAAAGTGCAGCTTTACGTCGCTCATGATTGTAGATAATTCTTCACGGATTATCTGACGAATTGTTTCCTCAAAGGTCAATATCGTAGCCACCTTCCTAAATTTAAAGTGATTATAAAAAGAATATGGTAAATCTTTCTTTCAATATATACTAAACAATTTGTTTATGTCAATAAAAATATAAACATTTTGTTTATAACTATGATTTTTATATTAATTGTTATCAAACTGTTACGTTTTTCAGCTATAATGAGTACACAGGAAAAATTTAATACCGCAAAGGAGGAAAAGGATATGTTTTCGGAAATTCTCAAAAGCTTAAGAATGGAAAGAAACCTAACAAAAAAAGCAATCTCTGATTACTTAGAGATTACACCACAAGCATATGGCCATTACGAAAATGGGAAGCGTGAACCAGATTTTAAAACTCTCATTAAGTTAGCAGATTTTTTCAATGTACCTGTCGATTTCCTCGTAGGTAGAAAATACGAGGACCTTGTCGAAGATCATGAGACCATATTTTTTATAAATGCAAAAGGCTTAACAAAAGAGGATATTGAAACGGTAGAGAAGCATATTGAATTTTTACGTTACCAAGCGAATGAACATAATAAGAAGAATAAATAGGTTATACAAATCCAAATTCTCAATTTTTGAAATTATCTTATAAAAAATGCTATACAAATAATATTTAGTTATTTTATACTAGTGCTATAGAGTGATCTCCATTTAAAAATCCTTGGGTATCCTCTTCATATAGTTGCAATTCAAAAATTGTTCGGTCTATTAATTTGAAGAAGGTGAAGCTATGAAATTTTATTATTTCCCTTCTCCCATTGAATGTGCGATCTCAACGTTATATTTAAATCATAAAATCAATGGGCCAAGGAATATTTGTGAGATTACATTAGGACAAATGTTTAATATACATGTCTTCCACAGTAATTTCCCCACTAGTTATTACGCAAATGGTTCATTTCTTTCCCTTACAATTGACTCTAGACTCTCAAACATTCAGCAGCGTGAAGAATTTTTTAGCGGCATAGCCATGATTTCATACCAAAAAGGACTCCCTGAAAACCACTTGTTATCTACGATCATTCACCAATTGCCAATGACACAGTTAATCCAGCAGTTAGCACTTCCATACCACATGTTAACTGCCTACGATATTTCACATCCGGATATTGTTTCCACATTGAGTTATGATTTTAAATTACCAAAAAGTCTTTGTCTTGAAAGGATAAAACCAATTCAAAAATTGAAAGAACAAAGTTCAATTGAGAAGCGTTGTTGTGAATTGACAAGACGATGAGTATTTAGTTACATAGAAAATTGACCGAAATATAGACACGGTTACTTGCTCATTAACATACTAATTTTTTGTAATGAGAAAAAGCCATAATGTGCATTGGAGTGATCATGCATGTTATGGCTTCTTTATCTTTTTTAGATGTTGTTAATTAAAGGTTCCGTAACTTGAAGTGATTACAGCCACTGAAATGTACCACCTATGACATAGTTTTCACCACCGAATGACAAGGATTTTTCCACACATCGCCAATACATTTACCAATGAAATAAAAAAAGCACTCCTGATAACTAAAAAGCCCAAAATGCATAAAATAATGCATATTTGGGCTCCTTTGAAATTTAAGGTTATATCACTAACGCACCCGTTAATTCAATAAGCAAAAAAGAAACTCTTTGTTAAGAACATCCGTTAAATCCTTCGCTTAACGATTACCTATCTCGTTATCTCTCTCATATAAACCCTTTAATTTCTACTTAGCAATTATTATTGCACTTTCCATGTTGTCTGTAAGTGAAAATCCAGTAGACACTTGTAGCCATGTTTCCCATTCACTATCCCAATTATATACGTCTATTTCTAATATGCCGTCTCCTGAACGTTTGTTAATTTCAACTTTAAATGCCTTACTTGGTGAGTAAATTTCTTTAGCAAGTTCAAGCATAATTGTACACTCCCAAAATATCTTTTTATACAAGACACCTTGTTGTTCTACTATTGCTTCCTTTAAAGAAGCTATAACTTAAATTCGACACATAAAATCAATTGACCATCAACAGTTGATAGTTTTCTAAAAATAAATCTAACCTCTGACTATTAAACGCTTTATCCTTGTCAATTAAGATTTCATATTCCCCAAACGCAACTTCAGTTATTTCGATTAAGGCGTTTTCTTTTTTTGAGTCATACACTTTAAATTGGAAAGGTTTAGCGTATTTTAAATTACCATTCTGATTTATTATTTCTGATGGCACTATAAATTTATCGGTATCAGCGGAGTAATTATGATTTAAAACAATTTTAAGGATTAAATATTCTCCTTTATCTTCCAAGTATTTATAAGAAAATTCACTTCCATATTCTATCTCAAAAGTATGCTCTTCTTCGAGGTTTATTTTACCGTTTTCTTTTACCTCATCTAATTCATAAAGAGTAATCGACTCCAATATTTCTGGATTAAAATTTATATTTGGATTTGTATAATAATGGTCGGAATTAAGAATATCTTCGAGTGTCCTGTTATTTAGAAAAACAACAAACAATACCATAAGAACAACTAAAACTACTGTAATCATCCATACTTTTTTCTTCTTCATTTAATCACCCCAACACATCTTAAATTTACCACAGATAGCCATTTTTCTTCTTGAACAAACTGCTTCGTTAGTGCAGTAGGCACCGCTGCTCATATGAATAAATATTAGTGTATATACATGCCTGCCCTTAAATAATGTTTCATAAAGATTAATAATCATACTGCCAAAACATACATCAGTTAATTGCCAGAAACACTACCAATATATTAACGATTGTACGCTTATTTTTAAAATAACCCTCAAATTATGGAAGGTTATTCTTATCTAGTATTCTTATTAAAAATCTTCTTCTTCGTTCATAAAAGTAATATAACAATCTTCACAAACATTATCCTCGTTTAAAGTTGCTTCATCACCACAGACTTCACATTCACCTATATGATCGTCTTTAAATTCATACTCTTCTTTACCTGTCCACCAATAAACGATTTTCTTTGGGTCCATTTTAAAATCTCTCCTTTTCTCTAAACCTCATAGACAAAAACTCCATAACCATAGAATCTACGTAGAATCTGATCCACCAACTGCAATATTCCTAAGTCTTTTCTTGATTTAGCAGTGTTTTTCCAAATAAGTTTATGCAATATAAATTCCCTACTGACGTTGTATAATCATATCCCTATATACAAATCATCCCAGTACTAATTATACACGATTTATAGCCTTAGACCGCAAATACACATTTGGATGCATTCAGCTGACTAATTATCATAGATCACAACACTGGTAAACAGCCGGTCATACTGTGGTAAATACCTTGTCATTTAGTGGTAAAAACTATGTCATTCGTGGTACATTTCGTTGGCTGTAATCATGAAGTACATTTCTTCACAAGGGCTAAAGTTCAAACCTTTTCGATTCCCATTCCAGTAACAACAAAATGAGGACTATTTTCTTTTCGGTTAAAGAACCTCCAGTGTTCACTTCGTTCATCATCTTCTGAACTATCAGGAAATATTTCTAATTTATAACCATCTGATAAAAATACTTTTAATCCACCTACATCATCAGATTCAATTTTCTCTACTTTTAATCGTCCTTTGTCTCTTATAAAAGTTTTAATTTGTTCATCAAATCTATTGTTGCCTTGTAAATCCCAATCGAAGTCCTCAATTTCTCCATCCCCTTCCGAGCTTGGAGAATAGAAATCCCGTGAAGCTACAATAATTTTGTTTTTCATGATAATTCTCCACGAACATTGAATATGTAGTGCATATTCAGCTGATACTTCGGTTTTGCCTCTCCTTATGATTTGAATTATATCCCCAAACCCCAGCCAAAATAGATTAGATGATCTTCCTGCATCCTGAAATTTTAATCCTACTAATTTTCCTAATTCAGAACTAATTACTTCTTTCATACACATCTCCCTATATTGGATTATTTTAAGAAAATGCTCTAATTATCAACAGAATACATACTAATTCTTTGAGTAATCATATAAAATAAAACCATAATATTTAACATAAAACCCGTCCTCTAATAAGCTATAATTATCAGAGGTAATTCCAAACGAAAAATCTGATTTAGGTCCTCGTCCAGTCTGACCTACTTCTATCTTTTCATTTTTATTATTATACAAATAAAAATCATTACTTGAACCAAAAGAAGTAAATGTCCCATCCTTATTAAAAATTCCATTATACAAAAAGTTACCGTTATTACGATTCAAATTATACGTAGTGGTAAAACTGAAATAAATGTCAGTACCTCTATTCCAAACACTTTTCAGTATAATCATTGTATTATTATCCTCTTTTAGTTTTATATTAATTTCCTTTTTTTCATTGCTATTTAAAGGGATCCATCCTGGTTGGATAAAGAGTTCAACAGTAACGGGAGTTTTTACTTGATTAAGAGTATATCCATTTCGGTCAGTTACTTTACCTAAAATTGCTTCATTTGAATAATTGTAGTTAAAGAAAAGGTATGCTATTAAAACTAAACATCCGACTAAAATTAAAGAAAAAAACATTCGCTTAAACACTTTTACACCTCTTTTCAGGTGGAATACTTTTCTATTAATTGTGTATTACACGTAACAACGAAGATCAATCTCT
This sequence comes from Anaerobacillus sp. MEB173, assembly GCF_052119505.1. Classification (NCBI taxonomy): domain Bacteria; kingdom Bacillati; phylum Bacillota; class Bacilli; order Caryophanales; family Bacillaceae; genus Anaerobacillus; species Anaerobacillus sp. MEB173. The sequence goes on from NZ_JBJMAU010000003.1 coordinate 402,615, forward strand.
TACTTAAGAAATTGTCCCTGAAAATTGAAGCCAACCAAACTTATCAACAACAGTAACTACCTTACCATTTCAACAACTATAATAAAGACAATTATTATCAAAAATGTAATTGAAACTGACCATTCATGATAATATCCCCTATCACTTTTCTTGACTATCCACTCTTCAATTCCTCTTAATAAACTAAGGGAAAAGAAAAACAGAAGGATAGGGAGATTACGCAGCGCTGCAGAATGCGGAAAATAGGTTAAAAATGTAAAAACTGCAATCAATGAGAGAATAATAAGAGCAATTTCAAACACAATATAGACCTTTTTCCTCCCTTTAGAAAATATGCTTACCCGTGGTCTCTTAATATTTAACCTTCTATTTATATAAAACTCTGAAATAAGAAGAAAGAGTGCCATAATGATAACTACTACCCACGTAATTAAACTTAAACCCATTCAACTTCCCCCGATTCTAATATATCGAAAAATACAATTGCCGAAATGGAAACAACCATAAAAGTTTACAGAGACTCTGCTATTCTGATGATCTCATCTTCAATTAAGCCGCTACCCGAGATATTAAAATAATGTGTATTGGTTATCCAAGTGATATTCTTGTAATCATACTCATATATCGTCAGAGTTGCACGGTGTCCATTAATATTTATTTCTTTACTATCCGTACTATCCATAATGCGACCAAAAGCAAAATCACCTCGAATAATCATCTGTCTAATCGATAGATTTTGATCATTTTCATTAAAATACATTAAATTTGCTTCATCACCTAGTGAATTGGGTGATTTTAAAACTGTAACATACTCTAGCACAAATCCTTCTGGAATGAATGTAGGTTCCTTTATTTTAAATGAGGTTAACTTCTCTGCTTCTTCTAGACTCACATCAAAAGCATCAATCCTACTATCTTCATTAATAACAAACAATTCTGATTCAGGCGGTGCATCTGGATCGTCAATTTGTTCACTAACACGACCAGCCAGCTGAGTGCTAGAGTTATCTGAACTAGAAAATAAATTGGTTATTCTGTATAGTGCATCTCCTTGACTAGGGTTGAAAAAGGCTGCAGTTAGAAGGATTACTACACTTGAAGCTATGGCCATATATTTCAGCTTATTTCTTTTCATTGATTGACGATCTAGTTTCCCTCTTATCTCCTTCCATGCCTCTTCTTCTGATAACAACGGGGATTGACTATTTGATATTTCTTCTTGAATTACTTCATTTAGTAGATGGTCGATATCATGTTGTTTTCTTTCCTTCATTACAGGCTGCCCTCCTTACCATCTTCTAAATAACTCTCCATTATCGCTTTCAGTTTTAACTTTGAACGATGTATACGAGATTTTACAGTCCCTACATTAACTTCCAATGCTAGTGCAATCTCTTTATCCTTTAACCCACAGTCATATTTCAGTAAAAGAACGTCTTTATATTCTGGTTTGAGTATAGAGATCGAACTTTGTAAAAGTGATTTCATAAATCGTTGCTCAACTTGCAATTCCACAATTGAATCCTTCATCACTGTTTCATCTATATAGACATCACCAGCAGTAAAATCGTTCCACCTTTTTTCTTTTCGTAAAAAATCAATGGTTGTTCTTATAGTTATGGTGATTAACCATGATTCTATTTTCTTTCCATCTTCAACCTTATGTAAGTTTTTGAAGGCTTTTATAAACGTTTCTTGGGTGATGTCCTGTGACAAATGGGGATTTCGGGTCATAAAAAATGCCCTCTGGTAGACTTTTTGATAAAACATCTCAAAAATAAGTTT